>NZ_JBTLRL010000011.1:0-140465 GCF_054482735.1 Pontibacter sp. CAU 1760
ACAGCCCATGCCGGGAGTAAAGCTCATGGGGGAAGCGCTCGTCAAGCTACATTATATGATAGAAGGTTATAAAATCTTTGAGAAACTGCAAAATGACAAAGGTTTTTCCCTACAAGATTAGCTATAGGGCAGGGAATGAAGTGACTCCTGGCAGGGTACATGCGCCTCCAGGTTTTTCTGGCGCACTTGCGTTGCATGCGCTAAAACCTGTTTCGCAAAAACTATTCGGCCTGATCGGTGTTTAAGCATCAGTATAAAGTAACACACGGCTTCACCTAGGCCGTGCCACCTCAAAGCCTGCCGTAGTAGCGTGGGCTTATGTAATCCAACTAATATGAAGCGTGATAAAACAACCGCACTCCTCTTCGACCTGAACGGGACTGTTATAGACGATATGGAATTCCATGCCCAGGCTTGGCATGAGATACTAACCAACGATTTGGGGGCCGACATGAGTTGGGATGACGTGCGGAAAGAAATGTATGGCAAGAACAGCGAAGTGCTGGCCCGCATCTTCGGCGAAGACCACTTTTCGGGGGACGAAGTACACCGCGCCTCACTTAAGAAAGAGCAGTATTACCAGAAAGCTTACAAGCCGCACCTGAAACTGATCAATGGGCTGGATGGATTCCTGAAAGCCGCCGCTGAGCATCAGGTGAAAATGGCCATCGCCTCGGCAGCGATCATGGATAACATCGATTTCGTGGTGGATAACCTGGACATCCGGTCTTATTTTGACGCACTGGTGAGCGCTGATGATGTGGAGAACAGCAAGCCAGACCCGGAAACATTTTTGAAAGCGGCCCAGAAGCTCCACGCTGACCCCGCCGACTGTATTGTGTTGGAAGACGCTCCGAAAGGGGTGGAGGCAGCCCAAAACGCCGGGATGCGCTGCATTGTTATCACGACGGCGCACCCAAAGGAGGATTTCGCGCCGTATGACAACGTGATCGCTTACATCGCTGACTATACCGATCCGTACATCACGAACTTTTTCCAGGACCAGCAGGAATAACGCTTAAACAGTAAAGCATAAAAACAGCAGAAGCGGACTTTCGGGCCCGCTTCTGCTGTTTTTCCTAAGTTTTAGGTGTGTATGCCTTAGAACGTTTTGTTGATCTGGTAGTATACCTCGCTCCAGCGCAACTCATTTTCGAGCTGGCGAAGTCTGGTGTCTTTATCGATCACCACGCACTCTATACCGGCCATATCCGCGAAGTTATGTAGCTGGTCTGCGCTCAGGTTCTGGCTGTAGCAGGTATGGTGTGCACCTCCGGCCAGTATCCAGGCGGCACAACCCGTCTGCATGTCCGGGAGTGGTCTCCAAAGCACGCGCGCCACCGGCAGGTTCGGCAGGTCATGCTGCGGCTCCACGGCCTCTACCTCGTTTACCAACAGCCTGAAACGGTTGCCCATGTCTACGATCGAGGCGTTGAGGGCGGAGCCTCCGGCCACGTTGAACACCAGTCGAACGGGGTCGGCCTTGCCGCCTATACCCAGTGGGTGCACCTCGCAGGAAGGCTTGCCGTTTGCAATCGACTCGTCTATCTCCAGCATGTGCGACCCCAGTACCAGCGGGTTGTTTGGGTCGAAGTGGTAGGTATAATCTTCCATAAAGGCGTTGCCTCCCTCCAGGCCGCTGCCCATCACTTTCATGGCGCGCACCAAGGCCGCTGTTTTCCAGTCGCCCTCCCCGGCAAAGCCGTAGCCCTGCGCCATCAGGCGCTGTGCCGCAATGCCTGGCAGTTGAGCCATGCCGTGCAGGTCTTCAAACGTATCGGTAAAGCCTTTGAAGTTTCCGTCTTCTAGGAACGTGCGCAAGCCGATCTCGATTTTGGCGGCCTCACGAAGCGAGCTGTACTGGGCACCGCCTTTGCGCAGTGCCTCTACCACCGCATAGCGTTCCTCATACTCATTGGTCAGGGCATCCACCTCCCTGTCGCTGATCTGGTTGATGAT
Organism: Pontibacter sp. CAU 1760; assembly: GCF_054482735.1. NCBI lineage: Bacteria > Pseudomonadati > Bacteroidota > Cytophagia > Cytophagales > Hymenobacteraceae > Pontibacter > Pontibacter sp. CAU 1760. Next base: position 1,960 of record NZ_JBTLRL010000011.1, read on the forward strand.
GTTCACAACATCGCCAACGCCGTAGGTATTTACCGAGTAACCGAACTTCATCTCGGCCTCTACCTTGTCGCCTTCCGTAACGGCAACGTAGCGCATGTTATCGCCGATGCGGGCAAACTTCGCTCCCTGCCAATCCTGCCAGCCACAGGCCACGCGGGCCCAGGCGCCAACCTGCTCCAGTACTGCCTCATCCTGCCAATGGCCTACCACTACTTTGCGGTTCATGCGCAGCCGCGACACGATAAAGCCAAACTCACGGTCGCCGTGGGCGCTTTGGTTCAGGTTCATGAAGTCCATGTCGATAGACTCCCACGGAATATCTCGGTTAAACTGTGTGTGCAGGTGCAGCAAGGGTTTTTTGAGGATCTTCAGGCCACCAATCCACATTTTGGCAGGCGAGAAGGTGTGCATCCAGGCCACCACGCCCACGCAGTTCGTTGCCACGTTAGCATCTTGGCAGATGCGATAAATCTCCTCCGTTGTTTTCACGACAGGCTTGAACACGACAGACACAGGAACCTGCCCGGCGCCGTCTAATCCAGCAGCAATTTGCTGCGAGTGCTCCGCCACCTGGCGTAATGTTTCCTCTCCGTAAAGGTGCTGGCTACCTGTCACAAACCAGATCTCGTATTTATTTAACGCTATCATATATATAAAGTGTTATATTGACAATAATAAAACCTGATAAAAAAAAGCGTTGCAGCCCGGTAAGGCCGCAACGCTTTTTAAATTTTAATACCACAGGAAGTAGTAAATCAATGCAATGATCACCACGATACCCACAGCGCCGATGTTAAACGGCGTACCGGTATTGAATAGCACCGGATCCGAGATAATGGCTTTCGGATCAGAAAGCGGCATCTTCGCGTTGGTATAAAGTATCACTCCGATCATCAGTAGGAACGCTGACAGGAAGAACAGGGACTCTATACCATAGTAGCTGAACTCCGGCGTGTAGATGATAGCCGCAATCAACACAATCGCTCCCAGTACAAAGAAGACATAAGAGAAGCCTGCAATTTTACGCTGTCTGCTCTCAGACGGAAGCTGCACGGTTACTTTCTTACCTTTCTCCATAAAGCTGATCACCGAGGCGATCACGCACAGGATGATGAACACGTAACCCATACGCAACAGGAAGGGCATGTCCGGGCTGATGATTTTGAAGAGGATACCTGCCGGGATCGTGGCGATGGCTGTCCAGAGTGCGGCATTGGCAGTGATCTGTCTCCAGAACAAGCCCATACCGAACACAGCTACCACACCTGGGTAAATGTAACCGGTGTATTCCTGGATGTACTGGAACACCTGGTCGAGCGAGCTAAGCTGCGGCGCTACCAACGCGGCAATGGCCAGAGCCACAACCGCCACAATACGACCCACGGTTACCAACTCGCGGCCAGAAGCATTCGGCTTGAAGTATGGGCTGTAAATATCCATGGTAAAGATAGTGGAGGTACTGTTTACCATCGAGGCCAGCGAAGAAACAATAGCCGCGGCCAGGGCAGCAAAGGCAAGACCTCTAACGCCTGCCGGCACAAAGTTCTTCAGCAGCCATGGGTAAGCCTGGTCGGATTTTTCGATGGCGCCCATCTCAGCAACAGACTTGCCCAGGATATTGGCCAGTTCCTCCGGCGTGTGCGCGTTCAAAAGTACGTATGCCGCGATACCAGGTATAACTACGATCAAAGGCATTAAGATTTTCAGGTAACCGGCAAACAGCAAACCGCGCTTTGCCTCGTTGATGCTCTTTGCGGCCAGACCTTTCTGGATGATGTACTGGTTAAAGCCCCAGTAGCCCAGGTTAGTGGCCCACATCGCACCAGCGATTACGGCGATACCCGGTAAGTCGATAAATGCGTCACGGGTGCCGCCATTGCCATCCGGCACATAGATACGGCCCTCCGGTATAACCATCGTGAAGTGCTCACGCGCTCTCACGTACAGGTTGCCAAGACCCGCTATCACGCCCTCGCCGGCACCTACGGCATCCAGCGCCAGGTAAGTGGTTACCAGACCACCGCCTACCAGGAAGATCACCTGCACTACGTCCGTCCAGGCTACTGCCTCCAGACCACCGTAGATAGAGTAAATCGCGGAGAAAGCCAATAGGCCAATAATGCCGTACTGCAGCGGAATGCCCATGATGTTCTCCATGGCCAAGGCACCCAGGTAACTTACAGAGGTCAGGTTCACGAAAACGTATACCAACAGCCAGAAAACAGCAAACGCGGTACTTACACCACGGTTAAAGCGCTGGTTCAGGAACTGCGGCATGGTATAGATGCCCTTGTCGATGAACACGGGCAGGAAGAATTTAGCCACGATAATCAGGGCGATGGCAGCCATCCATTCGTAAGCGGAAATAGCCAATCCGATGGCAAAGCCAGAACCTGAGGTACCGATAAAGTGCTCAGCGGAAATGTTGGCGGCGATGAGCGAGGCTCCTACAGCCCACCAGGTAAGTGATTTGTCGGCAAGAAAGTACTCCTCCGACGTTTTCTCCACACCATGCTTGTTCCGGGAAACATAAAGGCCCATGAATAAGATGATGACGGCGTACAGGATAAAGACTACATAGTCTAGTGTTGAGAATCCGGCTGTCATGTAAAGATAGCTTTAGGGTTTAAATGTTTAAATTTTTTTAAGATATGTGAAAATATTCAATTATTTTAATAATCGCCCTCCAAATAGCGAAATAAACGCGTCGGATAACGATTTTTATACCATAACCCTAATCAGCTTTATTGTCCGTAATAAGAGTTTGCGCCGTGCTTGCGCTCATAGTGCTTTCGGATAAGTGACTGTTGGAGGCGTGGCGCCTTGGGGTTGATCTGTTCGGTCAGGTGCGCCATGCGGGCGATCTCCTCAACCACGGCGCTGTTGTAGACTGCCTTGGCGGCTGTTTTCCCCCAGGTAAAGGGGGCGTGGTTCCCCACCAGCACCATTTCCACCTCCTCGTAACTCATACCCTTGTCCTGCAGGTAGTTCATGATCTGGAAACCCGTCTCATATTCATAGTCCCCCTCTATCATTTCATCGTTCATGGGGGGCGCGCAGGGAATGTCAACCGTGTTGTGGTCGGCGTGCGTAGTGCCGTAAATCGGGATGTCACGCTGTGCCTGTGCCCAGGCCGTGGCGTAGGTAGAATGGGTATGGACGATGCCGCCGATGTTCTCCCAGTGCTTGTAAAGCACCGCGTGGGTTTTGGTGTCGGAAGATGGGCGGAGGCTGCCCTCCACCGTATTTCCGTCAAAGTCCACGATAACCATCTTCTCCGGAGAAAGCTCCTCGTAGGGCACACCGCTTGGCTTGATGGCGAAGACCCCCAGGTCGCGGTCGGCAGCGCTTACGTTTCCAAAGGTAAAGAGCACCAGCCCTAGCTTAGGGAGTTGCATGTTGGCGTCGTAGGCAGTTTGTCTGATGTGTTGGTACTGGCTCATATGGCTTCTTATCTTACTACTTCTTCTTGAATGTCGGTTACTTGGGGGGACACAGGCTGTGTGAGTTGCTCGATGGCCTCGCCATGGGTTTTATACTGCTCATAGCGCTTGGCATAGACAGCTGCGCGGCCTGCATCTGGGAAGTACTCTGCGTCGAAGCCCTGGCCCATGGCGTGCATCGCCTCTGTTACATCACTATACAGGCCCGCAGCGGTAGCGGCGAACATGGCGGCCCCGATGGCACAGGTCTGCTCTGACTTATGGATGCGGATGGGCATGTTCATCACGTCGGCCATCATCTGCATGATGAACGGGGACTTCTTCGCTACTCCGCCCAAGCCGATCAGGCCTTTAACAGGCACACCCTGCTCGTTAAAGCGGTCCACAATGCTCTTGGCACCAAAGCAGGTAGCCTCAACCAAAGCCCTGAACACCTGCGGCGCATCACTGCCCAGCCCTAAGCCCAGTATGGCTCCTTTCAGCAGTTGGTTGGCATCCGGCGTGCGGCGGCCGTTAAACCAGTCGATGGCAAAGGCGTCTTTCTCTGAAAGCGGAAGCTTTTCCGCGTGTTTAGTTAAGGCAGGTATGATCTTGTCCGCCAGTTCCTGGTACAAGGCTTCGGCCACTTCCGGGGACACGGTTTGGGTTTGTGCCAGCAGGTTGCGCAGCGGCCAGAGCAGAAGGTTTTTGAACCATGCGTAGGTATCCCCGAAGGCAGACTGCCCTGCCTCCAGCCCCATCATACCAGGGATAACGGAGCCGGGGACCTGTCCGCAGATGCCGCGCACCAGTTTGTCCTCAACCTCAGCGGTTGGAGCCACCAGCATGTCGCAGGTAGAGGTTCCCATTACCTTGCTCAGGTGGTAGGGCTCTATCTGGCCCCCTACGGCTCCCATGTGGGCATCAAAGGCACCCACGCCAATCACGACACCTACCGGAAGGCCCAGGCGCGTTGCCCATTCCTGGCTCAGGTTGCCAGCGGCTTTGTCAGAAGTATACGTGTCGGTGAAGAGGCGCGCTGTGAAGCCTGTCAGCAAAGGATCCAGCGAAGAGAAGAAGCTATCCGGCGGCAGCCCTCCGAATTCAGCGGCCCAAAGTGCCTTGTGCCCTGCGGCGCACACGCTGCGCTTCATTTGCCGCACATCGTCTCCGCCAGTTAACAGGAACGGGATCCAGTCGCAGTGCTCTACCCACGAGTAGCAGGCATTGCGTACCTGCTCGTCTGCGCGAAGCACATGCAGCAGCTTGGCCCAAAACCACTCTGAGGAGTATATCCCTCCCACATATTGCAGGTAATTGGTGTCGAAGCGGGTGGCGTGGGCATTGATTTCGGCAGCCTCGCCAATAGCGGTATGGTCTTTCCAGAGCACGAACATGGCGTTCGGGTTCTCCTGGAATTCCGGCAGAAGCGCCAGCGGAGTACCGGACTGGTCAACCGCAACAGGGGTGGAGCCGGTCGTGTCAATAGAGATGCCCTTTACCGCGGCGGCCACTTCGCTACCCGCTTCTTGCAGGCAGGCTTTAACGGTATACTCCAGCCCCTCCACATAATCGAGCGGGTGCTGCCGAAACTGGTTAGCACCTGCGTCGCAGTATTTGCCTTCTTTCCATCTAGGGTAATAATAAACAGAAGAAGCTACTTCTTCGCCATTTTGTGCATTTACCAGCACGGAGCGGACAGAGTCTGAACCATAGTCTACTCCAATTACATAAGCTATTTCTTTCACAGGCTGATTCAATTTTGTTTGTGTCAAATTAACACTTATTTCAAAACAAACAAAATTGTAAACCCATATTATGGTGAAAGATGCGTTTACCTATGCTGTCAGGAATTTTTCGGGGTTGGGCACAAACTTCAGGAAAGCCTGAAAGTCGTCCATGTATTTGCTGCGATCAAGCTTATAATAGAAGGCGCCTTTCTTGGAGCTGTCCTTGTCTTTGTCCAGTTGTTTCACAAAAAGGCCGGTAGAAAGCAGTTTGCGGTTGAAGTTTCGCTTGTCGAACGTGGTGTCATACAAGCCCTCGTACAAGGTTTGCAGCTGCGGAAGCGTAAACTTTTCGGGCAGCAGCTCAAACAGGATCGGGTGCAGGGCAGCCTTGTACCGCAGCCTGTTCTTGGCCATCTCCACCATCTGGTTATGGTCGAAAATCAGTTCGGGCATCTCCTGCAGTTTAAACCACTCGGCATGGTATTCCTTGCTGAGTTGCTTCTCATACTGCTGAATATCTATCAGAGCAAAATAGGTAACGGCGATGGTCCTTTCTACAGGGTCGCGGTCAGGAGCGCCAAAGGTATGCAGTTGCTCCAGGTACACATTATCTAGCCCGGTCAGGTTTTTCAAAATTCTGCTGGCCGCCTGGTCCAAACTTTCCGTAGGCTGCACAAAACCTCCCATTAAACTCCACTTGCGCTTTTCAGGGGCGAAGCCTCTCTGGATGAGCAACAGTTTGTAAGTTTCACCGTCAAAGCCAATAATGATGCAGTCGACTGCTACAAGTACACGGGTTTGGCCAGAGTATTTTAACATAGTAATGGTTTTGAGAGCCTGATTCGATGCGGTTCCTCCAACGCAAAGGAAGCATCCGGCGAATTAGTAGCAACGGAGGTAGAATCGATGTATCCGGGTGCTTTACAAATAATGTGTCTGTAAATTTAACACTTATCTAATAAATTGCTACATAAATACTTATTTCATAAAAATTCATAGACCCAACAAGCTTTTTTAACTTATATGGTTCACGCGTTTTGCTCCCCTCATCGGGTCACGTCTACTATTAATGTGTTCTAAAATCGGCCCAGTATTTCACCTTCAGTGATTAAAGGTATCTCTTAATTCTTAAAACTGAATATAGAGAAAGCGTTAATTGTGAAATTTCCTGTTTCGGTTATCGTATCTAGAAATATTTTTTAGCCATAACTCCATAGGTTACAACCGGCTGATTCCAGATCAAAAGGTAATGCCCATACCTTTCATTATGCATGCCGATGACTCGTTATACCCCTGTAAAGCATGATGCCCCCACAGTTCGAAACCATGAGGGCATTACACACTTTATAAATTTCAGAGGATTTTAAGCTGGCATCAGCTCTTTTAGTTCGCTCACTACTTTTGTCATCGACGATTTGGCATCCCCGAACAGCATGAGGCAATTCGGGTATCCGAACAGCTCGTTTTCGATACCGGCATAACCGGCACTCATACCTCGCTTGCACACAATCACGGTGCGGGCCTTGTCGGCGTTCAGCACAGGCATGCCGTAAATCGGGCTGCCAGGGTTGGTGCGTGCGGCAGGGTTCACCACGTCGTTCGCGCCAATAATCAGGGCGATGTCGGTGTTGGCAAACTCGTCGTTGATCTGGTCCATCTCGATCAGCTTGTCATACGGGATGTTGGCCTCTGCCAGCAGCACGTTCATGTGGCCGGGCATACGGCCCGCTACGGGGTGTATGGCAAACTTAACGGAGATGTTTCTTTTCTCCAGCATATCGGTTAGCTCGCGGATAATATGCTGCGCCTGCGCGACCGCCATACCGTAACCCGGTACGATGATGACAGAAGAAGCCGATTCAAAGAGCATTGCTGTCTCTTCCACGCCTACTTCCTTCACCACGATATCCTCGCCGCCGCCTGTGGCCGCACCTGCAGCGCTAGTCTGGCCGAAGCCACCCAGCAGCACGTTCACCAACGAGCGGTTCATCGCCTTACACATAATCTGGGTGAGGATGATACCGGACGCGCCTACCAGGGCACCCGCGATGATGAGCACCTGGTTGTTCAGCACAAAACCCGTGGCGCACGCCGCAATACCGGAGTATGAGTTGAGTAGCGAGATCACCACCGGCATATCGGCTCCCCCGATCGGGATAACCGTGAGTACGCCCAGCACAAGGGCGATGATGAGCACGCCCATCATCCAAAGCTCCACGTTTGGCTGCAACACCACCAGTACCGACAGGGCCAAAGCACCCAAAAACAACACGGCGTTGAGCGCATGCTGACCGCCAAACACAATGGCGCGTCCGTTGATCAAACCTTTTAGCTTTCCGAAAGCCACCAGCGAGCCTGTGAGGGTAACGCAGCCGATGATCACACTGATAATGATGGTGACACCCACCACCACTTCCATGCTGTAACCGGCAGCATGCGCCATGCGCCAGTACTCAGAGGTAGCCACCAACACAGAGGCCGCGCCCCCGAATCCGTTGAAGATGGCCACCATTTCTGGCATGGAGGTCATCTCGACGCGCTGTGCCACTACTGTTCCAATGGCAGAGCCGACGAGTATCGTCACGAAAATTTCTGTGAAGCTCAGTACCTGGCTGTCGAGCAGGGTAACGAGCACTGCAATGAGCATGGCTACTGCCGAGACAAAGTTGCCGCGCCGGGCCGTAGAGGTTTTGCCCAGCATCTTGATGCCCAGTATAAACATAACGGAGGCAACGAGATAGGCTATTTTGATGATTAATGCTTTTTCCATAAGGGTTATTTCTTTTTCTTCTTGAACATCTGCAGCATCCGGTCGGTCACGACGTAACCGCCCACCACGTTGAGTGTAGCCAGCAGCAGGGCTGCAATGGCCAGTCCTTTGCTCACCGACCAATCCTCTGGTCCGGCTGCCACAATGGCACCTACAATCGTGATCCCGGAGATGGCATTGGAGCCCGACATAAGCGGGGTGTGCAGGGTAGGGGGCACTTTGGAGATAAGCTCGAAACCTACAAAGCTGGCAAGCACCAGCACATAAAGAAGTACAATTAGACTTTCTGCATTCATACTGTTTTCGCTAAAATTTCTTTTGTAAACTGATGTACCAACTCGCCGCCGTGGGTGATCAGGGACCCTTTGGTCACCTCTTCATCCATCTCCCACTTAAAGCCCTCGCTCGTGGCCAGGTGCAGGAGCAGCGTGCTGATGTTTTTGGCGTAAAGCTCGCTGGCGTTCACAGGCACCATGGCAGGCAGGTTAGACTCCCCGATGATGGTGACCCCGTGCTTCACCACGGTTTTGTTAAACTCGCTCAGGGCGCAGTTTCCGCCCGATTCCACGGCCATGTCCACTACCACGGAGCCCGGTTTCATGCTTTCCACCATTTCAGCGGTTACCAGCATCGGCGCTTTCTTACCGATCACCAGCGCGGTGGTGATTACAATGTCGGCATCGGCGATATGCTTGGTGATGAGTTCTTTTTGCTTCTGAAGGTATTCGGCAGAAACCTCGCGGGCATAACCGCCTTCGGTCTTCACGCCCTCGGCCTGCACCTCCAGGAAGCGGCCCCCCAACGATTCTACCTGCTCCTTTGTCTCGGGGCGCACATCCGTTACCTCAACCACCGCGCCCAGGCGTTTTGCCGTGGCCACCGCCTGCAATCCGGCCACACCGGCACCAAAAATAAGCACGCGGGCAGGCGTAATGGTGCCTGCCGCCGTCATCATCAGCGGGAATATCTTACCCAGGGCATTGGCACCCAGCAGCACCGCTTTATACCCTCCCAGGTTTGCCTGAGAGCTGAGCGCATCCATTTTCTGGGCCCTGGAAATACGGGGCACGGCATCCATCGCAAAGGCGCTGATCTTTTTGTCCAGGCATACATCCACAAGTTCCGGAACGGTATAAGCATATAGGAAGGAGATCAGCGCGGTGCCGTCCCGCATCAGCAGCACCTCTTCCGGGGTAGGAGCGTTTACCTTCAGGAGCACATCGGTGTCCTGGAGCAAAGGCTCCCTGTTCTGAAAAATAATGCCGCCAACTTCTTCGTAGGCGTGGTCGTAGAAACCAGAAGACACACCGGCCCCGGATTCTATACCACATTTAAAACCAGCTTTGGTGAGTGTCTTCACGACATCTGGCGTAAGAGCCACCCTTCTTTCGGATAGTTTACTCTCTTTTAGTACAGCTATTTTCAAGGCTAAAAAATTAGGTTAGTTTTTTGCAAAAAGAAAATAAGGCGACTGCTACTCAATGAGCTGCCTCCCTATCTAAGGTAATCTAATACATGGAAGGCCTACAGCCAGGCCACCCCGCAAGAGGGATTTTGTATGATTAAACCGGCAATACGCTTCAGTGCTTTTAGGACTTTGCCATTATGGCATGAGCGCGAAGACCAGCCATATCCGTCATACTACAATCGTTTGCCTGCAGCACCAGGCAAGCCTTGTGTACCAGGCAGCGGACCTTTCCCCAAAGTTCCGTTATGCTGCGGTGATAAATTGGCTAGCTAATATAGGAAAATTTTAAAAACACTGCAATATTATTGATAACATGTTGTGTATTTATGGTGTTTATTGCGAAATAATTAGCTGCATGCCGAATAAATAGCAGCTTTTCTTAAAATAGCAGCATTTAGACCCGAAGGCAGTTTACCTCTCAAAACTGAACTTTAAATAATAAAGTATAGTACATTTCTTTTTTGACTTAGAGAAATGTTAAGCGACTGGTGTGTTAAGAAAGCTTTTCGAAAAAATCTTTGAGTTAATTTAATATTTTTTGATGGTCATTCCAACCACAGTGCGTATTTTTGGACTGTTATTTGTACATACAAAACTAAACGTAGCGTCGTGTTACATATAGCTGGTTGTGCATTACAATCTGGAATGTCAGAAGGGAAGTGTTTTGTCCTCCGGTTTACACTTGTTGTAAATCGTTGATGAGTACTTTCAAACCTGTGCCACGGGAATAATGAGCAGGCAGGTATCAGAACAGAGGCTAAAACCCATTTTTTTTAAGATGCTTAAGACGAAGAAAGAAATTATTTTAGAAACTGCTTTAAACCTATTTGCTGAAAAAGGGTATGAGGCTACGCCCACAAGCTTGATCGCGAAAGAGGCAGGGGTATCAGAGGGACTTATTTTTAAACACTATATCAGCAAAGAGAATTTGCTTGAGGCGGTAGTTAAGGCGGGGTACAGGCGCATCACGGACAGAAGCAAAGGCTTGGTTGTGGAAGCAGACCCGGTTCAACTGATCGAGAACGTGTTGGACATGCCGCTGAAACTGGTGGAGGAAGAGCGCAACTTCTGGCGCATGCAATTCAGGCTCGTGGATGAGGAAATTTCGCAGAAACACCACATGCGCTACTCCAACTCTGTGATGCAGAAGTTGGTGGGTGCCTTTGAGAAACTGGGTTATGCGGAGCCGGAACTGGAAACAGAAATCCTGATGCTGCTGGTGGAAGGCCTCTGGCGTTTATACCTCACGAACGAGGACAAAGGCCGGTTTGTGAAAATGCTTGACCTGATCAAGGCCAAGTACCAGCACTAACGCCGCAAAGCCCACTGTAGCGCCACGCAAGTTGGGCAGGCACGGGCTTCAAGACTGGGAACGATAGACTTTACATAAAACAGGAACGCTCAGCAGGTATAAATCCGCTGAGCGTTCCTGTTTTACATATGTCCGTTTCGGGCTACAGGCCAAAGGCGCGGGGTAGCCACAGGCTGAGCTCAGGGATATAGGTAATGAGCAACAGGGCCACGACCATAGCCAGGAAAAGTGGTAACAACGGTTTTATCACTTTGCTGATGCTGATCTCGGCAACGCCGCAACCCACAAAGAGCACGGAGCCAACCGGCGGAGTGCACAACCCGATACACAGGTTCAAAACCATGATGATGCCGAAGTGCACCGGATCAACGCCCAGTTTGGTGACTACCGGCAAAAAGATCGGGGTGAAGATGAGCACGGCGGGTGTCATGTCCATAAATACCCCGACAAAGAGCAGAATCAGGTTAATAATGATCAGAATAATGATCTTGTTATCGCTAATGGAAAGCAGGGCATCGCTGAAAGCCTGCGGAATATTGGCGTAAGACATCACCCACGACATCCCCATCGAAGTGCCGATGAGCAACATCACAATCGCTGTGGTCATCACCGTCTGAATCAGGATGTCGGGCAAATCCGCAACCTTTACCTGGCGGTATACCACCATGGACAGGATTACGGTATAGAGCACCGCAACGGCAGAAGCTTCGGTGGCCGTAAAAATGCCCGCGATAATGCCGCCAATCACCACGATGAGCAGGAGCAGGCTTGGCACAGCATCAAAAAATTTCTTAACGACTTCCTTTAGCGAGGTTCTGTCGCCTACCGGGTATTTGTTCCTGATGGAAATGAAGCCGGCCACCACCATAAGGGACAAGCCCAGCATAAGGCCCGGGATATACCCTGCCACAAACAATGCTGCAATCGAAACGCCACCGCTGGCCAGTGAATAAATAATAAGGATGTTGCTGGGTGGTATGATCATGCCCGTAGTGGCCGATGTGATGTTAACCGCCGCGCTGAAAGAGCGGGAATAGCCTTCCTTCACCATACGCGGGTTCATGATCCCACCAATGGCGGATGCAGCGGCCACCGCAGAGCCGGAAATAGCGCCGAACAGCATGCTGGCCACGATATTTACATAAGCCAGGCCGCCGGGGAGCGTGCCTACCAGGCCTTTGGCCAGGTCGATGAGGCGCGAGGCAATGCCGCCCCGGTTCATGAGCTGGCCCGCTAAGATGAAGAAAGGAATGGCCAGCAAGGCAAAACTGTCCAGGCCCGTGGCCATGCGTTGGGCCAGCGTCGTGAAGGCAGGCTCAGGAGCGATGCTCACCAGCATGGTCAGGAGGGCGGATATGCCTATAGAAAAGGCGATCGGCACACCCAGGGTAAGCAGTATAACAAAGCTGATAACCAGTACGAGTATCTCTATCAATTCCATGTAAGCCTGATTTGATGTATGGGCCTGCCGGGCAGGGTATAACTATAACTTGTGGGTTTGCGCTAAGCGGCAGGGTAGGCCTAAGCGGCCTTTTTCCCGATCGCCTCTCCGATCTCCACCGGCGTGGCGGGTTTATCCCGCAGGTTGATGATGCTGTAATAAATGATGATGAGTCCGCTCAGCGGCACCACCATGTATACATAACCCAGCGGCACATTCAGGGCGGCAGAGGTTTGGTTTAAGGTGAGCGTGATGTACACTAACTTGATGCCGCCCCATACCATCGCAAAGAAGGCGAAGAGCGCGACCAGGGTATGAATGAGCACATGTAGGTTTTGCTGCTTTTTGCCTTCCAGCTTGGAGGGTAGGATGTCGATGGCCAGGTGCATTTTTTTGCCGGTCACGTAGCTGGCCCCCAAAAGGCTGACCCAGATCAGCAGGAAACGCGCCAGCTCATCGGTGAAAGAGCTCGGCGACCGCAGGATAAACCGGGAGCCTACCTGCCAAAGCACGTTCAGCACCATAACCGCCATTAGTGTCACCAGTAACCAATACAAGCCACTGTCGAGCCTTTCTTTAAACTTCATATCAAGCTGGATTTTATTTGCTTACTTCTTGCTGTTTTCTGCTGCTTGGGGGCCGGCCGTGCGGATCCTGCGGATCAGCTCATACACCTCAGGCTCGCCTTTATAGCTCTCGAACAAAGGCTCCACCATCTTGGCGAAGGGGGCTTTGTCCGGGTAAGTTATCTCGACACCTGCTTTCTTAACCTCACGCAAGGCTTCCTCCTCAGCTTCATGCCATAACTTGCGCTGCACCACCGCCGACTCGTCCGCTGCCTCCTGCAGCCATTGCTGCTGCTGCGGTGTCAGGTCTTCCCATACCCTCGTGCTGATCAGCAGGATATCGGGCACCATGGTATGCTCGTTGATGGCGTAGTGTTTGGCTACCTCGTAGTGGCGCGACAGGTAAAAAGTGGGCGGGTTGTTCTCCGCACCGTCTACCACGCCTTGCTGCAGCGCGGTATAAATCTCGCTGGTAGAGATTGGCGTGGCGGCACCGCCAAAGCTGTTCACCATGCTGATGGCGGTGTTGCTGGCCTGTACCCTGATTTTGAGGCCCTTTAAGTCTGCTGGGGTGCTGATGGGTTTGTTTGCGGTATAAAAGCTGCGGCTACCGGCATCGTAATACGTCAGGCCACGGAGCCAGTACTGCTCACCCTCGGTCAGCAGGTCAGCCCCGATCTTGCCATCCAACACGCTGTAGTAATGCTCCTTCCCCTGGAAAATGTAAGGCAGGCTCAGCACCTTCAAGTTGGGAGCGAAACTCTCCATGGTGGCGGCAGACACCTTTGTCATGCCCAGGCTACCGATTTGCAGCAGCTCCACCGACTCTCGCTCGCTTCCCAACTGCGAATTCGGGTAAATATCAATAGTCAGGTTACCGCCGGACTTCTCCCGCACCCTGTCAGCCATGTAGACCATCGCCAGGTGCACCGGGTGGCTAACTTCCAGACTGTGGGCCAGCTTTACCTCCTTCTTTCCGGTAACCTTCTGGCAGGAGACGCCAGACAACAGCAGAAGCGCTGCGCAGAGCAAAAACAGGCTGCGTCGGGCTGGGCGGCCTATCAGGCTTTGAGTATTGAGAGTGTGTTTCTGCATGATTGCTTGCTGGGTTTCGTGGCGTGCGATATGTTTTGACTGCGTTTAAAAGCCGAAGTAGGACTTGGCGTTGTAATAGCAGATGTTCTCCACCAACTGCCCCACCCAGCCCATCTCACTTTCCGGCAGCTCGCCATTTTCCACGTCGTTACCGATCAAATTGCACAGTACTCGCCTGAAATATTCGTGGCGTGGGTAAGACAGGAAGCTTCGGGAGTCAGTCAGCATACCTACAAAGAGGCTCAGCAAGCCCATATTGGACAAGGCGTTCAGCTGTTTTTCCATCCCGTCTTTTTGGTCGAGGAACCACCAGCCGGAGCCGAACTGTACTTTGCCCGGGGTGCTGCCGTCGTTGAAGTTGCCGATCATGGTGGCAAACAGCTCGTTCTGGCTCGGATTCAGGTTGTACAGGATGGTTTTGGCCAGCTGGTCAGAGTTGTCGAGCTTGTCCAGGAACCTGGCAAGCGGCTGCGCCACGTCAAAATCCCCGATAGAGTCAAACCCTGTGTCAGGGCCAAGCTGGCGCATCATCCGGCTGTTGTTATTGCGGAGCGCGCCCAAGTGGAACTGCTGCGTCCAGTTTTTAGAGTGATCGAGCAGGGCCAGGTGCACCAGCATCGCCGACTGGAACTGCAGTACCTCGGTAGCCGTGAGGGGTTCCCGCTGCAGGGCTTTCCGGAATATGTGCTGTACCTCCTCGTCTGTATAATCTGCGGCGTAGATGGTGTTCAGGCCGTGGTCGGAGAGGCGGCAACCTTGTGCATGAAAGAAGTCGTGCCGTTGCTGCAGCGCGTCCAGCAAACCCTGAAAGCTGCTGATCGAAACGCCAGCGGCGGTTTCCAGTTTTTGCAGGTAGCTCAAAAAATCCTCCTGCCTGTCGATGGCCAGCACTTTGTCGGCCCGGAACGTGGGCAGCACCTGTATACCGAAATCATCGGCCTTGATTTTCTGGTGGTGTTCCAGGGTATCTGTCGGGTCGTCGGTGGTGCAAATCACCTCCACATTCATCTTGTGCAGCAGGCCCCGCACGGTGTAGCCTTCCGACTGCAACAGGTCCGTGCAGGTGTTGTAGATCTCCCGGGCCGTTTCCGGCTTCAGTATCTTGTTGATGCCGAAATAACGCTGCAGTTCCAGGTGCGTCCAGTGGTAAAGCGGGTTGCGCATGGTAAAAGGCACCGTCTCGGCCCACTTCTCAAATTTTTCGTAATCGTCAGCATCGCCGGTGCAGTAGCGCTCCGGTATGCCTTTGGTACGCATGGCGCGCCATTTATAGTGGTCACCCTCCAGCCATATCTGGGTTAGGTTGTCAAATCTTCTGTCGTTGGCTATGTCCTCGGCCGACAGGTGGCAGTGGTAATCGATGATGGGCATATGCTTGGCATGCTCGTGGTATAAACGCTGTGCCGTTGCCGTTTGCAAAAGAAAGTTATCGCCTATGAATGACATGAGGGGGACTGGTTGATAATGTAAAACCTGTATTTCTAGCGCTGGGGGTTAAGCGCTTTTTCCTGCTGCTGCAGCACCTGCATTTGGTCCGCCACCAGGGCAGCCAGGCCCGGCACGGTGGTCAGGTCCATCCCCCATAGGTCGGTGTCGGCCAAAACCGCAGCAGCTACTTCCTGTAGCGTGGGCTTTTGCCAGGCCCGTTCTATGCTCCCGATCACCCAGGGTGCATCCTGTATCGGTATTTTCTCGCCGTTCCATTCGCCCCGGTAAAACAGGATCAACGCAGCCAGGGCATGCAGCAGGCGTTCGGGGAGTTTGCCGGTTTGTTGCTGGTAGGCCAGCACCGAAGGCAGCACCCGCACTTTGTACTTAGACACCGCATTGAGGGCAATAGACAGTAACTCATGCCGGATAAACGGGTTCTGGAACCGCTCTATCACATCGTTGGCAAACTGCTGTAGCTCCTGTTTCGGCAAATCAAGAGTGGGTATGATTTCCTGTTCGATAGCCTCCCTAATAAATTTCCCGGTCTGCTCATCTTCCACAGACTCGCGCACGGTGCGCAAGCCGTGCAGGTAGGCCACCGGCACCAGGGTGGTATGCGCACCGTTTAGGATGCGTACCTTGCTGGTTCGGTATGGCGTCAGGTCCGGTACAAACTTCACCTGCAAGCCTGCCTCCTCCGCCGGAAATGCCTGGCGTACATGCTCGGGCGCTTCGATTACCAACAGGTGGTATGGCTCCGCGGTCACCACCAGGTTATCCTCAAAACCCAGTTTCTGCTGCACTTCCCTAATGTTCTCCTTCGGGAAGCCCGGCACAATCCGGTCCACCAGGGTGTTGCAGAAGGCGTTGTGCTTTTCTATCCAGTCAGCAAACCCCTCCGGTAAATTCCAGGTATGGGCATACTGTAGTACTATTTGCTTCAGGGTGTCTCCGTTTTGCTCGATCAGCTCGGTCGGGATGATGATTAGGCCTTTGTCGGGCGCCCCGCTAAAGTGACGGAAGCGGTGGTAAAGCAGCGCTGTCAGCTTTCCGGGAAAGCTCGACGCTATTTCCTCCAGTGTTTTGTCGCTGGCTTCAAACGCGATTCCCGCCTCCGTTGTGTTCGAGAACACAAACAGCAGGTCTGGGTTCTCGCCGCGCTTCAGGTAGGCACCGTAATTGTCGTAAGGGTTCATGGCACTGGCAATACAGCTGATGAGGCGGCTCTCCTGCGTGGGTTTGCCACTCTTGATGCCGTTCAATAGCACATGAAAAAGCCCGTCCTGCTGCTGTAGCGCCTTAATCTTTTTGCGGTCCCTGTCCCGTGGCTGCACTACATCTATAGCGCCATTAAAAGCGGTTTTCTCGTTCAGAATATCAATTATCCAGTCTACAAAGCCGCGCAGGAAATTCCCTTCGCCAAATTGCAGCACTTTAACGGGGCGCTGGGCTGATGAAATAGTAGCTGTGTTTCTGTTTAATGGCTTCATGCTATGTCTGTCTTGTTGTATTGGTGCGGTATAGAACTGCTGCAAGCGTATCGTTTCGGCCAACTGCTCTTTCAACGGCTTGTCCTAGATGCCTTATTTGCCTTTCCGGAGCGATGATTCCCGGATGATGAGCTCTGGCTTGAGGACGATCTTCTGCGGGGTTACCCGCTCGCTGTCGGACTTCAACTGCTCAAAGAAAACCTCCGCCGTCTTTTTGCCCATCGTGATGCTAAACTGATCCACCGTGGTAAGTGCGGGGTCGGTGAACGAGGTGAACGGGTCATTACTGAACCCTGCCAGCGCCACATCCTGCGGGATTTTGAATTTGTTCTCCTTCAACACCTGCATGGCACCCATCGCGGCAAAGTCGCTGGCCGAGAAGATAGCGTCTGGTCTGTCTTTCAGCCGCAGGAGCTGTTCCATGCTTTCCCGGCCGTCTTGCAATTGCAGGTTGCTTTTCACCACCAGTTCCTCGTCGTAAGGGATGCCGTGGTCGCGCAGGGCTTCGGTATACCCACGCAGGCGCTCCTTAAAAATGCTGACTTTCTTGGAGCTGGTGAAGTGGGCGATCCGGCGGCAGCCCTGCTGTATCAGGTGCTCCACGGCCTTATAGGCGCCCAGGTGGTCGTCAATCATCACCTGGCTCACCTCTAGGGCGTCAGTGGTGCGGTCGAACAGCACCAATGGAATGTGCTTGTCCAGGATGCGCTGGTAGTGTTCGAAGCTCTCTGTGTTTTTGCCGATCGAGGCGATGATGCCATCCACCCGTGCACTGAGCAAGGCATCAATGGTCTGTGCCTCCTTGTCGAAGCTGTCATAAGACTGGCTGATGATCACCCGATAGTTCAGGTTATTGGCCATTTCCTCTATACCGCGCACCACAGAGGCGAAAAAGGCCCGGTCGGCGGTGGGTACGATGATGCCGATCAGGAAGCTCTTGCCATTGCGAAGGGCTGCGGCAATATGGTTGGGCTGGTAATTCAGTTGCTTGGCCGCTTTCAGGACCGCCTTTTTGGTCTGGTCGCTGATGCGTGGGTTATCGTTGAGGGCGCGCGACACAGTGGATGCTGTGATGTTGAGCTTCTGTGCGATATCGTGAATAGTGACTTTGGTCTTGGTTTCCATGTTGTTTACTTAAAATTGAGTCATCCTGCTGCGCAGGTGATTCTCTGTGCCAATGCTTCTGGCGCAATAGCCTTTTAACGCGTAATCCTTGTTCAGGGGCTGCTTACTGCAAGATACAGAACATCTGGTTCAGAACTACCCTGTTCTGTCCTGTGCCCTTTGGCCAGACTTGCCGCCTATGCCTGCCGTGCTGGCGACTTACCTCAAAGTGCTTCCTGCGCTTTCTGAGGAGAGGCATCAGCTTTTTTCGCCTTGTAACAAGTGCGCGCTCCCATGGCTTACTACTACCATACATGGGGAGCGGTACACTACGTTGAAGGCACTACACATCTTGATTGTGTAAACGTTTGCGCAAATTACAAATATTTAGGAGTAAAACTAATGTTATTGTCTAAATCTATAGATTTTATATTAAAATAAGGATTTCATGAGTAAGTACTAACATTTTTTAAAAACAGCTATTTTAAGCTGATTTAGTAGTTTTTAACAACTTTTACATAAAAATTAATTCCTTTCATTGCATTAAGCATTAATTATTTATAATATGCAATCGGTTGCGCACTAAACTATCTTAATTGTAGTAAGTGATTAATCATTGGGTGATAGGATAGAGGGCATTTTAAGCCAATAGAAATATCCTTTGGTGAATGTGATGCATAGCTGCTATTGGAGGGCGACGCGGGAGGGCTAAAGATTTAGAAAGCAACCGTTGCTGCCTATTTGCAGCCTGCTGACAGAACGAACTTTACCTATTTATAAATCTCATATTAAATACGATTCTATGCGACATGTTTTACTTCAAAAGTCAAAGTACTTACTGGCGCTTGCCCTCGTTTTTACCACTATAGGAGGGGTGCTTGCGCAGGGCTTTGCTGTAACCGGTAAGGTAGTAGATGAAAAGGGGGAGGGCCTGCCCGGTGTGACGGTAGTGTTGAAAGGAACCACTACTGCCGCCCCAACAGACGGATCCGGGGTTTACCGCCTTACACTGCCCGACGGCAGCGGGACGCTGGTATTTTCGTACATCGGCTACCAGCCAAAGGATGTCCCAATCAATGGGCGTGCTACCGTCAATGTCACCCTGGCGCCTGATGCGAAGGCATTGGAAGAGGTGGTGATTATTGGCTATACCGCGGTGCCAAGAAGCGAGCTGACTAGTTCTGTCTCGTCGGTGGGGGCTAAGCAACTGCGCGATGTGCCGGTGAGCACTGCTGCAGAGGCGCTGGCCGGCAGGTTGGCCGGGGTGCAGGTCACAACCTCAGAGGGGCAGCCGGGCGCCGAAATTCAGATACGCGTGCGCGGCGGCGGCTCTATTACCCAAGACAACTCCCCGCTCTATATCGTGGACGGTATTCAGATGGAGAACGCGCTATCAGTGCTTTCGCCGCAGGAAATTCAGTCCATTGATGTGTTGAAGGATGCAGCCTCCACGGCCATTTACGGTGCCCGGGGTGCCAATGGCGTGGTGGTGATCACGACGAAAGGCGGCAAGGCCGCCCACGCAAGTAACCTATAACGGCTTCACCGGGGTCCGCAGCATCGTGAACAAACTGGATGTGCTGAAGCCTTATGACTACGTGAAGTATCAGCACGAGATCTATAACTATAACACGGATGAAGATACCAGGAACGCCTTTACGCAGCGCTACGGCTTATACGAGGACATGGATATCTACCGGAACATGCCTTTCACCGACTGGCAGGAAGAGGTGTTCGGGCGGGATGCCAGCAGCCAGACGCATGTACTGGGGGTAACGGGAGGCACTGAGAAAACCTCCTTTAACTTCAACCTGAACCACACCGATGAGGAGGGCATCATGCTTAACTCCGGTTTTCAGCGTACGCTGGCCTCTTTTAAGTTTGACCACAAAGCCACTGACAAATTACGCGTTGGCCTGAACACCCGCTATAGCCGCCAGCGTGTGGATGGCGTCGGCACTTCCAATACCGGCTCGCAGGGCAACAACAGGTTGCGGAACGCGGTGCGCTTCCGTCCGTTCGTGGCGCCGGGTATGGAGAGCACCGCGGATGAGTTCGACCCGGAGTTCTCTAACCTGACCAACCTGGTAAGCCCTGTGTTGTTGGCCAACCAGGAACTGCGCGAAGACTATCGGACGGATGTGCTAGTGAATGGCTGGTTCAGCTACGAACTGATCAAGAACCTGACATACAAGACCGTGTTCGGTATCACAAACTCTAACCGCGACCGCTATAACTTCAGCGGGCCGTATACCAGCCTTGCCCGGCAAAATGCGGGCATGCCTGTGACAGACATCAGAGCGGGCGAATCGCTGGCGCTTACCAACTCCAACACCTTGAACTACCGGCTGGATTTCGGTAAACATCACCGCGTCGATGCATTATTGGGGCACGAGATTTGGCAGCGCAACGACAAGTCGAGCACGGTTGTGACGAAGTACCTGCCTGTGGACATTACAGCGCAGCAGGCCTGGTCGGGTATCGACAAGGCGACGCCTCCTTCCGGGTTGATCCAGGACGCGCCCCGCACATTTGAGGAAGAGCAGCGCCTGCTTTCGTTCTTTGGCCGTGCCTCCTACAGCTTCAACGATAAGTACCGTGCCGTCGTAAACCTGCGCCGCGATGCCTCCTCTTTGTTTTCGCCCGAGAACCGGGTGGGTTACTTCCCGTCTGCTTCCCTAGCCTGGCACATCGCCAGCGAAGACTTTATGCGCGGCTCACAAGACTGGCTCTCGGACCTGAAGCTGCGGGCAAGTGTAGGCGAAGTGGGTAACAACCGCATCGGCGTAGACCTTTGGAAGACGATGTTCACCAACTCCGCGGATTATGGCTATGCGTTTTCAGAGTCCATCACACCGGGCTTTGTGTCCTCCAGCCTTTCCAACTCCAACCTGACTTGGGAGACCACGGTTTCTCGCAACCTGGGGCTTGATTTCTCGCTCTTAAACAACCGGATCAGCGGATCGGTGGACGTGTACAAAAACTCCACCCGCGACTTGTTGCTGCTAGCCCGCATCCCACAAACGAGCGGCTATTCAGACCAGTTGCAGAACATCGGCAAGACCGAGAACAAAGGAATAGAGCTACAGCTAAATGGAGTGGTCATCGATAACCAGGATTTTAGCTGGAGCGCCAACTTCAACATCGCCTTCAACCGCAACAAGATTGTAAGCCTGGGGGTGGACTCTGACGGAAACCCGCTGCAGTCATACCTGGTGGAGTCGGGGTGGGTGAATAACCTGCAGGACTTTCTGGTGGAGGTAGGGCAGCCTATCGGCCAGTACTACGGTTACGTGACAGATGGATTCTACACCGTGGATGACTTCAATACCACCTTCAACGAGGCCTCTAACACTTGGAGCTATACCCTGAAAGAGGGTATCCCGAATACGAAGGACGTGGCCCTGGGCAACAGGGACCCGCAGCCTGGCGACCTTAAACTCAAGAAGCTGTCAGCTGGCGAGGGAGACATGATCAGCCCCGCCGACAGAACTGTGCTAGGCAATGCCCAGCCGAAGTTCATTGGCGGCTTTAACCAGCAGTTTACCTACAAAGGCTTCGATCTGAGCGTGTACATGAACTTCTCTTATGGCAACAAAGTGTACAATGCCAACAAGATTGAGTTCACCACTCAGTACCTGTACCGCGACAACAACATGCTGTCGCTGATGGAGGACCGGTGGAGAAGGTTCGACGGCAATGGGCAATTGGTGACAAACCCAGAGCAACTGGCCGCCCTAAACCAGGACGCCGCTTACTGGGCGCCGCCGCTGGGCCAGTACTTCCTCCACTCATTCGCGATTGAAGACGGCTCTTTTCTGCGCCTAAGCAACGTAACGCTGGGCTATACCCTGCCGCAGCGCCTGATCGAGAAAACCAAGGTGTTCTCTAGCTTCCGGGTATACGCTACAGTAAACAACCTTTATACCTTCACCAATTACTCTGGTTACGACCCTGAGGCCAACACCAGAAGAAGCAACCCACTGACGCCGGGCGTAGACTATGCCGCCTATCCGCGCAGCCGCTATGTATTGGGTGGTGTAAATGTTACATTTTAATTGATTAAGGTGATGAAGATGAATAAGAACTATATAAAAGCATTGTTTTTACCATTGGCGCTAAGCAGCATGGTGGCCTTGTCGTCGTGTGAGGATTACCTGGACGTGGAAAACCCGTCCACCATCTCACAGGAGGGCGTCTTTACAAGTGTGGGGTATGCCAATTCGGCTGTAACAGGCATTTACAACAGCCTGATGGGCGACAACGCCTACGGTAGCCGTATCTCTACGCTATACCCGAATGCTGCCGATGATTTCAGGATTGGCGGTACCTACAACCCGCTCGACCGCCGCGGCATCAGTGGGTTTGGCGTCAGCCCAGACAATACCGAGCTCAACCGGCCATTCCTGCAACTGTACGAAGGCATCGAACGGGCCAACATCGCCATCAAATACATCCCGGCCTCTGACCTGTACAACAGTGGCACCCCCGCTGAGCAATTGGCCATGCGCAAACTGCACGGTGAGGCGCTTACCCTGCGGGCCCTATTTTACCATGAGCTGATCCGCAACTGGGGAGATGTGCCGGCACCGTTTATACCCTCTGCAGACCAGGAGGATCTGTACCTGGCCAAAACAGACCAGGACGTGATTTACGACCGCTTGCTGGCTGATTTGGCGGAAGCATCGGAACTGGTGCCTTGGAAGTCGGAGTCTGGCGACCCGAGCACCCGCATCACGAAATCGGCTGTGAAAGGCCTGCGTGCACGCATTGCCCTGACACGCGGAGGATATGCGCTGCGCCGGGATAGCCGCAAGGTAGAGCGCAGAGCCAACTACCAGGAGTTTTACGCCATCGCGCTAAAGGAAACCCGCGACATCATACAGAGTGGCCGCCATAGCCTGCACCCAGACTACGAGCAGGTGTTCCGCGACCTGCACACAGGTGTGAGCGGCGGTGGCACCAATGAAATGATCTTTGAAATAGGCGCCTTCGGCGGAAACTCCAAGACGGATAGCAAGCTAGGCTACAGCAACGGCCTCCGGATCGACAAGAGCTCTACCTTTGGGCAGGCAAACGGGCAGCTGGAAGCTATACCCACCTATTTCTATGCGTTCGATTCGATTGGGGATGTGCGGCGCGATGTTACACTGGCCTTTTTCCAGATCAACAAGGACGACAACAAAGAGCTAACCCGCCTGTCGCTTATGCGCGATGGCAAGTTCCGGAAATACTGGACTAGCATCAACGGCACGGCGCAGAACCTGGGCATTAACTGGCCGGTGCTGCGCTACGCAGATGTGCTGCTGATGTTTGCAGAGGCGGAGAACGAGCTGAACGGCCCGACAGTTGAGGCAATTGCTGCTTACGAGAGTGTAAGACGCAGGGCATTTACTGGCCACGAAGACCGTATGGGCGCCACGCCTACCGACAAAGACGGCTTTTTCAAGGCC
The DNA here is from genome assembly GCF_054482735.1 of Pontibacter sp. CAU 1760. Lineage (NCBI taxonomy): Bacteria > Pseudomonadati > Bacteroidota > Cytophagia > Cytophagales > Hymenobacteraceae > Pontibacter > Pontibacter sp. CAU 1760. The sequence goes on from NZ_JBTLRL010000011.1 coordinate 25,242, forward strand.
TTGGTGCAGGAGCGTTTGCTGGAGTTCGGGGGAGAAGGCATCCGCAAGTATGATTTGATTCGCTGGAACCTGTTGGCTTCCACAATTGCAGAAACCAGAACTGACTTGACAGCCTTGATGAACAGGACAGGCCGCTATGCCAACGTGCCGGCATACGTGTACTCAATGCCTGTTCCGGTGGTAAACACCACCGTGCCGGCCGAGGTAAAGAGTTTCAACTTTTTTGGGGGAGGCGTTGCCAGCGCCATGTATGCGCCTGCGCCTGCCACCACGCCAGCCGGCTATACCCGGGTCAACTGGGCCGCTTCGGTAGACCAGGCCTACCTGGACAGCTTCGCGGTGGCCTTTCAGGAGAACAAGTCTGAGTTGCTGCCCATTTACAGCGGCGTGCTGAACCAGAATTACAACCTCACCCAGGATTACGGCTACTAACAGACATCACTGGATTCACGAACAAAAAAACATTTCGACATGAGAAAAGCGATAAGAAATATATGGAAGATGGCGCCGGTTGTGCTGCTTGGGGCGCTGGCCTTTGCTTGCGAAGAAGACGCTGACAAACTAGACCCGATGCGCATGTTCACGCCTGCCGGTCCTGTGAAAACCGTTAGCGGGGAAACACAAGTGAAGCTGACCTGGAACCCCTCTTTGTATACCAGCAGTAGCAACGGTGTGACGTACACCGTGGAGGTGGCAGCCGACACCCTGTTCCAGACACCCATTGTTGTAGCGGCACAGACAGATACGGCAGGGATTGTTTTCACAGACGACCAATTAGAGGTGAGGCAGAAATACTTTGCCCGGATCAGGGCAAATGCGCTAGGTGAGCGTGAGGGTTCCAAATACTGGGCTGTCAGCTCTGGCTTCACGATCCGGGGCGAGCAGGTGCTTCAGGCGCTCAGCAACAGCGACATCACCGACAAAGCCGTGCTGCTGAAATGGCGCGAGCGCGCTGGCCTTACCAAAATTGTGCTAACCCCTCTGGATGCCACTGGCGCACCGGCTGGCGCAGTTCTTGAGACCTTGCTGGCAGAGGAGGACTTGGCTGCGAGGCAAAAGTTTGTGCGCGGCCTGACGGGGAGCACCACTTACCGCGTGGAGATTTTCCGGGGTACGCGTGTGGCCGGTTACCTCACCTTCACAACCAACGCGCCTACCATCGGAAACATCATCGACCTGACAAGCTTTAACAACCGCCAGTCGGTGTTGGAGGATACCCTGCTGCAAGTGGAGTCGGGGAGCATCATCATCCTGAAAAAGGGCATGACCTACACCATATCCAACACGGTAGCACTAGACAGGTCCATAACCATCATGAGCGAGAACACCTTGGACCCGGCCAGGGCCACGATATTCTTCACCAGCAACTTCAACATCGCCGAAGGCAGCGCCGTGGACTCTGTTGTGTTCAAAGATGTGACGATGCGGGGAAGTGATTACGGCGGGTCATACGTCTTCAACATCGACAAAGCCTCTACCGTCGGAAAGATAAAGTTTGAGTCCAGCCACGCCGAGATTTTCCGCGGAATTGCACGCATCAAGACCAGCGGTGCGACAGTGAGTAATTTTGTTGTTTCAAACAGCGTGATCGACAGCGTAGCCAACTACGGCGTGCTAACAGTGGACAATTCCGGCGCCAAGGTCAATAACATCGTTTTCCGCAACAGCACCTTTTACAAGATCGAGCGCCCGATTACGAGCAAAAGCAGCGCAAGCACCATCCTCATCGAGAACTCCACCTTTAACGAGACACCGGAAGCGGGCCGCTACCTAGTGGATTACAGTTCGAATGAAGTGACGGGTGGCGTTTCGTTCCGCAACAACATTGTGGGCAGCGGCAAGAAGATCGGGGAAGACAGCGGCGTGAAAGGCATACGGGTAGGCGGTTCTACATTGGTGCAGTCGAGCAGCAGCTATGTCACCTCCGACTATGTGGCCACAGGCAACGAGATCCCGAACCTGACAGTATACGGCGGCACTTCTGCAGACCTTTTCCAGAACCCGAAAAAAGGGGATTTCAGGATTAAAGACGCTGGCTTCGCCGGCAAGGGCAGCGCCGGAGACCCACGCTGGAGATAACTAGGATTAATGATAGCGACCGGGTGCTGCACACAGCGTCCGGTCGCTTCTTTTTACCGTTAAAATGGCTTGAATGATGTTCCGATACCGTGTTCTACTCGTAAGCGCAGCGCTTTTCTTCAATCTGGCAGGTTGCAAAGACACGCAGGGCGAGCCTGCTCCGGAAGTGGCGCCGCCGGTGGAAGAAGGCCCTGGCCCCGTGAACGAGGCAGCATTTGCTTTCCCGGGGGCGGAGGGCTTTGGCAGAGATGCCACCGGAGGCCGTGGCGGCAAAGTCATTAAAGTAACTAATTTGAACGATGCCGGGGCCGGGAGCCTCAGGGCGGCCCTCGCTACGGCGGGTGCCCGCATGATTGTGTTCGAGGTAGCCGGCACCATCGCGCTGGCTTCTAACCTGAACATCAACCTGGGCGATGTCACGATCGCGGGCCAAACAGCCCCTGGTGGCGGCATTACCCTGAAAAACTACCCCGTCACCGTGAATGCCGACAACGTGATTATCCGTTTCATGCGTTTCCGGATGGGCGATGAGGCCGGGCAGGAGGGAGACGCACTGGGTGGGCGTTTTCACAAAAACATCATCGTGGACCATTGCTCCATGAGCTGGTCGACAGACGAGTGCGTTTCTTTTTACGCCAACGAGCACTTTACCCTGCAATGGAGCATCATTTCAGAAAGCCTCCGCAATGCCACACACGCGAAAGGGGCACACGGGTATGGCGGCATCTGGGGCGGTAAGAACGCCTCTTTCCACCACAACCTGCTGGCCCACCACGACAGCCGCAACCCCCGGCTGGGTGAGGAGGCAGGCAAAGCCTTTGCCCTGACGGATTTGGTGGACCTGCGCAATAACGTGCTCTACAACTGGGGCAACAACAGCACGTACGGCGGCGAAGCCATGAACGTGAACATCGTGAACTGCTACTACAAGCCCGGTCCGGTAACCACCAAGAAAGAGCGCATCCTTTCGATAGACAAAAATAAAGTGAGCGGTACGGAGGTATACGATGTGTGGGGCAAGTTTTATATCAACGGAAACTTTGTGGAAGGCAGTGCCAGGGCCACCAGTGATAACTGGGCGTACGGTGTTTTCAACCAGTTTCATGGGAGCTACGGCACCGTTTCGGAGGCTGACAAGGCCGCAATCAGGCTGACTGCGCCGCACCCCATCCACAACAACGTGACCACCCATACCGCCACGGATGCCTACGAGCGGGTGCTGGCATATGCCGGTGCTTCCTTTGAGCGGGACGCGGTGGATTTGCGGGTGCTGGAGAATGTGCGCCAGGGCAGCTTCACGGCCCCCGGCTCCGGGGGAAGCGTGAAAGGCATCATCGACAGCCAGCAGGACGTGGGTGGCTGGCCGGAACTGGCTTCCACTGCAGCCCCGCTCGATTCGGACAATGATGGCATGCCCGACGAATGGGAAAAGACGCAGAGGCTGGACCCGACGAAAGCCAATGCCAATGGCCGAAACCTGAGCACTGCTTACGATAACATCGAGGTATACCTCAACAGCCTTGTAAAAGACATCACGGAAAACCAGCTGAAATAGAAATAGAGGGTATGGCATTTCGCAAATGAGCACCTGCCGGCAAACCCCCATTGCTCTTGCAATTACCTGACAAAGTAACAGCGTTAGGCTTAGCCGGGGGCGGCACCTATACCATACCATGACAAAACCGAAAGAACACATGCTGAAACCAACTGCGAGATTGAAAACAGGCGCTATGTGCCTCCTCTTGTTGCTGGTGCTCCTGCAAACCGGAAGCCTGGCAGCGCAAAACCTGAAGAAGGAGTTTCCGAGGGCTTTTGCAGTGAAAGTAATTAACCCGCTCGGGCAGCACCGCCAGGACGCGGCGGTTTTGATAACGGGTCAGGAGATCAGAAAACACCATCCCGCTTTTAACCCGCAGGCGTTTGTGGTGCTGGACGGAAAGACTGAGATCCCGAGCCAGTACGTAGCCAACACCGCTCAGAACAACGGCATTGCAGTGGTGCTGGACCAATTGGCACCGCAAGCCACGCGCACCCTCACGATCCGCTACAAGGAGCAGGGCAACGCCAGCCGCAGCTATACCAAGCGCACGCAAGCGGAACTGTCGCATAAAGTAGGCGGCGAGTTTCAGAACCGGAAATACATCGGGGGCACTTTTGCCAACGTGGACTCGCTGCGGGTACCCTCCGAGCACACCGATCATTCCTATTACATCCGCTACGAGGGCCCCGGCTGGGAATCGGACAAGGTGGGCTACCGGTTTTACCTCGACTGGCGCAACGGCACCGACGTATTCGGGAAGAAGACCAAGGACATGGTCTTGCAGCAGGTGGGCCAGGATGGCTTTGACTCTTACCACGAGGAGCAGGACTGGGGGATGGATGTGCTGAAAGTAGGGAAGTCGCTGGGGGTGGGCACGCTGGCCATGTTCCACGACGGACAGGCCAGGCGCGTGGCCGAAACCGACAGCATGATCAGCGTGATTGCCGAGAACGGTGCGCTGTACTCCGCCATCCGCACAACTTATTATGGCTGGAAAATAGCCGGGCAGACACTGGATGTACATTCGCTGCTGAGCATACCTGCCGGCAGCCGGCTAACGCACCATCAGGTAAGCGTAACAGGTGGCTTACCGGAAAACCTGAGCACGGGCCTGATCAAAGACAAACGCGCGAAACTCCATACCAGTCAGGGCTCGGGCGAAGCCTGGGGATATATAGCCACCTACGGCAAGCAAAGCCTGAACGGCGAAGGCGACAACCTGGGGATAGCAGTGCTGTTCCGGGCAAAAGACCTGCTGGAGTTGACTGGCGATGAGCTGAGCCACGTGGTAAAGCTTAAGCCGGCAGCCAACGCCATTGAGTATTACTTTCTGGCCGCCTGGGAACTGGAGCCAGAGGGTATAAAGACGGAAGCGCAGTTCCTGCAGTACCTCGACAAAACGGCCTGGGAACTGGCCAGCCCCGTACAGGTGCGTTTTAACGCTAAGCAGAAACTGTAAGTGAGGGTATGCAGCCCTAAAAACGCAAAAAAATAATTGAATCCAGAAACGCAAGCCCATGAAAACTCCCATTGCCGCCTTTTGCCTGTACCTGCAACTGTTCGCTACGGTGGCCTGCTCACAACAGCCCGGCATTTCTGCCGCATCAGCCCAGGCGGAGCCAGCGAAAGCGCCTGCTGGGCTGGCATTTCCGGGGGCGGAGGGCTTTGGCAAGTACACCACCGGCGGGCGTGGAGGCCAGGTGGTTATCGTCACGAACCTAAACGATGATGGCCCCGGTAGCCTGCGCGACGCAATCCAAAAGCACGGCGCGCGCACCATCGTGTTTGCCGTATCCGGCACCATTGCCCTGGAGTCGCCACTAGACATCAACAACAGTGATGTGACCCTTGCCGGGCAGTCGGCACCGGGCGACGGCATCTGTCTCCGGAACTACCCGGTGAGTATCAAGGCAGACAACGTGATCGTGCGCTACATGCGCTTCCGCTTGGGCGATGCGAAAGGGGTGGAGGCCGATGCCCTGAGCGGCAACAAAGGCCGGAGCAACATCATCATCGACCATTGCTCCATCAGTTGGGCAACCGATGAGAGTGCTTCTTTCTATCGGAACAGGAATTTCACGATGCAGTGGTGCATCATCTCAGAGAGCTTGAACCAGTCGGTGCACGCCAAGGGCGAGCATGGGTATGGCGGCATCTGGGGCGGTGCGGGCGCCTCCTTTCACCACAACCTGATCGCAAACCACATGAGCCGGATGCCCCGTTTCAGCGGGTCAAGTTCCACCAAAAACTCGCCGGAGGAGCTGGTGGACTTTCGGAACAACGTGATTTACAACTGGGGCGGCAACAACGTGTACGGCGGAGAGGCGGGTCGCTACAACCTGGTGAACAACTACTACAAGCCAGGCCCTGCCACTCCCGACTCTAAAAAGGGCAGGTTGCTGGAGCCCTACGCACCTTACGGACAGTTTTACATGGCCGGTAACGTGATGGAGCAGAACCCCGAAGTGACGCAGTATAACGCCTTGGGGGTGAGCACAGAGCACCCTGAGGAAGCCTTGGTAGCCGCACCCTTTCATACAGTGGAGATACAGCAGCAACCGGCAAAAGAGGCTTATGCGCTGGTGTTAGCAAAGGCAGGGGCAAGCTATAGGCGCGATCAAGTGGATGAACGCGTGGTGCAGGAGGTGCGGAAAAACAACCCCAGGCATGGCAAGGGAAATAACGGCATTATCGACTCGCAGGAGGATGTGGGTGGGTGGCCGGAACTGAACTCCGCCCCCGCACCTGAAGACATCGACCAAGACGGGATGCCCGATGCCTGGGAGAAAGCGCACCGGCTTAACCCTGGCAGCGCTGCTGATGCGGCTACCTATACCCTAAGCAGGCACTACACAAACATCGAGGTTTACCTGAACAGCCTTTTGGGCCAGACCGATAAAATATGAGGGGACTGCTTGTCGCGCTTTTCCTGTTTAGCCTGCTCACTGTGCAGGCACAACAAAAATTGCTGGTAGTGGCCCAGGACGGGTCTGGCGACTATACCTCTGTGCAGGCAGCTGTGGATGCGGTCCCGGCGTTTCCGGAGGAGCGTGTTGAGATCCACATCAGGAACGGGGTGTACCGCGAGAAAGTCATTATACCTACCTGGAAGACGAACCTGTCTTTCCGGGGTGAGAGCAAAGACAACACCATCCTGACCTGGGATGACCATGCCGGCAAAGATGACATCAACACCTTCACCTCTTATACCCTACTTGTGCAGGGCGAGGGCTTCAGGGCAGAGAACATGACGATCGAGAATACGGCGGGCAGAGATGCCGGGCAAGCCGTGGCCTTGCATGTAGCCGCCGGCCGCTGTGCCTTTCAGGACTGCCGCATCCTGGGGGATCAAGACACCCTTTACGCCGGCCAGGGCGGTGACCGCCAGTATTTCCTCCGGTGCTACATCGAAGGCACCACCGATTTTATATTCGGGCCAGCCACTGCGGTGTTTGAAGATTGCACCATCCACTGCAAGAAAAACTCCTATATCACGGCTGCCTCCACACCCGAAGCACAGCCTTTTGGGTTTGTCTTTTTGCAGTGCACAGTCACAGCCAGCAGTCAGGCGCAGCAGGTATATTTGGGCCGACCGTGGGGGCCATTTGCGCAAACGATATTCATCCATACCACCCTGGGCCGGCACATCCGGCCCGAAGGTTGGCACAACTGGAGCAAGCTTGCAACCGGGAAAACAGCCTTCTATGCTGAATACAGGTCAAAAGGGCCTGGTGCGGCACCCAAAGCCAGGGTAACATGGGCACGGCAGCTAACGCGGCAAGAAGCGAAGCATTTCACGGCCAGGAACATACTGCCTGGAAAAGATAGCTGGGAGTTTTTAGGTGAGTGAGCAATTAGTATCGTTTTTTTTATTATATTGTGCAATCGATTGCTCAGATTGGAAGATGACTCAGCCCCCCCTCCGCAGCAGCAAGCCCTTAATTAACATCACCGACCAGCATGCGACTTCGGGAAAACACCCGGAAGTAGATTTCAAAAAAGCTTTCAAGAAAGTAAACGAACCTAACTATTTATCTCGATGGAACAATCCATGGCTAAAGCATTACAAAATAGGGGGCGGTACTTGTGCTGTCTGTTGCTCGTGTTGATGACTGCTACGGCAGCCTGGGCACAAGGCACTACCGTAAGCGGAAAAGTAACCGACGAAAAAGGCAGCGGCCTGCCCGGCGTAACGGTGCTGGTGAAGGGAACGAACAACGGGACAGCTACGGGGATGGACGGCACCTATACTCTGCCGGTAAATGCGCCCAATGCCAGACTGGTCTTTTCTTTTATAGGGTATGAGCCGCAGGATATCGCCCTAAACGGGCGCTCCGCTGTGAACGTGTCACTAAAGCCTGACGCCAGGGCGCTGGAAGAAGTGGTGGTGATCGGGTATGGCACCGTGAAAAAATCTGATTTGACCGGCTCTGTGGCTTCCGTGTCAGGCGATGACCTGACTGCCATTCCGGTAACCAACGGTTTAGAGGTGATGCAAGGGAAGGTACCCGGCCTCGACCTGAGCAAATCCAGCGGGCAGGCAGGTGCTGGCCTGAACTTCAATATCCGCGGAAACCGATCCGTAAACGCCAGCAACCAACCGCTGATCCTGGTGGACGGCATCCGGTATGACGGTCCGCTGGACGTGAACCCGAACGACATCTCCTCGATAGAAGTACTGAAGGACGCGACGGCGACAGCCATCTATGGCTCCTTGGGCGCGAACGGCGTTATCCTGATCACGACCAAGAGCGGCGTGGCGGGTAAGCCCAAAGTAACGCTCAACTCCTACTATGGCATCCAGACCCGCAACGGCTATGCCGACATCATGACCGGACCGGAGTGGGTAGCGTTGCGCCGCGAGGCCCGCAGAACCGTGGGAGAGTGGAATGGCCCGGAGGACGATGAGCGCATTCTGCCGCCAGCCCAGTTCGAGAACTTCCAAAACGGCATCTGGACCGAGTGGGCGGATGAACTCCTGGGCACCGGAAGCCAGCAAAATTATCAGGTAGGCGTTTCGGGCGGGGCAGATAAACTCAATTACTATTTCTCCACCGATTATTTTAATGAGCAGGGACTGCTGAAAAACGACCAGCTGAAACGCTACAGTGGCCGCCTGAACATCGGGTATAAGCTGCGGGACAACCTGAAGCTGGGCACCAACCTGATGTACACGTACCGCGACCGCGACATCCGGCGCGACCCTTTGAACCAGGCCAATAAAATGAGTCCGCTGGGTGCCCCTTATGACGCTGACGGCAACCTGGTTACCTTCCCGGTAGGCGATGCTTCCACGCTTAACCCGTTGGTGGATGAACAGCCGGGAGCGTACGAGAACAACGACATCAACAAGCGCTTCTTCGGAAACCTGTCCCTGGACTATCAGCCAGTTGAGAATCTGACGCTTACCTCGCGCTTCGGCATAGACCAGTCCAGCAACCGCAACGGCTTATTCGCCGCCACCAACACCATCGAGACAGGTCCGAACGGCCTTTCCATCGCCCGCGCCGAGTTAGGAAGCTTCTCGCGTTTCACGTGGGAGAATTTCGCGAACTACAACCAGAAGCTGTCCGAGAACCACGAACTCTCTGCCACGCTGGGCTCCAGCATATGGTCGGAGCGCACGGAGTTTTTTGCGGCGCAAGGCCGTAACCTGCTGTCCTCTACGCTCCTGTTTTACAACCTGGGGGCTACCCAAACCGCTTATCAGTTGGAGAGCAGCCTGGTCGAGCGCAGCATGGCATCCTTCTTCGGGCGCATCAACTACAAGCTCCTCAACAAGTACCTGTTCACGTTGGTGATGCGCACAGACGGGTCATCGGTGCTGGCTGAGGGCCAGAAATGGGATTACTTCCCATCGGCATCGGTGGCCTGGCTGCTGAAAGAGGAAAACTTCCTGCGTGACGTGAACGCCCTCTCAGACCTGAAACTGCGGTTAAGCTATGGTGTGTCCGGCAATAGCCAGATACCGGCATACCTGACCCTGGGTGGTTTGGGCCGTTCCACCTACGCCTTCGACCAGGGCGCGGCGGAAACACCGGCCTACGGTTACTACCCTGGTGCCTTGCCTAACCCGAACCTGAGTTGGGAGACGACGGCAACCGCCAACATCGGCCTTGACTTTGGCCTTTTTAACAACAGGGTGGTGGGTACGCTGGATGTGTACCAGCAAAATACCAAAGACCTGCTGCTGGAGCGTAATCTGCCTACCACCACAGGCTATGAACGTGTGATTGACAACGTAGGCGAGACCCGTAACCGCGGTGTGGAGTTGCAGTTGGGTACCGTAAACCTCGACCAGGCAGACGGCATCCGATGGACTTCTGACGTGAGCTTTGCCAGAAACAAGGAGGAAGTGATTAAGCTGGCAGAGGGCGTGGAGCGGGATCTGAGCTTTGGCAGCTACGGCTTGCATGTGGGCCAGCCCCTGAACGTGTTCTACGATTATGAGAAGATCGGTATCTGGCAACTGGGTGAAGAGGACGCTGCGGCGGTCAACCAGCAGAAGCCCGGCGATATACGGGTACAGGATCAAAACGGCGACGGGATCATCACCCCGGAAGACCGTGTTGTGATCGGCAATGCCACCCCTGACTGGACGCTTGGCTTCACAAACAGGGTAGGCTACAAAAACCTGGAGCTTTCCTTTATGATCTATGCCCGTATGGGGCAAACCATCATCAGCGAGGCTGCGGGCTCTTACAAGGTGGACGGCCTGGAGAACGGCCCGTTGGTAGATTACTGGACCCCGGAAAACCCTACCAACGCCTATCCGCGGCCTAACGCAGGAACCAGCCGGGCCAGCACCCGCTACTATTCTACGCTGCAGTATGTGGACGGCTCGTTTGTAAAAATGCGCGACATTACCCTGGCCTACACCTTCCCGGGCACAGTGGCTGAGAAGCTGAAATTGGCACGCCTGCGGGCTTATGTAACTGCCAAGAACTACTTCATCCTGCACAGCAGCATTTCCCCTTACGACCCGGAACGGGGCGGAGCGCTTAGCTTCCCGATGACCAGGCAAATGGTGTTTGGCCTTAACCTGGAGTTTTAGTACAACAATCAAATCTGAAGCATCATGAAAAAGATATTCATTAAGTTTATCCTCCCGGCTTTGCTCCTGGGTACAGCTGCCTGCGAGTCATTCCTGGACGAGGAAAACGTGTCAGGCCTCACCTCTGAGGGCTACTATAACACCAGAGAGGGAATCGAAAGCCTTGTAAACTCGCTTTACACGCCCATGCGCTTTTGGTATGGCAAAGAGAACGGCATTGCGCTAACGGAGCTCGGGACAGACATTTTCACGCGGGGCAGCGGGATGGAGAACCCGCCGGTGGCGCTCTACAACTCTGACCTTTCCGGGGCCAACGGACCCATAAGCTTTTACTGGACGCGCTTTTACGCGGCCCTGAACGCGACAAACGCCGCCATCGCGCGCATCCCGTCTTCGGCGCTGCCAGCCACCCTGAAACCGGTACGGGAGGGCGAAGCCCGCTTCCTGCGTGCCTTTTACCTGTGGCACATCGTGGAGACCTGGGGAGGCGTGCACTTATCGACAGAGGAGACGATCGGGGCGGTGACCACTGCCAGGCGCACCTCGACAGATGCCTTTTACAGCCAGATCTTCGAGGACCTGACTTATGCGGTAGCCAACCTGCCGGCTACCTCGGGCCAGTATGGCCGTGTCACCAAGCCTGCCGCAGAGGCCTTTATGGCCCGCATGCACTTGTACCGCGGCAATTATGCTGAGGCAGCGCAACTGGCAAAGAAAGTGATCAGCGACTACAACTTTAGCCTGGTGCCCACTTATGCGAAGCTTTGGGACATCAACAACGTGAACAACCCGGAGATCGTCTGGAATGTGAACTTCACAGCGGACCTGGTGCTGAACAGGGAGTTCGACGGCTTGACCAACTCCACGAGCGATGACATCCTGCTACGCGAAGGCGGCAACAATTCGCACCTGTTCTTCCTGATGACCTACGATCAGCTGCCGGGCATGCAACGCAGCATTACATACGGGCGCCCGTTTTCCCGCTTTATGCCTACGGCGCACCTGCTCGACTTATTTGATGAAACGAAGGATGCCCGTTATGATGCCACCTTCCAGACGGTGTGGTATGCCAATAAGCCCGGCACCTATACCGTTACCTCCACCAATGGCACGCAGCGGCAGGTAAAATTCGCGGCTGGAGACACGGCCATCTACGCCACCAAATACGTGGTGCCAAACGCTGTGAAGGATTCCAGGCCCTACACGATCATAGACAGAAGCCGCACTTACGATGTGAATGCAGGTGATGCCCCACAGGTGCGCGACCGCTTTATGTCGCTCAAGAAGTTCCTGGACCCTTCGCGGCCCACCATTTCGCAGCAGTCGGGCCGGCGCGATGCCTACGTTATTCGCCTGGCCGAGATGTACCTGGTTGCGGCGGAGGCCGAAATGATGCAAGGGAACCTGGCAGAGGCTGTGAACTACATGAACGTGGTGCGCAGAAGAGCGGCCTTGCCCGGGCATGAGGCTGAGATGGAGATTTCCGCAGACCAGCTCGACCTCGATTTTATACTGGATGAGCGCGCCCGTGAGTTTGCCGGGGAACAGCAGCGTTGGTTCGACCTGAAGCGCACCAACAAGTTGGTGGAGCGGGTGCGGGCGTTTAATCCCGATGCGGCCCCCAACATCAAGCCATTCCACCGGTTGCGCCCTATTCCGCAGTCTCAGTTGGATGTGGTTTCGAACCCCGGTGAGTTTACGCAGAACGAAGGCTATAACTAATATGGGGCCCGGCAGGGGTTTTTCCCCTGCCGGGCTTAGCTTTCGCTGACCCTAGGGCAGCAACCTGAAAATCATCTCTTAAAAATAAAATAACTTACGCCTAAGATGAGAACCAGAAAACTCTTGATACCTGTGCTGGCACTCCTGCTGGCTTCTGCCTGCCGCTCAGGGGGCAACGTAACCGAGACGGCCATGGGGCACCAGTCTGCCGCAGCGGCTCAGAAGCCCTACTCAGTCTGGATGGCCGACTCCGACATCAAGCGAAACCCGGAGGGGTGGATGATTGACTTTAAGGAGAAGCCGAAGTGGGACTACACGCAGGGGCTGTTTGCCAGCGCCATCGAACGGGTATGGGAGAAAACTGGCGATGGGAAGTACCTGCAGTACATCCAGGCGTTTGCCGATACCATGATCAGCGAAGATGGCGCCATCATGACCTACAAAAAAACAGACTACAACATCGACCGCGTGAACCCCGGTAAGTTCCTGATGGAGCTTTACAAGGAAACCGGCGGCACCAAGTACAAGCTGGCCGTGGAGGAACTCCGCGACCAGATGCGCACTCACCCGCGGACCGCAGAAGGTGGCTTCTGGCACAAAAAGATTTACCCGCACCAGATGTGGCTCGACGGGCTGTACATGGCCTCGCCGTTTCTGGCGCAGTACGCCGTGGAGTTCAATGAGCCTGCGCTTTTTGATGATGTCGCCCACCAGATCATCCTGGTAGACAAGTATACCTGGGATGGCTCGGAGGGGCTGTGGCACCACGGCTGGGACGAAAGCCGCGAGCAGAAGTGGGCCGACCCGAAATCAGGCAAGTCGCCGAATGTGTGGGGCCGCGCGATGGGCTGGTATGCCATGGCCCTGGTCGATGTGCTGGACTTCCTGCCAAAGAACCATCCGGAATACGGCAAGGTGCTGCAGATAACCCAGCAAATGGCAAAGTCTATTGCCAAGTACCAGGACAAGGACACTGGCCTGTGGTGGCAGGTGGTGAACATGGGGGAGCGGGAAGGCAACTACCTGGAGGCTTCGGCTTCGAGCATGTTCACCTACTTTCTGGTGAAAGCCGCCAAGAAGGGCCACATCGACCCACAGTACATGCAAACGGCGCAGAGGGGATACAACGGTATTGTAAGCAACCTGATCAGGGAGAACCCGGACGGCACCATCAGCATCACGCAGGTATGCGCCGTGGCAGGCCTGGGCGGCGACCCTTACCGCGACGGCACCTATGCATACTACATCAGCGAGGAGCGCCGCGACAACGACCCCAAGGCAGTGAGCCCCTTCATCATGGCATCCCTGGAATTTGAGGAGATCAACAAGACAGCTGCAAAGAATTAATGCCCCAAAGTCCTCCTTCGAAGGGCAGGACTGTTTCATTTTAAGCGTGCACTCGCTCGCGTCCCGCGAGTGTGAGGTATAATTAGGCCTCTGGCCCAGTCGGGTTACAAACGCGACATCATTAATAGACATCCCGAAAGCATTCGGGGCGCCATTAAAAGAGAGAATGAAACGGCCCTGCCTTCGAAGGGAGACTGGGCAAACCTAACCAAGGTCCATAAAATAGCAACGCAATGAGGTATACAAAACACGCTGCCCTACTTACCTTACTTTTCTGCCTGGCGCTACACTACGCGCAGGCGCAGCAACGACGGTATGATTTTGTAGTGGCAAAAGACGGAAGCGGCGACTTTAAAACAGTGCAGGAGGCCATCAACGCCGTGCCTGACTTCCGGAAGAATCCGACTACCATCTTCATCAAAAAGGGCACATACAAGGAAAAACTGGTGCTGGCGGCCTCCAAAACCATGGTGAGATTTACCGGGGAAGATGTGCTAGGGACCATCCTGACGCATGACGACTATGCCGCCAAAAAAAACCGCTTCGGCGAGGAGATCGGCACGACCGGCTCCACCAGCTTCTACGTGTTTGGCGATGACTTTTCGGCTGAGAACCTCACCTTCGAGAACTCCTCCGGCCCGGTAGGGCAGGCGGTGGCTGTGCGCGTGGATGGCGACAAGGCCATGTTCACCAACTGCCGCTTTCTGGGCTACCAGGACACGCTGTACCCACATGGCGAGAAGAGCAGGCAGTATTATAAAAACTGCTATATCGAGGGCACCACCGACTTTATTTTCGGGTGGTCTACCGCTGTGTTCGAGGGTTGCGAGATTTACTGCAAAGCCGGTGGCAGCTACATCACGGCTGCCTCTACCTTAGCAGATACGCCCTACGGTTTTGTGTTCTTGAGCTGCCGCATCACCGGCAATGCACCTGCCAACTCCTATTACCTGGGCAGACCTTGGCGGCCATACGCCAAAACCGTTTTCATCAACACCCACCTCGGCAAGCTCATCCAGCCGGAGGGCTGGCACAACTGGAGCAAGCCGGATGCGGAAAAAACCAGCTTTTATGCAGAGTATAACTCCTCCGGCCCCGGCGCTGCACCGACTAAAAGGGTGAAGTGGTCGCACCAACTCACGGAGGCGCAGGCGAAAGAATATACCCTGGAGAAAATATTCGGCGACTGGACTCCCGGAAAGCCTGCGGCCTCAGCCAGTAAATAGCCTGACAGGAACCTCAGTAATAACAAGATTCCATACCTCACAAGATACTTCACCATGATGCACCACCGCTTATTGTTCTATGCCTGCCTGTCGCTTTCCTGCTGGGGCTACTCCTGCTCATCAGGGCTGACACAGGGCAAAACCACAACGGGTATGGCCGCCTCCGCAACAGCCCCAGCCGTTTCCGGGGTATGGGTGGCCGACCAGGGAGACGGTACCTATAAAAACCCCGTCCTGCACGCCGACTACTCCGATCCGGACGTGTGCCGCGTAGGCGATGACTACTACATGACGTCCTCCAGTTTCAATGCGGTACCGGGTTTGCAGATTCTCCACTCCAGGGACCTGGTGAACTGGCAGCTGGTGGGGTATGCCTTAGACAAAAACATTCCGGCGGCGCACTTTGCCGCGCCGCAACACGGCAACGGGGTATGGGCCCCTTCCATCCGGTACCACAACGGGGAGTTCTACATCTACTGGGGAGACCCGGACTTCGGGGTATACATGGTGAAAACCAAAGACCCGGCAGGTGCCTGGGAGGCCCCGGTGCTGGTGATGGAGGGCAAAGGCCTGATCGATGCTTGTCCGCTATGGGATGAGGATGGCAAGGCCTATTTGGTGCATGCCTATGCCGGTAGCCGGGCAGGTATAAAAAGCGTGCTGGCCGTGAACAAGATGAACCCCGAAGGCACGAAGGTGCTGGATGCAGGTGCCATTGTGTTTGATGGCCACGAGAACCACCCAACTGTGGAAGGCCCGAAGTTCTATAAGCGCGATGGCTATTATTACATCTTCGCGCCGGCGGGCGGCGTGTCTACAGGGTGGCAGTTGGTGCTGCGCTCCAAAAACGTGTATGGCCCTTATGAGGAGAAGATCGTGATGGACCAAGGCGACACACCGATAAACGGTCCGCACCAAGGGGCCTGGGTGGATACCCCGACAGGCGAGCACTGGTTCCTGCACTTCCAGGACATAGAAGCCTATGGCCGGGTGGTGCACCTGCAGCCAATGGCCTGGAAAAACGGCTGGCCCGTGATTGGCGAGGACAAAGACGGCGATGGCAAAGGCCAGCCCGTGCTAACCCATCAGAAGCCAAACGCAGGCAAATCACACCCTGTGGCTACACCCGCCGAGTCGGATGAGTTTGAATCAAACCGACTAGGGCTGCAATGGCAGTGGCACGCGAACCCAAAGGCAACGTGGGCATTCCCGATGGCTAGCAAAGGAAAGCTGCGCCTCTACACCGACCAGGTGCCGGAGCACTACAAGAACCTGTGGGATGTGCCAAACCTGCTGTTGCAGAAGTTCCCGGCCGAGACCTTCACCGCCACCACCAAGCTCACCTTCACGCCAAACGAGAAGCTGCAGAACGAGCGCACCGGCCTGCTGGTGATGGGCGAGGACTATGCCGCTCTCTCGCTGGTCAGCAGAAAAGACGGACTGTACGTGGCCTATACCTCCGTAAATGGCGCACACAAAGGCACCCCTGAAAAAGAGGCGCTGCTCGGCAAACTGAAGGGCAACGAGGTGTACTTCCGGGTGACCGTGGACAAGGTGGCCGGGTGCCAGTTCAGCTACAGCGAGAACGGCAGCGACTTTAAACCTGCGGGCCATACCTTCACGGCTGTGCCGGGCCGCTGGATCGGTGCCAAGGTAGGGATTTTCGCTACGCGGCAAGACAAGATAAACGATGCCGGTTACGCCGACTACGACTGGTTCCGGATCACGCCAACCAAGTCAACCTCATTCCAAAGCAAAAAATAAGTAAATTAAGATATGAAGACCACAAAGATAAAACTGAACCGTTTGCTGCTGCTAATTGGCCTTGCCGGCACCTTGCAGGTATCCTGCCAACACCAGCAGCCTGCCACTTCTGCGGCTACAGCTACCAGCGCGCGCACCACAAGCAACAACATGCTCCCTGCTACTGCTGATATCTATGAAGGCATCGAGTTTGACATGCCTCGTGTGCAGGAGCCCACCTTCCAGAATTACAGCGTGAATGTGACGGACTTTGGCGCGGTAGGAGACGGACTGGTCAAGAACACGCAGGCCTTCGAAAGTGCGATTGCCGCTGTGGCGGCCAAGGGTGGTGGCAAGGTGATCATCTCGCGCGGGATGTGGCTAACCGGGCCGATTGTGCTCAGGAGCAACATCAACCTGCATGCCGAAGACGGGGCTATGGTGGTCTTCAGCCAGGACTTCGATGATTACCCGCTGGTACAGACCAGCTTTGAGGGATTGGATACCTATCGCTGCCAGTCGCCCATCTCGGGCCGCGGCCTGGAGAACGTGGCTATTACCGGCCCGGGTACGTTTGACGGCGCAGGCGATGCCTGGCGGCCGGTAAAGAAAAGCAAGATGACAGACGCGCAGTGGAAGACGCTGGTGCAATCAGGTGGCGTGCTGAGCGACGATAGCAAGGTATGGTACCCTTCGGAAAGCTCGAAGCAGGGAGACACAGCCGGCAATTTCAACGTGCCGGACTTCGACCGCAAAGAGCAGTTTGAGTCGGTGAAAGACTTTATGCGTCCTGTGATGGTGAGCCTGATCAATTGCAGGAAAGTGCTGCTTGACGGCCCGACCTTCCAGAACTCACCGGCTTGGAACTTGCACCCGCTCATGAGCGAGGACGTGACGATCCGGAACCTGCGTGTGCGCAACCCCTGGTATTCACAGAACGGTGACGGCCTGGACCTGGAGTCCTGCAAAAACGCTGTGATCTACAATAATACCTTCGATGTAGGCGACGATGCCATATGCATCAAGTCGGGCAAAGACGAAGACGGCCGCAAGAGAGGTATGGCCACTGAAAATGTGATCGTGAAAAACAATACGGTATATCACGGCCACGGCGGTTTTGTGGTGGGCAGCGAAATGTCGGGTGGCGTGAAAAACGTGCACGTGTCTAACTGCATCTTCATGGGCACCGACATAGGCCTGCGCTTCAAGAGCACGCGCGGCAGAGGCGGCGTGGTGGAAAACATCTACATCTCCAACATCGACATGAAGGACATCCCAACCCAGGCGATCAGCTTTAACCTGTTCTACGGGGGCAACTCGCCGGTGCTGGAAGAAGACCAAAGCGCTGAAACAGAGGCCAGGGTCGAGAAGGCTGTTCCGGTTACCGAAGAAACGCCTTCGTTCAAGGACATCTACATGCGCAACATCCGGGTGGCTGGCGCAGAGCAGGCCATCGCCTTGCAGGGCTTGCCGGAAATGAACCTGAAGAACGTGAACATCCAAAACTCGGTGCTCAAGGCGAAAAAGGGAATCACGGCGGTGGATGCGGATGGTATAACGCTCCAGAATGTGAGAGTGATCACCGAAAGCGGCCCTGCGCTCACCATCTACAACAGCAAGAACATCCAGGTGAAGGGGCTGACTTTTGACGAAACAAAGGGGCCCGTCGTGAAAGTGTTGGGCCCCCTGACGCAGAACGTGAAGCTGGAGCGCAAGGACTTCAAAAATGCGACACAGCAGGTATCCAGGGGCAAGGACCTGCGCAACACTGCGCTTACACTGGAGCAGTAAAAGCAGCCGCATGTGCTGCCTGGCGCCATAGTGCCTGCAAGGTGTGATTGGTTAAGAAACGCAAGCATTGAGGAGGTAGGGCTATCTGTAAACCCATACCTCCTCGAAGCGCATCTTATAAAGGAGAGTTATACCTCCCTATTGTTAGCATAAGTATAAGCCTGCACCAATGGACCTGGTCTTATGATTTTCCCCGGACAAGCCTCGCTTGGAGCAGGTAAATCAGGATGAAATCCAGCTACTTTTTGTATCCCGCAATTTGACCGAAGATTGATAATAAGCTCATGAACAGCACAAAGGAAAGCAGACCGAGGCGTTTTGTAACAACCGCACTATGTACGTTGAGCCGACGCTGTGTTTCGTCAGTAGTGTTTTGCTTTGGCTGCGTGTTAGCTTCCGGCTGTGCCCCCACAATCCAACGTTCCAGCGCTGTTGCAACCCCAGATGAAACGACATTACCTGCAGCGGCCCCTGTTAAATGGGGGAGTGCGTTGCTGGCCCAAAACAAAGCGTGGTATGCCAGCGCTGAAGCAAGCCGCATCGCCGACAACCTCCTCCTGTATCAGCACAGCAACGGTGGCTGGGACAAAAACACGGACATGGCCATTGTCCTGACGGAAGCTGAAAAGACGCAACTGCAATCCCCTGCCGAAAAAGGCTCGGTTTCCACCATCGACAACGGGGCCACCTACACGCAGCTGGAATACCTGGCCAACGTGTATGACACTACCGGTGAGGAGAGGTATAAAGACAGCTTTCTACGGGGAGTGGATTACCTGCTGGAGGCACAGTATGAGAATGGCGGCTGGCCACAGTTCTACCCAATCCGGAAAGGCTATTACGAGTACATCACGTTTAACGATGGTGCGATGATAGGCGTGATGGAACTGCTGCGTGAGGTAGCGAACCAAAACAGCCCCTATGTTTTTGTTGATGCTGCACGCCGGGACAGGGCTGCCAAAGCCATCGAAAAAGGCCTTGATGTGATCCTGAAAACGCAGATAAGGGTGGATGGGAAGTTAACCGCCTGGTGCGCGCAGCACGACCACATCACACTGGCACCTCAAAAGGCCCGCGCCTACGAACTGCCCTCCATTAGTGGTGGCGAAAGCATCGGGATTCTCAAGTACCTGATGGAAATCGAAAAGCCCGGCCCGCGGGTAGCGCAGGCTGTAGAGGGAGCGGTATCCTGGCTGGATCAGGCGAAGATTACCGGCGTCAGGTTGCAGCGTACCGGTGACCCGGCTCACCCCGCATCGCGTGATGTTGTCGTGGTACACGACACATCGGCACCACCGCTCCTGGCGCGGTTCTACGACATTGAGACAGGCAAACCCATGTTTTCTGGCCGCGACGGCATTGTGCGCCATACCTTGGCGGAGATAGAGCAGGAGCGAAGAGCAGGCTATAGTTGGTATATTTCTTTCCCCGAGAAGCTGCTCAGCGAAGCCTATCCACACTGGAAGCAGCAATATGGTATAACAGATGAACGATAGTATGATGACGAAGAGAAACGTTTTTAAGGGCGCCCTTACGCGCTGGGCGCTGCTCGCGCTGCTGGTATTCCCGCTGGCGGGCCATATCCAGAAAAAGGCACCGACCCTTTTCCTCGTCGGCGACTCGACGATGGCAAACAAGCCTTATGCCAACGGGAATCCCGAGAAAGGCTGGGGGCAGGTGTTCCCGCTTTACCTGCGGGAAGGGCTTAAAGTGGAGAACCACGCCGTGAACGGGCGCAGCACCAAAAGCTTCCGCGACGAGGGACGCTGGGATGCCGTGCTGGAAAAGCTGCGCAAAGGCGACTTCGTCATCATCGAATTTGGCCACAACGATCAGAAAGACCAGGACCCCGCCCGCTATGCTGCGCCCGAAACAGACTACCGGCAGAACCTGGAGCGCTACGTTGCTGAAACGCGGGCGAAGGGCGCTATACCTATACTGGCCACGCCCATTGTGCGCCGCAAATTCGAGAACGGGCAACTGGCAGACACCCATGGCAAGTACCCGGAAGTGGTGAAAGCCGTGGCTGCCAAGCACAAGGTTCCGCTCCTGGATCTGGAGAAACGGACGCAGGAGCTGGTGGCGCAGTATGGCGAGGAGAAGTCGAAAGCGCTCTATCTGCACCTGGCACCGGGCGAGTACGCCTCGCTGCCCGAAGGCCGGACAGATGACACGCACTTGTCTGCTTACGGTGCGTTCAGGGTAAGCGACCTGGTGGCAGAAGAACTGCAAACAGCGGTGCCCGAGTTAGCGAAGCAATTAAAAAAGTAGTCGATCAAAAAAGAAACCATGAAAAAGTATATCGGATGTTTACTTCTGGTGTTGGGCGTTGCCTTTGTTGCTTTCGGGCCTTCCAAAAAAAGACCCGTTACGATCTTCTTGATCGGGGACTCCACCGTGGCTGACTACACAGGAGACTATGACGACAAAGATTATAAGTCCACACGCTATCCGGTTGCAGGCTGGGGGCAGGTGTTTCTGGCTTTTATGAGCTCCGATAGCCTTTCACAGATCCGTAACATCGTGAAAAGCGACAGTGTGGTAGTAGCCGACAAAGCAAGGGGTGGCCGCAGCACCCGCACCTTTTTTGAGGAAGGCCGCTGGACTGAGGTATACAATGCCCTCCGGAAAGGTGATATAGTGATGATGCAGTTTGGCCACAACGATGCCGCTGAGAACAAGCCAGAGCGTTATACAAACGTGGCAGCCTACAAAGAGTACCTGCGCCTGTATGTGAAACAGACGCGTGAGAAAGGTGCCCTGCCTGTTTTGCTCACTCCAGTTAACCGCAACTATCCCTGGAAAGACGGCAAACTCAGCAATGTGCACGGCGAATACCCGCAGGCTGTGAAGGATGTGGCAAAAGAGCTTCACGTGCCGATCATCGACCTGACGCAGCGCTCTATTGACGCTTTCACTGCTAAAGGCCAGGAGCATGTGACCAACAACTATTTCATGAACCTGCCTGCCGGCAAGTATGAAGCCTACCCCGAGGGGCAGCAGGATAACACCCATTTTCAGCCGGAAGGTGCCAAAGCAGTGGCGCAGTTGGTGTTTGATGGAATGAAAAGCCTGAAGCCTGCAGAGGTTTCGGCTAAGAGATAAGGGTTGAAAATAGTATCTACGCGTTGCCACTGATTTCCTCTCCCTTGCCTAAGGCGTGGTGGAGGTGTCAGGAAGCAGCAGCAGAAAGCCGTTATTTTAAGATTGATTATGCGCATAAAACACCGCCTCGTTGCTATCACTCTATTACTTTGCTGGAGCTATACTGCTGCATCAGCCCAACGGGTAACTTCTGATATAGGTAACTTCTACCCTTTGCTCGATGCATACTCCGGTGCGCACCAAGCAAGTTTGTCTTACCTGGCAAAAGACTGGAAGGACACGGAGAAGTGGCGGAAAAACGGCAGCGCAAAGCTCGAGGAGTTACTGGCTTTCCACCCTGAGCCGGCACCGCTAAACTCAGAAATACTGCGCACCACGAAGCGCGACGGCTATACCCAATACCTGGTGCGCTATCGTGTAAATGCTCTGCAACAGACAGAGGCATTTCTACTCGTTCCAGACCATCTCCAAAAACAAGCACCTGCCGTCATCGCCCTCCACGACCATGGCGGGTTTTACTTTTTCGGGAAGGAGAAGCATACGTATACCGACAATCAGCCTGATATACTGGTAGACTATGTGCAGAACCTATACGGCGGCAGATACTACGCCGACGAGCTGGCAAAGCGCGGGTATGTCGTGCTGTCGCCGGATGCGCCCTATTTCGGGTCTCAGAAGCTAGACCCTGCACTGCTGGTAGATGCGAGGGGGTATGCCGAAAAAGCAGCGGAGGCTGATGCAAGTGAGCGCATCAAGGTATACAACAAGCAAGTGGCAGGGCCGAACGAGGTGGCCATGAACAAGACGATCCTGACTGCGGGCACTACCTGGCTGGGTATGATTGCGCAAAACGATCGGGCCGCGGTTGACTTCCTGCTTTCGCGCCCGGAGGTGAACCCGGAAAAGATCGGTTGCATCGGGCTTTCGCTCGGCGGCTTGCGCAGCACGTACCTGTTCGGCCTCGACCCCCGAATAAAAGTGGGTGTGGTGGCGGCCTTTTCCACCACCTACCAGCAGATGTTGCAGCAACATGCGCACCATACCTGGATGATGTATGTGCCCCGGCAGTCGGCGTTCTTAGATTTGCCTGATGTGGCTTCTCTCAATGCCCCGCGCCCTTTACTGGTGCTGAACTGCAAGCAGGACAAGCTCTTTAGTTTGGCGGGCATGCAGGCGGCGGAGCAAAAGCTGGCGCGCATTTACACTAAAATGAACGCGGCCGGGAAGTTCAAGGCAAACTATTACGACGTGCCCCACTCCATGACCATCCCGATGCAGGAAGATGCTTTTAGCTGGCTGGACAAATGGCTGAAGTAAGGTACACACAGGACAACAAGAAAGCATTGAACCTTCCAAAGCATTTGACACTTAACCCCTCCCACATGAAATTAGAACACTTTGCCCTGAACGTAGAGGACCCTTTGGCGATGGCAGCCTGGTATGTAGCGCACCTCGGGCTGAAGGTAGTCCGGCAAATGGCGGACGCCCCTTACACTACTTTCCTGGCTGATGACAGCGGCCGGATTATGGTTGAGGTCTACCGCAACCCTGCTAACGAAGTGCCACCGTACCGCGAGATGAATCCGCTGCTGGTGCATCTGGCATTTGTGTCCCGCAACCCAGGGGAAGACAAGGCGCGGCTGGTACAGGCCGGTGCCAGGGAGGTGTCTGATCAGCAGCTGGCAGATGGATCGCACCTCGTGATGCTCCGTGACCCCTGGGGGTTAGCACTGCAATTGTGCAAGCGGGGAACACCCATGCTACTGCCTGCCGAGGTATAGCACCCATTCTCCGACATACTTCAACTGAAGACAAACGCTGCATGAGAAAGTTGCCTCTTTTACTGATTCTGTTGCTGGCCACTGTGCAGGTGGTGGCCCAGCCAAAGGTATACCCGAGCTCCTTTACGGTGGCTCAAGACGGGAGCGCCGATTTCAAAACGATACAGGAAGCGGTGAATGCTGTGCGGGATCTGTCGCAGCAGCAGGTAACGATCCATATCCAAAACGGGGTGTACCACGAGAAGCTTGTTATACCGTCCTGGAAAACCAACATCTACCTATTGGGCGAGAGCCAGGAGGGTACCATCATCACCAATGCCGACTTCTCTGGCAAGCCATACCCCGGCACCGACCTTACCGGGAATGACAAGTTCAGCACGTATACCTCCTATACGGTACTGGTGCAGGGCAACGATTTCCGGGCAGAGAACCTGACCATCGAGAACGCAGCCGGGCCAGTGGGCCAGGCCGTGGCGTTGCATGTGGAAGGGGACAGGGCGATTGTGAAGAACTGCCGCCTGCTTGGCCACCAGGACACCTTGTTCACGGCCACCGCAAACAGCAGGCAGCTTTACCAGGATTGCTACATCGAGGGCACTACAGACTTTATTTTTGGGGAGGCCACGGTAGTGTTCCTGCGCTGTACCATCAACAGCCTTAAAGACTCCTACATCACGGCGGCTGCCACCACTCCCCGGCAACCCTATGGCTACGTGTTCATCAACTGTAAACTGCTGGCTGGCCCCGAAGCTGAAAAAGTGTATCTGGGCAGGCCCTGGCGACCCTATGCCAAAACCGTTTTCCTGGATACCGAGATGGGCCCGCACATACGGCCAGTAGGCTGGGACAACTGGCGAAACCCTGAAAATGAGCGAACGGTGACCTATGCAGAATACCACTCTACAGGTGCCGGAGCCAATCCCAACGAACGTGTTTTGTGGGCAAAACAGCTTACTGCAAAAGAAGCGAAGCAGTATACCTTAGAGCGCATCTTCTCTGACTGGAAGCCACTGCAACCATAGGCTTACCAGGTTCAGTCTCCCGTTTTCTATCGTATTTGCTATGTCATAAAGGACTGAGTATGCTGACTGGGAGCTTGCACAGGCACGCTTTATCCGGGGCACTGCATACCTCCGGAGTAGCGGGGTTACTTTGTATCTCACCAGGCCGTAACCCAAAAAGAACTTCGTTATATTTATGGTTTATTATATATTTAACGAATGTTATTTATTCCACCTCCTATGAGACAGATTTACTATAAACATTTCCTTGCTGTGTTGCTGGCATTAGCGACCCTCACGGCCTGTAAAAAAGATGACTTTATTGAGCCAGAGGCTGACAGCTACGGAAATATGACATATTTCGCAAAAGCCTCGGGTGCCGGGGTGAAGCGAATGGCCGCACAAACTGATAACCCCACGGGCACGGTTGCTGTTGAGTGGTCTTCCGCGTCTATTTATGTTGAAAAAATAGCGTTTGTAGGCGAAAGCGATAACCTGCTGGATACCACGATTGTGGTTGAAAAGAACATTGACATTTTTAAAGCAGATGCCTTGGCAGGAATCATCCAGTTGCCTACAGGTTCTTACAAAGATGTGAAGGTGAAACTGTTTGCCCGAAAATCACAAAAATCTGAAATGGCGTTCAACCTCAAGGGGACATTTACGGACGTCAAGGGAAGAAAAGATAGTGTGATGGTAGGAAGCTCCTTTCCCTTCGAAGCCAATCTTCAGGTTACGGATATAACAATCGACCCTGCCGACAATTACAACGTCACCTTCACCTTTAATTTAGACAAAGTATTAACAGGTATCTCAACAGCGTTACTACAGACTGCCAGAAGTTATCCCCGTGGAGACAAAATTTTGTATGTGATCTGGAAGGGCGGAGGGGATGAGGAACCGTTTTACGACCAGGTGATCGAGAATTGGCAAACCGTTGTAAGTGTTGATGTATCTAAACAATAACGGACTGAGCTTTTTCTATGCCGACAACCGAGACAAGTACGATTATCTTGCCGTGCAGCATCGTAAAGATAAATGCAACTGTATTTAATCATCACTTGGTCCGTCAACGCTTATAAAGCCGGTTGAACTTATTTTAGCAAAACGGCAAAGGCCAGCGTTACTCTAAGCAGCGCTGGCCTTTGCCGTTTTATTAATGAATGACCTGTTTAAGCGGTTGCCATTTCGGCGGCCATAAACTCTTCTACTTTGTCCACCATATCCGGCGAGCCGATCACCAGTGGGCAGCGTTGGTGCAGGGTGGTAGGCGTTTTGTCCAGGATGCGTTCGGAGCCATCAGTGGCCTTGCCGCCCGCCTGCTCAATGATCATGGCCAGGGCATTGCACTCATACACCAGGCGCAGCTTTCCGTTCGGCGACTTAGCAGTAGGAGGGTAAAGGTACACCCCGCCTTTCAGCAAGTTGCGGTGGAAGTCTGCCACCAGCGAGCCAATGTAGCGGCCTGAGTAGCTTTGCTCTTTGCAATAATTGATGTAAGCCTTCACGCCCTCCGGAAAACTGTTGATGTTTCCTTCGTTGCAGGAATAGATGTTACCGTCCTGAGGCGTTTTGATCATCGGGTGCGAGAGGAAAAACTCACCCAACGATGGCTCATAGGTAAAGCCGTTTACGCCGCAGCCGGTGGTATACACCAGCATGGTTGATGACCCGTAGATAATGTAGCCGGCAGCCACCTGCTTCGCGCCGCTTTGCAGGCAGTCCTCCAGCGTGCCGTCGCCGTCAACCTCAGAGATTCTTCTGTAGATAGAGAAAATCGTTCCGATGGCCACGTTTACGTCAATGTTGGAAGAACCGTCCAGCGGATCCATTGCCACAATGTACTTGCCCTTGGCGTTGCCCGTCTGGATCACGTCGTCTTCCTCTTCCGAGATGATGGTGCATACCTCGCCACCGTTGCGCAAAGCACGGATGAAGCGAATGTTGGCGATCACATCCAGCTTTTGCTGGTCTTCGCCCTGCACATTCTGCTGCCCGAAGGTGCCCGTCACGCCAATCAGCCCTGCCCGGTTTATCTCGCGGTTCACAATCTTGGTAGCCAGGGCAATGTCGCGGAGTAACTGCGAGAGTTCACCCGTTGCGTACGGAAATTCCTCTTGCTTGCGCATAATAAACCTGTCGAGGGTTGTGCCTACAGGTAATGCCAGTTTATCGTCCATAATAAAGAAGTTTGAGTGTTAAAAAGTGGTATTCCACAAAAGCTTCCAGCTTTGCGGGGGTTAGGTTGCATAGAGGTTAAAAGTAAGCATTTTAGGAGAGATCGCCTATCCTCCTCAAATTTCGGTAAGTAATTGCTCACGCTTACGTTAACTCCTGTACTTTCATACGTGAAAAAAGCTGCTTTTTCTATGAAATTTTAAAGCGAAATGCCCCTTTTCCAAGGTATAAAGTCGTCCTGCCCCAACTGCATGGCCTTTGTCTGCACGTTTCCGCTGGCCACTTCTATAATGAAATCCAGTATGGCGGCACCCATTTCCTCGATGTTCTTCTCTCCGGCAATTACGGGGCCTGTGTCTATGTCGATGATGTCGGGCATGCGTTGCGCCAGCTTGGTGTTGGACGACACCTTGATGACCGGCGTGATAGGGTTTCCAGTAGGTGTGCCCAAGCCCGTAGTGAACAAGATGATGTTAGCGCCCGCACCTGCCATGGCCGTCGTGCTCTCCACGTCGTTGCCGGGGGTGCAGAGGAGGTTCAGGCCCGGTTTGGTGGCGTACTCGCCGTAGTCCAGCACATCCACCACAGGGGAAGTACCGCCCTTTTTAGCGGCCCCCGCCGATTTGATGGCATCCGTAATCAGGCCATCTTTGATGTTGCCCGGGCTAGGGTTCATGTCGAAGCCCGAACCCACGGCCTCTGCCGCATAGGCGTAAGCCCGCATCAGCTGCACAAAGCGGTCCGCGGTCCTGTCGTCCACGCAGCGGTTAATCAGCTCCTGCTCCACGCCGCACAGCTCCGGAAACTCCGACAGCATCGACTTGCCACCCAGCGCCACGATCAAATCTGAGGCATGACCCACTGCCGGGTTAGCCGATATGCCCGAAAAGCCGTCGGAGCCGCCGCACTCCAACCCGATCACCAGCTTGCTCAGTGGTGCAGGCTGCCGTTGCTGTTTGTCGGCTTCCACCAGGGCCAGGAAAGTCTGCTTCATGGCCTTTGATAAAAGCTCATGCTCTGTTCCTTCTTTCTGCTGCTCCAGCACAATCACCGGCTTTCGCAGCATAGGGTCCAGCGCTTTAAGCCGCTCTTCCAATATGCCTGCCTGTGCGTTCTGGCAGCCCAGGCTCAGCACGGTGGCACCCGCCACGTTAGGATTGTGGATGTAGCCTGCCAGCAGGGCGCACAGGGCGTCAGAGTCCTGCCGGATGCCCCCGCAGCCACCCTCATGGGTCAGAAACTTGATGCCGTCGATGTTCTTGAATATCCGCTCATGCCCGTTGGGCTGGTGCTGCTGAAGCGGCAGTTCAGCCACCGCGGCAGTGTTGCCCGCCTGGTATAAATGCACCATCTGCTGCACATAGGTCTTGTATACATCCTGGCGGCCAAATCCCAAAGCCTCTGTAAATGCCTGTTTGATGATGTTGACGTTCCGGTTCTCGCAGAAGACCAGCGGGATCACCAGCCAGTAATTCCCGGTGCCCACCTGCCCGTCAGGTCGGTGGTAGCCGTTGAAAGTCTTGTCCTGCCACTTTGCCACCTCCGGCACTTGCCAGCCGGTCGCTTTGGTCTTGCCGGTGAAGGCAGCTGCCTTGTGCTTTACGTTTTCGGTGGAGATTCTAACGCCTGGGGGAATGACGCTGACGGCTTTGCCAACCAGCGAGCCATACATAATAATCTCCTGCTCAGGGAGTAGTTCCTGCTGTGTGAACTTGTGCTTCGCGGGTATGTTTTCAGCGAGCGTCACAGTGGTGCCTTGGTAAGTGACGGTATCGCCGGCTTGTAAGTCGGTGAGGGCCACCAATACGTTATCGTCAGGATGTATTTTTAAGATTTTCTGCAGCATAGGATATAGAATGATCTGTGCAATCGATTGCTCTTAGGCAATTAACATAATTTAACTTAAAAAAGGCAATAATTTCTGAGCAATTTTTCTGTAAGCAGGATATTTTGGTGGCATACGAATACTTCCTCCGGGTATAACGCTTAAAAAACACATCGCAGCTTAACTTCCTGAGTATGAGTGTCTGGATAGAGAAGTGCGTCTGTGTATTTTTAAAATAAATTCTCTGACCGCGGTAGTGAAGCTATGAGGTATTTCCCATACTTGGGTTATCTCGGTCAGAAATGCATGATTTATTAAAACCAATATATATAGAAAACCGTATAAAGATGTGTTATTGGTTTTTTTAAGTTTGTTGGAATTGGTTTGTGAAGAGACTCTGCTTTAGTTAGGAGAGTCTCTTTGCATTTATACCTTTTTAAGCGTCTTCAGTCAGCAAGCTTTGGAAGAGTTGCAGGTCTTCGGGCCAGAGCCAGAGCACCAGCAGTCCGCCTGCCAGCACCAGCCCAAACAGCACCGCCACTTTCCCGAACACTGGCCTGCTGCCCAACACGCCCACGATACCTCCCTTAAAAACCAGGTTCGACAGGGCTGCCACCAAAATCACTTTCCATCCATTGCTGTACTCCACGGCTCCGGTGTTCATTAACCGGGAGGTAGACAGCGTGATGGCATCCACATCGGTGAGGCCGGAGATGACAGCTACCAGGAACAAACCTTCCTGGCCAAATTTGTCCTTTGCAAAAGCTGTCGCCAGCACTACTACCGCATAGATGAACCCAAACACGAGGGCCGTCTTGAGTTGCGCCGGGTTATGCTGCTCCGGGATGCTGTCGTGCCCTTTCTTCTTGAAAAAGAATGCGACCGCGCCAATGACCAGCATCAGCACAAAAACCGCTGCCAGCGGAGGCACAACGGTGGGGATGGTTGCCGGCGCGACGACGGACACCTCGGTGATGACCCGGAAAACGGAGACAGCCGAAGCAATGAATATCACAACCGCCGCCAGGGTAGTGCTGGTGCCGGAACCCTTGGTACGCTTAGCGTAAGTCACTGTGGTGGCTGTGCTGCTGATCAGGCCGCCCAGTATCCCGCCGAGAATGGTGCCCGCCTTCTGGCCGAACAGTTTATAGGCAAAGTAACCCAACAGGCCGATCCCCACGATCAGCACCACCATCAGCCAGATGTTATGCGGAATGAGCACCTCGTAAGGTCCGTAAGTTTCGTTAGGAAGGACAGGCAGGATAACCAGCGAGATGACCAAAAACTGCATGATGGCCAGCAGGTCCTTCTCGCCGATTTTAGAGACCAGGCGATGCAGCGGCTCCTTTAGTTGCAGCAGCACTGCCACGGTGGCACCCACGGCAATGGCTACCGTCTGGTTGCCCATCACCAGGTAAGCACCCACCGCATACATCAGCAAAGCCGACACTTCCGTTGTCAGGCCCACGTTAATAGGAGGGGACTTGCTTTTTAGGAAATTAGCGACAATGGTAAGGGCCGCTATGCTCAGGAAGCCGGTGGCTAACAGCCATCCGCTATACTCAAGGGCCAGCAACCCCGAAATGGTGCCGAAAAGGGTGATGATGGGGAAAGTGCGTATGCCGGCCAGTTCGGACTGGTCGTGCTGGCGTTGCAACCCGACCAAAAGGCCAAGCCCTAGCGAGATGCCCAGCGTCAGGAAAAGTTCAAGCTCCATAGGTTAGTTGATGCTTTGGCTTTGTATACTGCCCTAAACGATAAAAGGTATAGCTATGGCTATACCTTTATACATGCATATTGTTGCTCAACTTCCTGAGGTTTCACGCTATAACATGTTAGTTACTTGTGAATCAGGGCTTAGTTTAGGGGTGCGTATTGCTTCCTGCCTTCAAAAAAATTGCCTTATACCCTACAATGGTGCCGTCTGCAACAGGCTTCCGCTTATCCTTTTCAGCTCCGTTTCCGCTGTTTTGGCTTCATACCGGATGTCGATCAGGCGGTTTTCTGCCAGCAGTTGGTTGCGCTGCGCCTCACGCAACTCTATGGCTGTGAGCAGGCCCAGCCGATAACGCTCCAAGGCAATCTCGGCGTTTTGCTGTGCCAGCGTAACGTTCGATTCCTCCAGTTCCAGCAACTTCAGCCGGTTGGCGTATTGGCTGTAGGCTTTTGCTAACTCTGCCTGCAGGCGGTTCTGCTCCTGCTGCAGTTGCAGGGTGCTAGTCTCCAGGTTGATGCGTGCGTTTTGGGCCAGGCGGTTCGTATTAAACCCGTTAAAGATCGGCAGACTTACCGTAAAGCCATAGTTATACCCGTTGCTCCGGTTAAACTGGGGTTGGAAATCGTTTAGGGGCTCGGCCTGGGAGCGCGCGAAGTTATAGGCACTGCTAAAGCCAACCACCGGAAAGCGGCTGGCACGCACTGCCTTGATGTCGAGGTTGGCAATTTCGCGGTTCAGTTCCAGACGCTGCAGCAGGGGATTAGCCGCAAGCAACCCATTGTCCACCTGGCTATAGCTCAGCGACTGGTCTATTACAATGGCATCTGAGGCGATAAAGTTGATATTGGGGTCACGGCCTAAAAGCTGGTTCAGGGTGATCTTAGCGTTTTGCAAGGCTTCCTCCTGCCGCAGCAAGTCAGAGCGATCGGTATTATAGTCCACCTGCGCGCGGAGAATCTCCACTTTCGCACTCATACCTACCTCGTACTGCGCCCTGGCCAGTTCCACGCGCTGTTCAGAAATCGCGATGGCATCCTGTATCGCCTTGATCCTGCGCTCTTGCCTAACCACGGCATAATAGGCATCGGAAATATCGGCAACCGTATTCTCCACTGTCTGGCGCGTGAGCAGCTTGCCGGATTGCTCCAGCGCCTGCAGCCGGTCGTAGTTGATGAACATGGCCATGCCGTCAAAAATAGTCCAGTTCAGGTTCACGCTGGTGTTTATGTTCTGTGAGCTGGCCCCGGTGCGGCTCACAGAAGGCCTGGAAAGGAATTCCTGCTTCGAGTTGTTCTCGTTGAACTGCTTGGCAGCCCGGGCATCCACGCGCGGCAGAAAGCCGGCATTGCCATACGTCACATTGTTGCTGGCAATGTCCTCTTGCTTGTCAGCAATCCGGATGTCGTAGTTCTGCTGCAGGCCGATGCGGATGGCCTCCTGGAGAGTAAGCTGCTCCTGGGCGAACGAGGAGGATGGTAAAAGCAGCACCGCCACACTGAATAGTAGTGCCGCTAATTTTATCGGTGACATTAATCGTATTTCCAATCTGGTTTAGAACAGAGGTTGCTGTTTGATTATTTACTGAAAGCTGGTTCTGGTGCCGGCGTAGCTCTTTTAGGCTGTTCGTGCACATCGTCGTCCATGTCTTCTGTATCGGCCATGCGGGCCACGTTGGCCTCGGCAGACGAGAAGTAGGAGTACACGGCCGGAATCACGTATAGCGTCAGGCCAGTTGAGAAGATAAGGCCTCCCACCACGGCTATACCCATCGACACGCGGCTTTCGGAACCGGCACCGAGCGCCAAGGCAATTGGCAGGGTACCGAGTATGGTAGACATCGACGTCATCAGGATCGGGCGGAAACGCTGCACAGCGGCATCGGTGGCGGCCTCCAGTTTATTCAAGCCAGCCTCCTTGCGCTGATTGGCAAATTCCACCAGCAGGATACCGTTTTTCGTTACCAGACCCACGAGCATGATCATACCAATCTGGCTGAAGATGTTCAGGGTTTGGTCGAAGTACCAGATGCTGATCAGGGCTCCTCCGAGGGCAAGCGGCACCGTAAACATAATGATGAACGGATCGCGGAAACTCTCGAACTGGGCGGATAGCGCCAGGTAGATCAGGCCAAGGGCCAGCAGGAAGGCAAACAACAGGCTGCCGGAGCTTTCGGAGAAGTCGCGCGACTGACCAGCCAGGGTTCTTTGGAAAGACTCGTCCAATACCTTATCGGCAATGGCGTCCATGGCGGCCAGACCATCGCTGATGGTTTTGCCTTTGGCCAGCGAGGCACTGAAGGTGGCTGCGGCAAAGCGGTTATACCGGTATAGCTGCGGCGAGGCGCTTTCTTCGCTCAGGTCAATCAGGTTATCCAGCTGAATCAGCTGCCCCGTGCTGCTTTTCACGTAAAGACTGCGCAGGTCGATAGGGGCAGAGCGGTTCTCGCGGGCAACCTGCCCGATTACCTGGTACTGCTTACCGTCTTTGATAAAGTACCCGAAACGCTGCCCGCTCAAGCCGGCTTGCAGGGTCTGGGCCACATCGCGCACGCTCACGCCCATGGCCTGTGCCTTCTCGCGGTTAATCTCTACGCGCAGTTCAGGTTTGTTGAATTTCAGGTTCACGTCTACAAAGCCGAAGGTAGGGTCCTGCCGCGCCTCATCCATGATTTGTGGGATGATATCGCGCAGCTTAGAGCCATCCGGCGACTGCACCACAAACTGTATGGGCTGGCCCGAACCACGTCCGCCACCCAGGCCTTTGTCGCCGGAGGCAAAGGCCCGGGCGCCTGTGAGTTGGTTGGAGAGGTCTGATATTTTTTCCACGATCTCCAGCTGAGACATGCTGCGTTTGTCGGCATCCACCAACTTTACGCGCAGGAATCCTGAGTTGGAACCGCCGCCCCCAAAACCCGGTGAGGTCATGGCTACGAGGTTGTCAATGCCAGGTATGGAGTCGTTCACGATCTGGGTGAGTTCGCTCATGTACTCATCCATAAACTCATAAGACGCCCCTTCCGGGCCCGTCACGCTTACGCGCAGACCGTTGCGGTCCTCGTCGGGGGCCAGCTCTGCCGGTAGCGTTTTCATGAACAGGTAGATCAGCCCTGCCGCGCCAATTACGATCACGAAAGCTACCCAACGCACTTTCATGAAGCCCTCCAGGCTGCTGCGGTAGCCGTTAGTGAGAGAGGCGAAGAAAGGCTCTGTTTTGCGGTAGAACCAGTTCGGGCGTTCGCGGTGCTTGAGCATGCGCGAGCACATCATCGGTGTTAGCGTCAGGGACACAAACGAGGAGATGATCACGGAGCCTGCCACCACGATACCGAATTCACGGAACAGGCGGCCGGTTATACCATCCAGGAAGATCACGGGCATAAACACCGCTGCCAGGGCCACAGTAGTGGAGATGATCGCGAAATAGATTTCTTCGGAGCCTTTCTTGGCGGCCTTCATCGGTTGCTGCCCATTCTCGATCCGGGCGTAGATGTTCTCCAGCATGACGATGGCGTCATCCACTACCAGACCAATGGCCAGCACGATGCCCAGCAGCGTCAGCACGTTAATGGAGAAATCCATCAGGTACATGATAAAGAAGGCCCCGATCAGCGAAACAGGTATGGCTACTACCGGGATAAGCGTGGAGCGCCAGTCGCGGAGGAACAGGAAGATGATGACCACCACCAGCCCGAAAGCCACGAAAATGGTCTCTTTTACCTCCGAGATAGAGGCCTTGATATACTCTGTGTTGTCGAAGCCGATAACGGTCTCAATGTCCTCTGGGAGGTCTTGCTTAATCTGGCCGAGACGCACGTAAAACTCATCGGCAATCTCGACCTGGTTAGAGCCTGGCTGCGGAATCAACACGACGCCCACCATGGGTATACCATCGCGGCGCAGAATGGATTTTTCGTTTTCCGGGGCTAGTTCAGCGTAGCCAATATCGCCAAAGCGGATCAGGCGGTTTGCATCTTCTTTGATGATCAGGTTATTGAATTCTTCGGCGCTTGAGATACGGCCCATGGTGCGCACCGAAAGCTCGGTGGTGGCGCCCTCAATGCGGCCCGAAGGCAGTTCTAAGTTCTGGCGGGCCAGGGCAGTTTGTACCTCTACAGGCGTAATGCGCTGCGCAGCCAGTTTATCAGGGTCCAGCCACAAGCGCATGGAGTAGCGTTTCTCGCCCCAGATATCCACGGAACTTACACCCGGTATGGTTTGCAGGCGCTCCTTAAATACATCCTGGGCAATGGCCGAGAGGTCGAGCAGGGAGCGGGTAGCACTTTTTATACCCACAAAGATAATCGGGTTGGCGTCCGCATCGGCTTTGGAAACAGTAGGCGGGTCAGCGTTGTCGGGGAGTCTGCGTTGGGCGCGTGCCACGCGGTCGCGCACGTCGTTGGCGGCGGCCTCCATGTCGATGCCCAGCTTAAACTCCACGGTAATGTTGCTGGACCCCTCGCGGCTGGAGGAAGTCAGCGTGCGGATACCGGCGATACCGTTGATGGATTCCTCGAGCGGCTCGGTGATCTCCGACTCGATGGTCTCGGCGTTGGCCCCGGTATAGCTCGTGGATACGTTCACGATAGGAGGGTCTACGCTGGGGTACTCGCGCACCCCCAGGAAAGAAATGCCGATGATACCGAACACGATGATCGTGATGCTCATCACGATGGCCAGTACCGGGCGTTTAATGCTTATGGATGATAAACTTGCCATAAATTGAATTGATAAGCAGTGTCTTAGGTATACGCTGAATCTTTTGAAAGAACAGCCAGGCGTTCAGTTTGTTAAGTAGGCCTCAGGCGGTTGCTGCCCAAGGTCGTCGAAGCGAGGGGAGCGGCTTATTTGCCGTCCTTTACTTTCCGGATAGTCAGGTCTGCGCCGGGGCGTGCCTGTAGCACCCCAGACTGGATAATGGTGTCGCCGGGAGCCAGGCCTTCCAGCACCTGGATCATGGTTTCGGAGCGCTGCCCGATCTTGATCATCTTCGGCACGGCCTTGCCGCCCTTCGCCAGGAAAACCTTGTGGCCCGTAGCCTCCGGTATAATCGACTCCGTAGGGATCAGTATAGCTTGTTCCACCTCTTTCAGGCCAAGGTTCACCTTCACAAAAGCGCCGGGCTTTACCTCCTCGTTTTTGTTGTCGTAAAGCGCGCGTACCAGCATGGTGCGGGTAGCGGCGTCTATCATGGGCTGGGTGGCGTAAATGGTGGCATCATACTGGGTTGGGTTGCCCTCCGAAGTAAAGGTGATCTTGTCGCCTTTTTTCACCATCTGGCTGTAGCGGCCCGGTATGGCGAACTCCACTTTCACGGGGCTGATGTCCACGATCTGAGCGATGGGGGTATTGGCCGAGACGTAGCTGCCTTCGCTTACCTGGCGCAAACCGATCACGCCATCAAAAGGTGCCCGGATGTATGCTTTGGCGAGGGATGCCTTCAATGCCTGGATGTCGGCGGTGGCGGTGGCCAGTTGGTTACTCACCTGGTCGTACTCCTGGCGGCTGATATAATCTTTCTCAAGCAGCGTGCGCTGGCGCTGCTCCATGTCGCGGTACAGTTTCTGGTTTGATTGCAGCTTCTGCAACTGCGCCTGCATTTCCTGGGCGTTCACGGTGAGCAGCAGCTGGCCTTTGCGCACACGGCTGCCTTCCGTAAATTTGATGTCGGTTACTTTGCCGGCGACCTCACTGCGAAGTTCTACTTCCTCGTTAGGGAGGATGGTGCCCGTAGACGAGATCTGGTTTTGGAAGGCTGATGGAGCGACTATGTATACATCTACGGCTACCTTTTGCGCCATCGGACCACCGCCTGTCGCGGCTCCCGCGGCTTCGTCCCCGGACGAGAACTTGTTCATGATCAGGTACAGGACAGCGGCAGCGGCTACCAGAAAAAGGACGATTTTAACAGTTTTGTTCATGTATGTTTAAACACAGGGTTGGCTTGATCAATACAATGCCAAAATCAGATATTTTTTTACTGATCGGGCGAAATCGATTGCAGCATTAAAATTACACCCATTATAAGGTATCTTACAAGGCAAGAAGCCGAATATCTGCAAACAGGTGCATTGTTTAGACAGAAAGCTTTCTACAAGGTTTAAAGTGCATCCAACTTTATTTTGAAATGACTGAAAAGGCGACAAAGCGCAATTTTTTTGAAGAGGTTTACGAGGTGGTGAAACTGATCCCGGCGGGTCGGGTGACATCGTACGGTGCCATTGCCAGTTACCTGGGGGCAAAAGGCTCGGCACGCATGGTGGGTTGGGCCCTAATCGCCTCGCACCCCTTTACCCAGATTCCGGCACACCGGGTGGTGAACAGGGTAGGCATGCTAACCGGCAGCCAGCATTTTGACGCCCCCAATGCCATGCAGGAACGCCTGGAGCAGGAAGGGGTTCAGGTAATAGATAACCAGGTGGTGGAGTTCAGGAAGTTGTTCTGGGACCCGGGGAAGGAGCTGTTGTAAGTGATGCGGCACAACAACTGCCGCTTGCGCTTAATTGAGTTGGAGCAGCTGAATGTAGTTGCCATTGTCATCGTCAAAAACAGCCTCATACCCATAGGCAGTCTTCGCTGGGTCTTTCTTGAATTTCACTCCTTTTGCCTTCAGTACTTCGGCGGTTTTATGGATGTCATCTGCGCTGAAAGATATCACCGGGATGCCTAGTTCATATAGCTTCTGCTTGTATACTTTTGCCACTTCTATTCCACCGGGCTCAGTAGGCTCTAACAGCAAGGTCACTCCATCACGGTCAAGCGGAGATTTAACGATGGCCAAATAGTGCTCAGGCGCATACATGACTTCTTCAAAGCCCAAAACTTCTGTATAAAACTTGAAAGCCTTAACCGGGTCTTTTACAAATACGCTCACCATCGCGATTTTCATAGGGTGTTTGTGCTGTGCCATTGTAGTGATTAGAAGTTAGAAGTTGAGTGAATAGGGTGGTAAATAACTTCATAGGGGGTAACGGACTTGGCCACAAGGCGGCGTAGCTGGCTTATGGGTGTGGTTGTAGCACGTTTTGTTCATTAAAATTTCAGGAAATTATTTTAAGACTTTCTGAAGGTGCACATAAATGCCAACGATTAAGTAGATTAACAAGAAGGGGATTCCAAAAAACGTGAATAGCAATGGTGGAAATGCCCAAGTTAGTCCACTAATCACTAACAAGAGCAAAACCCAATTCGCCAATCTTAATTTTTCTACATATATGGCGTTCAATATCACATTTATCAGTCCAA
Organism: Pontibacter sp. CAU 1760; assembly: GCF_054482735.1. Lineage (NCBI taxonomy): Bacteria > Pseudomonadati > Bacteroidota > Cytophagia > Cytophagales > Hymenobacteraceae > Pontibacter > Pontibacter sp. CAU 1760. The sequence continues at coordinate 62,592 of NZ_JBTLRL010000011.1, forward strand.
ATCCCCATAATACGAATATAGTTGGAAAATCAATGTCTTGTAACTCATTATCAAATACCAGCATTAGAGTCAAGCTTACATAACTTAAGATTATAAATGTTAATGCAAGTATCCTTATTTGTTTCATTTATTTAATACGCTATAACTAGAGGATAAACGTAAGGACCTTCGTTTATCCTACCAAATATAGTAGGATAAACGAAGGTCGTTTCAAAATCTAATTAAGCCTAGGTGCTATTTATGATCAACTCGTAGAACCTGATATACTCACGCCGACGGCATCGGGCGGTCAATGAACTCCACTCCGTAATCGCTGGCTAGGTTTATTATTCTCTCAAAGTCGGTATCGGCTGTTTCGGGTGGGGGAGGTATGAGGGTGGTAGCTGGCGTGCTCATGGCGCGCACCATGTCTTCGAAACCAGCGGGGGAGCAGGTCATCAGCACGCGTGCATGGCCCGGAGAATCTACGGTATAGGTATGGGGGATATCTTTGGGGGCAAACAGAAAATCGCCTGCTTTTGCCTTGATCACTTTCTCACCCACATAAAACGTGAAGGCACCTTCCAGCACATAAAAGCTTTCGTCTTCGCGGTGGTGTACATGCCAGGGTGGGCTGCCCTCTTTGGTTGCGAAGAGCTCTATCATAGTATAGCTTCCGTTGGTTTGCTGGCCCGAGGTATGGATAATGGCTAACTCGCCTAACCACAGCACCGCTTCTTTTTGTGGCTCGGCCGCACCTGCCTCTGAATCTTCCGTTTTTTTCATAGCGAACAATCTAAGTGGGTATGAGAATATAGCTTGTGGAGGTATGGCGAAACCACAGAACCTTAGATTTTAAACGATAAACAGAAGCGCTTTGGATGATTTTTGAGCTGTAAATCAGGGTATTGGGCATGAGAGGAGATTGTCATTTCGACCAGCGGGAGAAATCTGGAGTATTTCATAAACCTGTATGATTTCAGATTTCTCCCGCTGGTCGAAATGACAGTATAGATGAAATGATAGGTGCAATGTTGATTGATAATCGTTTTGCTGGAATCTTAATTCTCGCTGTCTTTGAACTAGTATGTTGTTGCTAAAAGTATCGCTACTTAAGCCTCCTTTAACTCCTTCGGGAATTTATCAGCTACCAGGTTCAGCTGGATGTTGTGCTCTAAGTAGGCTTTCAGGGCAGCTATAAACAGCGCGAACCCTCCGGTTGAGTCAATCACCGCACTTAGCAGATCATCGCCGGTACTTTTGAAATCGTAGTTCTTGATGGTCAGATAAGTTTTGGCTTCTGACAGGGCTTTAAAGGCGAACTCTACAGTGGATTGCTGCGCTTTGTTCCCCCACTCAATTACGATGCGCTCGTTCGGGACGATGGTTTTAACCGAAACCGGAACTGTTACATGATACATCTCCCAGGTCCATTCAACCTCTTTACCTTCTGCTAGCTTGCCGGTACTGTGCGTAAACCAAAACTTGGTTGTGACCCCTGGGTTTGTGATAGCCTCAAATACCTCGCTAACGGGCTTTCGTATCATCATTTGAGCGATGGCAAAGTTGTTTGTTTCGTTCATGTTTTTCCGATGTATAGAGTTGCCTTTTGTTCAGGGATTATGGCCAAATATAGCAGTATATACAAATAGTCTCAATCTGTAAATGGTGTTTGGTAAGGATTAGTAATAGCCTAAGCAGAGATGATTGCGAATGATCGAGGTTCTCGCCGCAATCGGACCCATAGTTGACAGGTTAATTGTTTGGAGCAGGACTTGAAACAGCTTAGGAAAAGCCTCACAAAATACCATCCACACAAACTATGGGCAGCGCGGTTTTATTCGGCTAACCTCTTCAAAACAATGTCCCGGTTTCCTGCCCAGGTGCTATCTGGTTGCCGCTTCAGCGAGACCACGCCTGTGCCTCCGGTTAAGCCAGCGATGGACTTCAGGTACTGTGCGTTCACCAGGCTGTCGTCTTCAAACACGAAGTCGGATATGTAGTAGGCCTGTGCGGTTTTCGGTTCTTTGATGGTGGGGTGTATGTGGGCTGGCATGGAGTTATCGGGGTAGCGGGCCGGGCGGATGGTATAGATTTCGTACTGCCCCTGCTTATCTGTTTTGCACCAGCCATGCATGCGCCCATGCCATTTCTGAACACCTATCTCGTTTCCGGTTTTCGAGTAATACCCGGTGGCATCGGTGTGGTATGCATACAGGAGCACGTCCGGGTAAGGCGTTTTCCCGTCCGCTTTATACAGGGTGCCACGCAGTATAAGCTTTTCTCCATCCTCCGGCCTATTGGTGATCACCATTTTATTTGTCAGGACTTTGGGTGCATCCCTGAAAAAGCAGTCGATGTTGGCGTCTGCGTTGTCGCAGGTATCCCGTACGGTCTGCACATCCGGTGCCCGGCCCATGCTGTGGTCAGCAGTTCCTTGCCCGCACCCAGAGAGCAGAAGCAGGTTGATAAGAATATAGAATGCTGGATTCATACGCGCCGCTGGTTAGAATGTCTGTCAAGTCTTTATACGGTAGAGGTGTACTTCGACAACAAGTAGGGCAGGAGCTAAAACTAAAAACGCTGCCCTTACCTCGGGCAGCGTTTTTAAGTATCATTTCAATTTTGATTTAGTGCTAAGAAGGGATTAAAGCATGCGTCGGAACCCGTATACAGGCAAGGATTCTTGCATAAAATCAAGGTCTTCGGAGCGGGTAAAGCCAATTTTCTCATACATGCCCCAGGCAATTTGCATGGCTTTGGTAGAGTGGATGATCAGTTGGGATTGATTATCTGCTTGGGCACGTCGAATACATTCGTTGATCAGCAACTTGCCTACACCATTTCCTCTTGTATCGGGGTCTACTGCTAATAATCTAAATCCGGCTGCGTTTTTCTCCTGTGTGGCAGTACCGCCAGAGCCATAATACTGCATGTCGCCGATGTATACCACCGCGCCCGTTATACTGCCTTCCGGTGAAACAGCAACCAGCAAATGGGTAACCGGGTTCTCGGTCAGGCTTCCGATATTGGCCAGCAGTTTGTAGTAATTGGGCTGATCGTCTGGCTTTGGAAAGCCTTCCAGCTGTGCATATACGTTAACCATCAATTCGCCTATCTGCTGGAATTCATCGGGGCGGGCTTCTCTTATTGTCAGCTCTTGTTGTGTCATTTTTTTAGTGGGTGCTTTTATTAGCCAGGCAATTTCTTCAATTCCATCAAAGCGACAGTGCACCTCCTGTAGGTAAAGATAAGCTTGTTATTTTATCGATGCTTTATAGTTGTCATTTAGTCCTTCTCCGTTGAGAATTTTAGGCACACACTTTTCAATTCTTGATTGCCTGGTTTTTGATTGTTTAGGTTGTGAAAAATACAATAAGTACCCCTTTTGCCGTCCGGGCGTCAATGCCTCAAATGCTGTTTTCAGATCTGTATTATCAATTAAAAACTGTTGGAACTCATCGGGTATCGTATAGTCTGTAGTCTTTTTAAGTTCGGCTTTCAAGCCTGCTCGTTCTACTTCAATAGCTTCAAACACATATGCTTTAATCGTCTGCTCTAATTCGTTGATTTCATCAAGATTGGTAAATCGAATCTGTCTGGCGGACTGAACGTTTTCTGTTTGTTGAACCAATATGTTTTCCGAATCATAAAGCAAAACTCCTTTGTGAAGAAGAAGGGCACAGTACGCTTTAAATCCATGGATTAAAACAATGTTATTCGTTTTAAAGGTGTAGCAGGGGCAGCCCCACTTCAACTCTTCAGTAAGTCCACAGGCAAGCATAATTGCTCTTAATTTCTGATATTCTTTCTGCCATTTGGTGTCCTTGTCAAAGAACCAGTTTACTTTTTGATTCATACCTTGTCTTCTATGGTTATTGTGAACGGACTTGGCTACGGCACACCTGATGTGCTTTAGGTTTTTTCGGTTAAGGCATTTCTAACAGTGTCCATTTATATTAACTGATACAAATTCAGAAGTAGCGAAAGCACACTCACAGTCAAGGTGAAACTCAAAGTTGATCTTACTTAAACCCATACCCCACAGACAAACCAAACCAGGAAGGGGAGAAGCCCGCGCTGTTAAAGGCAGGTGTCCAGTTGGCCCGGAAGACAAAACCATTTCCCAGAGGCTGGAAACGGTATCCCAGGTTCAAGAAACCAGTAGCGCCCCAGCCGTTCTCATCGGCTAACCGAGGCTTTGTAGGGCTGTATACATCCATGCGGGCATACATCGGTGTAATGCCAAGCCCTGCCTCAAATGCACTGCGGTTTTCGCCAACCAAGTAGTTTACCGAAAGCGGAAGGGTGACTATACCCATCGCTTTATTTTCAGCATCATTGTTAGCTGAGCCTAAATAAGAGCCTCCCAAGCCGGCCCGGAACCCAAAGCCTTCTTGCGTGCCTTTCTGAAAGCGCATGTCAAAGTTGGCGGAAAGACCGATGCCGTTACCAAGGGCTTCCACAAAAATGATTTTATTGTGCTTGGCCACCGGGGCGGATTCAGATTGGGCGGAGGCTTGAAAACTGAAGGCAGCAACAAGCAGCGCAGCGAAAGTAAATTTGTTCATAGTTAGATAATGATAGAGGTTCTTAATATAGTCAAGTTATGTAAAATATGTATATAAGTATATAATGAAGCGCCACGGTTCAAATATTTTATTCTGTCTTTAAGGGTATGGCAACTGCAAGGCTGTTGACAAGTCGCTGAAAAGACCGTTAGCTACTAATCAATTGCTGCCTTGGTAGAGCCATAAGTTGGAGCTAAGAAATTATTAATGTAAAGTAAACTTGTCTTTATGTAAATTATGTTTAACTTTATGTAAATCATTAGTTACTATTATTAATCAATACTACTATGAAACATCAAAAAGAAGATTGGGCGACACTGAACCGGAAGAACACAGTTCATCTAGCTATCTGGACCATCGCCTGGACTGCCTCGATGGCGCTGGCTACTTTTGGACCTCTGTTTATTTGGGAAGAAAATTCTGTTATGACCATTCTTGCTATTCTGCTGAATGCCGGATTGGGTATAGGTATGATGCTGGCTAATATCAGGCACCTGAAAGGCCTTGACGAGCTAGAGCAGAAAATTCAACTGGAAGCAATGGGTGTCGCTTTAGGGGTAGGCGTTGTAGGCGGGCTAAGTTACTCGCTGCTTGATACAACAAATGTGATAGCGGGAGATGCCGAAATCTCCGTGCTTGTTATACTAATAGCGCTCACGTATATGGCAGGCATTTTTATAGGCAAAATCCGGTACAGATGAAGAACCGCCTGAAAGTACTGCGGGCCGAACGCGATCTGACACAAGCCCAGCTCTCTGATGCACTGGCTGTTTCACGGCAAACAATCAATGCCATTGAGAAAGGAAAGTTTGACCCTAGCTTACCGCTTGCCTTTAAGATCTCGCGCTTGTTTGGTTTGCCCATAGAGGAGATTTTCCAGGATGAGGTGGAGTCAGCGTAAATCTTTTAGATTTTTCCGTTGTTAAGCGAGAATAACCGGCCGCCTGGCGCAGGCACACCGCTACACGTCTAAAAGCACTGAAGACGCGGTGGAGGCAAATAAGAGAAAGTATACCTTTGTAACATGGAAGTAAAGTTGAGTCAGGCGGGAACCTTGCAGGCAGAGCAGCCAATCACGCTGCCCGAGGTGCGCGGTATTACGCAAAACCGATTGGTGCAGCATATCGTGTTCTGGACGGTATACGTGGTGTTCTTCGGGTTGCTCTACGGCAGTTACATCGACGATTACTACAATGCCTTCATGGTGGAGCTCGTTGAACTCCCTTTTAAGATGGGGTTGGTATACTTTAACATGTATTACCTGATGCCGCGCTACCTGTTGCAAAAGCGCTACCTCGAGTTTTTTGTGAACCTACTCTTGCTGATGGGGGCCATTGGTGCACTGATGCAGTTTGTGTTGTTACCCTTCCTTATACACCCGATCTTTTGCCCCACCACCTGCACCGAGGACAACCTGACCTTTTACCGTTTCACGAAGAACATCGTCAACATCAGTTATCTGGTGGCCATCACCACCGTTATCGCCCTCCTGAAGAATTGGTATAGCCACCAGCAGTCGGCGCGTAACCTGGCGCAGGGCAAGCTGGAGGCTGAGCTGAAATTCCTGAAGGCACAGATACACCCGCACTTCCTGTTCAACACGCTTAACAGCCTCTACTCGCTCACGCTCAAAAAATCGGACAATGCCCCGGAGGTGGTGCTCAAGCTGTCGAGTTTGATGGATTACATGCTCTATGATGCCAACGCGGCTTTGGTGCCTCTGGAAAAAGAACTGAACTACATCCAAAACTACATCAGCCTGGAGCGTATCCGGTATGGCGAGCGTGTAGATGTAAAGTTCACCCAGTCAGGTATGATTTCGGGCAAGCAGATTGCACCCATGATTTTGCTGCCCTTCGTGGAGAATGCCTTTAAGCACGGTGTGAGCACAGAGACAAAAAATGCCTGGGTGCGCATTGATGTGAAAGTAACAGAAGCGCAACTGGTGCTGCTAGTAGAAAACTGCAAGTGCGGCGACCGTGCCAGCAAAAGCACCCGCGACATGGCCTCAGGCATCGGGCTGAAAAACCTGCAACGCCGCCTCGAACTGCTCTACGAAGACCGGTATAACCTGGAGGTGGAAGATGAAGAAGAAAGCTACGCCGCCAGGTTAGAGTTGTTGTTTTAAAATAGACGTGACATTACAGACGTTAGGCATTAGAGTAGCATATAAGGCATTCAAAAGTCTGTTTTGATAGGAATGCAACATCCATAATGCCTCTAAAGAAATGTCTATTTTGAATCTTTGGTCAAATGTCTGATATCTGAGGTATCTAAAAGCTAATATCTAAAAGGATGAAACTACGCTGCATGATTGTGGATGATGAGCCGCTGGCACTGGATGTGCTCGAGACGTTTATCGAACGGCTGGACCACCTGGAACTGGTATGCCGCTGCCACAATGCCGTAGAAGCCTATACTTGTCTGCAAACCGAGCATATCGACCTGATGTTTCTCGACATCCAGATGCCCAAACTCACCGGTATAGATTTCCTGAAATCGCTGGCGCACCCGCCCAAGGTCATCTTCACGACCGCCTACCGCGACTACGCCGTGGAAGGCTTTGAGTTGAATGCGGTGGATTACCTGCTCAAGCCCATCGCCTTTGAGCGCTTCCTGAAAGCAGTGTCGAAGGTAAGCGCAGCAGAGCCGCAACAAGCTGTTGCAACCGCACCTACCCAGGCAGCCATACCCGCGCAAAATGCCCCGGACTATAAAGAAGCCTTTATCTACCTGAAGGCGGACAAGAAAATGGTGAAGGTGATGCTAGCCGATATCCTGTTCATCGAGAGCCTGAAAGATTATATCCGGGTGAAGACAGAAACAAAAGAAATCATCTCCTATCAAAAGATCAGCTTCCTGGAAGAGAAACTGCCCGCCGACAAGTTCCTGCGCATCCACCGATCTTTCATTGTGGCCCTGGACAAAATTCAGGCCTTCTCGGCCAGCGCCGTAGACCTCGGCAATTCCGAGATTCCCATCGGCCGCTTCTACAAAAACGATGTGCTGCAAGTCCTTAACCAGAACAACCTGCTCGAAACCTAACGGATTCAATTACGAATTATGAATTACAAATTTAATTATAAAATTGTGGAGAGGTATGCTTTGGGGCATGCTACGCCAAACTGATTAGGTTGAAAAATCTACTGCAGTACTGGCCTAGGCACCTATTCGGAATTCGGAATTCATAATTCGTAATTATAAAAAAGTGTACATCTCCAAAAAGAAGCTTTTCTATACCATTTCCGGGGGGCTGCGGAAGTACCTGCACCATTATGACCGCGAAACCAAGCTGGGGCTGCGGTACGAGGACCTGCTGCATTACTCCGATGCTTACCCATACTTCGATAAGAAGGGAAATGACACGCTGTGGGAGTCGGTGATTTACGACCAGCATGCCCAGGATGAGATACGGACTGCACTAACCCAGATTTATGCACAGCTCAAAACAGACGGCGATATGTCGGTGATGGAGCATGTATACGTGTCGCGGATAGATTACTGCACCTTCGGCAATTCAGCCCCTTTCCGGGTGCAGGTCGTCAACCAACTCAACGACAACTACGACTACTTTTATGTGAAGCGTGCTGACGCCTCGCGGGTATATGGCCTGGAGCTGGAGCACATCCTTTCTCCGAGCCGCATTAATTACCTGGTGGATGGCGACACGCTGATTGAGGAGCATATTGCTGGCATCCCCGGCGACGTGTTCATTAAAGAGTACCTGGAGCGGCCCAACTCCAACAAGGTGCGCATTGCCAAGGAGTTCGTAAAGTTTAACGAGCGCTGCTTCATGCGCCTTCTCGGCGACATGCGCTCCTACAACTACGTGATTGACGTGACGCCCGACTTTGAGGATGAGCAGTACCGGGTGCGCCCCATCGACTTCGATCAGCAGTCTTATGAGGGGCGCAAGCGGATTTATCTGCCCCAGTTTTTCAAGGAAAACAACCAGATGGTGGACCTGGTGCAGAAGCTGCTCAAACCCGAAACCATCTGGCAGTACCAGAACGAAGAGCGCACACTCATGTTCCGCCGGCTTCGGGCAGCGCGCTACCGCCTGAAGGACCTGGTGGACTGCATGCGCAAAGACACCGTCTCTACGCCCGAGAAGATCATGGAGCTCAAACAGGAACTTGCCAGGCACCACCACACGGATGAATTCCTGGGCTGCCAGAACATGGGCGACTTAGTGCGCCTGCACCTGAAAACGGTTATCGCCAAAACACCAGGGCAGGGGCAAAGCAAAGCCTAGAGGCGTTCCAGTGTTGTTCGAGTGCGGTCGCTGTGCGCTAAGTTACCGGTGTTTACGGTAGAGGCAGGCTCAAACATCAGTACCTCGGCTTCCTGGTTAGCCACAGGCTTGTGCTCCACACCGCGCGGCACGATCAAAAACTCGCCTGGCTGCAAGTGCACCACTTTGTCGCGCAGGTGTATCTCGATTTTGCCCTTGATCACCATGAAAAATTCATCCTCGTGCTCATGGTGGTGCCACTCAAACGGGCCTAGAAATTTGGCCAGCTTCACCTGCTGCCCGTTCAACTCACCGGCCACACGCGGGTTCCAATGGTCCGGAATCTGGTCAAACTTTTCGGCCAGTACTACTTTATCAATTGGCTGCTTGCTCATGTTGCAGAAATTAAGTCAGAATGAATCTTGTTTTTATTTGGACTGGTTCTAAATAGTGGTTAAATTTGCTCTAACTTCAGTCACCAGTCAAAGTGAAGTTAGCACAGATGAATAAAACTGCCATGCCTTTAACCGAGATTTTTGCCACCGCAGCCGGTGCTGTCTTTCAGTGCGACCGCCGTAACCGTGTGCTGGTGCAGTTTGCCGGGCAGTTAACCGTTTTAAAGATAGATGCTTTCCTGAGGCTGAAACGCGCTGTGGACAGTGTAGACCTGACCGCCATGGCTGCCAGCACCTCCCGCGCCGCCGACTTTGAGCTGATCTCTGTTTGTGGTTGCGACCGTTGTTATGTGCTGACGTTAACTGAACTCTATGGTTTTCAGGAATTGCTGGATGGGGCTAAGTTCGCGCTGGCGCTGAACAGTGTTTTGCATGAATGCCTGAGCGCCACGCTGGCTTAAACAGGTTTTATACCTCCCTGCCTTGATGAGCACAGCCACAAGCTGTGCTTTTTTAATTTAGACTATTTCCATATTTGAACTGGATTATACATCGCAAAGGGATTTTACGTAAATTAGGATAAGCAGCTACGCGAGAGAAGCGTAGCTGTATGCAAAATGGAATAGCAAGACTATAAATACTATGAAAGATTTATTGAGATTAAGAACTTCCCTGACCGAAGGGATAGAACAGATACTAAACGAGCAGATTAAGATGGAAGCGGAGGCCTCGGCCATGTACCTGGCCATGTCGAGCTGGTGCGACCGCAACGGGTATGATTACAGTGCCGGGTATTTCAAGAAGCAGTCGGATGAGGAGCGGGAGCACATGTTGCGCCTCTTCAAGTTCGTGTCTGATATGGGTGGCCGTGCTGTTTCGCCGAGCATCTCCAACATCCAGGTAGAGTTCGATTCGTTTAAGAGCGTTTTCGAGCAAGCCTTGCAACAGGAGATCGCCGTGACGCAATCATTCAACCGCATGGCTGATCGTTGCCAGAAAGAAAAAGATTACGTGACGTTCTCGTTCCTGCAGTGGTTCCTGAACGAGCAGATTGAAGAAGAGTATGTGGCGCGCCGTGCGCTGGAATTATTTGAAGTGATTGGCGAAGATGGTACCGGGCATTATGAGATAGATAAGCGCGTGCCGAAAATCACTTACGAAAAAACTTACTAAGGAGTACGCGTAAGGCAAGAGGCGAAAAAGCCTTTGGGTAAAACCAAAGGCTTTTTTGTGCTTAGAGGGTATCGGGTTTCTTGTCGATGATGTGCTCTTGAAAGGCTTGTTTGGCTGTCTGCTCTGTAGCCTGCGACAGCCAGGCATTGTCGGGCTGAAAGCTCATGACCGGGGCGAAGTCGCAGCGGTCGGTGCACTCGGTCTTCACTATCTCCACCTGGCCTTTCAGCCCCATTTCCTTGATCATGCCGCGGAAGATCTTGCCGATGTCTTTGCCGCCTTTTTTCTTGCACTTGCTACCGGTGCATACATAAATTACGTTTTCTGGTGTCTTGAAATTTTTGCTCATGTAGGTCTGTACGATGTACTCAGTACTTAAAGCCAAAAACAAGGGAAAGGTTTAAGCGGTTCCGGTAACTCTGCCGGGGTATATTTCTGCAATACAGCTCAAGCTTCCGAAGCCCGCAGCCATGCTCTGCCCTCTTGCTCCTCATGGAAGATCCTCATGGTATAACGGCCCTCAACTCTTCTGAGCATATCTGCTGCAGAGGCTGCAGCAAATGTGTCGCAATCTACGATGTGCGCAAAATTGCGAAGACCGGCCTCTATAGCGCGGGGTGTCCAGTCTTGCTCAATCCACTCAACAGTATGATCCCAACGGCCAAGCAATTCTTTGTTGTTGTTAAGAACATTGGATGACTTATACTTCTTGAGTGCCTCAAGCACCGCAAATGCCCCATTCTTTACGTTTTCAGAAGTCACATAGCCTGACCAGTTATTGTAAATGATGTTATTCTGTTTTTCATGGTAAATCGTGAGGTACAGCTTGTTAGTCGAGGTCCAAAGTTCTTGTATTTTTTCCATCTGCGCCTTATAGTTAATTTACCCGGCAATTTAACTTTAAATAGTCGGCGTGCAAGTTATGAAACAACTAATCGCAGCCATGAATATTTTGGTACATGATGTAAGGTTGCCAAAATTGCCGTTTTTTTAACACACGGTAATCAAAATAAGTCACCCATCCAGCTGATACAATAATCCGGAAAAGGAAACATTAGCTAGTCAGTTCATCGCTTGACAGGATTTAAACCAGTATATAGCTTCTGGGTTGTAACATTGCATTTGCACTCAAGCCTTAGCTGCATGCTAGTGATTAGTGCCTGTATCAGATGTCGTCGTTTTGAGTAAAAAAATGTTCAGGCTAGGCACTGGGGTGATCGTAACCGATGAATTTTCTAATATGGCTCTTAATCTGGCACACTAAGCCTCATAAACCGTATGTTAGGCGGCGAGTATTCTAAAGGATTGCGAAGCCCGAACCCTAAACGACGTGCACGATAGTTGAAAATTAGCATCATCATACCTACTTACAACGAAGCGGAAGGCATCCCAAAGCTGCTTCGTTACCTGCAGCAGCATACCAGCCCCGACACAGAGATTCTGCTGGCCGACGGCGGAAGCACCGATGCCACCCGGCAACTGGCCGAACAAGTGGGCGTGCGTGTGCTGGCCTGCGCCTGCAAAGGCCGCGGTCCGCAAATGAATGCCGGAGCCGCTGCCAGCATCGGCGATATCCTCTACTTCCTGCATGCCGATACCTTTCCGCCAAATGGTTTTGAAGGACTTATCAAGCAGGGAGTGGAGCAGGGAGCGGGGAGTGGCTGTTTCCGGTTGCGCTTTGATGTGGCGCACTGGTTCCTGCGCCTGAATGCCTGGTTCACCCGCTTTGATGTGGATGCCATCCGGTTCGGGGACCAAAGCCTGTTTGTGCGTCGGGATGTTTTTCTGGCAGCGGGCGGGTTTGATGAGCGGCTTTTGCTCCTGGAAGACCAGGAGGTTATCCGTAGGCTCCGCAAAACCGCACCATTCATCCTACTCCCGGCGCAGGTCGTGACATCTGCCCGAAAATACGAAGCACTCGGGGTATACAGGCTACAGGCTGGCTATTTCCTGATCTATGGGTTATACCGCCTGGGGTTGTCGCAGCAAAAACTGGTGCAGGTTTACAAATGGCTGATCAAGGGCTGAGTTTTGCCGGCCCCAAAAGCTGTGTGCTGGGGCTTGAACCCAATCAGGTAGATTTTGTAACTTGCTGCTGCCACTGGCCTTTGGTTCTATCTTACGCCAGGGTATGTGCTGCCAGGGATTTTGGGTATTATCAGCGTATAACACCTTTCCTGCCTGAAAGCAGTATGAAAGATATCTGTACCATATGCTCACTTAACTAAATAATCTTATGAAGAAAACGTACCTTTTGCCTTTCTCCGCCTTGGTGGCTGGCTTGTTGAGCGGAGGCTGTAGCTCGTCGGCAGTTACCGAAACCGGAGCTTCCGAGACAATGGAAATGAACATGGGCAGGGGCCTGGACGTGGCTAACATGGACACCACCGTGAGCCCCTGTGTGGATTTTTACCAGTATGCCAACGGGGGGTGGGTTAAGAACAACCCCATTCCGGCGGCTGAGAGCCGTTGGGGATCGTTTAACGAGCTGGCCGAGCGAAACAACGTCGTTTTGCGCGAACTCCTGACTGAAGCGGCCTCCAACACAGCTGCCCCGAAAGGGTCTGCCCAGCAACTGATCGGGGATTTTTATGCGGCAGGTATGGACTCGGTGGCGGCAAACAAGGCCGGTATGTCGCCTATTAAGCCTGACTTTGACAGGATAGCAGGTATAAAGACAACGGAAGACCTGGCCAAGACCGTGGCCGACCTCAAAACGAAAGGCATCAGCGGCTTTTTCAGCCTTTATGTGTCGCAGGACGATAAGGTCAGCACGCAGTATGCGCTGCAGGCTGGGCAAGGTGGACTGGGCTTGCCTGACCGTGATTACTACCTGAAAGACGATGCGCGTTCTAAAACCATCCGGACGGAGTACCTGAAGCACCTCCAGAACATGTTCCAGCTGATGGGAGAGGATGGTGCAGCGGCACAGAAAAGCGCGCAGGCGGTTATGAACATCGAAACCAAACTCGCCAAAGCCTCCAAGGCCCGCGTAGACTTGCGCGATCCTTACGCCAACTACAACAAGATGACAATAAAGGAGTTTGCCACCCAGAACCCGAACCTCAAGGTAAACCAACTGCTGACAGGTATGGGAGCTCAGGCTGCTAAAGAAATTATTGTCGGCCAGCCTGCCTTTTTCAAAGAACTGAACAGCCTGCTGAAAAGCGAGGGGATCGAAAACTGGAAAACCTATACGAAGTGGCACGTGGCCCGCACAACTGCGCCTTATCTGAGCGATAACTTTGTGCAGGAGAACTTCAACTTTTATGGCAAAGTGCTGAGCGGTGCCAAAGAAATGCAGCCACGCTGGAAACGGGTGCTCCGTGCCTCAGACAGTGCCCTGGGCGAGGCCTTGGGGCAACTGTATGTCGAGAAAACCTTCTCGGCTGAGGCAAAGCAGAAGGCGTTGAGCATGGTGGATAACCTGCAGGAGTCGTTTCGGGAGCATGTGCGTGACCTGGATTGGATGAGCGAGGAAACCAAAGCCCGGGCCCTGCAAAAGCTGAGTGCCTTTGCCGTGAAGATCGGTTACCCGGATAAGTGGGAAGACTACCAGGGGCTATCTGTCAGCCGCGAGTCGTATGCCCAGAACGTGATGAACGCAAGCAAATTCGCTTTCCAGGATAACATCGGCAAAATAGGCAAGCCGGTAGACCGCGAGGAGTGGTTTATGTCGCCGCCAACTGTAAACGCCTACTACAACCCGAGCATGAATGAGATCGTGTTCCCGGCTGGTATCCTGCAGCCACCTTTCTTCGACCCGCAGGCCGATGACGCTGTGAACTATGGAGGTATGGGAGCCGTGATTGGCCATGAGTTGACGCACGGCTTCGACGACCAGGGCGCGAAGTACGACTTTGAAGGCAACCTGAAAGACTGGTGGTCGGCGGTAGACTTGGAGCAGTTTAATGCCCGTGCAAACGCTGTGGCCGATCAGTATGATCAGTATACCGTGCTTGATAACCTGCATGTAAACGGCAAGCTAACCCTTGGGGAGAACATTGCCGATATCGGGGGCCTGAACATAGCGTATACCGCGCTGCAGAAGGCGCTGGCAAAAAATAACCCAGGTAAGATCGCCGGTCTTACCCCGGAGCAACGTTTCTTCCTGGCCTGGGCACAAATCTGGCGCGTGAACATGCGCGATGAGGCCCAGAACCAGCAAATCCTGACAGACCCGCACTCACCGGGCCGTTTCCGCACCAACGGGCCAGTGGCGAACATGCCACAGTTTTATGAAGCCTTTGGTTGCGAGAAAGACGATCCGATGGTACGCAGCGACGAAAAACGCATCAAGATCTGGTAACAACAGGTTTAGTTGGACTATACCAAAAAGCCGTTGCGGGACACCCTGCAACGGCTTTTCTATGAAGGAGGCATTTGGCTTATGAGCTAAATGCCTATTGCTTGACGATCTTAATCGTATGCGGCACGACTCGGCGGGGCCAGTTCGTGCCATCCACGGGTTCCTGCTCTATCTGCTCCACAACATCCATTCCTTCCACTACCTCTCCAAACACTGTATACTCCGTGTCCAGTCCGGGTTCGCCGCCCACCTTTAAATAAGTCTCCACCTGTTGCGGGGTATACCGGATATTATGCTTCGCTTCGAAGGCCCGCAGTTCTTCCGCTGTCACCGACTCGCCCGTTACGATGTAGAAGTTGTGGGAAGAGGAGGCTTTGTCCGGGTTCCGCTCGTCGCCATACCGGGCCATGGCCAGGGCACCGCGCTTATGAATATGCTTCGGGTTGAACTCTTGCGGTATCTTGTAAGAGCCCTGGCTCATCTCACGCTCATCAGAATCGCCGCCCTGCACGGCAAAGTCCTTCACCACGCGGTAAAACTCTCCCTGGTTATAGAAACCGGCTTTGGTGAGGCGCACAAAATTGGCCCGGTGCAGCGGCGTGTCTTTATAGAGGCGCACTTTAATGCTGCCATGGCGGGTACTGATCACGGCCAGGCTGTCCGGGTGCTTTTGACCATAGGTGGTTAATACCTCTACTGCGTTCTCAGAGGTCAGCGGTTCCAGCTTTCTGTCAGATTCGTCCTCTGCTTCCTCCAGGTCAGCCCCATTGTTTGGGTTGTTTTGATTGCAGGCAGACGCCGCCAGCAGGCAGCCTGCTATAAAACAGGCTCTAAACGTTGCCGTTAGGTGAAATGATTTGCGCATCGGTAGTTTATTATACTTATGGATAAATATATGAAATCTCGACTAAAATAGTATTTTAAAATTGTAAGACATTAAGAGTTAGGTATTTGTGAATTAATTGCTGTTGGCTAAAGAGGTTTTTGGCTAAAGGACAAAAGACAGAGAAAATATTTTTTGTTCTTTTTAAATATATGAGCAACTTAATATTTAAGCATTTCGTAAATGCCTGTGCAAAAACTCTTATAGTGCCAAGGGCTTAATAGTTGACCCTGCTTTCTGCAGGAAACTGGACGGATAACATAAGAAAAACTTGCTTTTACGCTTACAAGTCCCTACTTTAGGTATAACGTCATTAAACTAATTAACTTTTCTAACCCCCTAATTACACTTTGTATGAAAAACTCCTTACACTTCAGAGGCGTAATGCGCTCTGTTCTTTGTGGGGTAGCTGTGGCAACAGCTGCTTGTACTTTTACAGCTTGCGACAACGAATCAGCTGATGTAGCTACACCAGACACTACCTTGTCAGCAGAAGGCCAGAATGGTGCTATCATCAGCGGGCAGTATATTGTTGTTTTCAAAGGAAACGCCACCTTGCGTATGAGCGACAACGCAACTTACGCCCAGCGTGTAGAGATGGTGCGTGAGGCGGGTGCCAACATCCTGTCCGAAAACGGTATTAACGATTATAACATAGAGCAGGCCTACGGTAAGGCAATTACCGGTATGGCTGTAAAGTTGTCTGAAAGCGCGGTGCAGAAGCTGCGTAACGACGAGCGTGTAGCCTATGTGGAGCCAGACCGCATCGTGATGCTAGGCAAGCCTGGTTCTGGTGGCACCACTGCCGGTCCTCAGGAAGTGCCTTACGGTATTACCCGCGTAGGGTCTGGAAGCGGAGCAGGTAAAACAGCCTGGGTTATTGACACAGGCATTGACCTGGATCACGCGGACCTGAATGTGGATGTAGCCCGAAGTGTGACCATGTTTACTTCTGGAAGAGACGGTAATTCTGCCGACGACGGTAATGGACACGGTACGCACGTGGCTGGTACGATTGCAGCAAAAAACAACAGCATTGGCGTAATCGGTGTGGCGTATGATGCTACCGTGGTAGCTGTTAAAGTGCTTGACTCACGCGGAAGCGGCTCTTATTCTGGCGTTATTGCTGGCGTTGACTACGTGGCTACCAATGCAAAGCCTGGCGATGTAGCGAACATGAGCTTAGGCGGACCAGTTTCACAGGCATTGGATGATGCCATTTTGGCGGCGGCTGCCAAGGGGGTTAAGTTTGCTTTGGCTGCCGGAAATGAAAGCACTGATGCAAATAACTCTTCGCCTGCCCGTGTGAATGGTAATGGTATTTATACCGTGTCTGCGATGGACAGCCAAAACAGATTCGCAAGTTTCTCGAACTTTGGTAACCCTCCAATTGACTATTGCGCACCTGGTGTGGCTATCAAGTCAACCTGGAAAGACGGTGGCTATAACACCATCAGCGGTACGTCCATGGCATCGCCACACGTAGCAGGTATTTTATTGCTGGGTAACATTAACACAGACGGGACTGTATTAAATGACCCGGATGGCAAGCCAGATCCAATCGCTCACAGATAAGCTTTAAATAAAGTTTAGTATATGTTTAGCAGTAAAGGCAGCCAAATGGTTGCCTTTACTTTTTTATACCTGTTATACCTTCTCAAAGCATCTTTCGCATCACGTAATCGTTCATCCAGTAAGGCCCGATCGGGATATCTTCCTGTTGGTGTACCTGGTAACCGCAGCGCTCGTAAAACTGTTTGGCCTTGTTGTGGCGGTTCACATTCAGGTCCAGCACACTTCCCCCAAGCTTCCGCACGTTCTCTTCCACGGCCTCTAATAAGGCATGTCCATACCCCTTGCCTTGCACGCTTTGCAGCAGGTAGATCTTATTCAGTTTGTAAATTCCTTCGTTTTGGTCTTTTACCGAATAAGCGGCAAAACCTAGCGGATGTTCTGCCTCCATTAACAGCAGAAAGGTCTGGCCTTGTTGCATCTGCTCAGTAAGGGCATCTGCAGAATAAATCGCGTCATACATGTAGCTGATCTGCTCGGGGCTCAGGATGCTGCTGTAGGTAGGCCCCCAGGTATCCTCGGCAAGCTGCATGATAGTGGGCACGTCAGCCAAGGAGGCTGTGCGTATGGTATAGTCGGTGCTCATAGCGGAAATACGTTACAGCAGCAAGGTACAGTCCAAATGCTGTATTGCCAACCCGGCCACGGGGTTATGTAGTCTACTGGATTCTTTTATATTTGCAGGAGATCAATTACGCTAAAATAGAACCATGAAAGCAGTATACTTAGAAGACATCAACCAGCCGTTTACCCTTATTGAAACCGATACACCAACAGCAGGCCCCGGTGAGGCCATTGTGCAGGTAAAAGCTGCCGCCCTCAACCGCCGGGATGTATGGATACAACGCGGCAAGTATTTCCTGAAGGATTATCCTGCCATCCTCGGGTCAGACTGTGCGGGCATTGTAACGGAAGTAGGGGAGGGGGTGGATCAAAGCTGGTTAGGGCAGGAAGTGCTGGTAGATCCGGGTTCGAACTGGGGCGAAAATCCGCGTGCGCACGGCGCGGACTACAAAATACTGGGTATGCCGCAGGCAGGTGCCTTTGCGGAGTACGTGAAAGTGCCGGCAGCCAATCTGCACCAAAAGCCTGCGCACATGAGTTTTGAGGAAGCAGCAGCGCTACCGCTGGCAGGCCTGACGGCTTACCGATCGGTGTTTACCAAATGCCAGTTGCAGCCCGGCGAGAAAGTGCTGGTAACAGGAGCTGGAGGCGGCGTGGCTTTATTCGCCGTGCAGTTTGCAGTGGCGGCAGGCGCAGTGGTATGGGTAACATCCGGGGACGAGCAGAAGATTGCCAATGCCAGGGAGCTGGGCGCAGCAGGAGGTATAAATTACCGACAGGAGGACTGGGGCAAAGAACTAAAAGCCCAGACTGGTGGCTTTGATGTGATGATTGACGGTGCAGGCGGGGATGGTTTTGTGCAACTCGTAAAAATAGCCAAGCCTGGCGGACGCATAGCCATGTATGGTGGCACCACAGGTATGATCGGCAAAATAAATCCGGCTGAGATTTTCTGGAAACAACTCACGATACTGGGCAGCACCATGGGTACTGCCGACGACTTCGCGGAGATGATGCAACTGGTACAGGAACACCAGATCAAGCCAGTGATTGACCGCGTATTTGCTCTGGAAGAAGCGGAGGAGGCCATGCGCTACATGGAGGCCAGTAAGCAGTTCGGCAAAATCGTGCTGAAAGTTGGGAGCTAATTGTTTTCGATAAAAAAAGGAGAAGCCGGGTGTAAGTCCGCTTCTCCTTTTTTGTTTATTTATTTAAAACCCATCCACAAAATAACCCACCCCTGCCTCTCCCAAGAGGGGAATTTCTATAAGAGTAAAGCTTCCGCTGGCGCGGATTTGCAATCAGTGCCTTCTTATAAAATCGAGTTTGCAACTCGACTGGGCCAGAGGCCCAATTATACTTTACACGCGCGAGACGCGAGCGAAGGCAATGTTAAAATGAAATTGCCCTGCTCCTCCGAGGAGCAGGGGTGGGTTAAGGTATAGCAGTTAATCGCAACCGGATTTAACAAGCAACAACAAACTTACTGATTTTGCTCTAGCAAACTGAGCAGGAAGGCATACTGCAGGGCAGTTTCCTTGTAACGTTCGAAACGGCCAGAAGCACCTCCGTGGCCGGCGGCCATGTTGGTGTGCAACAGCAACATGTTGTCATCCGTCTTCATGTCGCGGAGCTTGGCTACCCATTTGGCGGGCTCCCAGTACTGTACCTGCGAGTCGTGCAAGCCGGTGGTTACGAGCATGTTCGGGTAAGCCTTTGCCTCTACGTTGTCGTAAGGCGAGTAAGACAGCATGTAGTCATAATACTGCTTCTCGGCGGGATTGCCCCACTCGTCGAACTCTCCCGTGGTAAGCGGAATGCTGGTGTCCAGCATGGTCGTTACCACATCCACAAACGGCACGGCGGCCAGCACCCCTTTAAACAGATCCGGGCGCATGTTCACCACGGCACCCATCAGCAAACCACCCGCACTGCCACCTTGGGCAAACAGCTTGTCGGGGTTGGTGTAGTTCTGCTCAATCAGGAATTCTGCGGCATCGGTAAAGTCAGTGAAAGTATTCTTCTTCTTCAGCATCTTGCCGCTTTCATACCATGGGCGGCCCATTTCCTGGCCCCCGCGAATGTGCGCGATGGCATACACAAAGCCCCTGTCCAGCAGGCTCAGGCGCACGGAGCTGAAGCTCGGGTTGGTGCTGTAGCCATAAGAGCCATAAGCATAAAGCAGGGTAGGGTTCTGGCCATTCAGCTGCGTCCCCTTTTTATATACCAGCGATACTGGGATCTTGGTGCCGTCGGCGGCGGTGGCATAGATGCGCTTGGCCTCGTAATTCTCCGGATTAAAGTCACCGACCACTTCCTGGCGCTTCAGCAGCTCCCGGTTCTTGGTCTGCATGTTAAAGTCGTAGGTGGAGTTTGGTGTGGTCAGGGAGCTGTACTCGAAGCGCAGTGCCTGGCTGTCGAAGTCTGGGTTGTCGCCGATGGAGGCGGTATAGGCCTCTTCGTTGAAGTCCACGTAGTAGTCGCTTTTAGGGTCGTTCCACTTTTTCACCCGAATTTGTGGGAGGCCGTTTTTGCGCTCCTGCAACGTGAGGTAATCCTTGAAGATCTCGATGCCTTCCAGCAGCACGTCCTCGCGGTGCGGGATCACCTCTTTCCAGTTCGCTTTGCCCGGCTTGGTCACGGGCGTCTGCATCAGCTTAAAGTTCGTAGCCCCGTCCTTGTTAGTAACGATGTAAAATCTGTCGCCAAATTGGTCCACGCTGTATTCCAGGCCCCGCTCACGCGGCTGGATCATCTTGAACTCGCCGTTTGGTTTATCGGCATCCAGGTAGCGGTACTCATTCGACACGGTGCTGCCGCTGCCAATGATGATGTACTTGTCGGACTTGGTTTTATACACGAAAGTGCTGAACGTCTCATCCGTTTCGTGGTAAACCTCCTTGTCCGCGTTGGCTGGCGTGCCTAAAGTATGCTTGTAAATCTTGAACGAGCGCAGCGCCGGGTCCTTCATGGTATAAAACACGGTTTTGTTGTCGTTGCCCCATACGGCGCTGCCTGTGGTGTTGGGTATGGCATCGGGCAGGAGGCTGCCGGTCTTCAGGTCTTTGAAGCGGATGGTATATTTGCGGCGACTCACGGTGTCCTCGCCAAAGGCCAGTAGCTGGTTGTTAGGGCTCACGTTCATGCCGGAAGCTGCGTAGTAAGCCTTTCCCGCAGCGCGCTCATTGGCATTCACCATTATCTCCTCAGTTGCCTGCAGGGTGCCTTTCTTGCGGGCATAGATCGGGTATTCCTTTCCCTCCTCGTAGCGGGTATAATACCAGTAGCCATCATCCTTCACAGGCACGGACTCATCTTTCTGCTTGATACGGCCCACGATTTCCTTGAACAGCTTTTCCTGCAGTTCCTCGGTATGGGCTAGCTTCTGCTTGGTATAGTCGTTTTCGGCGTTCAGGTAAGCAATTACCTCCGGGTCCTCCCGCTGGTTCATCCAATAGTAATTGTCAGTGCGCGTGTCGCCGTGGGTAGTCAGTTGTTTGGGCACCTTCCTGGCGATCGGGGGCTGAGGGGCCTGTGCCGCGGCAGCTGTTTGACTGCTTTGTTCGGTTGTGGCCGTTGTGGTGCTGGCTGTGGTGTTGCTGGAGGAGCAGCCGGAAGCCACTACCAGGCATGCGCTGAGCAATGTGGCAGATGCCGCTGTTTTGGGTTTTAAGTTTTTCATATGTTAGATTCTATGTGAGAAGTAGGCTGCAATTCACCTTTTTTCAGGGCAGTGCAACACAGCTAAATTCCGGAAAAAAAGCGGAGGAAACAAAAGCAATAAAATATTATGCATGCAGCCTAAAATTGGTTAATTTGATATCCTCACCAAAACAAGAGACACGAACAACGATATGGCAACACAAACAGAATTTGAGCAGGCAGTAGAACGATCCAAAACACTGGCAGAGCGCCCAAGCAATAACGTATTGCTGCAACTGTATGGCCTCTACAAGCAGGCCACCGACGGAGACGTGAATACAGAGCGACCCGGCGGTTTCGACTTTAAAAACATTGCCAAGTGGGATGCCTGGAAAGAACAGCAAGGCAAAAGCCCGGAACATGCCCGCGACGCTTATGTTGAATTGGTAAACGAGCTGGCAAAAAAATAAAGTGTACAGTTTTATGAATGAGGAAAGGGCAGTGGCTGAAGAGTCACTGCCCTTTTGCATTTATACCTGTTCTGTAATGAGTAGTATATTGGCAAGAGTATTATATAGGTATAGTATAATATTTTAAATCATCTAAAGCCTTTTTATAGTATAATATAAGTGTTATAACAATCTGATTTAAAGTAGAATACATGCTAAGTAAGAGTATGTTGGAACATGGGTATTGTATTTAAAAAATGATACTTACATTGAAATTGCTTTCAAACCGGCAAGGTGACCTTTCCGGCAAATAATTTTCACCAAAACTACTACACCTATGAAGAAACATTTTCTGTTAAACATGCTCTTGCTACTGCTGTGCCTTGCCCCACTGGTAGTGCAGGCACAAACCACCGTCACGGGTACCGTAACCGATGCAGGTTCTGGCGACGCATTGCCAGGGGTTAGTGTGGTAGTGCCTGGCACCACCGTCGGCACTACCACTGGGGGCGATGGCAAATACAGCATCCAGTTGCCTACGCGGTCGGGCAAGCTTACTTTTTCATACCTAGGCTATGCCTCCGAGACTTTTGACGTTACACCGGCCGTGAATGTGCTGAACGTGGAGATGCAGCAACGCCTGACCAGCCTCAGCGAGGTAGTGGTAACGGGTTTGGCTACCACCGTAAAGCGAACCAATGCAGCCAACGCCGTTTCATCGCTCAACACCCGCGAGATTACCGGCATTACCACGCCACAAACCGTGGATGGGGCTATTAGCGGCAAGCTGGTAGGCGCTAACGTTGTTTCTAACTCTGGTGCCCCGGGTGGGGGTATGGCCATGAAACTGCGTGGCATCACCTCTATTTTCGGCAATGCACAACCGCTCTTTGTAGTGGATGGCGTGATCATCGACAACTCCTCTATTTCGGCCGGTTTGAATTCCGTGACGAATGCAGCTGGCGGAGGTAGCTCATCTACCCAAGACAACGCCTCAAACCGTATCGCAGACCTGAACCCGGCTGATATCGAGAGCATCGAGGTGCTGAAAGGAGCCTCTGCCGCCGCAATTTACGGTTCGCTGGCCTCTGCAGGCGTGGTGATCATCTCTACAAAGCGAGGTGCTGTAGGCAAAACGTTGGTAGACTTTTCGCAGGATATCGGGGTAACCACCATCAGCAACAAACTGGGCATGCGCACTTTTACCGAGGAGCGGGCCTTTAAGTCTTATAAAGAACAAGGGCGGCAGCTTTTCCTGGAGGCGCAAAACCAGAACCGATTTATAGATTACGAGGACGAGCTTTACGGCAACAACGGGCTGCTGATCAACTCCAGGCTCAACGTGAGTGGCGGTAACGAGAAAACCCGCTTTTTTGTGGGAGGTTTGATTCAGGACGAGGAAGGCATTGTGAAGAACACTGGCTATAATAAGAAGTCTATCCGCTTCAACCTCGACCACGTGCTTTCAGACCGCTTCGACTTCAGCCTGTCATCCAACTACATCAATTCCTCCGCCGACCGTGGCCTGACGAATAACGACAACGCCGGGGTTTCCTTTGGTGTGGCGCTGTCATCCACGCCAAACTTTATAGACCTGCGCCCAAATGCCGATGGGATCTACCCGAACAACCCGTTTGCAACCTCTAACTTCCTGCAAACCCGTGATCTGATTACGAACAATGAGGCGACCAACCGCTTTATCGGTGGCTTTACCTTGAACACTAAGTTGCAGGATAGCGACATCAGCCATACCAGACTGGTGATCCGGAGCGGACTCGATTTTTATAACCTCCGCACTACGGCCCTGTTTCCAAACACGCTGCAGTTCCAGATCAAAGGACCGACAGCTACACAGGGTGCTTCTATTCAGGGAAGTGCCTATAACCTGAATACCAACTATGCGGCGTTTTTAGTGAATAACCTGGACCTGGCAGACAATAACCTGACCCTGACCTCTACGCTGGGTGCTACCCGCGAGAACTTCAACCAGGACCAGATCCTGAACGTGGCAACACAGCTCATTGGCTCTCAAACTAACCTCGACCTGTCGGGTGCAGTGGATGTAAGCCAGAACAGGCTAATTGTACGCAATAAGGGCTTGTTTTTCCAGGAGGAGGCCAACTACCGTGATCGCATCATCGCCACAGCTGGTATCCGTTTGGACAAGTCTTCTAACAACGCCAACGAGAACGAGTTTCAGGCTTTCCCGAAAGCATCTGTTGCTATTAATCTGGGTAATTTCGATTTCTGGAATTGGGATGAGATAAACCTGTTTAAGGTACGCGTAGCTTATGGGGAGTCAGGTGGCTTTCCGCCATTTGGGGCTAAGTATACCTCCTTCGCGCCTTTCAACATCGGTGGCATGGCCGGGCTGATTCCGCCGGTGCAGCGGGGTAACAGCGGCATTGAGCAGGAACGGCAGAAGGAACTGGAGGCAGGTCTGGACTTCGCCTTGTGGGACAACAAGATCATCTTTGAGGGTACGGTATACAACAAAACGGTAACAGACCTCATCCTGGTGCAGAACGTGCCAAGCTCTTCCGGTTTTTCTGAACGCATCGTGAACGGTGGCGAACTGCAGAACCGGGGCTTAGAATTGTCGGTGAATGCAATACCGGTAGAAGCGCCGTGGTTAAAGTGGAATTCTCGTACCAGTTTTTGGGTAAACCGGTCTGAGATTACGGAGTTAGATGTGCCTGCTTTCCCGCTGGGTGCATTTGGTAACACGTTCGGTACTTTCTTTATAGAAGAAGGCAAATCAGCCACACAGATTGTAGGTATACGCCCTGGTGAAGGTGTCGTGAAACTAGGGGATGCGGCACCCGATTTCCAGATGAACTTCCACAACTTCTTTACTGTCAAGCAAAACCTGACCTTTTCGTTTTTGCTGCACTGGAAGCAGGGCGGCGACAACATCAACCTGACAGAATTGTTGACAGACCTGGGCGGCACCTCGCCCGATTATGACGATGATGATGATGGGGACGGCATCACAAACGCACAGGAGCGCATCAGTTCGCTGGGTGTGTCTGCCGAAACATTTGTGCAGGACGCCTCTTACCTGAGGTTGCGTGAGATTGGCTTGTACTATGATGTGCCGGTACCTACCCTGCGCTCAGTTTTTGGCAATGTCGTGCGCAACCTGAAAGTGGGTGTGTCGGCTAACAATGTGTTCGTGATCACGGATTATCGCGGCTACGATCCAGAGGTTTCCAACTTCGGGGCCAACGGGCTTTCCACTGGCGTGGACGTAACGCCATTCCCTGCCTCCCGCAGAACCTTCTTCCATTTTGTAATCGGCTTTTAACTTAACGCTACGCAGATATGAACAATTTTCTCAATAAGCTAAAATATAAGCAGTTGTTAGGTGCTATGGCCATCATGGTTGCCCTGCCAGCCTGCGACATCGATAATATTCCGGATCCCAATAACCCGACACTGGAGTCGGTAGAGGTAAATGCCTCCATCCCGTCGCTCAATAACCTGGTGGCAGGTACCGAGGCAGCCATGCGCATCGACTTAGGTACCTACTATGATGATGTGGGCGTAGTAGGCCGTGAGTATTACCGTTTCTCAGGTTCAGAGCCGCGTTTCACGTCAGACTTGCTGGGAGCAGAAGATGCAGTGCTGGATAATAACACCTTTTATACTACCCGCCCCTGGGGCTCGAGGTACCGGGCTGTAAAGGGGGCCAATATCCTGATCGCATCTGCCAGCAACACAAACCAGATTGACGAGGCGCAACAGAACGGCTACCTGGGGTTTGCCAAGACCATCAAAGCGCACCAGCTGCTCATGAACCTGACGCTGATGAATGAGAACGGGATACGCATTGATGTGGCTGACCCAGATAATCTTGGCCCTATTGTAGGGCGTGAGGCTGCTTTAACGGCTATCGCGGCACTGCTCGATGAGGCAAGCGGGCACCTGAACAATGCCACGTTCCCGTTTACCTTGTCTAGTGGGTTTGGAGATTTGGCAAGCACGGCAGGTGTCGGGCCGCAGGAGTTCCTGAAGTTTAACCGTGCTCTTGCCGCACGCGTGGCTATTTACAGCCAGAAATTCCCGGAAGCCCTGCAGGCGCTGGGTAGTTCGTTTTTCGAACTAAACCAGAACTTTGACAAAGGGGTATACTACGTATTCAGTACCGCCTCAGGCGATCAGCTGAACCCACTGTTCTTGGGCCGGAATGCCACAGGCGACATCCGTCTGGCAGACACGCTGTTTGTGAAAGATGCCACCCCCGGCGATGACCGCCTGCAGAAAGTGGCCCTGCGCACTACACCTGCCACACAAAGCAACCTGACCGGCTATTATGATGTAACGGTGTATGATTCTAACACGGATGCTATTCCGATCATCCGCAACGAGGAGCTAATCCTGATTTATGCCGAAGCCAACATCCAGACCAATAACTTCGCGGAGGCTATCAAGGCGCTGAACCTGATCCGGACCGGGCATGGCCTGCAACCGTATACGGGTGCGCTAACCCAAGCCGCTTTGATCAACGAGATGTTGTACCAACGCAGGTACTCGCTTTTCTTTGAAGGGCACCGTTGGGTAGATATGCGCCGCTACGGCCGTTTGGATCAACTACCCTTATACCGCGCAAAGGACAACGTTTGGTCAAGCTTCCCGATCCCTTTCAATGAAGGAGCCTAGGAATGTTAGGGTTACATTAAAACAAAAGCGGGAGACTATCATTAGTCTCCCGCTTTTGTTTTAGGCTCTCCACCGATGGCCGCAATTATAGCACTCATAACGTATGCCAAAAAGGGGCTGCAGCAAGTAAGCACGTTGCATGGTGTTGGTGGAGGCGCAGCGTGGACACTCCGCGCCTTTTTCTTTTGGAGCGTCGGGGTCATAGGGTGCCAGGTCGATGGTATCGTAGTCGAAAAGCGTATCGCCCTGCCAAATCTGCTTTAAAATGGCTTTAGCCTCCTCTACGTCGTTTTCAGTTACCTTTAGCTTCACGCCTCCCACAGCCACGGAGTAAAACGGGTGCGCCCCCACAATGTGTTCATCACCCAGAAAGCACAGGATACCCTCTGCCTCCAGGCGGCCTTTCAGGATGTAGGCCTCTGTAACATCATTGAACGTGGCAATCGTGATTAGGCGCTCAGCCATAAGGGGTAGTTCGCTATTGTTTTTTGGGAGGAAGATCGAATGCCTCGGCCTCGTGCTCAAAGTGGCCCTTGTGCGACCCATCGCAGAAAGGCTTGTTTTTAGACAGCCCGCAACGGCAGATAGACACCAGTTCGCGTCCGCCCAATCCGTAAGGCTTGCCGTTTTTATCTACAATCTCAAAGTCATCGCCCTCTACACGTAATGATCCGTTGTTGTTTACAGTGATTTTCGTTTTAGCCATAGTATGATATTCTGGTAGTGATAAAATAAATGAGTGTTCAGGTAAAGCACGCTGCCGTACCTGCCTCCGAAACAAATATAGTCATTTGGCCGGACACTTACCCCCATACGTAGAACAGTACCCTATAGAACAAAATCGGCTCTGAACTAAATGCCCAGAGCCGATGAATGATACCGTAAAATGCTTTAGAAGCTTAGTTGCTGTACAGGAAACTGTAGGCCTGGCGCTTACCCGACGGGCTCACCACGCTTTGCGTAAGCGGGTAACCGCGCTCATCGTAGGTATAAGCATACTGGTATTGATAAGTCTTGCTGCTGCTATGCACCACTGCCGTAGAGGCTACCATGTTGTTTGGGCTGCTGGCAACCCCAGGTTCTGCCAGTTGGTGGAAGGGGTTCTGGTTGTTGTCGTATGAGTACGTGGTAGTGGAGAATAGGCTGGTCTGGCCCTTATCGTCTACCACGTACTGTTTCTCTGAGACATAATTGCCATTCGGCAGTACCTCGTACACGGTATAAGACTTCAGTGTGGCGTCTTTCTTGTCACCCTCTACCTCAAACATCGATTTTTTCTGCAGGTGGTTCTGCTCGTCGTATGAGTACGTGGCGTAGGCGCTATACTCTACCTTGTCACCGTTGAAGTACAGCAGATCTGTTTTCGTGAGCAAACCATGGGAGTTGTAGGAGTGCTGCTGCTCGGAGAGCACACGCTGGCCTCCGGCGGCATAGGCTATCGTTTTTAGGATCTTACCGCTGCCATCCCGCTCAAACCGGTCATAGCTTTCTACCTCGCCGGATTTTTCGTCGAAGTGGTTTACCTGGCCCAGTTGTTTCCCGGAAAAAGAGTAAGAGGTTACTTTTGCAGAGTCTGCCAGGATGTGGGATATCATACCCTGTTCAAACTCCGGGTTAACAGATTCCTGCTCATTTCTGTCGCAAGAACTTAGTGCTACCACGCCGCAAAAAAGCAGGGCGGGCATCCATCTGTTTTTCAAATTCATTTGGCTAAAAGTTGAATTGTTGAAACATGACCTGCCTGGGCAGGTTTCAGGGAGAACGCCAATTGTAATTTAATAATTGCACTGTTTTTGAAAAAAAGATTGTAGCAAGCGCAGTTTACTTATCTTGTTAATTATTAAGTATCTGTAATTTAGCGTGTTGCAGTATTTGTTTATGCCTGCCTGACACAGTAAAATAATTTCCATTAGGCTGTAAATATGAAAAATTATATATTTGCTAAGCGCGCATTTTAGTTCAGGCTGGCGCCTTGTGCAATATTCAGTAACTCATCGCCGGCATCAATATCATGGCGCAGTTCTTCTTTGTAGTTTATGGTTAGCCTGATGGACTTCAGGCCGGGTACACCGGGCAGTTCCTCAACCTCCAAGTGCTCCACTTCCTCATGGATATAGCCTTCCGACTGCAGAAACTCGATGTAGCGCTGGTACTCTGCCGCATCCTTTTGCTGGGTATACACAATCGCGATCTTGTTCGGCTGCGTCAGGCGTTCCTCGGTGCCGCGCACTGTGGCCTTGTCGATACGCTTTTTAATGATTTCGTAGCGCACGTTGTTGGCCCCATCCACGTCAAACTTCTTCTCATCAAGCCTGAACCTGATCGAGATTGGGTCGCTGTGTACCAGGATGAGCTGTGTTATCTCAAGGGGCAATTTCAGGTTTGCACGCAGCTTATGGATGCGCCGTGCAATCTCGCAGGTAAGCATTAGCTGCCACAGGCGCATGTTTTTTAGGTAAATCGGTTCGTAATCGCCGTTGTTAAGCAGCGAGGAGCCGATGTAAATGTTATACTCTAGCCCATCGGTGCGATACTTTTCAAAGTAGTGCGGGAACAACTGCTGGGCTTTTTCCTCCTCCCGCTCCAGGAACGAAGAAATCGTTTCGTTGATGATGAAAAGGCTTTCCTCGTATGCGCGCCGCTTGTTGTATACCACCTTGTAAGGGTTGTTAATAGCGCTGCGGTATGTCTGGATGGCAGCCTGGGCACTGGGGTGCTTTTTATAGAAATGGTCGAACAGCGGCTCAATTTCAGAGCGCAGAAAGTCCAGCACCTGCACCTCGTCGCCGCTTCCCAGTTCGCTCAGGATGTGCTGCGAGAATTTATCGATCTTATATACCAACTCATCGAGAATGGAGAGCGGCAGGCTGTCCTTCACCGCTAAAATCACCTCTTTGGCCAGTACCAGTTGCTCCAGCAAATCGCCCTGAATGGCCTTGTTTCGCTCAGTAGCGGACCCCCGGATATCGGAGGCACCGTAAAGCGGGAAAATTTCCCGGAAAATGATCGGCTCTATCTCAGAGCTCACATTACGGTCCATTTTATCAAGCAGGTTTACCGCGGCCTTCGTGAAGCGCCACTCCACAATGGGGTGAATAGCGGTGTACTTTTCTTTGATGATGCTTTGGATGCTGCTGCGCAGCTCTTCCAGGCTCCGGTTGATCGCCAGGGCAAACAATGGGAGGAGCTCCTTTAAGCGGATCGTGGAAAGCGCATTCAGTTCGCCGGGTATGGGCGAGGCGAGTTCCATCAGGCCGATGGTATGGCCGTCATACTCCAGCGGGGCGATGATCAGGTTGCGGATGCCTTCGTTCAGTAGTTTTTGTTCAATGCGGGTCGGGTTAGGGAACACTTTTAGGTCTTCCACCACAATGGTGTTGCTGCGCTTCAGCACCGGCTCATATATGGATTGGTTCAGATCGTTCAGCAGAATGTCGCAGTCCTGGGTCAGCACAAGGCCGTTCCAAATTTTGCGGGCATAACTAGTGTCAAATTCCTGCAGGGCGGGGCAGGAGGCAAAGCCCAGCCTGATGTCGGGCAGACCGAACAGGATCCGCATTTTCTGCTGCAGGTTCAGGAACCCTTCCTCGGTGCTCACTGAGCCACGGTCCAGCAGGTCGAACCGGAGCGAGGAGATAGTCTCTTCGTTGGTCACCTCCATAAAGTCGTAAATGGCAAAGCCGGAGAACTCGAAATTTTCCGGGGGCAGCTTCATCATCCAGAGGTCCAGGTCGTTATAGCGGTTGATAAGGAAGTTTATCTCCTGCGCTTTCATCTCCTTGATCTGGCCTTTAGCCTTTACCTCCATAAACTTCAGGTCGATGACGAGCTTGTAGTGGCGCGGCAACCCTGTGAACTTGTCTTTGATGGTGAAGATAAAGGGCTCGTCGATGCTGAAGTTGGCGTTGTAAAACTTATCGAGGATGAGGGTATAGGCGGACAGCGTAAGCCGGAAAAGCAGTGTCTTGAGCTCCAGGTTCAGTTTTTCGGTGTCGTTGCCGCCATTCAGCAACTGCAGCTCCTCCAGTTTGGGCGTGGCATAGAAGCTCTTGAAGTGGAAAGGCACTACCGCAGCCATCAGCTCGTTCTCCCACAGGGCGCTCGGAAAGATGTCTTCCATCAGGATGTCCACCGTGTCCATGTACTTTTCAATGATCGACACGTCTTCTATTGTGCTGGATAGTTCCGGGGTGTTGCGCAGCAGGTCGGCTAGCTCTCGTACGCGGGCAGCATTGCAGCTCGGGTCGTTTTTCTCCTTATTCTCCCAATACGCAATGAGCGGCGACAGGCTGAGCGATGTTTTGAAGGGGAATTCCTGCACGCTCAGAATGATGTCGTCGTTGTTAGAGATCGAAACGACTGTCTCATGGAAACTGCCTTTATGGGTTTTGCTCATATCAATGCCTGGTTGGGTGAAGTAGTATGGTAGCAAAAGAGGCACTCAGCTTTTTGCCGTTGCATAATAAACGAAGTTTAGCTATAAATGATGGTGCCATAAAAGCTACGGTTGTATTAAGTTTGTGTCTGGGGTATTTCAGCAGCAACGCCCTTTTTAAAAATAACGGACAGCTGAAGGCTTTTGGCATAGTTTTTACGGCAAAGGCTACCGATAGTTCAACAAAGCAAAACAAGATAACGATGAAAAATATGAAGCAGTGGCTTTTGGCATTAGTGTTTACCCTGGTAGCCATGGGCGGCGCCCAGGCGCAGTCGAAACTGGAGCAGGACCTGGCCGAGTTCAGAGCCTGGATGCAGCGCCGTTCGGGGCAGGCTGACAGCACCATCCGCAAGGAGTGGCCCAGCGTGAAGCAGGAGTACAAAGACCTGACCTATGGCCTGAACCAGAACAGCCAGAAGCTCTCTGCAGAATCCAGAGAGGAGTATGACGGGATGAAGCTGCGATACAAGGAGTGGGAAGTACGCAATGAAAGCGAATCAGTAGACCTGGACGGGAAAGAACTGGAGCGCTGGGAGCGCCAACTGACCGGTACCACGCACATCGGCCGCATGAAGGCTTCCCGCTTGCGCGATGCTTACGTGCAACTGTTGGACTACACACGCCAGCAACGCCGCAACTGGAGTCTGCGCGACTGGGAGTATGCTGAGTTTGTGTTCGGTGAACTGAACAGCCGCAAAGCAGAATTGCTACGCCAACTCAACAGCGGCGATAAGATAAAGATTGCTGCCCTGCAGGTAGAGTTTGCCTCCCTTAAAAAGAGCCGTGAGGCCAAAGACGCCTACGAGCACATGCGGGAGACAAACCGTTAATTTCTCGTCGCTTAGATGAGGCAGCCCCGATGGTTACCAAACCTCCGGGGCTTTTGCTGTTATAGACAATCGCTTTGCTTTGCCTTTGAGGTTATGTTTATACCTACCATTCGCTGCCTTGCTTAACGGTTTACTCCTTGCAGGATTGCTGCCGGAGGTATGGCGCGCTTTGCCGCTATGTTGATAACCTGGTGGGGAACTTGTCTATAAAGTACTTACGGGCTATACCGGAAAAGCCGTACTTTTGTATTCTGAGTTAGATTAAACGACACCTTATCATGCACATTGCAATCGTCGGCAACATAGGCGCCGGCAAAACCACCCTTGCCACCAAGCTTGCGCAGCACTTTAAGTGGGACTTATACCTGGAGGCCGTTGATAATAACCCTTACTTGAAGGACTTTTATGAGGACATGGAGCGCTGGGCCTTCCATTTGCAGGTGTTCTTTCTGAACAGCCGTTTTAACCAGGTGCAGCAGATCCAGTCTAAGACGGGCAGCGTGATTCAGGACCGGACCATCTATGAGGATGCGTTTATCTTCGCAAAGAACCTGCACCAGTCGGGCCTGATGAGCTCCCGCGATTACGAGAACTATTACTCGCTGTTTGAGTCGATGATCAGTATGGTAAAGGCCCCTGACCTGATGATTTACCTGAAAGCGGACCTGCCGAAGCTGATCGGCCAGATCGAGAAGCGCAACCGTGATTACGAAAGCAGCATCAGCATCAATTACCTGCGCAACCTAAACGACCACTACAACAGCTGGATGGGCGATTACAAATTGGGCAAGCAACTGGTGATAGATGTGAACAACATGGATTTTGTGGCTAACCCGGAAGACCTGGGTCATATCATTGAGCGCATCCAGGGCGAGCTATTCGGGTTGTTTTAAAGTAGATTGATGGGGCGAAGGAGAGAGGCCATGTAAGTATAAAGCATGGGTAACGGAGGGAGGGGCAGTGGCTTCTCCCTCCGTTTTTTGTGCGCCGCTTCGAGGCACGGCTGCTGCTGGATGGGGGGAGCAGCTGCCCATACCTTGCTTGAGTGGCGTTAATTTTGCTATCTTCATCCCATACCAAAACTACTCTATACATATGAAACCACGTCATCTCCTTTTTGCCTCGGCGGTAGCCACAGCCACTTTCGGCTGTGCCAGCAACACCGACAGCACTTCCGAAGCAACAGCCACCGCCGAAGCCGCAGCAGCAACAGACGGCCTGCAGCAGAAACTGGACATGTACACGGATGTGCGCCTGACGGCGGATCTGAGCCACCTGAGCGCTCAGGAAAAGCAAATGATTCCGCTGCTGATAGAGGCGGGCGACATGATGAACAAGCTGTTCTGGTACGAGGCCTATGGCAAAAAAGACTCTTTGATGAGCGCCCTGGGCTCTGATGCGGCCAGGCGCTTCGTGGAGATCAACTACGGCCCCTGGGACAGGTTGAGCAACAACGAGCCTTTTATACCTGGCGTGGGTCCCAAGCCGGAGGGCGCTAACTTTTACCCAACCGACATGACCAAGGAGGAGTTTGAGCAGGCAAACCTTCCGGACAAAGCCAGCCAATATACATTTCTGCGTCGCAATGCCGCTGGAAAGCTCATCACGGTGCCTTACCATGTGCAGTTTGAGCAGGAAGTAAAGCGCGCCACAAGCCTGCTAAAGCAAGCCGCTGCCCTGGCAGAGGATGCCGGCCTGAAGAAATACCTGAACCTGCGCGCCGAGGCCCTCCTGACGGACAATTACCAGCCAAGCGACCTGGCCTGGATGGATATGAAAAGCAATAAGATCGATGTTGTGATCGGGCCAATAGAAACGTATGAGGACAAGTTGTTCGGATATAAGGCAGCCCATGAGGCCTATGTGCTGATCAAGGACATGGAGTGGAGCGACAAGTTAGCTAAGTATGCCGCTTTCCTGCCTGAGTTGCAGCGCGGCCTGCCGGTTCCAGCCCAATACCGCCAGGAAACCCCTGGCACCGACTCCGACCTGAACGCCTATGATGTGGTATACTATGCCGGCGACAGCAATGCGGGCAGCAAGACCATCGCCATTAACCTGCCAAACGACGAAGAGGTGCAGCTGAAGAAAGGCACCCGCCGCTTGCAGCTCAAAAATGCCATGCGCGCCAAGTTCGACAAGATCATGGTGCCCATTGCGAAAGAGCTGATCGTGGAGGACCAGCAGCAGCACGTTACCTTCGATGCCTTCTTCGGCAACACCATGTTCCATGAAGTGGCGCACGGCTTGGGGATCAAGAACACGATCAATGGGAAAGGCACTGTGCGCGAAGCACTGAAAGAGCACGCTTCGGCGCTAGAAGAAGGAAAGGCCGACATACTGGGCCTTTACATGATCACGCAGCTACACGGAAAAGGCGAAGTGACTGGTAGCCTCGAGGACTACTATACCACGTTCCTGGCCGGTATTTTCCGTTCGGTACGATTCGGTGCGGCAAGTGCGCACGGCAAGGCTAACATGGTTAGGTTCAACTTCTTTAAGGAGAACGGCGCCTTTGAGCGTGATGCGCAAACCGGGCGTTACCGCGTGAACTATGTAAAAATGCGCGAGGCCATGAACAAGCTATCAGAGAAAATCCTGACGCTGCAAGGCAATGGCGATTATGCTGGTGTGGGAGAGTTGCTGAACAAGCAGGGGCAAATCAGCCCGCAGCTACAGGCAGACCTAGACCGCCTGACAAAGGCCAATATCCCGGTGGATATCGTCTTTGAGCAGGGCCCCTCTGTTTTAGGTTTAAATTAGCCTAGCTGTTATTTATATATAATAAATTGATTTATAACAAGTTGTGCTCAATAAGGCTGCCGGTAAATTTGAAATAATCCTAAAGAGTTAAATTATGTTAGTTAATGGGTTGCATCAGTTTGGTGTAGCCCATTAATTTTTTAGTGAGAAGTGGCCTTCAGCATGTGTTATCAAATTCGATGTTATCCGGCCGATAACTTAATCACTTTGATGTGAGTATCTTATGTTTGTTGATAACGTGTTAATCAAATCATTCATATTAAAAAAATCACTCAATGAAAAGCTTTTATGATTTCAACAGGAATAACCCAGAGGAGCGCCTAAAGCAGAATGAGCTGTTTCCGGAGATGGCCCTTTTCCATATTGCCCTGCGCGAGGAAATGGGCGAGGAAGAGTACCAGGCATTCTACAGGGCAGAACAAGAGTCAGCTAAACTCATCAAAGCCCCCATTTATCATCAAACCACACCTACATGGGCAACTGTTTAAACCATCGCAAACCAACCAAATAAGAGGCAAGCAGTATAACTGACTTGCCTTTTATTTTGACCATACCTCCCCAAAAATGCTTTCTCTGCTGCGGAACCCTGATTCTGCTACAATTGCTACAACTGCTCCAGAGTTAACGCTGCGCCTTCTTCACCAACCAGCGATCCAATAGCCACACCCATACCCCCCAGCCGTACAGCGCAGCTAATTCGGTTAGACACATGTTGTACCAGGGTTGTTTTCTGATTGCCCACGCCCATAATGCCACTCCAACGCTGTTCTACTTCAAAAGGCGTGTCTGGCAGAATAACCTCCCGCAAGAGTTGCTCCAGTTTGTGCTGCACCAGGTCAGTCAGGCCCAGTTCCATGGTTTCCTCCGCCTGAAGATCCAGGTTGCGGCCACCGCCAAACAGCACGCGGTTGCCGATGTTGCGGAAATAGTAATAGCCCCGGTCGTAGTGGAAGGTGCCCTGTATGTGCAGGTTAGGAATCGGTTTGGTGACTAATACCTGCGCGCGGGCAGGCACCACGGGGAGTTGCGGCAGCAGTTTGCGGGCAAAGCCGTTTGTAGCAATCAGGGCCGCCTTGGCTTTGATGGTAATATGTTGTGCCGTGAACGCGGCAAGGTGAGAGGCCTCTTCCTCCAGCTGCGTCACTTCCAGGCCATTTAGCACCAGCACCCCAAGCGCCTGCACCTTCTGGGTGAGGGCTACAATCATCTTACCGGTGTCAATCTGGCCCTCGGCGGTGCTTACCAACAGGTGTTGCACGCCCTTAAATCCGAACGAGCTGATCTTGCTGTCCGCGTTTTGGAATACTTCCG
Source organism: Pontibacter sp. CAU 1760 (assembly GCF_054482735.1). Taxonomy (NCBI): domain Bacteria; kingdom Pseudomonadati; phylum Bacteroidota; class Cytophagia; order Cytophagales; family Hymenobacteraceae; genus Pontibacter; species Pontibacter sp. CAU 1760. Next base: position 98,367 of record NZ_JBTLRL010000011.1, read on the forward strand.
GGTCGCCGGTTATGCGGTGCAGTTGCCTGTTAAGGTATGGAAGGCGCTCCATGCAGGTTTCGTAAAGGCACTGTTGCTGTTGCTCGAACAGTTCATACCCGCCCCAGCGGTGATAATCCAGGGCGGCGTCTCCTAAGTTCTGGCGCAGACGCTGTAGCCCCTGCCAGCGGCGCTCCACCAGACTGAAAACCGCTTCATCGGAGAGGTGGGCCAGGTCGTCCAGAAGCTCTGAAGGGCTACCGAAGCAGGCAAACCCCGCGTTCTTGGAGCTGGCCCCTGTCGGGAGCAGGCCTCGTTCCAGTACCATTACCTTCAGGTTCGGTTGCTTTATTTTGAGCGAGAGGGCCGCATTGAGCCCTACAATGCCGCTGCCGATAATAAGTACATCCAGGTTATTGAAATAGGCTTCCTGTTCCCAGAAACTGAACTGCATAGTTTACACGTCTTCCCTAAAGTAAGGATGGGTATAGGTGCGGGCCGTGTGCTCGTCCATTGCTTCAAAGTGAGTCAACATGACTTCGCGCTCGCCATTGTTCAGGCCCTTCACAAACTGGGCATCCGGCGTTTCGTAGATCGCGTAGTTGTGCCGCCCGAAGGGGTATAGGTTGTTGCTTTTCAGGATAACGGCATGGGTTAAATCAATCTGCCCCTCCGGTGTTGTTACGATGTATTTACTCGTGCTCATGTGTTTTCAAAATTTCAGCCAATATAGCACTAATTTCTTCTGCTCTGTTCATTACCATCAGGTGTTTGCCACCCGGCACCTTTAGCAGTTTTTCCCGGTCGTGCAGGGGCAGCACAAGGTCTGCTGTGCCATGAATGTGAATAAGCCCAGGGATAACTTCCGTTTGCGGCCATCTGATCAATTGCTCTAACGCCCAGCGCAGGTATGTCTCGTCTATCGTCCTGAAAATGTCGCGCAGCAGCTGCTTCTCGTACCGGGTTATGGCCCCAAAGAATATGGGGGCCAGTGGGTAGGTCTGCTGCATCAGTTTAAAGGGAAGCCAGCGGTGAAAACGGGTTTTGCCAAGCAAGCGGTAGTACCAGGGCAAAGCATGGCGGGTGGCAAGGCTGGAAATGATGATGACCTGGTGCGGCTGCAGGATTTTGGCCAGCTCAATGGCTGCCATACCCCCATACGAGAGGCCAACCAGGATAGGGTTCGGGTCCGTGATTTGCTCTTTCAGCCGCTCAGCGTATCGGTGCAGGGGCTCACAGGGGTGCTCGGGGGCAATCCACTCGAGGTGGTGTAGCTGTAGGTTTGCCGGGAACTCCAGAAACTTAAACATCCGGCTATCTGCCCCTAGACCACTTATCAGGTAAACGGTACGCATGTAAGGCTATACGCAGAAGCCCTGACTTGTTATATCTTCACCTTTAGCAGATCTTCTACGGCATCTACCGGGAAAAAACGAATGGTGATGCTGTGCTTGATAATAGCCAGGGAGGTGCTGATAAAGTAATAAAACCAGCCGGAGATGCCGAGAAACTTACATCCGTCTTCCAGGAAGAAGCGCAGTCCTGTAGGAATCTGGAGCAGGAGCAATTCTGTTACCGCCGACAGGGCCAAGAAGAACAAAGCGCTGTACAGGGCCAGGTAATTTGTAGATAGTATTTTATAGGCAAAGCAAAACAAGAAAGCTAAGATGAGGACAGAGTATGTCAGAAGTACTAACGGCGCTTGCATACCCCATTGCGGAAATACGTCTGAGCGAAGCAGGAAAAGATCATCTAACAGTAACAAAGCAGTGAGCAGACCAGCGTAGCGGAAAAAAGGCGTGTAGGAGTAAAGTTTCCAACTGCGGAGCAGCACCACACTCAGCAGGCAGGAAGTTACAGTGGCAGCCCACATCAGGATGCCTATATTCGAAATAAGCCCGCGATAGAAAACACCATTGGCTACTGTATCCGCATCTGACGTCAGGTCAGAAAGCTTGACTACTGGCTGCAGGTAAGCAGCAACCATAAGTAACAGTGCCGGGGCATACACAACCAAAACCTGAAGCGATTTGGACTCAGTGGGAATTAGCGCCTTTGATGTCTGCATAATCAATAAAATGTTATATTATTAATTAAAATGCTGATACGGGTATATGTATGTATTAAGTTATGATAATATTATGATGAATTTAAATTTCGTCCATTCAATTGTATCCATTTTCTGAAGTAAATTTAATAATTAATATGCAAAAAATATAATTACTTATATAAATTATAACTATTTATAGCTGGATCTGTCTTGTGAGGTTTAAACCTTGGATTATTTCTAGGATAAATTATTTTCTATAATTTACTTAATTTTTTTTATAATAAAACGGCGTTTCAATCAAATTTTAATGATTTTTCAAAAAATGCTGCATAAGGACATTAAATATCACGCTTTGATATCCTGCACCTGAGTATGTTGCTGAGACTTGAATGGCCTGTAGATGTGAATTGCTTCTTTGAAAATGCGTAGTGAGGTGAGATTAAGTTGCAGCGGGAAGTAAGTATGCCCGACAAGATAAACATGCAACATGCTGCTGGCAGCTAACCAAGTGAAATAGACGTGATAAGCTTCTCTGGATATTGTACAGCTTGAAGCAAATGCACCAAGCCCACTGAAAGCCTTTGCCTTCAGTGGGCTTTGTTGCAGTGGTGATGAGAACAGTTTTAAGCTTCGAAGTCGGTGCGGGGTGTGCGACGCGCCTCTTGTTCGTGTAACCCACCTGACTTCCACGCCGTGGTCCAGCCCCCTCCAAAGCTTTCGGTAATTTTACCTTTTACCAGGCTAAGCCCAATCACGGCGGCACCCACCAGCATGTCGTTTAAGATGGGAGATGTTTCCTGATAGCCCAATACCCAGGGAGCGAGCAGCAGCCAGGCCCCAAGGGGCAGGTTGTACAGTCGAACTGTCCGCGTCGCTTCCCACCACGAAATAACGGCAAACGAAGCGATGATCGGGCCGACGATATGGTCGTTGTCAGTGGCCGCGCCATTGAACCCTAGAATAGCGGGGGAGGCCATCAGCCAAATCCCCAATAATGCATTTATAACCTGTGCCCACATATTAGATCACCTTTCCTTGTACCTCCTTGTATCCCCAGAATATTTTCCAGAGTGATACATTGGCATTTTTTGCACGCTTCATATACTGCAGGCTCGCCAGCATCTCGTCCATGGCCGGTCCGATCATGATCACGGAAATAGCGGCGGAAGTGAGGCAGAGTGTGCACCAGGCATCAAACATAACAGGCTGGAGCACGACTAGCAATATACTGATGAAGCCAAGCGGACCTACCGCCAAGCCGAACATGATCACGATCCAGGGCATGGTGCGCCACCGACGGACGCCGCCGATCACCCCTGTCAGGGCATCAGCCAGGTAGCCAATGGCTCCAAGGGCCGCATCAGGTATAGGTAACACCTTCGATACGCTGGAGGTCAGAATCTTTCGGCTGTCGTTGCCAAAGAAGGGCTCCCATACTTCCTCGATTATCTTCAGTTGAAAAAGGGCCATGTAAGAGGCAATGAGAACACCGACCATTGCCATGATAACGATAGGCATACGCTGCCCCCATGCAGCCGGGTTGTAACTCCACCCTGGCGGGATATCTTCTTTTTCGCTCATACAGGAAGGCTCGGTTATATGGTTTTGTAGTTTAAGACATTACTACGTGCCGCTGCTTCTTGCGTTGGGTTGAGGCACCAGCGCTAATCCAAAGAGGGTGTGTATGGGATTGATTAATAAGGTATAACGGGAATTTTGTATTTGCAGGAGGTACTGCCATCAGCCCCTTAAATATCAGAAATGGAGAGGGAATTACGTCGTTGGAATCAGCTGATTGGGAGAGGAAACGGGACGGTTGGTATAAAGGATACGCAAACCGGCAACGCTACTTTGTATAACATAGTACTATATACAAACAGATCATCATAATTTTCACGTTTAAAAATATATCGCTATGAAAATTCTCATCATTTTATTCGCATCATTTTTTGGGTTTGGGTTAGCTGTTAATGAGACTGTTCGGGTAAATGAAACAGCCCCAGCAACCAGCAAGCACACAGTTGTAACAGCTGAGGAAATGGAAGCCCCTGTAATGGAGGTAATGTTAGATACGGTAGAAGTGACAGCCAGCCGCCAGGCAACAGCATGGGTCAATTAAGCCAGAGAGAAGGTTAGCTGACGCTTGCCGGGGTACAAGTACGCAGCCAGGCTTCGGCGCTCGCTCTATCATTAAAGTTTTCGATGAAGAAATTAGGGGCGAGGCGCTGGTACATATTCCGGGCAGACAGTTTACTGAACATGTCGGTGGAATAAACATGGGCCAGACAACGGAGTCCGGACTCGTATGCTTTCGGGAACCACTCAAACTCCAGCCAGTCAATGGCCTCGTCCCAATCACCGGACACATCGAACTTGTCGTTTATCAGCTTGGCCACAGGTGTCTTGCGCAACAGCTCCAGATAAAGCCTGCCTGCCCGGATCACGTCCTCGGAGGTGATATGGCCTGTCCATCTTGCCTCAATGTATTCGGAAGAGTATTTTAAGGTCAAAAACAAGTCGCCCGGCATGTGGCTGAGTTGTGCGGGGGCTGGCCAGGCAGCTACTAAATCATCGAATTCCGTTACCACTGTTGCCATCTATTAAGCTCAAACACTATTAAAACCATTATCCACCTGTCTATACAGGTAAAGATATAAGAAGGGCAATCCCAGCATCAGGCCAGGTTAGGAGTAGCTCGGTTGAGTAGAAGTACCTTTAGTATGAAAATATACGCATTATGCCAAGGCTTGTTAAAGTGCTATACCGATAAAGACGCCGTCTGGCCTAATTTCTACCGGGTATGTTTTGGCTTGGCGACTGCGGTACTCGCACTCACGTCCGTTCTGCAGGTTATACCGATAACTGTGCCAGGGGCAGATCACCTCATTCAGGTAGTTGGTGGTGCCTTTGCTCAGGGAATGGCCAAGGTGCGGGCAGGCATCCTCCACGGCAAAGAAGCCCGCTGCCGTGTGGGCAAGGCAGAGGGTATGGCCCGCCAGTTCCAGTTGGTGTAACTTGCGGAGGGGCACCTGCGCATTGGCATCCTGGGCAGAGTCAAACACTTTATGCCAGCTATAAGTTGGGGGAGTTGTTGCCATATAATCAGTAGCTAACCCGGATTGCTTTGGCATAGCCCTGCACGGGCATCGACTCCAGCAGGTCGCCTTCAAACCAAGCCTCAATCTCGTGTCCTTCGCGCAAGTCGGCGACATTCAAATGTTTTCCGGTTGTGTCTTCTATTCTTGTGTTTTCATCGATCCGAATGGTGGCATCAGGATAGTCTGCTTCCAGGCCTTCGATGGACTTCACCATTACAATAGCCTTGACAGCGCCGTTGTTGCTGGCCGAACGTTGGATGGTGCTGATATAGCCGTGCACGTCGGGCAAGGTAGATGGGATGCGCTTCGGCTTGTCGCTGCAACTGAAAAGCAGCAGCAGAGGCAACAGTGCGCAGAGTATGAAAATCGGTCGTTGTTTTTTCACTTAGAGGGCAGTTAATGATCGGTTCAAAAAGTCATGTAAAGGTTTTACCCGTTTGTACAGTAGCAGTATACGGGGTATAAAGTCTGGCGAGCAAACTTCCTCATCTGTAAAATAGTGCAGCACCTGAAAGCCCTTTTGCCGCAGCAGGTCAATTTCCGGATGCGCCTTGTCATAGCCTTTGGGTGCGCCTTTCAGCTTTTCGCCTTGCAGGCTCCCAAACGTCTCTGCAAAGTCGGGCTGCATTAGGATACGCGACAACTCGCCGGGGCTATAGTCTATTTCTTCCCGTATCAACTCAAGTTGCCTAGGGCCGGGCTTCCGGATACCGCCTCCTATCCTTGATTTATTGTTAGGCTCCAGTACCAGTACGTAATTTGCAAACGGAGAATGGCGCCCTCCCGCCGATATCCCTGCCCCTAAATGCCCTTTGTATACAGCAGCACCTTTTCCGGAGAAGTCATTCTTGTTGATGCGGAACATACATGCGGCCACAGGCACATCCTGCAAGCTGGGGTCAAATTGCTGCAGCGCATCCAGCAGTATCTGAACAGTGGCGGCAAAGTTGGCTTTCACCTGCTGGTACTCTTCCCGGTGCGCATCCATCCAGGCCTTGGCGTTATTGGCCTGCAACCTCCGTAGGGAAGAAAGTATGGCGCGGTTATCCGGGTTTGTGCTCAATGTAGCTTAGTGTTTAGGTGTTTTTGATTTAAACCAGATAACACCAATCGCGATGAGAACGGCAAGGACTATCAAAAGTATAAATGTCATAGCTTCAGTTTGTAGTGATACAAGTGCATATGCTATCATACTATAGCGCCCGCCCCCATGTTGCATATAATTTGCAGCGGGAGGGCGGGCGCTATGTAAGGCTATACGGACTTGTTAGGTTCAGGCTACGCGCAGGTAAGAGTCTCCAAGCAAGGATTTCCGGATTTTCACTTCTGATTCGTATTTGGCCAGGTAATCACCGCTGGCAGATTTTTGGGTTACCGGCTCCAGTAACTGCACTACTTTCGAGCGCTTCCCCACCGTGATGACGCCGATGCCCCGTTGCTTGCAGATGGCCAGCAGGTGCTTAGCCAGGGCATTGTTCCGGAAAGTCAGGCTACTGATGGATAGTCCCAGCCATTGCTCATCGGCTGGCAGGTGACTGAAATGCTGCACTAAACGGGTTACTTTACTTTTCAGGATCTTTTTCGCTATCAGGGTGTGCGCTGCAAATACTACCAGGCCCGTCAGAAGGCCAAAGGCAAGCGCGTACCACCATGGCCACTGCAGCATTTTCCAGCCCGCCAGAAACGAGGCCGCCAGAAAAAGGGCACCTGTCAGAAAGCGTAACCTGCTCAGGCCTTTAGCCTTGTAGTGCGTAAGCAACTGCACGAGCTTATCAGAATGACTTGTGCTGAGGGCGGCAATAAACAGCGTTTTCTCGGGTGTTAAAAAAGAGAAAATACCATCTGCCTTGTAGCCTTTTTTGGTCTTCTCATCCTTATCCGTCAGGATAGTGGTAGCACCCGTGCGGGTTGCATAATAGGTTTGCAGATAGTCGTAGGCAAAGTCCTCTATCCGGCTTTCTTTGTGTTTTGACATATAACACCAATAAATTTAATACTCGGCTACCGTTTTGCAGCTTAGTACATTAACAAGGGATATTTTGTTTTAACAGGTGCAGGCCATATATCTCAAAACAACACTTGAGTCTTATAAACTGCAAAAATAATGTAAATAATCGGGTGCTAGTTAAATATAGGGTAATTACTCAATAAATTAAATTTAATTTAAAAATATTCATAAAAATATCAACTTATAGGTATGTTACCTGGCCAGGTGCTTTCCGGCGCATGCACACACGCACTGGAGGTTATCCAAAAGCAGGTGTTGTATGGCTTTGTAAGACCTCCGTTTGTAGCAGCTTTGCAGATTGCCTTACTATAGCTCAGGTTAATTTTATAGATTTACGGTAGAAGCGTATCGTCAGATTTTAAAGCTACGGCGTACCACAGAAAAAAATAAACATGCAAGCAGCTCTCAAGTTCATCCAAAGCCGTCTTCCCCTTTTCTTCGGACTCATGTTATGGCTGCCTGCTGCCTGGGCGCAGGCACCGGCCAAACCACATGCGGCAAAGGTGCTGCAGGACCTCAAGAAGTTGAACGTGCTGGGTTCAGTGCTGTATGTGGCTGCCCACCCCGATGATGAGAACACCCGCCTGATCTCCTACTTCGCCAACGAAAAGCTCTATAATACCGGCTACCTGGCCGTAACGCGCGGCGACGGGGGGCAAAACCTGGTTGGGCCGGAGATCCGGGAAGGCTTGGGCATTATCCGCACGCAGGAACTTTTGCAGGCTCGGCGCACGGATGGCGGGCGACAGTTCTTTACCCGCGCCAACGACTTTGGCTATTCCAAAAACCCGGAGGAAACCTTCACGATCTGGGACAAAGAGCAGGTGCTGGCCGACATGGTGTATGTGGTCCGCAAGTTTCGGCCGGATGTGATGATCACACGCTTTCCGCCGGATGCGCGTGCCGGGCATGGCCACCACAGCGGATCCGCCATACTAGCGGCGGAGGCTTTTGAGGCAGCCGCTGACCCGAAGCGCTTTCCCGAGCAACTGAAAGAGGTGACGGTATGGCAACCACGGCGCCTGCTTTGGAACACTGGCGTATGGTCGTTCGGGAGCCAGGCTGAGTTTGATAAATATGTAACAGAGCTCCTGAAAATAGAGGTGGGAGGGTATAATCCGCTGCTTGGCAAGTCATACGGCGAGTTAGCCGCCGAGAGCCGCAGCATGCACAAAAGCCAGGGCTTCGGGTCTTCGGGCGCGCGTGGCTCTGCCATCGAATACCTGCAGTTCACGAAAGGCGACAAAGCGTCGAAAGAGCTTTTTGAGGGAATAAACACGAGCTGGGGCAGAATAAAAGGCGGTGATAAGGTGCAGAAGCTGATCCAGAAGGCAATCGAGCAGTATAACCCGGCAGCTCCGGCTACTATTGTGCCTACCTTGTTGGCTGCCCGCAAAGAGCTGGACAAACTTCCGGAAAGCTACTGGAAGCGCGTAAAGCAGGAGGAGTTGCAGGATGTGATACAAGCGGCGATGGGTTTATACCTGGAGGTGACCGCCAACAGCTATGCCGCCGCACCAGGCCAGCCCGTTTCATTTCGGGTAGAAGCCATCAACCGGTCTGCCATACCTGTATCGCTCCAGAGCGTTCGCTATAGCTTCGCTTCGAAAGACACGACCCTGAACAAACCGCTGGCTGATAACCAATCGATCGATTTTGAGGCGAAAGCCACATTACCTGCCACCCTACCTTACTCGCAGCCCTACTGGTTGCGCAAGCAAGGCACATTGGGGATGTATGCCGTAGAAAGCCAGCAGGAAGTGGGGATGCCGGAGAATGTGCCTGCCGTGCAAGTCACTTTTACCCTGCAGGTGAGCGGGCAGCCACTGCAACTCACGGTACCAGTCGTATACAAACGCACCGACCCGGTGGAAGGGGAAATCTACCGCCCGTTCGTGGTGACGCCTCCGGTGTTTGTGAACGTGCGGGAGAGTGTTTTCATGTTTGCCAACCAAGAGCCAAAGCAGGTACAAGTGCTGGTGAAGGCCGGCAAAGAAGACCTAACAGGCAATGTGCACTTGCAGCTGCCAAAGGGCTGGCGGGCCGAACCCGCTCAAGTCCCGTTTGCCCTGAAGGCAAAAGAGGCAGAGCAGCTGGTGTCTTTCAAGGTATACCCCCCACAGCAACAGCAGGAGGCAACTCTGCAGGCCGTGGCAACCATCAACGGGGAATCCTATACACAGGGCTTGCAGGTGATCGATTACAGGCACATCCCGGCGCAAGTCGTTTTGCCTGAGGCGACAGCCAAAATCGTGAAGCTAGACCTGAAAAAGAATGGGCAGAACATTGGTTATGTAATGGGGGCGGGGGATGAAGTGCCGGCCAGCCTGCAGCAGATCGGGTATAACGTAACCCTGCTGCAGGAATCCGATATGCGCCAGACCCGCCTGCAACAGTTTGATGCCATTATCCTGGGGGTAAGAGCCTATAACACCGTAGACCGGCTGAAATTTTACCAGCCTGCCCTGCTGGAATACGTGAGAAACGGTGGTAACCTGATTGTGCAGTACAATACCAACCACAGCCTCGTGATGCCGGATATTGCGCCATACTCCCTGCAGCTTTCCCGCGAGCGGGTAGCAGTGGAAGATGCCGAAGTGCGCCTGCTCAAGCCAAACCACCCGGTACTGAACACGCCCAACAAGATCACGCAAAAGGATTTTGAGGGCTGGGTGCAGGAGCGGGGGCTTTACTTCCCAAGCGAGTGGAGCCAGGAGTATGAAGCCATCCTATCGTCGAACGACCCGGGGGAGCCGGCCCGTGAGGGAGGCTTGCTGATTGCGCCATACGGCAAAGGCAATTACATTTATACCGGTTATTCCTGGTTTAGAGAGTTGCCGGCTGGCGTGCCGGGCGCTTACCGCCTGTTTGCGAACTTAATCTCTTTGGGCAAAAACAGCGGCTCCGGTTCGTCAACCTCTAAAGCCTTCGGCCAATAACGTATAAGCCTCCGCGTAACAGAACAACAACCTCAACCGACACCCTTGTATGAAAGATGAAAGAAATCCTGTGGATGAAGAAGCACCGATCACAAAACCTCCTTTCTTTAGGAGTTGGGCCGGCATGTACTGGCTGGTGCTGGGCAACCTGGCCTTTCTGATTCTGCTGTTTTATTTCATCACCAGCCTTTACGCATGAAACCACTCGACTGGATCGTGCTGTTGGGCACGTTGGGCTTCATTGTAAGCTATGGGGCCTGGAAAACACGCGGCAGCCAAGACATAGAAAGCTACCTGAAAGGCGACAATACCATGAAGTGGTGGACCATCGGGCTGTCAGTCATGGCGACGCAGGCGAGTGCCATCACGTTTCTGTCCACGCCGGGGCAGGCCTACGAGGACGGGATGCGCTTTGTGCAGTTCTACTTCGGCTTGCCCATTGCCATGGTCATCATCTCGATCACCGTGATCCCTATCTTCTACCGGCTGAGTGTATTTACGGCCTACGAGTTCCTGGAAAACCGCTTCGACCTGAAAACTCGCTCGCTGGCGGCGCTGTTGTTTTTGGTGCAGCGCGGCCTGGCGGCGGGCATCACCATTTATGCGCCTGCCATCATCCTATCTACCATGCTGGGCTGGAGTTTGAACGTGACCATCCTCATCATCGGGGTGCTGGTGGTGATCTATACCGTGTCAGGTGGCACCAGGGCGGTGAGCGTGACGCAGAAGCAGCAGATGGCCGTGATGATGGGCGGTATGCTCGTGGCGGGCTACATGGTGGTGCACTACCTGCCGGCAAGTGTCAGTTTTAGCGATGCTGTGGCTGTGGCCGGTAAAATGGGCAAGATGAACGTGGTAGACTTTTCCTTCGACCTCAACGACCGCTATAACTTCTGGTCGGGTATAACCGGTGGCCTGTTTCTGGCGCTCTCTTACTTTGGTACCGACCAGAGCCAGGTGGCGCGTTATATCGGCGGGAAGTCCATCGCAGAGAGTCGGCTGGGGCTTATCTTCAACGGTTTGCTCAAAATACCGATGCAGTTCCTAATTCTTTTCATCGGGGTGATGGTGTTTGTGTTTTACCAGTTCAATCAGCCACCGGTGTTTTTTAACGAGGCGGCCAAAGCCAAGGTATACGCCACATCGTATGCCAACGAACTGCGCGGGTTAGAACAGGAGTATACCCGCGTTTTCAACCAGAAGCAGCAGGCCGTAGAAGGATTGGTGACAGCCCTCAGGACAGAGGATGAGGCCGGGATCAACACAGCACAGCAAAAAGTGGAGGCACTGGCTGCCACCGCTAAAACCGTGCGGGAAGATGCCAGGCAAGTGATCGAGCAGGCGACTCCGGGCGCAGAGACCAAAGACACCGATTACGTTTTCATTTCATTTGTGATGAAGTACCTGCCGACCGGCTTAGTGGGGCTGCTGCTGGCGGTTATCTTCTCTGCGGCCATGTCATCGTCTGCGTCGGAACTGAATGCGCTGGCTTCCACGACAGTGGTGGACATTTACAAACGCTCGATGAACCAGCGGGGAAGCCCGAAGCACTATGTAACGGCCTCTAAACTGTTTACCGTGGCCTGGGGCGCGATCGCTATTTCTTTTGCCATGTTCGCCTCGCTGCTCGACAACCTGATCGAGGCAGTGAACATTATCGGCTCCATTTTTTACGGCACCATCCTCGGTATTTTCCTGGTGGCCTTTTACTTTCGCTACATCCGGGGAAATGCCGTTTTCGTGGCCGCCGTGCTGGCCGAACTGGTCGTGCTTTATTGCTACTACTTCACCGACATCGCCTTTCTGTGGTTCAACGTGATCGGCTGCGTGTGCGTGATCGTATTCGGCTTTATTCTACAGGCCTTACTGAATAGGAGACAGGCTGCCTGAAGACCTCGCTAGCGTCTGTGCTCCTTTCTGGGGATTTGGCTGCAGGGCCCTTCATACCGGATGAACATATGAATCCAGAGAGAGCGGGAAAGCCTGAAAATTACGGGCAGAAAGCCAACGACAACCAAAACTATCACGCTTATCAACATCGGCATGGTTACCTCTGCCACAAACTGGTAAAGTACCACCAAAGTAGTCAGGAAAATAGCGACATTAATGGCAAAGCTGACGTACATGGCCCCATAGTAATAGCCTGGTTCGGGCTCAAAAGTCTGGCCGCAGCAGGGGCAGGTGGGGTGCATATCAGCAAATTTAGTACTGTACAAAGTGCCTTTCGGGAACATGTTGCCTTCGCGGCAACGGGGGCACTTGATGGCTAGGATACTGTATAAAAGAGCGTTTTGCTGCGCCATAGTTTGGGTACGTATAAGATTGCCAGGCAAAGATACGCCATTGGATAACTAGGTGTACGGGACAAAAGAGCCAATCAGCTGTACTTTTGGGCTTTGGGGGGTATAACTGCCTCCTGCTTAGCAGAAGCGATCCAAAGCCTGCACATTGACTTCGTACGTTATGATTCCGTAATTTCAGGTCGCCAAAACACCACGCATGCCGCAGGAACACCTACCCGTATTCAAAATCCAGGACTTTAACGCCCAGGCCCAACAAGAGCGCTATGTCTATGTCAGTTCTTTTGCGGCGCATTTGAAAGAGCATTTGTTTATCCGAGAGCCCTATAAGCACAACTTCTATATCCTGTTATACATCACGCAGGGTTCCGGCACCCATACCATCGACTTCCGGGAGTACGAGGTAACAGCAGATTCGGTGTTCGTGATGATGCCCGGGCAGGTACACAGCTGGGAGCTGGCGGATGATACGGACGGCTTTGTGATGTTCTTTACCCCGGCCTTTTACGTGCAGGCCTTCCCGGACAGGAGGCCATATGATTTTTCGTTCTTTAACGCGCTGCTGCAGCAACCACTGCTTTCCGTTCCCCCAGCAGCAAATGCCGGGCTCCTGCAGACCTTTCAGACCCTACAGGTAGAGTATGCGGCGGAGGATTTTAAGCGCCATGAAATGCTTGGTTGCTATCTGGGTGTGCTACTAATACAACTGTCCCGGATATATCAGGTACAAGCGCAGCACGTAGCGGTGCCCGGTGGTGAGCTTTCGCTGCTGCAGCGCCTGGAGCAGCTGATCGAACAGCATTTCCGGGAGCACCTGCCTGTCACGTTTTATGCGGAGCGCCTACACGTCACGGCAAAGCAGTTGAAGGAGATCTGCAAGCGGTCTTTAGGGAAAACAACCACACAGTTGATTCAGGAGCGGACGGTGCTGGAAGCGCAAAGGCTGCTGGTGCACTCTGGTCTAACCAGCTCACAGATTGCTGCTTCACTCGGCTATCTCGACACGTCCTACTTTTTCCGCTTCTTCAAGAAGCACACTGGCAGCACCCCGGAGCAATTCCGGGACTCAACGCATCAAGCAAACTAAGGCCGTATTGGACTCTTTTTTAGCCGAAGCATGGCAGTGCTTACCTCGGTTTTTGGGCCGCAATAATGTAGACCAGGCTACCTCCCGCTGACACATACTCCTCGTTTTGCAGCTTTTGCTTGAGCGTTACTTTGTTGAAAAGCAGTGTCTGCCAGTAAGCGTCAAACTTCTCTTTTTGGCCGCCGCCCGCCATATAATAGTTCAGGTTGTCCTGGTAGTCATACCCCATCGCCTCCGAGTCTATCCATTGCAGCATCTGTTCCACGCGTAACATCTTCTCCTGCGTGTCATAGGGCGGGATGATAGAAAGGGCTTTATCCGAGATCCATACCTTAATGTCCCGTAGACCTGCTTTCAGGAACAGGTCCGGGATAACATCGCCCAGCGAGTTAAAGCCTTCGCCCAGTTGCTTTTTGCCTTTCTCGATGCGGAGCTTCACCTCCAGCACCTCCAGCATGCCCTCTACGTTGTAGTCCGTCTCGCCATACCTGTCAAACATGAGGTTGGGCACCAGGTTGTTGGGCTCCAGGGCCAGCACCCAACCGCCCGGCTTCGTCACCCGGATCATCTCGTCAATCACCTTCTGCGGGTTCTTCACGTGAATCAGCAGCGTCTGGCACAGCGTTACGTCGGCGGTGTTGTCGGGTAGGGGGATCTCGGTGGCGTTGCCCACCTTAAACTCATACTGGATGTTGTTGTGCTGGAACTGGCTATGCGCCCGCTGCCGCGCTTCCTCAATATAGCCTGGCTCATAGTCCACGCCATACACCTTGCCCCCGGCAGGCATGTACTTCGAGAACTTAAAGCCCATCATACCCTTGCCGCAGCCAATGTCCACCAGTGTGCCACAGTAATCTATGTATAAACGCTGGGCCAGCAGCTCCAGGTAGTCCTCGTTCCACCAATATTCCCGGGCAGGCCCCAGGTGTTCTTCTGAATGTTGTTTGTCCTCTTGCACCGTATCTGCTCTCAAATAATTACAAAGATAAAAAAGCCTCCGGGAAACAGGTCCCCGGAGGCTTTTTATACGCGAAAAGCAATTCGCCTTACTTCATTTTTTTCCACTCGGCAATCGCCTTCTCGTTCATCGCCACATAGTCGGCGTTGTTGGCCTGCTTAGCCAGTTCCATCGACTTCTCCGCTGTTTTGACAGCGGCTTTGTAGTCCTTCATCTTTGCCTCGATCTTCGCCTGTGTGTGCAGGTTCCAGTATTTAGGCTCTTTGGCATTCGCCTTTTTCATCCAGGCCTGCGCCTGCTTCATGTCGCGGTTGGTGTTGAGGTAGTAGCTGGCGGCAGCAGCGTATACGTTCGGGTCTGCGTTGGCATTGTCGATCGCCTCTTTCTGGATCTGGGCCATTACTTTGCTGTCCACATCTGTTTTGATGGTGAACGGCACGATCACGTTGTCCCACAGGATCTCCACGTCAGCGGCATCTGCCTGCAGGTTGGTGAAGTTGATGGTGAAAGACTCTACCTTACGCGGGTTCTGCTGCGGCTTTACTGTAAAGCGCGCCTGGTCTTCAGCCTGCTTGTAATCTGCGCCGCCATCACCCCAGTGCTTGGTGTTCTTGTGGATGATGACCGTCCACTCGTCCTTGTTCGGGATCGTGTACAACGCATACTCACCCGCCGGAACCTTGTTCCCCTCGATGGTTACATCCTCAGAGAATTTGATCTTGGTGGAGGCGTTTGCGCCGGTGCGCCACATTTTGCCATAAGGGATAATGTTACCGAAGATCTCACGACCCTTCATGGATGGGCGCGAATAGTCCAGTGATACGGTGGAGAGGCCTACTGCCTGCTCTACTTTTTGCGAAGGGCTAGCGGCGGGCATTTTAATGCCCTGGGCCTGTGCTGCACCAGCGCCAAACAAGAGGGCGGCAGAAAGCACAAAGCCGATAATTGATTTTTTCATGGTATTGCTTATTTGGGTTAAAAGTGATGTTCTCTTACGGTAATATTAGGGATAAAGTAAGGCTTTCGCGAATATGGGCGCTTTGGGTTGTTAAAAACTCTGTCCAACGCTGAACCCAAACCTCGGGATCACCCCGACGCCTGGCGTTTTGGAGTTCCTGTCTGGCGAGATGAATGGCGTGATGGCAACGCGCACCAGCAATCCGCCACGCGGCACCTGGTACCGGAATCCCAGCCGGGCAAAATACATGCTCTTCATCAACTCCGCCGCATCCGTGAAACGATGTGTATAACCAAGCCCCCCCTCAAAATGTTTTCGCTTGTTTCCGACCAGTGCCAACGCTTCGAGCGGCACCACCGGATAAACGCCGGGCTCACCCTCCATAAAAAACAGGTTAGTGCCGATTCCCGCTCTCAGCGCCGCCTTGAACTTTTCCTGTTGATACACCACCTGGTCGTAGTTAAGGGAGTAAGCATCGCCATTACCGCCAACCTCTATATAAACCGCATGCAACGCCTTGAAGTCCTGGGTAAATTCCTGCGCCTGTACCAGGGCAGGTGGCAGGTAAAGCATTAACAGTATAATCAGAAGGCCTGTGAATTGCGTTATTCGCGGAGCGGGTACCTGGAAAGGTAACATGTGGTGTCTGGTTTAAGTGGCGTGCCTGTATGATGTATGAGCTGGGTTTTGCAGCAAAAGGTAAAAGTATAAAATAAAAATCCTGCCAACGCCGTGCCAGCAGGATTTTTTAATATTTATGTAGACTTATATTTAGCTAAGTTCAAACTGCAGCTTCAGCAGGTTGGCGTATATACCCTCCGGGTTCAGCGAAAGTTCGTTGTGTGAGCCTTCTTCCACAATCTCGCCGCCCTCAATCACCAGTATCTTGTCCACTTTCCGGATAGTTGCCAGGCGGTGGGCGATCACGATGGTGGTACGGTTCTTCATCAGTTCATCCATCGCCTGCTGCACCAATTGCTCCGACTCAGAGTCGAGGGCACTGGTGGCTTCGTCCAGGATCAGGATAGCCGGGTTTTTCAGGATGGCACGGGCAATAGCGATGCGCTGGCGCTGACCGCCTGAAAGCTTGATGCCACGCTCGCCCACCAAGGTCTCAAAGCCCTCCGGGAAAGTCTTGATGAAGTCGTAGGCGTTGGCTTTGCGGGCTGCTTCCGTGATCTCTGCCTCGGTTGCCCCTGGCCGGCCATAGGCGATGTTCTCCCGAATCGTGCCGCCGAACAGCAACACCTCCTGCGGCACGATGCCGATGTTTCCGCGCAGCGTGGTCAGGTTCAGATCGCGGGTGTCTTTGCCGTCCACGGTTATACCTCCCCCCGACACATCATAGTAGCGCATCAGCAGCTGCACGATGGTGGATTTACCGGCGCCGCTTGGGCCTACCAGCGCCACTTTCTCACCAGAGCGCACCGTAAAGCTGATGTCGCGCAGCACCTGCACATCGGTGCGGGTAGGGTAGGAGAAGGCCACTTGGTTGTAGGCGATGTCGCCATGCATTTTCGGGATGTCGCTTAGGCTTTTCATACCCTTGTCGGTTGGCTCTTCCTGCTCCTGCAGAATCTCTAGGATGCGCTCCGTAGAGCCCAGTGCCGACTGGACCTTGCCGTAAATCTCACCCAAACCACCCACAGAGGCTCCGATGAACACGGTATACAGCACAAAGGAAATCAGGTCGCCGGGGGCAATCTCGCCGTTGGCTACCAGTGTGGCGCCATACCAGATCACAAGGATAATTCCGCCAAAGAGTCCGATGATGATGAACGTGATGAACGCGCCGCGGTAATAGGCCGCAGACAACGCTGTGCTCACTGCTTTGTTCAGTGTGGTTTTATACCGGGCAATCTCAAACATCTCGTTCGTGAAGGCCTTCACGGTGTTAATCGCCTGCAGCGTCTCCTCCACAATCACGTTGGTATTAGCCAGCTCGTCCTGCGTCTTCTTAGACAGGCTTTTGATCTTGCGGCCAAAAACAAGCGCCAGGGCCACCAGCACCGGGAAGGTCGCCAGCATAAACAGCGACAGCTTGATCGACACCCACATAATGATGCCCACGCCTACCAACAGGGTGGTTACCTGCCTGAAAAGCTCCGCCAGCGTGATGGACATGGCATCCTGCACCTGCGCCACATCCGTGGTAATGCGGCTGGTGATCTCGCCTACCCGGCGCTTCTCGAAGAAGGAGATAGGCAGCATCACGAACTTGCTGTACAGGTCGCGGCGGATGTCAGCCACCGCGTTTTCACTTACCTGCGCAAAAAAGTATACCCTGAAAAACGAGAAGATACCCTGCGCCACGATCACGACGAACAGCCCCATCGCGATTAGGTTGATGTCTTGTAACAGGCCCTCCGCGTTGCCGATGGAAGAATCGACCAGCTTGCCTACCAGGTAGGGGAAGGCCATGAACGTGAGGCTGGAAAATACTAAAAAGGCGAGCCCAATGATAAATTTGAACTTGTAGGGTATAACGTAGCTAAAAATCTTCAGGCCCCGGCGAAAACTCTCTTTACTGATTTTTTTTCTGCCTTCTTTCTCCTGCTCTGAACTTAGCCCGAATCCGCGTTTTGCCATCAATGAAATGTTAATTAGATAAAAGGTGAGGCAGCCGTTTGCTCCGGAAAGCCATCAACCGCATCCGAGGTGCAGTGGTATAACATCGTTCCAAAACGAAACATGCCCCAACACCCGCAAAATCTTACAAAGGTAAGTAATCTGGCGGATAATGAGGTATAGCACCGGCTGGTTTGTGCAGCGTTATTGTAGCGTTTACTTGCGGTTATCGCCGCCGTGGAGCATGCTTAGGTAACTCTCGTAACGGGTCAGGGAAATGCCGTTCTGGCGGACAGCCTCTATTACGGCACAGCCTGGCTCGTTGAAGTGGGTGCAGTTGTTGAAGCGGCATTGGTTCATGCGCTCCCGCATCTCCGGGAAGAAATGGCCTAGTTCCGCTGCCGGTATGTCCACAATGCCCAGCTCCTTAATGCCAGGCGTGTCGATAATATAGGTTTCCGGGCTTACCTCAAACATCTCGGCAAATGTGGTGGTATGCACGCCTTTGTCTGAAAAGTCAGAGATCTCGGAGGTTTTGAGGGCCAGGTCCGGCACAATCAGGTTGATCAGCGTGGACTTGCCGACGCCGGAGTGGCCGGAGAGCAAAGTGGTTTTGCCTTCCAGCTGCTTTTCCAGTTCGCTCAGGCCTTCGTTCTCCTTCGCCGATACCGACAAGCTTTCATACCCTATCTGGGCATACATGTGGCTGATCTGGCGCTGGTAGTCTTTCACGTCCTCATCGTAGAGGTCTGTTTTGTTGAACACCAGGATGGCCGGGATGTCGTAGGCCTCGGCTGTTACCAGAAACCGGTCGATGAAGCCAAAGGAGGTGCGGGGCGATACCAGCGTGACGATCAGCAGGGCCTGGTCGAGGTTGGCGGCAATGATATGGGCATGTGCCGATTTGTGCGTAGACTGCCGGATGATGTAATTCTCGCGGTCCTCAATTTTATGGATTACCACGGTTTCCTCACCGGTCTGCTCCACGTCAAACTCTACCCGGTCGCCAACAGCCAGCGGGTTGCTTACCTTCATGCCCTGCAGCTTGAATTTGCCACGCAGGCGCGCCCGGTGCAGCGTGCCTGCCGCATCGCGCACAATATACCACGACCCCGTCGATTTGATCACTACTCCTTTCATGCTCTCTTGCTTAACAGGCGCTCTATGTCTGCCATGATTTTGTATGTGGCACCGGCCTGCTGTTTTACGTATTGCTTCTCGTTCTCGGTTATGCGTTGCCTTACGGCAGGTACTGTGTGCACTTTTTCAAAGGCCTGCAACAATGCGCTGGCGTTTTTTACCGGAAAGGCACAGCCAAGTTCTACCAGGTCTTTTGCCTCCTGAAACCGGGCGTAGCGGGGACCAAAAAACAGGGGCAGCCCGAACACAGCTGCCTCCAGGGTGTTGTGCAGCCCTTTGCCGAAGGCGCCGCCAATGTAGGCGTACGTGCCATAACTGTAGAGCGAGGCCAGCATCCCAACGTTATCCACGACCAGCACCGCCGCGCTTGCCACGTTGGCTTCGGTGGCCTCCGAGAAGCGAACGGTGCTTTTCCCGGCCAGCTGCATGGCAGCACTTAGGCTTCCCTCGTTTATCTCGTGCGGGGCCACAATAAATTTAATCTGATGCTGGTAGCGGTCGATGAGTGGTTTAAGTGCCTCGATGTCGGCGGGCCAGCTGCTCCCGATCACGAATACCTGCTGCTGCTGTACAAAAGCCTCCACCACAGGCAGAATCTTTACCGAAGCTGCTGTCTGCAACACCCGGTCAAATCGGGTATCGCCGGCCACGCTGGCATGGGTAACCCCGATGCTGCGCAGCAAATCCCGCGACTCGTTGTTTTGGGTATAAATATGGGTGAGGCACTTGAGAATCTGGCGGTAAAAGCCTCCGTAGGGTTTAAAGAAGACCTGTTCCTCCCGGAAAATAGCTGAGATGGAAAGCACTGGAACTTGTAGCCTCTGTAACGCCTGTATGTAATAGTGCCAGAACTCGTATTTCACGAAAACAGCCAGTTTGGGCTGCACCAACTGTATAAACTGGCTGGCATTTGCTTCGCTGTCGAAGGGGAGGTAGGCAACGTAGTCGGCGCCACTGTAGTTTTTGCGCACCTCGTAGCCCGAAGGCGAGAAAAAGGTGAGCAGGATTTTATAATCTGGAAAAGCTGCCTGAAACGCCTCTATAACGGGGCGGCCCTGCTCGAACTCGCCGAGCGAGGCACAATGAAACCATACCACCGGCGCCTTATTCCCTTCAAAAGCCATGTTCAAATGCTCAAACAGCTGCACACGGCCCTCCTGCATTCGCTTTGCCTTTAAGTGAAAAGGGGCAGCGAGGGCAATGGCTTTCTGGTAGGCACGAAGGCCAATATCGTAGAGTAGCTTCAAATTAGGTCAGGTGTTTCGCTCGATTCCTTACAGGTCGGTTGCCTACTGTCAGGAAGCAGGGCTTCCGAGTGCAAATATACGGGATTGCCTTGTTTTGTGGCAGCTTAGTTTTGAGGCCTCTGCAAGCCCATCTGCTAAACTATACTGTTCGAAACTGTGAATTGTTTGTAAGCTATATAGTATATTAGGTAATCCAGTTTGTTTAGCCTTCAAATTTGGGCCGATATATGGAATAGACTTTTCATTTATACAGGAGTTTTCAGCAATCAATAATATAAAATGACCAAACTATTAGCTAAAGAAAATCCACCACAATTTCTATACAAATACAGAAATTGGTCAGATAAATTTCATAAAAGACTAATCACACATCAGGAAATCTATTTCTCAAAACCATCTGAATTTAATGACCCATTTGACGGTAATATACCAGTTAGATGGGATTTGTTGTCGTACAATGACTGCCTCCAGAAGAATCTCGAGATAACACAAATATTCCATAAGGATAAGCCCTTTAAGGTACAAAAGCAGATTGCTAAACAAGTTACAGATTCTAAAAAGTTGTGGCATCCTGCCACTGTAAAGAAGGAGAGTTTGGAGGATATACTAAAGTGGAACAATCTGATCGGACTTGTTAGTTTATCTGAGAAAAAAGATGACATTTTAATGTGGTCCCATTATTCAGAATTTCATAAGGGGTTTGCTGTAGGCTTCACGACAAACTCATTATTAAGCGATTACGAGTTTGATTACTTAAATAAGATTAAGTATCAAGATAAATATCCATTGATTAGTGGACACCAAGACACTACTGATAGGTTCAGTACTAAATTTTTTACGAAGTATTCAGATTGGAGCTATGAAAAAGAGTGGAGGATTTCTAAAAATCATATTTCTGATAGGGTGGTACAGCTTAAAAAAGAAACATTTTCTGAAGTAATATTAGGTTGTAAAATTTCAGAACTTGATAAGTCAGAAATTACCCAAGTAATTAGAGAGTCTTTTGGTGACTCTATAAGTATTTTTCAAGCAAAAATGGCTAGTGAAGAATTTGGGCTTGAAATAATAAAAATATAGATAAACTGCTAGCAACAACAAAATAAAGTAAACTCCTCCCAGAGCATTCACCATTGCTTATATAGGCAGTTAGCTTTTCGTACTTTAAGATAGCGACAGTGTAGACTATTTACTTTATTAAATGGAGTATAGCCTCAATCCCCAAAACTCCGCTACAAAATTGCGCAAGCAGGCATTATAAAATTCGCTCGGCGGAAAACAATCCGGCAGGTCTATACATTCTTTACGAGATGTGGTAGTTTTACCGACCACGGTACAAAAGGATAAAGAATGGATTTAACGATTGAAAATATACTATTAATTGGCTCTATACTGCTGCTGATAAGCATCCTGGCAGGTAAAACGTCTTACCGGTTTGGCGTTCCTACCTTGTTGCTCTTTCTAGTTATCGGCATGTTGGCGGGCTCAGACGGCATTGGCGGCATTCTCTTCGATGACCCACAGCAGGCGCAGTTCGTAGGCATTATATCGCTTAATTTTATCCTGTTCTCAGGCGGTCTCGACACCAACTGGGCAGCCGTGAAACCCATTCTTCGGGAAGGGATTGTGCTGTCGACTTTGGGCGTATTCCTGACAGCGGTTTCGCTGGGCACTTTTGTGTGGCTCATCACCGACTTCACCATTTACGAAAGCCTGTTGCTGGGTTCCATTGTATCGTCTACGGATGCGGCGGCGGTTTTTTCCATTCTGCGCTCCAAAAGCCTGGCCTTAAAGTCTAACCTCAGGCCCACGCTGGAACTGGAAAGCGGAAGCAACGACCCGATGGCCTATGTACTGACAATTGCCTTCTTAACCCTAGTCATCAACCAGGACCAAAACGTGCTGTCCATTATTCCGATGTTTCTGCAGCAAATGATTTTGGGAGGTATCGCGGGCTTTGCCTTCGGTGTGGTCAGCAAGTTCATCATCAACAAAATAAAGCTTGACTTTGAGGGCTTATACCCTGTCTTGGTTATCGCCTTAATGTTCATCACTTTTTCAACTACTGATTTTGTGGGAGGCAACGGGTTTCTGGCCATCTACATTTGCGCGGTTTACCTGGGTAACCAAGACCTGATACACAAAAAAACCATCCTGAAAATGTTTGACGGCTTAGCCTGGCTCATGCAAATCGTGCTGTTCCTCACCCTGGGCTTGCTTGTCTTTCCATCTCAAATCATCCCTACCATCGGCATCGGGCTGCTCATCTCCTTATTTTTGATTATGGTTGCCCGGCCTGTGAGCGTATTGCTCAGCCTGGTGTTCTTCAAAATGCGGATGAGAAGGCGATTATACATATCGTGGGTTGGCTTGCGCGGAGCGGTGCCGATTGTGTTTGCGACCTACCCGCTGCTGGCCGGTATAGAAAAAGCGAACCTGATTTTCAATATCGTGTTCTTTATCTCCGTCACCTCGGTGCTTATACAGGGCACCACCCTGTCGCTGTTCGCGAAGTGGCTGCGTGTTGCCCTGCCCGAAAAAGTGAAGAAACTAACAGCAACGGATCTGCTGCAAGTCGAGAACCCGAAAGCGGAGATGAGGGAGTTTTCGATAGCTGCCAACGATTTTGCCGTGGATAAACAGATCGTAGAGTTAGGCTTTCCCCGAAATGCAATCATCGCCATGATCAAACGGGATGATACCTATCTGACACCAAATGGCTCCACCAAAATAGAGGATATGGATACACTGGTTGTACTTGCCGACAGGCCAGCTATTTTTGATGAAGTGAACAAAGTGCTGAAAGCAAGGTAAACAGGCGGATCATATACGTATAGTATGAAAAAAGCGCAGC
Organism: Pontibacter sp. CAU 1760; assembly: GCF_054482735.1. Taxonomy (NCBI): domain Bacteria; kingdom Pseudomonadati; phylum Bacteroidota; class Cytophagia; order Cytophagales; family Hymenobacteraceae; genus Pontibacter; species Pontibacter sp. CAU 1760. The sequence continues at coordinate 121,550 of NZ_JBTLRL010000011.1, forward strand.
AAAGCTGGCAGCTTTTGACAGGAAATAGCTAAATTTAATCAACTTCATATCTGCAAACATGACTTTAGGACTCAGGAAAATCTGGTACAGCATGAACAAGGGATTAACCGTCCTGAATGCTGTCTTTTTAGCAGTGCTTACGGGCAATGTCGCCTCGCCCGAAGACATCAAAAACGCAAAAATCCCGCTTGCTGCGAATATTGGCCTATTAATGTTCCTGAGTCTGGGAATCGTGGCTACTGTATACAGCGTGTGGGTATGAGTATTTCTAGCTTCTGAGTAAAGCCATCGAATTCTTTGTGAAGCATTGATGCCTGTATGATTGTGATTGCCCTGGTGGCGCTGCCAACTGTTGGTTACCTCCTTTAAAGGCGCCAACCCGCGGACCTGTGAAAGCAAGCTGCTTTGGGGTATAGCGGGTTGCTTAAAAAATGCAGAACTGCTCTTTTTGTGGTGGGCATTCCCGCCGGAAATGCTATCTTGATGCGTGAACATATGTTTTAAACCTACTCATCCATAGCATTTCATGAAAAAACGATTACTGACCTTTTTTGGGGTTTTGCTCGCCTGCCATACCCTGCAGGCCCAGGATATTTACATACAGAGCGGAAAACTGGTGGACACCCGTAACGGGAAGGTGCTGCAGGAAAAGACCATTGTGGTATCCGGCAAGAAAATAAAGCGCATCGAGAATGGCTTTGTGCAACCCCAGAACGCCGCCGACACCCTGATTGACCTCCGGAACATGACGGTGCTGCCTGGTCTCACCGACATGCACGTGCACCTGGAAGGGGAGACGAATCCCAACCAGTACCTAGAGCGCTTCACCAACGACCCCGCTGATTTCGCCTTCAACTCGGTGGGCTTTGCCCAGAGCACCCTGCTCGCGGGTTTCACCACCGTGCGCGACCTAGGGGGAACGGGCGTGAACATCGCGCTGCGCGACGCCATCAACAGTGGAAAAATTGTGGGGCCGCGCGTATTCACGGCAGGCAAGTCTATTGCCACCACCGGCGGCCACGCTGACCCCTCTAACGGCATGAATGCCGCCTTTGCCGGTGACCCAGGCCCTAAGGAGGGTGTGGTGAACAGCGTGGAGGATGCCCGTAAGGCTGTCCGGGAGCGGTATAAAACCGGTGCCGACCTGATCAAAATCACAGCCACCGGTGGGGTGCTGAGTGTGGCCAAAAGCAGCTCGAATCCGCAGTTTACCCTTGAGGAGATAAAGGAGATCACCCAAACTGCCAAAGACTACGGCTTCCATGTGGCAGCGCACGCGCACGGCGACGAGGGGATGCAGCGTGCCGTGAAGGGTGGCGTAACCACCATCGAGCACGGCACCCTGATGAGTGAGGAGACCATGGACCTGATGAAAAAGCACAAGGCCTACCTGGTGCCTACCCTGACGGCAGGGCAGGAGGTGAGCGAGAAGGCCAGGGTGGAGAATTACTACCCGGCACTGGTGGTGCCCAAGGCGCTGGAGATAGGCCCGAAACTGCAGGGCACCTTCGGGAAGGCATACAAGCGGGGAGTGCCCATTGCCTTCGGAACCGACGCCGGTGTGTTTAAGCACGGCCAGAACGGGAAGGAGTTCAGGTACATGGTAGAAGCCGGTATGCCTGCCATGGAGGCCATCCAGAGCGCCACCATTACGCCCGCCAAAATCCTGAAGACGGAAAACGAGTCCGGGCAATTGGCACCGGGCTTCTTCGCCGACATCATTGCCGTACAGGAAGACCCCACCCAGAACATCAAGACGCTGGAGAATGTGAAGTTTGTGATGAAGGAGGGCAAGGTGTACAAAAAGTAATCCATGCTTTCAGGCATGCCCTATGCGCCGTCTACAGCCTATAAAACAGAAAAGCCACCGCAAATGCAGTGGCTTTTCTGTTTTATAAATAAGCTTAAGTAGCTTAGTTGGCTCTGTTAGAAAGGTATGCAGACACGCCTTCTTTGGTTGCTTGCATCGCCTCTTCGCCTTCTTCCCAGTTGGCAGGGCAAACCTCGCCGTTGGCCTCAAAGTACTGCAGGGCATCGATCATGCGCAGGGCCTCGTCGATGCTGCGGCCAAGTGGCATGTCGTTTACAACCTGGTGGCGCACCACGCCCTCCTTGTCGATCAGGAACAGACCGCGGTATGCAACCGGCTCGCCCACGAATACAGACTCGCCTTCTTCGTTGTAGTCGTAGTAGCCAGCCAGCACGTCGAAGTTCTGGGAGATGGTCTTGGCCGCATCCGCTACCAACGGGTACGTTACGCCTTGGATACCGCCTTGCTCCTGTGGTGTGTTCAGCCACGCGAAGTGCGACATGTGCGTGTCGGTAGAGCAGCCTACTATGGCCACGCCCTTACGCTCGAAATCAGCCAGCCTGTCCTGGAACGCCAGGATCTCGGTTGGGCAAACAAAGGTGAAGTCCATTGGGTAGAAGAAGAACAAAACGTGCTTCTTGCCAATGTACTGGTCTAATGAAAAGTTATCTTCGAATTCTTCGCCGTTTACTACGGCTGTAGCTTTGAAAGACGGTGCTTTCTTACCTACTAATACTGCCATGTATGTTAATTTTAAGTTTAAAAATCTATTGTTTGATTGATCGGGTAATGCTTACTTCCTTTTCAGGATCCACCCGGTTGCCGGTTAGTTGCACGGTCAGGCCCTTGATCTCAAAGTTCTCCAGGTGTCTGGTGCGCATAAACTCCTGCAACAGCGCATCCAGTTCCGGATCTTCAAAATCGATAATCTCCTTGGTATTGGTGCAGTAGATGTGGCTATGGGCGGTGGTATTGGCGTCAAAGCGCTTACCGCCCTCCTCGGAGGATACTTTCCGGACTAAATGCACCTCTGCAAATGTGTCCAGGGTTTTGTAAACCGTGCCCAGCGATATGCTGGGGTTTGCAGGCTTCAGCAACTGGTACACCTCCTCAGCCATGGGGTGTTTGCCGTGCAGCGCCACCAATGCCTCATACACTACAATGCGCTGGTGCGTAGCTTTCAGGCCACTTTCAAGCAGGCGTTCGCGTAGGGTATGTCGGTTATCGATTGGGTGCATCAGGCAAAATACTAAACAAGAATTTTTCTTTGTTAGTATAATTTCCTGCAAAGGTAGAGCGAATATCTTAGGCTTGCAAACGCTCTGTGTTAATTAAATGTTAAACATCAATCTTACAAAAAATAGGGAGAAGAAGGGACCTCAAGAGGGAGAGAGGTATGACAGATGCTATCAGAAAAATCCATACAAGGGGTATGAGACAAAGTAGCCGGAAACGCTGCAGATACGCTGCGTTTCCGGTATAGACTTTAGCGGCCTTTAAAAACAGGCTTACGCTTCTCGACAAATGCATTCATGCCCTCTGTTTGGTCTTCGGAGGCAAAGCAGAGGTAAAAGTTCTTGCGCTCGAAATGCAGGCCTTCATCTAATTGGGTTTCGAAGGCGCGGTTAACCGACTCTTTTGCCAGCTTCACGGCCACCGGTGACAGCTGGGTTATCTCCTCGGCCAGTTTAAAGGCCTCGTCAAGGTATAGCTCCACAGGCACTACGCGGTTAATCAGGCCCTGTTTCTCAGCCTCAGCGGCAGGTATAAACTTGCCGGTCAGCACCATTTCCATGGCTTTGGCTTTCCCTATGGCTTTGGTGAGGCGCTGGGTACCGCCCGCACCCGGCATCACGCCAATCTTGATTTCGGGCTGCCCGAACATCGCTGTTTCCGAAGCAATAATCATGTCGCAGGTCATGGCCAACTCACAGCCTCCGCCCAAGGCAAAACCCGATACGGCGGCAATAATCGGCTTCTTCGTTTTCCGGATTTGGTCCCAGGTCGAGAACTGGTCGACGTTGAGCATGTCGATGGCCGTTTTGCCAGCCATCTGTTTGATGTCGGCCCCGGCTGCAAAGGCACGTTCATTGCCCGTGATGATGATGGCCCGCACATTATCGTCTTCATCGAGCTGCTGCAGGGCATCGCGCAGTTCGCCCATCAGTTGCAGGTTCAGGGCATTCAGTTCCTTCGGCCTGTTTAGTTGGATGAGGGCAATATGTGGCCTGGCCTGTGGCTCTACAAGTATAAATTCCATAGCAATGCTTTTTCTGTCAAATAAAGCCTTAAGTTAAGGTTTTACTCCGAAAGCATAAAAAAAGCCTGCTACTGGAGCAAGCAATGCATATTGAACGATACACTAAATGTTTGGGATTGCTGGAGGTGTCTGCGACACATTCGGTGTGTCCGACTCTATTACCAGTGGGTAAGGCGCATTAAACTGAGTTGCGTTTTCAGGCATTTTCGGTGCCTGTTTCGGAGGCTTAGAGAAGACGCCAATAATCAGCAACACAAAAAGAACGGAAATCTTCAGCAATGTAACGGGGGCAAATTTTTCAACAGGCTTCATAGCTGTTCGTGGGTTAGTCGGCAGTAGGGGTTTCAATTGCACTCTTTCACTGCAAAGTAAAAGGAATTTGATGCTAAATAGAAGCTTTTTCTTTAAAAGCAAAAGTATGTAACTCAACGGCTCACAAATTGATAGGTTGTGCGGGTACGTTGTTCGAGCAGTATTTCTTTTTGGACTAGGGAAGGATGGAGCTCTGCCTCATCATAGTTTTTGACGGTATATAGCGTAAGCGCAGTGTTGTAATGAATCGAAAACTGGTCCTGCAGGGTATGAATCAGGCTATCTAAGCGTTCCGCGTGATAGTCAGCGCAGATGGAGAAGGAGATGGCCGAGTTTTGCATCAAATTTATCTTGATACGCAGTTCTGAGAGGGCATTGAAAATAGTGCCCAGGTTCTGTTCAGAGATGAATCCGAAGTCCTTGACGCTAAACGACACCAGGCATTGCTGCTCCTTCACGATATAAGCTGGGGCAATTTTCTCGAACCGGCCATCACAGATTTTAGTGCCTTGCCCTTCCGGGTTCAGAAACGATTTGACATAGAGCGGAATGCGCTTGTTTGCCAGCGGCTTGATGGTTTTTGGGTGGATAACCGAAGCCCCGTAATAGGCCATTTCCACAGTTTCCTGGTAAGATATCTCCGGGTAACAAACGGTATCATCGAAATGCTTGGGGTCTGCGTTCAGCAGTCCCGGCACGTCTTTCCAGATGTACATGCCAGCGGCACCGAGGCAGTAGGCAAAAATAGCCGCACTAAAATCGGAACCCTCGCGCCCCAGGGTAGTGGTATAGCCATCGTTGGTGCCGCCAATAAAGCCCTGTGTCACTACCAGCTGGTTTTGCAGCAACGCGGGCAGGTCGCGCTGAATGAGGCGCTCAGACCAGGACCAGTCTACTTTGGCTTCCCGCCAGGTATTGTCTGTTTGGATGTATTTTCGGCTGTCTACCCAGGCAACGGGTAGGGCTTGCTGCTGTAAAAACTGGTGTAGTATGGTTGACGAGATCAGCTCGCCGTAGCTTACCACCTGGTCATACACCTTGTCAAAGGCCTCTTGCGGTGTGGTTTTCCGTAGGGCATCCTGCAACTCCAGGAACAGGTGATCGATGCGCTGGTGTGCAGGGCTGTTAGTATCCGGAAACAGTTGCCCGGTAATAGCGGTATGATAGCTTTTGATTTTCTGAAAAATATCCTCAAAATCCTGTTGCCGGTATGCAGCCGTTACAGCCTCCTCCAAGGCATTAGTGGTCTTGCCCATAGCGGACACCACGATCAGCAGTTGTCGGGTGCCCCCGTGGTTTTTGACAATTTGTGCCAGGTTCTGAAAAGCCGCGGCATCCTTTACAGAGGCCCCGCCAAACTTATAAACTTTGATGTTTTCTGCGCTCATATCCCCTAAAATAGCCATTGCACCCGATAAAGCCTACATTCTGGCAAATAATCATACATGCAGGGGGTAGGCTTGGTAGGTGGCGCTTGCATGCCAGGAAGGGCAATACAGATGTAATAACAAAATTAGCACAACAGCAGCAGGGAGGGTAAAGTGATTGAAGGCAAGTGCATTAGCTATACCGGAAGCGTATCTCGGCCCGTTGCAGCTCCCGTTTCAGGATAAGGCGGGTAATCCGGTCTGCTACAATCTCGGGTTCTTCGGCCAGCATGGCCTCTTTTACCTTGCGCTCTTCCACATCGATGCGGTAAAGGATGTGCAGGAGCCGGTTGAAATCGTTTTCGAGCAGGCGCTGCACTACATGCGCAACCTTATAATGAAGCGCTTCCAGGTCTCTCGACGCCAGGTTCTCCACGCGCAGCACCTTCTGCAGGTGGTTAACAACGCTGGTCAGGATAGCGGGAGTGTAGGGCATAAAACAGTTGGCTTGGAAACGAAGAAGCCCTCCGGTAGCAGAGGGCCTCTAAATCTTTATGCTTGCTCTTCTTTGCCTTCGGCGGCTTCGTCGGAGGTAAAGCCAACAAAGTCTTTCACAATGTAATACCAGTTGGCCAGTTTCTTCATGTCCGAAACATACACGCGGTCTGTATCATATTCTGGCAGCACGTCAGCCATCAGGCTCTTGTATTCCTCATTGCTAGGGTTATCGCTTAGCGGAAGCTTATCGCCGTACTTGTTGTGCATCAGGTCAAATACCTCGGCCAAGGCTACAGTGCCTTCTTCGTCTGTCGTGTAAATCGAGATCTCATCGAGTAACGACATACGGTGGCGGGCCTGCGCCACAAGGTTTTTAGGCTGTTCTTCCAGGCTCTCCACGATCACACCTGTGCGGGTAGGTTTCACTACCTTGAACAATCCACTCATGCCAGCAATGGCGGCAACTTGTCTTAAATCAATCGGCATAGTAAAGCGTATTCTGTTATTTTAATTAGAGTTTAAACATGATCGGGATGCTCGCATTCAGGCTATACCCGGGCGCGTTGAACTTCAGCAGACGGGCTACACGAAGGGCTTCCTCTCCGGTACCGGCCCCAGCGTTGCGGAGCACCCGGAAGTTAGAGGTGGAACCGTCTTCATTCAGCTCAAAACCTATAATGCATTCCCCTTGCACACGGTTCCGCTTGGCCAGCGCCGGGTACTGCAGTTCCTTCTCGATGGCCTTATACATACTTTCTTGGCCACCTTCGTAGTGCTCGGCTACGGGAATCATCTGGCTCGGCATCCATACTTTTTTCTCCTGCTCCTGGGTGGTTGCCTGCGCGGAAGCAGCAAAGCTTGCAAAAGCAAAGAAAAGAAACAAAACTGAGATTTTGATTTTCATGATCACAACAATTGAATGAAACGAAATTAGGCAGCATATCTGCCGCTTTTAACGCAGCAACTACCAAGCCAATTGTTTACTGGTTCTGAACCTGTTCGTTTACTTCGCTGATAAAATTCAGGATTTCGTCGCGACCTGTTTTCATTTCGGCGGAAGTGCGGAACATCTGTGGAAGCTCATCCCAGCTTTCACGCAGCTTACGCTGGTAGGCCGCGATGGTTGAATCCGTTTTCACGGATGACTGCTTGTCGAGCTTCGTGAACACGAGCACAAAAGGCACTCCCAGCGTTCCGAGGTGATTGATGAAATCGAGGTCCGGCTTCAGGGGCTCGTGCCGCGAATCGATCAGCACAAACACGCAGGTCAGGTTCTCGCGTTTCTGAAAGTAGAAATTGATCATCTTGCGCCATTCCTCGCGGGAGCCTTTGCTCACTTTGGCATAGCCATACCCCGGCAAATCGACCAAATACCAGCTGTCGTTAATCAGAAAATGGTTGATGAGCTGTGTTTTGCCCGGCGAAGAAGAGGTTTTGGCAAGGCCTTTCTGCTGCGTCAGCATATTGATGAGCGAAGATTTTCCCACATTGGACCGGCCGATAAAGGCGTACTCTGGTTTATCGGGTGCCGGGCAATTCTCCACCCGGGTATTGCTCATCAAGAACTTAGCTTCTTTTATATTCATACTACTACTATATAAGTAAGTCGAAAGCCAGCTTTAAGCCTGGGGTATTTTCCTGGATGGGTATCCGCAGGCAGGGCTTCCGATAAAGTTGCAAGTTACTAATTTATTCGCCCTGATTTTAATGACGATGAAGCGGCTTGTTTCTGGCGCAGCATGCGTTCCCCTGAAACTTCGTATATTACTTATGAAGTAAGCGCCATATGAAACGTAAAGCCCATGGGGAAACTAGTAAAGTATTTAAGGCGCAGCATAAATAAAACCATGGTAATATTTATTATTTTATATATTTGCTTCTTAAGCTATGTGGTTAAAGCTATAGTTTATACCTAAATCTTGCAAAGGGCGATGATGTAATAAAGGCGGGGGAAAGAAGATGGAAGGCTCCTTTTATTTAGTGTAGCGATATAAATCGAATATACTAATTTTAATATTAATCGTATAGAAGCAAAGCTAAAACAAGAGTGGACCGAATCTGATGATGCTTGCGCTTCTTTTTTATTGAGTGCATGCTGAAATTTTACTTTTGATAGCGTGAATGGTTGATTTCAGGATCTGGAAGCCCATGATGCAGTTCAGAGGAAGAATTTCCAACATGCGCTAAGAAGGTCAATATAAAACCAAGGACTTCAAATAAATTTCTAACACATGAATCATTTAGCCAAATCGTTTACAAGGCTCTCAATGCTGCTCGTTTTGTTTTGCCTGGTGGCAACAACTGCCATGGCACAGAGCATGCGGGATGCCAACAAAATGTTTAACAAAGAAAACTACAGGGAGGCTATACCGCAGTATGAGGCAGTGCTGGCGAAGGACCCGGACAATGCGAAGGCGCTTTTCCGGGCAGGTGTCAGCTACATGACTTTTGACAAGGAGAAAGCCGCTGACTACCTGTACCGTGCCCACCAATTGAAACCCAACGTTGACAAGGAACTGCAGTACTGGCTCGGTCGTGCCGACCTGATCAACTACCGTTTCGACAGTGCCATTGAGCATTTTCAGGCTTATCAGAAAGAAATACCGAGACGGAACGAAGAGCGCCGCCAGGAAGTGGCCCAGCTGATTCAGCAATCCAGGGTTGCCAAGCGCGAGACAGCCAACCCAAAGGATGTGTTCGTGAAAAACCTCGGAGGACAGATCAACACAAATTACTCGGAGCATAGCCCGGTTATCTCATCGGATTACAACTACCTGCTCTTTACTTCGCGCAGCGAGGCCGTAACCGGTGGCCAGGAAGCCCGCGACGGGGAGTTTTTTGAGGATATCTTTGAAGCGAAACGTATCTCGGAAGATGAGTGGGAGAAGCCGCGCGTTGTACCGGGCGCTCTGAACAGCGTTGGGCACGATGCCTCTATCCAACTCTTCGACAACGATACCAAGCTGTTGCTTTACCAGTCTATCAATAACGGCGACATCATGGTTTCGCAGCGACAGGCGGACGGAAGCTGGGGTGCGCCGGTAAGCATCAGCGAGAACGTGAACACAAAGGGCTTTGAGTCGGATGCCTATATCACACCGGATGGCAAGACGCTTTTCTTCTCCACTAACAATTACTCTGAGAACGGTGACCTCGATTTATACAGAGTACAGCGTAACAGAAACGGCAGCTGGGGAAAACCGCAAAGCCTGGGTTCTACCATCAATACGCCTTTCGATGACGATAGCCCTTACCTGGCAGCAGACGGCACCCTTTACTTCGCTTCGCGCGGCCATGCTGGTATGGGCGGGTATGATATCTTCTCGGCTAAGTATGACTCCGTAGCCAGAAGATGGGCACGACCGGTAAACCTGGGGTCGCCAATCAATACCCCGGATGATGACACCTACTACCGCTTAGCTCCGGATGGCAGCTATGCTTACCTGTCGTCTTACCGCATTGGCGGTTACGGCGAGAAGGATATTTACACCATCAACTACATCAAGACAACCGGCCTGAAAGGGCAGGTGTTTGCCAAGGCTGACAGCATTCCGGTAACTGGCGTAGAGCTGATCTTTAACGGTTTGCAGGCCGACAAGCGGCCGATCGCTTACCGCGACGTGACCAAAGGTGACTCAGCCACTTACAATGTGCAGGTGCTTTCCGGTAGAAAATACCAGGTGCAGCTCTCAAGGGACAACAAGGTGATCGAAACCCAGGAAATAGACGTGCCGGTTGTACTAAGCGCTTCCGCCGATATTAAACAGGATTTCTACATTACCCTCGACTCTGCGGCTGTACTGGCTGTTACTTCGGGTAGCGGCTCTGGTACTGGCACTGGCACTGGCACTGGCGCAAGCAGCAGTTATACCATGCAGCCGGTTTACTATGATTTAGATGAAGCCACGCTTCGCCCAGCCTCTATCCAGGAGCTGGACAACATCGCCCGCATCATGAACGCGAACCCGAACATCAACATCAGCATAGAAGGCCATACCGATTCACGCGCCAGCAACAGCTACAACATGCAGTTAGGGCAGCGCCGTGCCGATGTTGCGTATGAGTACCTCGTGAACAAAGGCATTTCTCCGAAACGCCTGGTGACGGTAACTTACGGCGAGCGTCGTCCGGTTGCTCCAAACACGTCGGAGGAGAACATGCAGCTGAATCGCAGAACGGAATTCAAGGTGCTTCCGCGCCAGGATGACCCACAGCGCAATTAATAGCTGATCCATTTACACTTGGGCCGAAAAAGCCCGGTAGTATTTGAAAAGAGCAGGTTGGGAAGCCCCCGGCCTGCTCTTTTTTATATTTTGGAACATAAACCATGTATAATAGTTTTAGGAACAGTATTTTTGCCCCAACTATACCCTAATAAACCCCATGTCAGTAGTACCTTACAAAGACCAGAACGATGGCAAGAAGTCGCAGGTGGCCACCATGTTCAACAACATCGCCGGCAAGTACGACTTCCTGAACCACTTCCTGAGCGCTGGCATAGACATTGTCTGGAGAAAGAAAGCTGTGCGCCTGCTAGCACCCGAAAAACCTAAGCTGATACTGGACATCGCTACCGGTACCGCTGATTTTGCCATCGAGGCACTGTGCCTGAACCCGGATAAAATTGTCGGGGTAGACATCTCGGAGGGCATGCTGGCCGTGGGACGTCAGAAGCTGGTGAAGAAAGGGCTGACAGACAAGATCGAGTTGAAGTACGGAGACTCAGAGAATCTGCCGTTTGCCGATAATACTTTCGATGCCATTACCGTGGCGTTTGGGGTGCGCAACTTCGAGAACCTGGAGCAGGGCCTGGCCGATATGTACCGGGTGCTAAAGCCTGGCGGAACCGCCGTGGTGCTGGAGTTTTCAAAACCGCGCAGCTTCCCGATGAAGCAGCTGTATCATTTTTATTTTAAAAACATACTACCAGTAGTAGGTAAGATCGTTTCTAAGGACAACGCGGCGTATACCTACCTGCCCGAGTCGGTGCAGGCTTTTCCGGACGGCGAGCGTTTTATTGGCATTTATCAAAAAGTAGGATTCAAAAATACAAAATGGCACTCACTTACATTTGGAATAAGCTCTATTTACATAGGCAAAAAGTAATCATAGCCGCCTTTGCGGCATGCGCCATGTTAAGCGGGGGTGCCGCATCAGCCCAGAAAAAGGTAAAAGACATGAACAAGCCCGGCTACGATGAGCGCCCGGTGCACTATGGCTTTTACCTGGCAGCCCCTTTCACCAAATACAGCCTGACACACTCCCAGACCTATGCCGACCAGTTTGAGTTTGACCCGCAAGGTAATAACTCGGTTAGCGTGAACACCAAAACGAACGTCGGGTTTTATACCGGCCTGGTGCTGAATGTGCGCCTGGTCGATTACCTGGATGCGCGTTTTGTGCCTGGGGTAGGTTTTTATAGCCGCGAGATAGAGTTTGACAATGTTGTGCCCGAAGATGGGGGGGAGCGGCAGCTGGATGAGCAGACAATCAACTCCACCATGATCGAGCTGCCCTTCCTGTTGAAGTACAAAGCCAAACGACGGTCTAATTACCGGCCCTACCTGGTGGCTGGCATCAAGCCGGGCATCGACTTAGGCAAGGGGAAGAACGACGAGGACGGCGCTGCAGAGCTTCAGGTTGAAAAGTTTGACCTGGCCGTGGAGTATGGCATCGGCCTCGACATCTTTTACCCTTACTTTAAGTTTGCTCCGGAGCTGCGTTTTTCGCATGGCCTGCTGGACATGAACAAGCCTGTGCCGAACAGTGATTATAGCGGGTACATCAAGCGGCTAAGCAACCACAACGTATCGTTGATCTTTTTCTTTGAATAACGCGATGGCTAAAATTGCATTGATTACGGGGGCTACTTCAGGGATTGGCTATGCCACTGCCCTGGAACTGGCTCAGAAAGGATACAGTATTATTGCCACCGGGCGGCGTGCTGACCGGCTGGAAGAGTTGAAAGCAACGTTAGGCGATATTCCGGTGCACACACTCACCTTTGATGTGCGCGACAAAGAAGCAGTGCAGCAAGCTGTTGATTCGCTGCCTGCGGAATGGAGGGAAGTGGAGGTGCTGGTAAACAACGCTGGTAACGCCCATGGCCTGTCACCCATCCAGGAGGGCTCTGTGGAGGACTGGGACGCGATGATCGACATCAATGTGAAAGGACTGCTGTATGTGACCCATGCCGTACTCCCCCTGATGCGTGCCCGAAAGAAAGGCCACATCGTGAACATCGGTTCGATAGCAGGCAAGGAGGTATACCCGAACGGAAACGTGTATAGCGCTTCTAAGTTTGCTGTGGATGCGCTCACCAAAGGCATGCGCATTGACCTGGTGCAGGATGGTATCCGGGTATCGGAGGTGAACCCCGGGTTGGTGGAAACCGAGTTTTCGGAGGTGCGCTTTAAAGGCGACAAGGAGCGGGCTGCTGCGGTGTACAAAGGCTTTGATGCACTGCAGGCGCAGGACATCGCCGAGCTCATCGCGTTCATCGTGACAAGGCCGGCGCACGTAAACCTTGCAGAAGTGTTGGTGCTGCCCACAGCACAGGCTTCTGCCACAGTTTTGCATAAAGAGCAGCAGTAGAAGTTCATAGCATCCCTATAACAACAGTCAAGGCGCTACCCTGAAGTAGCGCCTTGACTGTTGTTATACCCTTCTGTCAATAATTGTTTGATCCAACCTTAACCATGATCTCTATAAAATAGGCGGGGCCATACCTTAACAAGGGTATATCAGTTAAGATAATACCGCAGCAGCCAGCCTTCTGCATCAAAGTCTTTTGCTTTCAGGTCGTCGTCAATTTCCACAGAAGCTTTCTTGCTCATCTGGTAGGTGTTGCGGTACTTCGTGTCGGTGATGTCTATACGCTTGCCGAAAGGGCTGTTTTCGTCTGCCTGTCTGTAGATGTCCTCACCGGCACCGCCCCATACCTTTATCTTGATTTTTGTCCGTACGCCTCCTGTAAAGTGGAATTGATCATCTCCGTTCAGGCCGTACAAATATAGTTCCTCTGTTTCGGCGGCCCGGAAGGTGCGGGCGTAAATCTGCTGTTCTACCTTTCCCTCTTTGGTGATCTTGAAGACCCTGACCTGCACTTTGTCTTCCGCTAAGGCCTCTACCTCAAAACGCTCGTGCTTGTCGGTGCCTACCACCGCTACGTTTTCAGCCAAAGCTTTATAGTAAGTTTGCGCGGCTTCTTCCAAATGCTGCCTGCGGGACTTAAGTTTTGAGATAATAGCAGCGGCCGACATAGCAGCTACATTTTCGGGCATGGCCCGGAAGCTCTGTTCAATTACCTGGTCGGTGAGCGATTGCTGTACATGCGCAATTTCGGCTTGCCAATCCGACCATTCCAGGTTATTCAGGATCAGCTCGTCGAGGTTGCGGCCGCTGCGGTTTAGTTTCTCTATATTATCGATCTCGCTGCGGAAGGTCTGGAAATGCGGCTTCAGGTTCAGGAGCATAAAGAGCCAGGGCACCGGGGCGTCTTTGAGTTTGTAAAAAGCATTGTCACGGTCGCGGGGGATGGCCATGTAAGTCTTGCCACCTTGATTTTGCTTTTCTTCGGCCCAGCGCCAGTTATCCTCGTGCCGGCTCCAGTCCCCGATCAGCATGTCGAAGAGGCGCGCCCGCAGGAAAAACCTGGCATCAAAATGAGAGTCATTGTCCTGCAGCCGTTCTGTAATGGCCGAGCGGGTGCTAACTACCTCAGAAGCTCTGCCCATCGGTTCGTAGTCCTTTTGGTTACCTGACGGCCTGCGCTCCAGCAATGCCAGCATACCGCCCACATCATCTTTAAACTTACCCAAGCGGTCATCGTGCGGGACATATACCAGTTGCGGCTCCACGTAATAAATGCCCAAGGCTTCGGCCATATCGGGCAGGGCAAGGGCTGCGTAAGGGTGGGTGGCAGAAGTGGCATCCCGCACGATGTTGGCCAGGTAGCTGCGCTGCCAGCTTTCGGGCAGCGCGCTGGCAGGTTCTTTATCAACAGAGCGTAGCACGTACTCCGTGCCTGTGCTATCCTCCAGGCGCAAAGAGATAGACTGCCTGCTTCCCCCTAGTTCCATAGGCGTGAGGCCTCCGTGTATGCTTCCTATGTCAAGCACAGGCGCTTTTACGGGTGCCAGCCACACTGGCCGGTAGTGCTTGCCATAAAAGAAGGTATGGAGGCCACTGCGGCCGTAATGCTGCCCGGCTTTTACCGTAATGGTGCTATCCCTATAAGTAGGGGTATGGTTTGTGCCAGCGGGTGGCGGGACTTGTTGCACGCTATGTATAAAGCGGTCGCTGCAACTACTGAGGGCTAGTATCACAAACAGCAGGCAGAGAATTGGGTATCGCTTCAGGTTGGATTGCATATAGGGTCAGGGGCAAGGGTGCCCGGAATAGTTGGGTGGTTGAACAGTAAGTAAAAGCGCAAATAGCTGATGCATCAAAATCCTTCGCGGTCAAAGGCGTGTACGCGCACGTCGCTGGTGCGCTTGTCTTTGGTTTCGGGACCGGCCTCCAGTTCAGTGCCGCGTTTGGTGTCGTATACCCACGTTTTCTTCCCCCCGCGCTTTACTTTAGAACTGTCTTTAATCTCGTCTTCGCCTAAACCACCTACAATTTTTACTTTGATGCCTTGCTTTACCTCGCCGGATATTTCAAATGTATCATCGCCAGCCAGACCATGCAAAGTAATGAGCTCTGTCTCGGATTGTTTGAAGATGCGGTGGTACGTTCTGTTTCTGTCTGATCCCCGGCGTACGGAGACTTCCGTTTCCTCATCGTTCAGGCGCTTTACCTCGAAAATATCATCCTTGTCTGTGCCCGCTACTAACACTTCTTTTGCCAGTATCTTATAAAATTCGGCAGCGGCTTCAGGCAGCTGGTCTCGGCGGTTTAACAGCTTGCGCTTGGTGCTTTCTCCCACCATATTGTAGACAGCCTCAGGGTATTGCTGCACGGCTTGAGTAATTACCTCGTCGGTTATCTCTGCCTGCAACACCCGGGCCAGCGAGTCGAACTGCTGTTGCGTGAGTTCTGACAAAGCGCGTTTGTCAATAAATTCTGAGTTGATAGTCAGCGCATATACATCGTTAAACTCATCATCAAACGACTCGAACTTGCGGATACCCCAGTTGCGGCTAAAGAGCCAGGGAATAATGCCATCCTGGAAGCGGTAATATACATTGTCCCGGTCCTTTGGGATAGGCCTGTAAATCCGGTTTTTCCCTTCCTTGTACTGCGCCCATTCCCATTGACCTTCGTGGCGGTCCCAATCGTGGATCAGGATGTCGAAAAGGCGTGCCTTGCCGAATGCCTTTTGGTCGATAAACACGTCATTGTCGCCGTAGCGGTTTTTGAGTACTGTTCCGGAGCCGTCAATGTCCACGGCATCGCCCAGGGCAGGCGTGATCGTGTTTTTGTCGTCAAATTTCTGTTCCAGCAGGTATACCTTGTCGCTGAAGCGCTCGGCATGCTCACCCAGGCCTTCATCGTTTGGTTTGATGTAGAAGAGGCGCGGCTTTGAATGGGGTATACCGGCGGCTTCGGCCATAGGAGGCACCGTAAGGGCTGCGTATGGGTTGATGGCCGAGATCTGGTCGCGGAGCACGTTCACGACAAACGTCTTCTGCCAGGCCTTGGGCAATACACTGATCGGGTCTTTGTCGAGGGAGCGGAGGGCATAGGTAAAGCCCGTGGAGTCCACCAGCGTCATGCTGTTAGTCTGGAAGCCA
The DNA here is from genome assembly GCF_054482735.1 of Pontibacter sp. CAU 1760. Taxonomy (NCBI): domain Bacteria; kingdom Pseudomonadati; phylum Bacteroidota; class Cytophagia; order Cytophagales; family Hymenobacteraceae; genus Pontibacter; species Pontibacter sp. CAU 1760. The sequence goes on from NZ_JBTLRL010000011.1 coordinate 137,534, forward strand.
CCTCCCAGTTCCTGAAATTTGAGCCCACCGAACACTGTGTCCAGGTCGAGCACGGGTGCTTTTACCTTGGCTGCCCACACCGGCCGGTAATGCTGCCCCCAAATAATACGGTGCAAAAAGCCGCGCTTGTAATGCTTTCCGGCCTGCACGGTTACACTGTCTATGGTTTGCGGTGCTTCCTTCAGCTTCTCATACACCGAAGGGTCCACTACCGGGGTTTTGGCAAAGAAATCCTTACGGACACAACCCGTCGAAGAAATCAGGAACAATACAAGTAACACTTTATCAAAGCGCATTGTCATACGTTAGTCAGGGTGATTTTTTGTCTCTATCTAACGTAAAACAGCTATAAAGTTTACATTGGGAACAGGAAGCAGTTTTTAGGTAAACGTTTCGTATTTCTAAGGCAAAGGAGATTTTTGTCAAGCAGGGGTAGGGTATGGCTAGTCGCACAGCCCACAATGCCTCTGGAATTTATTGCAACCGGGCGATGTGCAGTAATCAAACTGGGCACTTATGTGGAACTGGCCTATACCACCAATTAAGGAGTGCGCCAGTAAAATGAAGAAACCCACTAGCTACGAAAACTCCCCTCCTTAGCCAAGGAGGGGCCGGGGTGGTTTGGCCCGGCATGCATCAGCGGAACGCTTAAAGCAATTCATACCCAGATCAGTAGCCGCTGCGGATTTGAGCCTGGAGTAACTCACCCCTGCCCCTCCCAAGAGGGAAACTTCAGCACAAGTAGAAATTCCCCTCCTCGGAGGGGCAGAGGTGGTTTATCTATGTAATCGCTACAAACATTATGGAAATGACCTTACCATTACAAGCAGCCTAAAAACAGATGCGCCCGCTATACTTGGTATAGCGGGCGCATCTAATTCCATATTAGATATGCTTACGGAATCCAGGGAATATCCTTAAAGTTTGGCTTGCGCTTCTCGAGGAAAGCGTTGCGGCCTTCTTTTGCCTCGTCGGTCATGTAGGCAAGGCGCGTGGCCTCACCCGCAAATACCTGCTGGCCCACCATGCCATCGTCGGTGGCGTTAAAGGCGAACTTCAGCATTTTAATAGAGGTCGGTGATTTCTGCAGAATTTCCTGCGCCCAGGCGTAAGCGGTGTCTTCCAGTTCCTCGTGCGGCACCACGGCATTCACCATACCCATGTCGTAGGCCTCCTGCGCGGAGTAGTTGCGGCCCAGGAAGAAGATCTCGCGGGCGCGTTTCTGGCCCACCATCTTGGCAAGGTACGCAGAGCCATACCCCCCGTCGAAGCTGGTTACGTCGGCATCGGTTTGCTTGAAGATCGCGTGCTCTTTGCTGGCCAGCGTCAGGTCGCAGACTACGTGCAGGGAGTGGCCGCCGCCCACGCACCAGCCCGGCACCACGGCAATCACTACTTTCGGCATAAAGCGCATCAGGCGCTGTACTTCCAATATGTTCAGGCGCGGCATACCGGCCTCGTCAACATAGCCCTGGTGGCCGCGCGCGTTCTGGTCGCCGCCGCTGCAGAAGGAGTAGATACCGTCTTTGGTAGAAGGTCCCTCCGCAGAGAGCAGCACCACGCCAATAGACGTGTCTTCGCGGGCATCCAGAAACGCCTCAAACAGTTCTGCCACCGTTTTCGGGCGGAAGGCATTGCGCACGTTCGGGCGGTTAAATGCGATACGGGCCACGCCATCCGCCTTTTTATAAGTTATATCTTCGTATTCCTTTACGGTTTTCCAGTTTATCTTGCTCATAACACAGAATTAAAAGCCAAAGGTAGCCTTTTCTCCGCAGTGGCTCAACTGGTATTGAGAGGAAGATATCTTGCGAAAGAAATGATATCGTTGGAAAATGTCAAACAAGGTAACGGTTTGGCTATGGTTATTAGAGGCCAAAAGGCTACTATTATTTATAGGTGGTATTGTAATAGTATTATTTTCTCAGTTCTAGTCCATTTTTTAGACAGTAAACGATTTTTGGGTCTTTGATTTTATAAGTTGCGTATCCTTTGTCTTGTCCGATGTTTTCAATAAGTCCGATTTTTTCCATTGATACTACATAGTTGTGAATAGAACTTCCTATTCCTGCTGATTCATTAAGTTTATTCTTGGAGAACTCAGGGGAGTCTAATTTGAGTAGATGAGCAGCATATGAGTATATATCCATTGAATTTGCTCGTGCGTTGGACTTTCTTGGATAGTATTCGTAATAATTAAATTCTAACACATAGCGCTTTAAAGCCTTTGTCAAAGCTTTGTGTTCTATTTTAGACGAATTTGCATTGTTCCTGTATTGTTCTTCAAATAAAATCTTAAAGATATGTATTAAATCTCGTGGATTATAATTAGATAATACAAATAACTCATCTAAATCTGTAGTTGTTATTGACTCATCTAAGAGGTGTTTATAATCATTAAGGGCTTTATCGGAATATACAGACAATCTTTGGTTTAGAAGACTTTCTAAATCTTCAAACCGCCAATTTAAGTTTGGACAATAATATTTATGAGTTCTAACCTTTTCCGATATAAATCTGAAAGGAGTAGACCATACAAACATAACGAGTTGAAACTCTGAAATACTTAGCAAGTTTGTATTGGTTAAAATTGGAGTGAGGAACTCAGATATCTTGTCAGCATCATTCTCAAAGCGATTGTCTTCATCCAATCTATCAAGCAAAATGGTTGGCTTGTTGTATCCCATTTTAGTTGCTATTTCACCTAAACGCTTGAGCAAGCGTAGTGAAATGTCTTGGTCGAAAAAATCGTATTCAACTCCTAATTTTAATTCAGGAAAATATTCTTGGATTTGATTGTCATTATCTAAGAAGCTGTTTTAAAACCTATTTAAATCTTTTTAACATAACAGCTATCATGGCCAAATAAAGCATGCTTTGGGCATTGACTCTGTTTTTCTCATAGTCTTTGCTCAAGCGTCTTGCGTGCAGC
>NZ_JBTLRL010000012.1:0-140332 GCF_054482735.1 Pontibacter sp. CAU 1760
GTAGGTGGAGTCCTGGCTTACCACCACCACATCGCCGCTTGCTGCGGCGCAGCGGGCCACTGTGGCCCGGGTATGGCCCGCCAACATCTTGTCTGTATCCATTGCTTTCTTTGCAAATATGGCGGCCACTGCCTGGCGAAACGTATTGCCCAGGGCTTTGGAGAAAGAAGAGCCTATCGTAGCAGACACCACTTCCGCCGCCCTTACTAAACTACTTACGTTCCGGCCATGAATCCCGTCAAACCTTACCCCAAACTCTGCTGATGCCCACATAAGCCAATTGTTTCAACCGAAACAATTCCACCCCGATTTCCTTCCTTTTTTCCCTACAAGATTAGCCTTGGACAAGGAGGGGAGTCTGTTATTGCTAAGGCAAATCAAATATTTCATAGCTGCTGCCAATCTGAAAGTAGAGCTGCTCAACAGTTCATAATTTATACTCCCTCTCCTGTTTTTAGGAGAGGGTTGGGGAGAGGTAAAACTCCCCGCCTGGGGGTAGGGGCCCTCTAAAGACAAGGAGGGAGCTGGCGTTGGTTGGATTGCTATACCCCACAAAAAGCTAGATACTCCCCGTTCTGCCACCATCCACAGCTAAACTGACGCCATTGATGTAAGCGGCGGCGGGTGTAGCCAGGAAAGCGGCGGCGGCGGCTACCTCTTCCGGCTCAGCGAAGCGGCGGGCAGGTATGGCGGCTTCCATTTGCCGCTGCACCTCCTCTTTGCTTTTTCCGGCTTTGGCGGCCCGGCTTTCCACAATGTCGTAGATGCGGCTGGTTTTGGTGGAGCCGGGCAGCACGTTGTTGACGGTGATACCAAACTGCCCTAACTCGTTGGCCATAGTCTTTGCCCAACTGGCCACCGCTCCGCGTGTGGTGTTCGACACGCCCAATCCTGCAATCGGTTCTTTCACGGAGGTGCTGATGATGTTGATAATGCGTCCGTAACCGGCTTTTTTCATGAGGGGCAACACGGCCTGCACGAGTTGGTGGTTGTTGATGAGGTGCATGTTGAACGCCTTTAGAAACTCCTCCGGCTTCGCCTCGGTAATAGGGCCGCCAGCAGGGCCTCCTGTATTGTTGATGAGAATGTGGATTTCGTCCTGCCGCTGCACATACTGCTGAATTTGCTTCTGTACTTCTTCGGGGTTTGCGAAATCAGCCACTATATAATCGTGCTGCTGCCCGTCAATTTGGGCGAGTTCGGTGAGCGTTTCCTTTAGTTTCCCTTCGTTGCGGGCTATCAGCGTTACGCTGGCACCGAGGGCCGCCAGTTCTAATGCAATAGCTTTGCCGATTCCCTGCGTGCTGCCGCATACTAGGGCGCGTTTGTTTTTCAGGTCTAAGTTCATAAACCCAATATACGAAAACACCCTGAACATATCCGAACTTGTCGCTGTGCCCCTAGGGCAGCTACCATTTGTGGCTGCTTTTACGTAACTTCCCTGTATCAATCTAACAAAATACGACTATGGCGATCACAAGACCTTTCAACTTTAAAGCCTGGATAGACGAGCACCGCCACCTGCTGAAGCCTCCCGTTGGCAACCAGCAGGTATTTAAAGGCAACGACGATTTTATTGTGATGGTGGTAGGCGGCCCGAATGCCCGAAAGGATTACCATTACGACGAAGGAGAGGAGTTCTTCTACCAGTTGGAAGGCGATATCGTGCTGAAGATCATTGAAGACGGCAAGCCGGTGGATATCCCGATAAAAGAAGGCGAGATATTTTTGCTGCCGCCCCGTGTGCCGCACTCCCCGCGCCGCCCGGCCAACACAGTGGGCTTGGTGCTGGAGCGCTACCGTAAGGCCGGTGAGAAAGACGGCTTTATGTGGTTCTGCGAGAACTGCGGCAACAAACTGTACGAGGAGTATGCCGACGTAACCGACATTGTGGGGCAGTTACCCGTGATTATGGATAACTTCTGGAAAAACGAGGAACGGCGCACCTGCAGCAATTGCGGCGAGGTAATGCAGCCACCTGCCCCGCCTGCCGAAGCCAAGTAACAAATAATTATACCATCAGGGGCACCCTTGCAGGACACATTGTGCTGCAAGGGTGCTTCTTACTTTCACAAAAACACCCACACCGTATGGCACGGCTCACAACAGAACGATTTATACTTAAAGAAATAGACCAGCAGGACAAGGAGCATATTTTTCAGGGCCTGTCCGACCCCAAGGTTACGCAGTACTATGCCGTGCACTTTCCGACCCGGGAGGCCACCCAGGAGCAAATGGATTGGTATGCCGACCTCAAAAAGAACGGCACCGGCCTGTGGTGGGGTATCTATACCAAAGATACGGACACCTTTTGCGGAGCCGGAGGGTATAACGGCCTCGACAAAACGCACCGCAAGGCCGAGATCGGTTTCTGGCTGCTGCCGGCATTCTGGGGACAGGGCATTTTAAAGGAGGTGATGCCCAAGTTATTTGAACTGGGCTTCGAGAAACTGGGGCTGAACAGGATAGAAGGTTTTGTGGAGCACAATAACCTGAAATGTAAACGGGCACTGGAGAAAGTGAATTTCCGGTATGAGGGCACCATGCGGCAATGCGAGATCAAAAACGGGAAGTTTATTGATGTGGACATCTACGCCAACCTGCGGGAGGTATAAACACATTGAAAAAGCTCGACCGGGAGAACAAAAAAATGTAAGAGGTTGGCTGGCGCTAGATGGAAAAGCACGAAACCCGTCACCTTGCTGCCTGATTCCGTAAGTAGGGGCAAACGCAAACCGATGATCAAAATCAGCCTTTATACCCTTTCCCTTATAACAGCGGCCTCCTTATTGGGAGGCTGCAACACCAAACAACCGGTGGTGCAGCAGCAACCCGACACCGTGGAAACGCCAGCCGGCCTCCGGGTGACCTTGCCAGCGCCCCATGCCACTGAGTCGGGCCGGAATTTCAGTAACGTGATCGGTTGGAAAGATGGCCGGACACCGCAGGCACCTGCTGGCTTTAAGGTAACCAAATTCGCCGATGGCCTGAAAAACCCACGCTGGATCTATGTGGCCCCGAACGGCGATGTGCTGGTGGCCGAGGCAAGCACCGAAGTTGGCTTCTGGAAAGAGTTGGGCGCAAAGCTCATCGGTATCACCAAGTCCATGGCCTTGGGCAACAGTGCTAACCGCATTACCCTGTTCCGGGACACAGACCACGATGGCCACTCCGATGTACAGGAGACCTTCCTGAGCGGACTGAATCAGCCTTTGGGTATGCTGGTGCTGGGCGAGCACTTTTACGTGGCCAATACCGACGGCGTGTGGCGCTATCCTTACCAAATGGGGCAAACCAAGATTGCTGCAAAAGGAGAGAAGATACTGGACCTGCCTGCCGGGGGGTATAATAACCACTGGACCCGAAACATCATCGCCAATGCCGATGGCTCAAAGTTATACATCGCCGTTGGCTCGGCAAGCGACCACGGGGAGCATGGTATGGAACACGAAACCCGACGCGCCAATATCCTGGAGGTAAACCCCGACGGAACCAGCGAGCGCGTGTACGCCAGCGGCCTGCGCAACCCCGTGGGGATGGGCTGGGCACCCGGCACCCATACTCTTTGGACCTCCGTGAACGAACGCGATGACCTGGGCGACGAACTGGTGCCCGACTATCTGACCAGCGTGCAGGAGGGTGGCTTCTACGGTTGGCCCTACGCGTACTTTGGGCAGCACGAAGACCCGAAATGGTTCGGCAAGCACCCCGACATGGTTGCCAAGTCCATTGTGCCCGATGTGCCGCTAGGTGCGCATACCGCCTCGCTCGGCCTGGCTTTTTACGATCAATCTGCCTTCCCAAAGAAATATCAGAACGGCGCATTTATAGGGCAGCATGGCTCCTGGCGGCGGTCGGAGTTGGTGGGGTATAAAGTGGTGTTCGTGCCTTTCCGGAATGGGAAGCCAGCCGGTCCACCCGAGGATTTCCTGACAGGCTTTTACGCCGGTGGCGATAAGGTATATGGACGTCCGGTAGGCATTGCTGTTTTGCCCGATGGCAGCATGCTCGTGGCCGACGATACGAGCAATACCATCTGGCGGATAAGTGCCCGACAATAGCTTTAAAAGGCGCACTACTACAAGCCCAAGCTTTTGCTGCGAATCGTACGTAAAAAAGAAAAAAACTGTATATTGATGGATTGCCCTTTGCCGAACTGCCGGCAACTGGGCCAACTTCATGCTATCTTTTTATATGCCCGAGAACAAGCCGCAGTCTTCTATTCTTGCAGCCCCCGACCTTTTTAAGGTCGATATCCACACGCATATTCTGCCGCGCACCTGGCCAGACCTGCGGGAGCGATATGGTTATGGCGGCTTTGTGCGGCTAGAGCACCACAAACCCTGCTGCGCCCGCATGATGATGGACGACAAGTTCTTTCGGGAGATACAGGACAACTGCTGGGACCCAGAGGCGCGCATGCACGAGTGCAGTCAGCATGGGGTAGGGGTACAGGTGCTTAGCACGGTGCCGGTCATGTTTAACTACTGGGCAAAGGCAGAGCACACCCACGACCTTTCCCGGATGCTCAACGACCACATAGCAGGCGTAGTGGCCGACTACCCCGATCGCTTTGTGGGCCTGGGCACACTGCCGATGCAGGACCCCGACCTGGCCGTTAAAGAACTGGAGCGCTGCGTGAAGGAGCTGGGTATGGCGGGCATCCAGATTGGCACGCACATCAACGAGCATAACCTGGATTCACAGTTTCTGTTTCCGGTGTTTGAGGCGGCAGCAGAGTTAGGCGCTGCTGTGTTTGTACACCCCTGGGACATGTATGGCAAAAAGAAAATGAGCAAGTACTGGATGCCGTGGCTAGTGGGCATGCCCGCCGAAACAAGTATGGCTATCTGCTCTATGATCTTCGGAGGCGTATTTGAGCGCTTGCCTAACCTGCGGGTGGCCTTTGCGCATGGCGGCGGCTCTTTTCCGGCTACCATTGGCCGTATTTCTCATGGCTTTGAGGTGCGCCCCGACCTGTGCGCTGTCGATAACAATGTGCACCCGCGCGAGTACCTGGGCAAATTTTACTTCGACTCGCTGGTGCACGACCCGCTGATGCTAGAGTACCTTGTCAACCTGGTAGGAGCCAACTGCATCGCTCTCGGCACCGATTATCCCTTCCCGCTCGGCGAACTGGAACCCGGCAAACTCATCGAATCCATGCCTTACGACCAAGCTACCAAAGACCGCATGCTGCACGGCACCGCGCTGGAATGGCTCAACCTCAAGAAAGAGCAGTTTGTGAAAGGTGCAGGAGGTGTAAAACAGCGGGTATAGCTTTTGTCAGCGTAAAATTCCAACCACCCCCTGCCCCCTCCTTGTCTTTAGAGGGCCCCTACCCCCAGGCGGGGAGTTTTACCTCTCCCCAGCCCTCTCCTAAAAACAGGAGAGGGAGTATAAATTATATACTGTTGAGCAGCCCTTCTTTCAAACTGGCAGCTATAGAAGTTATGGTTTGCCTTAGCAACAACAGACTCCCCTCCTTGGATTAGTGAGAACGCGAGTTCGAAACTAACGAGCGTAGCTCTGAGGGGCAGGGGGTGGTTGGACCCGGGAAAGCAGAATCAGTGCAAACAGACAACCCGTTACAGACACTCGCAACTCCGCAGGCAAATTCTTATCTTAGCAGCATTCAGAAAACAAAAGCTACGGGAATTAGCTTCTACATACACACTACTACTCGCACGAACATGAACTACCAGAATACCCTGGCTTATGCGCAGGAGCAAGATCAAAACGACCCGCTATATCACTTCCGGGAGCGATTCCACTATCCGCAGGTAAACAAACAGGACGCCATTTACCTTTGTGGCAATTCCTTGGGCCTGCAGCCAAAATCGGCGCAAATGTACATCGACAACGAGATGTATAAATGGGCCAATTTTGCCGTGGAAGGTCACTTTAAGGGCGAGGAGCCCTGGTATAACTACCACGAGCTACTGGCTCTGGGCGCAGCCCGCGTGGTGGGTGCCAAAGAGAAAGAAGTCGTGATTATGAACCAGCTGACCGTAAACCTGCACCTCATGCTGGTGTCGTTTTACAGACCAGAAGGCAAGCGTTTCAAGATCATTACCGAAGGGGGAGCGTTTCCATCCGACCAGTATGCGCTGGAGACACAAACCAAGTTTCATGGGTATAATCCGGATGAGGCGGTGATTGAGTTGTTCCCGCGTGAGGGAGAGCGCACGCTTCGCACCGAGGATATTTTGGCCAGCATACAGGAGCACGGCGAGGAGCTGGCCCTGGTGATGATGGGAGGTATAAACTACTACACCGGGCAGGTGTTCGACATGGCGGCCATTACAAAGGCGGGCCATGCGGCAGGTGCATTAGTGGGTTTCGACCTGGCGCATGCAGCCGGTAACATTCCGCTGCACCTGCACGACTGGGACGTGGACTTTGCCGTGTGGTGTACCTATAAATACCTGAATTCCGGCCCTGGTGGCACCTCTGGTGTGTATGTGCACGAGCGCTTTGCCAACGATGAGTCGCTGCCGCGTTTTGCCGGCTGGTGGGGCCACAATGCCCAAGAGCGTTTTAAGATGCAGAAAGGCTTTAAGCCGATGGAAGGAGCCGCAGGCTGGCAGGTCAGCAATGGCCAGATCCTGACGATGTCGGTGCACCGCGCGGCGCTGGAGTTGGTGGAGCAGGCTGGAGGCATGGAGGCCCTGCGTGCCAAAAGCGAAAAACTGACCGGCTACCTGGAGTACCTGATCGACGATGTGGAGGTAGGCGAGGATGTGCTGGAAATAATCACGCCGCGCGATCCGCAGGCCCGTGGAAGCCAGATTTCCCTGCTTGTGAAGCAGAATTCGCGCCTGCTGTTCGACAAGCTGATGGAGGCAGGCATCATTGTGGATTACCGCGAGCCAAACGTAATCCGGGTAGCCCCAACGCCACTCTACAACAGCTTCGAGGAGGTATACCGCTTCTCCGAAATCCTGCACGAGTGCCTGGAAGGCGTAGTGGTGAAATAATTAGAATTGACCTAAAGTAAAAGCGGCAGCCTGGTTATAGGCTGCCGCTTTTACTTTTTATAGACAAAGGTTATTCCATCGTCAGCACCACCCTAAAGCGTGCCTTATTCGTTATCATTTGCTCGTAGGCCTCCTCGGCTTTTTCCAGCGGATAAGTTTCGATCATCGGAACCGTGTTGGTTCGGGCGCTGAACTGCAAGGTGTCTTCAGAGTCTTTGGCAGTGCCGCTAGGCCAACCGGAAATGGATTTTCGGCCCATAATCAATTGCATGGGGGCTACCTTTATAGGGTCCATAGTGGCGGCAAGCACCATTATTTTCCCGTTGCTAGCCAGGCCATTTATCAGCGAGCTAATAGCATCGCTGTTAGGGGCTGTGGCCATAATAATGTCGGCGCCTCCCATCTTTTGCAACTCTTCCACCACGTTATGGTCCTGTTCGTTTAAGAACTCATCTGCACCTAACTCCAGAGCCAGGTCGCGCTTACTGTTTGTGCCGGAAATGGCAACCGTCCGGAAGCCCATCTTTTTGGCATACTGAACGGCTAAGTGTCCGAGTCCGCCTATACCCTGCACGGCTACCAGCGAGCCCGGCTTTACGCCCGAATTGCGCAGGGAGTTAAACACCGTGATGCCCGCACACAAAAGCGGGGCAGCCTCGGCAGAGGATAAATCTTCGGGGATGGAAGCGACGGCCTCGTGTGGCGCAACCATGTATTCGGCGTAGCCACCGTCGTAGGATATACCGCATACCTTGCCGCGTTCGCAGAGCACAAAGTCACCTCTGCGGCACTGCTCGCATTCAAAACAATGGCCGCCGTGCCAGCCCACGCCCACACGCTGGTTTACTTTCCACTTCGTTACGTTAGCCCCTACTTTTTCCACAATGCCCACAATCTCGTGGCCGGGCACACGGGGGTATTCGATTCCGGGAAAGGAGCCGTCTTTTACTATCGCGTCGCTGTGGCAAATGCCACACGCCTGCACCCTGATCAGCACCTCATTGTCGGCTGGGCTTGGCACGGGCTTGTCTACTACTTCAAACGGTCCTCCCGCAGATTTTACTTATACTGCTTTCATAGTCAGATTTTTATTGAAAAAAAGTATGGCATTTTAAACGCTGTAGGCGCTGTATAGTTACTTGGCGCGCCTATGCCTGCCCGTAAGCCCTGAAAGGGCCGGGAGAGCGGTACCGATGCCAGAGGCGCTTCTGCCACGGCGGTCGACGCAGTCCAAAGTTTAGGTGTTTTGCCGGAAATGCACCACCACGGGTCCTACCCAGCAGTAGTCTGCGCTACCTACATAATGGGGCTCTATGTGCAGCGTGTTGGGGCCGAAGCTGTTCAGGATGTTGGACGAGAAGTCCAGGAAGGTATGGTCGAACACGATGAAGGAGTGGTCTGTCCAGCGGCGGAAGTAAAAAGAGCCCACTGTGGTGCCGTTGATAGTGGCCCGCATGCGAATGGCGCTTCGCCCGGCACTATAGCCGCCAAGCCCTGAAATCTGGATGTAAATGCGTTTGTCCCGATTGCGCCCTCCGGCGAAAAAAGTGGTGTTGAGGGGCCGTGACCCAAAAAGGAAGGTGGACCCTGCCGCAATGTCAAAATCTGAAACCTCTGCCATTAGTCCTCCTCCTTTCCGCTTAGTTTCTCCAGGTCTTCTTCCGTCACCTGCTCGTCAAGCGCAGCCGGAAGCGGAATGCCCAGCCGGTCTGCCAATAAGCCAAGTACAGCCACATGATCCCCTGGGGGTAACTGCTTGGCATCGTCCTGCCACGAAACGCCTTTCTTGTTGGCGTAAGCGGCCAGAGTGTCTACACGGTTTGCTAGTTCTGCTGTCATCGGTCTGTTGTTAAGTTTGCTGCATTACGTTAGTTAGGGTGCCGTTGCCGGGAGAGGTGCAATCTGGGCTGCGAGTGAAGGGGCGGCACAGGCTCCGGATAGAAACCTGTTGGTATAATATTGAGTACGAATTGGATAGGGTTCTGTTGTGGAATCAGTGGGCTTGTATAGCATCTGCTTTACAAAGGCCACAAACAGGCCTAACCGGATAAATTAACAGTTTAAAGGCAGACGGGGGAGAGAAACCAACACGATAGAAAGGGAGGTGTGCTTATGTATGACCTTAGCAGCGGGATAATTGTTACCGTGCTGTTTATATTGATTTTGCTGGCCAAGGAGCTGGGCAATTTCTTTGGCGAGCGCTACAAGCGGCAGGGCGGCGAAGACATCAAAACACAGACAACCACGGTGCTGGGCGGTGTGTTTGGGTTGCTGGCGCTGCTGCTGGGCTTCTCGTTCAGCATGGCCGTGCACCGGTTCGACAACCGCACCGAGGCTCTCATTGCCGAGTCCAATGCCATCGGAACGGCCTTGCTGCGGTCATCGCTCCTTCCGGACTCCCACCAAAAAACGGCACGCATGCTGCTGCAGCAGTACGTAGACGTGCGCCTGGAGATGATCGATGTGGACCTGACGCAGCGGGACGCCCGGCGCGACCTGAACCAACGCACAGAGCACTTGCAGGACGCCCTTTGGGCTGTGGCAAGCAGCGCCGTAGAAGTCGATCCGCGGCCCGTCACCACAGGCCTCTTCGTGACGGCCCTGAACAACATGATAGACGCGCAGGGCAGGCGCAACGCCGTTCAGCAGCGGTATGTGCCTGAGGTGATCTTCGTCCTCCTTTTCCTGGTGTTTATTGCGGCGGGGGCCTTGATGGGGTATGCCAAAGGACTCAGCAAAAACCGCTCACGCGTGCCCACCACAGTGTTTGTGTTCCTGATTGTACTCGTGGTCTTTATTATCATTGACCTGGACCGGCCCATGCGCTCCACTATCAAGGTGAACCAGGAAATCATGCTGGACTTGAAAGATGAATAGTGCCGCTACTGTTAGCCTTATACCTGCACCTTCTCTTTCTTCAACTCCTTCATCCGCTGAAAGTAATCACGCGCCGCGGCCATCACCCGTGGTGAAAGCAGCAAGGCCGATACCATGGTCGGGATAGCCATCAGCGCATACATGCCATCAATCAGGCTGATGACGGCCGTGATGGTGGCCACGGAGCCGAAGACGATGGTCGCCACATAAAAGTAGTTGTAGTAATGCTTGTGCTTCGCCCCGAACAGGAAGCTGAAGCACTTAGTGCCATAGTAAGAGTAGGAGAAGAGCGAGGTAAAAGCAAAGATGAGCACGCATACCACCAAAATGTAGCTGCCCACGCCCGGCATGGCACGGTCGAAGGCCGTGGCTGTCATGGTCACGCCATTACCATCGGAGGTTTGCCAGGCACCCGTTATGATGATGGCCAGGCCGGTGAGCGTACATACCACAATCGTGTCGATAAGCGGGCCGAGCATCGCCACCAGCCCTTCCCGGATCGGCTCGTCGGTTTTGGCAGCACCGTGCATCATCGAGGCCGTGCCTATGCCCGCCTCGTTGGAGAAGGCCGCCCGACGCGCACCCGCAATGATAATAGCACCCAAGGCACCGCCCAACACCGCATCCGCCGTGAAAGCATCTTTGAAGATCAGCGCGAAGGCCGCGGGTATGCCAGTGTAGTTTACGGCCATGATGTAGACCACCGCCAGCATGTAGAGCACCACCATGCCCGGCACCAGCTTGCCTGCGACTTGCCCGATGCGCTCAATTCCCCCAAAGATAACCAGGGAAGTGACGATGACCAGTATTGTGCCCACTAGCAGGCTCGTCCAGAGAGGATTGGTAGTAACTAAGCCGTTCGGTACCAGCACGACTTCCATGAGCACCTGTGTCAGTTGGTTGGCCTGGAAGATGGGCAGCGTACCGAACAACCCGGCAATGGCAAACAGCACCGCCAGCGGTTTCCACTTTTGGCCCAGGCCTTCGGTCACCACGTACATTGGTCCGCCCTGCGGGTGCCCGTTGCTGTCGCGGCCCCGGTACATGATGGCCAGGGAGCAGGTGAAGAACTTGGTGGCCATACCCACGAAGGCGCTCACCCACATCCAGAACAACACACCCGGCCCGCCCATGGAAATGGCCACGGCCACACCGCTGATGTTGCCCATACCCACGGTAGCTGCCAGGGCACTGGAGAGGGCCTCAAAATGGTTGATGTCGCCGGGGTCGTTGGGGTCGTCGTACTTGCCGCGCAGCACGTTGATGGAGTGCCCCAAGTGCCGGAAGGGCAGAAAGCCGGAATAGAACATGAAAAAGAACCCGCCCCCCATCAGCAGCAGCAACAGGGGCATCCCCCAGGCGGCGTTGCTGAACGCTACAATATAAGTCTCCAGTATTTCCAATTGTACTTGATTTAATGTGTTGCAACACGCAAAGGTAGCCAACAAAGCCCGGATTGCGTAGTTATGCCTACTTCAAGCAAGGAGAACAGCGTGCCAATTCGCTAAAGCAAAGGCGCTTTGGCTTTACCAAGGAAACAAAGAATGAATGATTATATAGTGGCTATGGCCGTGATCGGGTTTGCGGCGCTCTCGATGGCGTGGGTGCCGACCCTGATGGAAAGAACATTTATCTCATACCCCATCGTGTTTCTGCTGTTAGGGATGATGATCTACCTGCTGCCATTGGGCCTGCCTTACCCGGACCCCTTGTGGCAGGAAACCTACGTGGTGCGCCTGACGGAGCTGAGTGTGATCATCTCGCTGATGGGCACAGGCCTGAAACTGCGGCGGAAGATCAGTTGGCGGAATTGGCAGATCCCGCTTCGGCTGGTGAGCATTACCATGCTGCTCTGCATCGGGATAATGGCGGTGCTAGGCTGGCAGGTGCTGGGCATGACGTTGGCCGGAGGGGTGTTGTTGGGCGCCGCATTGGCCCCTACCGACCCGGTGCTGGCAGAGCAGGTGCAGGTGGGGCCCCCACACGAAAAGGAGGAGGATGACGTACGGTTCTCCCTGACCGCCGAGGCGGGCCTGAATGATGGTACTGCTTTTCCTTTTACCTGGCTGGCAGTAGTGCTTACTGTAGCCGCAAACACTGACAGCAGCTGGTTCAGCGACTGGCTAATCCGCGATTTGCTATACCGTATCATTGTGGGTGTAGCTAGCGGGGCGTTTATCGGGCTAGCGCTCGGGTACCTGGTTTTTAACCTGCCTGCAAAAACGCGCTTCCCGAAGGCCCGCGACGGTTTCCTGGCATTGTCGGCCACGCTGGTGTCTTATAGCGTGACGGAGCTGTTTCATGGGTATGGCTTCATCGCGGTGTTTGTAACAGGCCTCACGCTGAGCAGCTTCGAGGAAGAGAACGATTACCACACCGAAATGCATGACTTCGTGAACCAGATCGAGCGCATCATCATGGTCACGTTGCTGATCGTGTTTGGCGGCAGCCTGGTCACCGGCCTGCTGGACCACCTGACCTGGAAGGGCATGTTGGTGGGCTTGGGCTTCCTGTTCTTTATCCGGCCTGTTACGGCACTGCTGGGCCTTATAGGTATAAAAAACTGCTCGTGGCGCGAAAGGCTTTCCATTAGTTTCTTCGGTATACGGGGCATCGGCTCGTTCTTTTACCTTGCTTTTGCTCTGGAGCAGGTGGGCTTCGCTGATGGTGAGCAGCTGTGGTCGGTGGTGGGCTTCATTGTGATGGTCTCTATCATGCTGCACGGCTTAACAGCCTCCTGGGTAATGGATTACCTGGATTCCAGCAGGCGGGCAGGTAAGATAAAAGACACTACGGTTCCGGAAAACTATTCTATTGGTACTGGAGATCGGTAGCATGTAGGTCCGTCATTACAGATCTCGAAATCCTTTGGAATTACCCGGCGCAGCTGCTATTTTGTTCTGAGTTATACCTTTCTGCCATGTCCTTGCCCAAAATAGACCTTCCGGACGCTGATCTATACTATGCGCCGCACTTCTTCACTCCTGAAGAAAGCGATGCTTACTTTCAGGCGTTAGCAGATAGTATAGACTGGCAGCAGGAGCAGATCAGGATGTTTGGGAAGGAGCTGCCGGTGCCGCGCCTCACCGCCTGGTACGGCGAGAAAGGCTATACCTACTCCGGGCTGTATAACGCACCCAAACCTTGGCTAACGGTGCTGCAGGAACTGCGCCAGCGCATAGAGGAGGTTAGCGGCGAAAGCTACAACAGCGTGCTCCTGAATTTTTACCGGCACGGCAACGACAGTATGGGCTGGCACTCGGATGATGAGGCAGCCCTTGGCCGGAACCCGGCCATCGCCAGCCTGAGCTTTGGCGGTGAGCGTAAGTTTAGTATCAAGCACCGCACCCGTGAAGACCTTAAATCAGTGCACATTACACTGGGGCATGGCAGTTTGCTGCTGATGCAGGGGCCGATGCAGCATCATTGGCTGCATCACATCCCCAAGACCAGGCGGCCCGTACAATCACGCATCAACCTCACCTTCCGGAACGTGAAAGCATAGCAACTTTTGCCAATCCGGGCCGGATACCGTTACTTTACGTCGTTAAGGGGGCATGTCCCTTCGTGATCTATGACCGAGAAGAAAAATATTGCCATTATGGGGGCTGGTTTGGTGGGCTCGCTGCTGTCGCTGTACCTGGCGAAGCGTGGCCACCGGGTAGACCTCTACGAGCGTCGCCCTGACCTGCGCACGGTGTCTTTGGATGGTGGCCGCTCCATCAACCTGGCCCTGAGCGACAGAGGCTGGCGCGCCCTGAAAGGCATTGGCATTGAGGAGGAGGTACGCAACGTATCAATTCCGATGTATCGGCGCGTGATGCACGATGAGCAAGGCAACCTTACGTACCAGCCTTATGGCAAAGAAGGGCAGGCCATTTACTCGGTGTCCCGCGGTGGCCTGAACATGGCTTTAATGAACCTCTCGGAACCCAACTCGGACATTACCTACCATTTCAGCCGGCAAGCCATCGACGTGAACCTGCCGACCAATGAGGTACAACTACGCCATACAGAAACCGGCCAAGTAGAGACCATTCGGCCTGATTTGCTTTTCGGGGCAGACGGGGCTTTTTCGGTGGTGCGGGGCGCGATGCAAAAAACAGAGCGCTTCAACTACGAGCAGTACTACCTGGAGTATGGCTACAAAGAACTGACCATACCTGCCACGGCCACCGGCGACTGGGCCATCGAAAAGAACGCGCTACACATCTGGCCACGGGGCAACTATATGATGATCGCGCTGCCTAACCTCGATGGCAGTTTTACCTGCACCTTGTTTTTCCCTTACGAGGGCGAGCGCTCTTTCTCGACCATCCAAAATGAGGCAGACCTGCTCAATTTCTTTCAGGAGGTTTTCCCGGATGCCGTGTCCCTGATGCCGGAGCTGGCAACGGAGTACTTTGAGCACCCGGTCGGCTCGCTGGTCACTATCAAATGCTTTCCGTGGAGTTACAAGGGCAAGTCGCTGCTGATTGGCGATGCGAGCCATGCGGTAGTGCCGTTTTACGGACAGGGTATGAATGCCGGTTTCGAGGACATTACGGTGCTGAACCAGATGCTCGAGCAGTTTGACGGCGAGAACTGGGAAGAGCTCTTCCAGCGCTTCGAGCGTCGTCGCAAACCCGACGCTGACGCCATCGCCGACCTGGCAGTGCTCAACTTTATAGAGATGCGCGACAAAGTAGCCAAGCCACGTTTCCTGCTCCGCAAGAAGATCGAGCGCAAAATCTCAGAGCAGTACCCCGACAAATGGACTCCGCTCTACTCCATGGTCACCTTCAGTGACCTGCCTTATTCCTACGCCCTTGAAACCGGGCAGATGCAGGACAAGATCATGAAGCGGGTGATGAAGCACATCAGAACAATAGAAGATTACGATACCCCTGTAGTGCAGCAACTGCTCGAAAAGCAACTCGTGCAGAAGGAAAAGCTGAAGAAGTACGTCGCGCAGGAAGCGTAGTGCTTATACTGCCATACCCATGTTAGCTTACTGCCGGAAGACAATGTGTTTTTTTGGCAAAATAGTTAAACACGGCCACCATGCTGATTGTCATGGCTTTGATTAGCATCATGTGGGTAGCAGTGTTTTCGACCATTGACCAAAGCAGGAGCTGGTTTAGTAGTACACCTGCCAGCGTAAAAGCCATCAAGAGGCTGAATGTGGTTTTGCCACTATACCGGCCAGCATCAAACACAAAACTTCGGGTAAGCCGGTATTGCACCTAATCGATACAGCACATAATAGCAGTGCCGCTGGTTTTTCTCCAACCGATTGGGGTAGTTATAGCTTTTCTGGTCTTTGCGCCTCCTTCGGTTTATCGTGTCGTTGTGGTAAAACAGTATGCAGCAGCGGCGCTGGCAGCGGCTGTAGCGCTACATCATATCAGCAGCATGAGCAAGACATGTAGCCATTGGTGCTTTGGGGGAGCTATAGTAATCTGTTTTTTGTTCTCGTCTATCTTTGTGTAAGATGGAATAGCTTTTGCCACTAGCGTTTTTTACTCCCTTCATAAGATTTTTTCTGCTCTTCTAATCTTTTCTCGATGTGGCTAGTAAGCCTTGGCGTGCGCTACCACCTGTTTGACTAGAACAGGAGAGAGGGCTTGGTATGTTCATTTCTTTAAAACGCTGGGCAGCTTTATGACTTTGCTACCTACTTCGGTACGGGAGTTTAGGTAGTTCCTGAAGCGGGTAACGGACCGACAGAAACATTGGTTTAGTTTGCGTATACGTTATAGGTTCACCTAACATGTATGGGCAACTGTTGCTTATACATGTGGCTGGCTCTGTTTTTAGAACATGTCTGCTCCAAAGCAACCCGTTATTCCAAGCAGATGTGCTATGGCACTTTATGTTGACTGCTTCCCTAACGCCGTGCTATTGGCCATCCACCACCAAGAAGACGTATGCCCTGCCACTTTGGCGGGTGATGCCGTGTACCTATGGAACTTTAGGTGTGTGTGCTGTTTCTACCCGCAGACGCTCTCACTCAACTTAAAAGTAGCAGAAGGCAACTATGTGCGGTTAATCTCCGAAAATGCTACGGGCTATCACACAAAAGGTGTGTTTTGAATCTAGGTAGCAAACGCAGTATTCAAAAGGTTAAATAATGGAATATTATCTGGAATATATATCAATGGATTTGTGTTTTATGAATTTATCATTGTTTATTATAATATAATTATTGCATTGTAAGCAATTGACTGTAAATAAAATGGGTTCCCAAATACGAATCGCAAACCTTGCCACTTACCATTTACTACAATGCACTAACAAAATATTCGTAACTCTTTACACACTTTGTATCGTATAGAGAGACGTTTTGATATAATTTAACTTTATTGATATATTATATGTTAAAATTTTTGTTGTTGTTTACGGACTCTTAGAAAGCCTATCCATATAATACTTCGTTGAACATTTAATTGCTTGATTGTCAGGTAATCTAATGCTCAATGATGCCATCAAATTACTTTACAGTGAAAATATTACTGTTTGTAAGGATGAATAATATACATCCATGCTATTGTGTATACCATTCATCAGCAGCTAAATTATTGATTACAAGAAAGAATAAAGTTCGTGGGTCTGCAATCTGAGAGTAACATGAGAATATTGATTATAGGAGGCTCTGGCTTCATTGGAACTAACTTAGTGGAGGAATGCCTGGACAAGGGGATTTCTTTATTGAATGCAGATTGGAATCCGCCATTGAATCCTATGCATGCCTCCTCTTGGGTGGAGTGTGACATTATGGATAAAGATGCATTGCAGAAAGTGTTTTCTACTTTCCAGCCCACGGAAGTTGTACACTTGGCGGCTCGTACCGACACGGACATTTACGACCTGAACGGCGATTTAAATGAATACGCCCAGAATGTAGAGGGCAACAAGAACGTGCTCGACTGCATAAAAAACACACCCGGCATCGAGCGGGTGATCATGACTTCCACGATGTTTGTTTGCGAGGCAGGCTATATGCCCAAACACGACCAGGATTTTAAGCCGTTCACACTTTACGGTGTTAGCAAGATGATCGGGGAAAACGATACCCGCAAAGCAAAGCTTAACTGCACCTGGACCATCATCAGGCCACAGACAATCTGGGGGCCGTGGTGCATGCGCTACCGCGATACCATGTTCAAGGTGATGCGCAAGGGACTCTACATACACCCAAGTAAAAAGAATGTGCAGCGCTCGTATGGCTATGTGGGCAATGTGGTGTGGCAGATACAGCAGATTCTGAGTGCGCCCGCAGAGAAGGTGCACCAGCAGGTACTGTATGTGGGCGATGAGCCGATTAACCTGCTGAATTGGGTGAAATGCGTGTCGCGGGAGTTGACAGGCAAGCAGGTGCGGGTATTCCCCACTTCTTTTGTTAAAGCTATTGCGCTTACTGGCGACCTGCTGAAGAAAGTAAAAGTCACGTTGCCGCTTACTTCTACAAGGTACGATAGCATGACGCAGGATTACCTGACCCCAATCGGCAAGACCTACAACATATTGGGCCGACCCCCATACAGTATGGAAGAGGGAGTGAAAAAAATCATTGACTGGTACCGCAATGAGAGTGCGGACGTAAGGCATCCGGCAAAAAAGATAGTGAAAAAGCTGAATGTGAAGGTGGGCAGGGTCGCAGAGTTAAGTTAAAGACGAGATATGAATATATGCTTTATTGGGAATTACACTGAGCGGACCACAAATGGCGCTTTCATCTCTACCCTGACACTAGCCAGAGAACTTGTCAAGCTCGGTCACCGCGTGTACTTCTACTACCTGCACAAAGAAGTAAAAACTTTTGTAAGCGAAGACGGTATTGTGCACAAGCGCTTCCCCAAAACAAAACACCCTTTTGGTTTGCCGCCCGGGCTAAAGCACACCATCAGCACCCGCGAAGACCATATTGACGTCTTTAGCCTGCAGAGTGTGTTCATCCCCCTGAACTATGCGGTAAGCCAGTATTTAGCAAAGCAGGGTATCCCTTACACAGTAACGCCGCGGGGTGGGTATAACCAGCAGATATTCCGGAGCAACAGTTTGCTGAAAGCGGTCTACTATAAGTTATTCGAGCAGAAGTACTTGCATCGTTCCAAAGGGGTGATTTGCATCAGCCAAGATGAAATGCATGATTTAGAGCTATTAAAGTACAGAGGACCTGTTAGAGTTATATACAATCCGATCAATGCTTATTCTACGTCAGATTTTGTTCATCATTTTCAGGATCATAAGAAGTTAGTCTTCCTAGGTAGGTATAACATCGCTAGCAAAGGCTTGGATCGCCTGCTGCACATGTTTAAAATAATCAACAGCCTAGACCCAACAGTGTCGCTGGACCTGTATGGCAAGGGGCCGGACAAAGAAAAGCTGGAGGCTCTGGCGCAGCAGCTTGACCTAAAGAACTTCAGCCTTAACGGCAGCGTGTATGGCGAGGAGAAGTACCATGTGCTGTCCAACGCTACTGCCTACGTACACATGGCTAACTGGGAGGCCTTCGGCCGGTCAATAGCTGAGTCGATGCTGTTAGGGTTACCTTGTATCATATCGCAGGAGTGTTCCCTGGCAGACGAGGTGTTTAACAAGCATGGAATTGACCTGGTGGTGGGCGGTGACCTAGAGAAGTCAGCTCGGGAGGTAGTCAACTTCCTGTCAGACAAGGAAAGACTGGCAAGCACGGCGGCGCGTGGGAAAGAAGTAGCTTCCCAGCTCTTCAACGGTGTTAATGTGGCAAGGTCTACGCACCAGTTTTTAGAAGAAATAACCTTAAAAGCAGAAGTAGTTTATGAAGCAGCAGGATAAAGCACCCTTAATATCGGTGATTACAGTAGTTTACAACGCTGCCGATTTTTTGGAGGCTACGCTGAAAAGCGTGATAGAGCAGGAGTATGATTCTTTCGAGTACATAATAGTGGACGGTGGGTCCACAGATGGGACACTGGATATTGTGCGTCGGTACGAAGACAGAGTAGACTATTGGGTGAGCGAACCTGACAAAGGGATCTATGATGCCATGAACAAGGCGGTGCTGAAAACCAGAGGGCACTATATCAACTTCATGAACGCTGGAGACAGCTTTTATTCTAGTAAAGTTCTAAAAAATGTTGCTAACGAAATAAAATCAAGAAAAAATATTGATATCTTGTATGGCAATGCAGTGAAGAAGAGTAGCGAGGCGAGTGGTTTTTTGTATGAAACGGGCCGTCCGCTTACCACTCGGAGCTTCTTCATGACTACGCCTATGTGTCATCAGTCCATGTTTACGCATCGTGACCTTTTCTCAACTGTAGGGCCATACTCACGGGAATACAAGGCAGCGTCGTTCTGCGGATGGCTGGCAAAATACTACGCGCTCCGGCAGAACCTAAATCATATCGTTTACCTGCCCATGCCTCTTTCTATTTACTTAGACGGAGGGTATAGCTTCCAAGTCAAGAAAGTGATTGAGCGGGAGCGGCTGAGCATTGCTAAAGAGTATTACCCGCTCAAGTACAAAATCCTTCATCATTTCAGGTATCCGGTTGAGTACGTGAAATCTGTTTTATTGCCCATAATGCTTCGGATGCAGGTTTTGGATCGTTATCGCGAAATCAAATACAAGCTATTAGGAAAAGCTATCGCAGCGAAATAAGGGCTGTGGTATACAATGTATGATGGCTTTCTGATGTGTTTTTAAACGGCGCAAGCCTATAAGCTAGGACCCACCTCCAATGGATAAAGCGACTTGTTCATTCATTTCCCGATTTGGCAGTGCATAGTACATCATATATTGAATACCAGTATTAAACAGTGAATTAAATGGAATGCAACAACCCAACACCTCAAAAGATACTTATTGTGGGGCAGACGCCGCCACCATTTGGCGGACAGTCGCTGATGACGCACCGGTTGGTTAACGCAAAGCTAAAGGGTTTGCAGCTGTACCATGTGCGCATGTCTTTCTCCAAGACAATGAAATCCATAGGGCATTTTGAGTTCAGGAAGGTGCTGCATATGTTTACAATAGTGGCAAAGGCAGCTTATTACCGGTTCAAGCATGACATTCCAACGCTTTATTATATGCCGGCGGGGCCCAATAAAACTCCAGTAATCCGGGATATATTCATGCTGTTTTTTATGCGGCTGCTCTACAAGAAGGTTATATTCCACTTCAGGGCAGCCGGCGTGTCTGAGTTTGTGGCGGAGCAGCCTGACTGGCTCCGCCACCTGGCAAATTACGTGTACAGAAGACCGGACATTGCCATTCACCTCTCTTCGCTGAACCCCAATGATGGGGGCTATTTCAATGCTCGCAAGACCCTGGTGGTGCCCAATGGCTTGGAGGATGAGGCGTTGCCCTACCTGCCTATCCGCCGCGAGACCCGGGAGGAGACGCGCATTTTGTACGTCGGTATGATTAGCGAGGGGAAAGGGATTATAGTGCTACTGGAAGCAATGGATATCTTGCTGCGCAAGGGGGTCAAGGCTACCCTAACGGTAGTGGGGGAGTTTGCCTCTCCGGCCATACAAGCCAAGACAGAAGCTTTTGTGAAGGCAAACCAAATTGAGGAAAGCGTTTTCTTCAAAGGAATAAAGCGGGGTAAGGAGAAGGACCAGTGCTTCTTGGAGGCAGACATTTTCTGTTTCCCTTCTCACTTCGACTGTGAATCTTTTGGAAACGTGCTGGTGGAGGCGATGATGTTTGAACTGCCGGTAGTGTCAACCCGCTGGAGGGGAATTCCAAATATTGTCCAGGATAATGAAACAGGCTTTCTCGTGCCTATAAAATCGCCCCAGGTTACAGCAGACAAGTTGTTGGAACTGATTTTTCAGCCAGAACTCCGAGTGCGCATGGGGCAGCACGGACGTGAAGTTTACCTCTCTAAATTTAGCATAGACCAGTTTATGGAGAATATGCGCAAAACCTTATTGAAAGTTTATGATGAAGATCGTCCTGTCAGCCTACGCTTGCAGACCAAATGAAGGCACAGAGATGGGCAACGGTTGGAACTGGGCCTATCAGTTAAGTCAGCAGGGGAATGAGGTGTGGTGTATCACCAGTGTTCGGAACAAAAAAGCCATTGTAGCCTACCTGCAGGAGAATGAACTGCCCGGTCTGCATTTTGTTTTTGTGGAACTGCCCACTGCAATAGAGCAGCTCCGGAAAAAATACCATGCTGTATTTGTATACCTACACTACCTCTACTGGCAAAAAGAAGTATACAGGCACGCAAAGCGGCTGCATGAAGAGGTAAGTTTTGATATCGCCCATCATGTGACTTACGGCAGCCTGCAGATGAGCTCTAAGCTTTGGAAGCTGCAGATACCCTTTATCCTAGGCCCCGTGGGAGGAGGACAATTTGCGCCAGCGGCCTTCAAGAAATACCTCGGCAAAAGCTGGTTTGTGGAGAAGTTGCGTTACTATTTCTCCAATTCAGTACTGCTGAACCTCTTCCAGACCAAGCAAGCCCTGCAATCGCCTTACACCTTAGTCCTGACAAACAACCAGGAGACGTATGAGATGGCTATCAAGCTAGGGGCAAGACAGGTGAGGATGGGAATTGACACTGGGCTGCCGGCGTCTTTTTACCCGCCTCAATTCCCGGAGCGAGAGCCAAGTAGGGCGCTGAAGGTGCTCTGGGTGGGATCGATGAGGCCTAGAAAAGGACTGGAGCTGCTGCTGGACATATTTGCAGCTGTGCCAGAGAATATCTCCCTTACGATTGTGGGAGGCGGAAGCCAGGAGCGGGAAGTGAAAGAGCAGGTTGTGCGACTAGGTATCCAGAACCAAGTGAAGTTCACCGGGAGAATTCCTTACCAGGAGGTAAAGGAGCTGTATCTCACGCACGACGCCTTGATCTTTAGTAGCCTGCGCGACTCTAGTGGGGCTCAACTGCTAGAGGCAATGGCATATGGCCTGCCTATTGTTACCTTAGACCATCAGGGGGCCCATGACTTGGTGCCGGATAACGCTGGCATGAAGGTGCCACTCACAACAGTAGACGAGACGGTGGATAACATGCGGCAAGCACTCGTCTACTTAGCGGGGCATCCCGCAGAGCGAAGGGAGATGGGGCATAACGGATACCTTTTTGCCTTGCAACAGCAGTGGCCAGTGAAGATAGCGCAGATGTTGCAGGAGTATCACAAGCTGGCTGGCCACGCCAGAGAGACGGTCTGACCAAAACTAGTGCAGGGCCTGCCAGCGATCCTTACCTGTGCCGTTGGCCGAAGGTATCGCGGAACTTCTTTTTGAGCCACCTGCTGTTCATTACCTTTCTGGATTTCTGCTTCATCAGTTGGATGAGATAGGTCAGGGTGACGTGGGAGTGGTAGTAGAGGTTGTTGCGGACGTTACTCATGGATGTAATATGGGACTTTTCTGCCAGGCTAATGGCATGGCCCGGAACCTTCAAGATCACGTTCATAACGGCGGGCGTAAGCTGGTAGTCAAATGAGAGCACGGCTTCGGTGGCGGTCCGGGTCGTGAGCATGTATCTCTCCTCAAAGAGATCGGGTTCCCGGGTGCCATTCAGGTCTACCACATAGTCATAGGCCGCCAGTTCGGGCACAAGTTGATTGAGCTTGTAAGGCAGTATTTCATAGAACACATCATACACGCTGTATGACTGCTCAAACGTTTTAAAGCGGAAGCTCTGCACCGGTGTCAGTTGGAGTGGAACCTGGTATTTGGTTGTGCTGCCAAAGTGGTGCTCGCCTTCATCCGAGAAGGTGGTAGAGAGCGACACCCGAGGATAAACATAGAATAGCTGCTTCTCAACTAAGAACTTCAGGTAATATTTTACCCAGGATTTTTCGGACCAGTTCTTTACACCGATCGGCAGTTTGTCTTTGGCGTCAATGCGCTGGCCCTCGTCATACCAACCTCTGAAGGCCTGCCAGCTTTTGTGCAGTAGCACTGAGCCCCATGAGGAAGGGTACTGCAGGAAAAAGACATCGCTTTCGTCCTGGAGAGGTGAAAAGGGGATGGCTGCCTGCTCATAGTATTGAAAAGAATAAAGCGAGATGCCGGCAATTTGGGGCTGCTGTGCGTAGAACGCGGCGGCCTGCTTGGCAAACAGGTAAAAACCCGGGGCCACCAGCAAGTCGTCTTCCAGGAAGATGACCTCGCCAAACTGCTCCGTTAAATCGCCGCAGGCAAAGGCGTGCTTGCGCAGGCCAAGGTTTTGAGGATGGGCAACAATAGTTTTCTCGCCGAACTTCCACTCAAATGCCTCCGCTGCACGCAGTACCTCGTCTGTGTCGCTTTTGTCGATGCTGATAATCAGAGGCACCGGATGCGGGTAAACGGCGTTGTGCAGGCTATTTAGAAGGCGTTTAAGTGGTTCAGAACGGTTATAAGCCATCACCACAATGGCGGGGGCCTTCATATTATCTTCCATCATCTCAACTTTTTTATAAACATATCAAACTTTTTATATTAAAAGCATAAATAAAAATGAGATTATTCGTAAAAGGCTTAACTTAGGTTAGGCTTTTATATATTTTTATACATTTTCCGTTCAAAATGCCAAACGTTTATTTTTCCAGTTTTATCATTGCCCTTATCATTACTTGGTCCCCGCTAAAACCGTTGGCATACCTCACCCCTTTTATTTGCATGTTCTGGCACCTCTATAAAACGAATTCAGGGCATACGTTGAAGAGGTTCATTGTGATCGTGTCGTGCTGCGTCATGTCGGTGCTGCTGTATTTTGTAACGTACCGGATGCTTGGGCACAACTTTTTAGTTGCCAATGCCTTCATCGCCTTCGTGACGTACGGCTCCTTTCTGTTTTTGCTGATTATACCCTCCGACAGTGCAGGTAGCAAGCAAGACTACACCAAATATGCCAGGATCATTATTTTTGTAGTGATAGCAGAAAGCATTGTGGGGATATTGCAATACGCAGCGGCGGCTACCAGAAGTATGGCCCAAGGCGATGCTGTGCAGGGAACGATTGGCCCGGTTGCTTTCCTGAGCAACAGCGCGGGTTTCGGTAACCAGATGTTCGCCATCAACATGGTTTTCATGCTACTGTTTCTGCTGCCTTACGTCATCGCGCATAAAAAAGGGCGCTTAGCTTTTTTGATGGGTATTGTGGCGCTCTTCCTCTCGTCGGTTGTGCATGTGTTTTTTGCACTGTTGGCCGGTATCCTGCTGGGAGGGATTTTCTTTAGGAGGCACCTGCTCTTTAGTCAGTGGAAAGCCATTGTACTCTCAGTTGGAGGGGTAACCTTAATGGTAACGGTGCTAGCCTTCTACCAGCCCAACGTGTTCCGGAACATCAGCATGCATTACAGGGTGTATTCGCAAGGAAACAGCCCCAAGAACATGGTAGTGGACGCCTCCCTGAACAAATTACCCTTGGACTACCCATTGGTTTACATCACCGGCTTAGGGCCAGGGCAGTATACCAGCAGGGCAAGCCTGATTAGCTCAGGTACCTATGGAATCAACAGCAGCTTGCTGCCTAACACTACCAGCACTTTCTTTCAGAAGCATATTTACCCGATTTGGCGGGCATACGCCGCCAACGACGCCAAGTATGGCAGCTCCACGATGAGTCGCCCTTTCTTCTCGCTACTCTCTGTATACATAGAGTTTGGAACCGTGCTGTCGGTGCTGCTGCTGGCTTACGTGGTTTACCTGGTGGTCCGCTTGCGCAGAGAATACATTAGGAGCTTGGATGCCAGGGACTCAACCCTGCAGTACCTGGCTTTGGCAAGTGGTATGGCTGTTATATTCCTTGTCTTCGTTTCAGCCTTCGAAAACTATCTCGAGACAACGCAGGCCATCTTTCCGGGCCTGATGCTGATAAAAATATTCTTCCCGTCTCGCAAAGTGCCGGTACTTGGCGAGGCGGCTTAAATGCACTTCCGGCTAACCTGATTTTTTAAAAAGTAACTAAATCACCTTATGAAAAGCTCTTCGGTTGTAAACATTGCCTGTGTTACCGATGCCATTTATGTGCGGCATCTGGGTGTCACTATTTGCTCTTTGTTGGAGAATAGGAAATATGACTATGATGTCAATTTCTACATCTTGCAGGAAGGTTTAAGCAAAACCGATTCAAAAAGGCTTGAGGCCCTGATTAATGGCTATGCTAAGGCAAAGTGCATCTTTGTAAATGTAGACCTCTCACGCTATCAGTCACTCAGCGCTTACAACCATTTGTCTATGGCCGCCTACTACCGAACCAACCTGCCAGACATTCTAGACAAAGAGGTGGAGCGGATTCTTTACCTTGACTGCGACCTTGTGGTTAAGGACGATATACGGGAGTTATTTGAGTATGACCTGGCAGGCAAAACAGTGGGGGCTGTGGAAAATCCGGAATTTAACCGGTACAAGGAGCTCAACATCCCGGAACAGTATGGCTACTTCAACAACGGTATCATGTTAATTGATGTGCCAAAGTGGAAGGAGAAAAAGATCAGCGAGAAGATATTCTACGCGCTGGATCACTTTAGAAGCTCCTTTGAGCTTGCCAACCAAGACTCATTTAATGTGGCGCTGCACGATGAGTGGGAAAAGCTGCCTTTGCGGTGGAATGTGCAGCGCATTATGTTCCAGAAGAACCGAAAAGACGCCTCTGCCTGCAAGGAAGCGGAGAACCCGGCCATCATTCACTATACTTCTTCAAAGAAGCCATGGGACTACCTGAACAACCACCCGCTCCGCAGTGAATACTACAGGTACCTGAAGCTGTCGCCTTGGGCAAACACCATTTTTATTCCGCAAGACCTTACTTTCAAGAGCGTAGCAAAGAAACTCCTCCGAACAGCGGGCATTAAACAGTTTCAGAAAGACTATTGGTAACATAAAGGGTAGTACAACAGGCTGTAGTGGAAGCGCACCAGTGCGGTGCAAGGAGCCTTCAATAAGAGCGGGTAAGTTTGAAACAGCCAAACTTACCCGCTCTCATTGAAGGCTCCTTGAGTTTTAGCGGTACTTAGTCAGAGAGGCTGTATGTACCGCTACCTTGACTATCTTTAAGCTTCAGCCCTACCCAGATAGCGTTAGGCTATTGATTTCTTTCCCCACCAGTGGGAGAACACCAGCGCCCCGAACATCCACTTTACCTGCAGGCGGGTATCTTTCAGCATGATGGGCACAACGATGATCGACACAAGTGATGAGCCCAGGCTAGCATAAGCTGCGCCCACGACGCCATAGTATGGGATGAGAAGTAAGTCGAGGAGAAGATTGGCCGCGACGCTGCACACTGTGCGGATCAGGTTGATCTTTACAAGGTTCTCGGCAATAATGTATTTGCTGAAGGCAGCGTTCAGGAAGAGGCTGATCAGGCAAAACGCTGAAATTCGCAGTACTGAGATGGAGGGCGCAAACTTCTCGGTGAAAAGAAGGATAATAAGCTCCTCCGCAAACACAACTAAGACTCCGGCAAAGGCAACCGACATCCAAAGCATTAGGGTATATAAATCCTTCATGCGCTTTTCGTACTGCTGCGCACTTTTCTTCTTGGCGTTGATGATGGCAGGGAACAGAGAGGCGCAGATCGTAAAGGGGATGTAGTTGAAGGATGTGAAAATGCGCATCCCCACTACATAATAGCCCAGTGATGCGTCGTTGAGCATGTTCTTCACAATAATTTTATCCATGTTGCCATTCATCAGGCTCACGCCCATAGCGATAGCCAAGGGCCATGAGTTTTTCAGCAACTTGACAGCCAGTTCCCGGTCGAGGGGGAAGAGCTGCAGCGAAAGACTGTAGTTGGTGCGAAAAAAGTAAAACAGGCTGACAGAGTAGATAAGGCCTTCGATGGCGAAGGTTCCTACAAAGTAAATGAGCGGCAGCTTCAGGAAGATAAACAGGAATTTAAGGCCAGAAACTGCCACTGTCGTGATCATGTTGGAGTATACCGAAAACTTCGAAGCGACTTTTGCCTGGAAATAATACTCGAACAGGTCAAACGACTCGAACAGCACATAAAACGAAGCGACCATGATCAGCACTGTCTCATCAAAGTTGTTGATGAAGAACGAACTAATAAAGGTAACAAACAGTGCTAGCACGGCGCCCCCAACCTTCAGGATTAAAGAGACGCCCAACAGGCGCTTTTCATCATGCTCCTTGCCTGCAACCGACCTAACAATCAGGTCTTTCAAGCCTAGGTGGGAAAGCACCTGGAACATGAGCGCAAAACTCATGGCATAATTGTACAAGCCGAAGTCTTCTGCGCCCAAATACCGGGCAATGTAAATGCCGACAAGAAATTTAGAAATAATACGAACAACGTATCCTAGCATCATCCAGGATACGTTGCTGAAGTATTTCATGAATCTCTCATCGCGGAACTTTGAAATTACTTTAGAAGAAAGTTTTCTCACTAGATGAGGGTGTGGGTATGATAAAGTTTAAACGGCACCAACCGTGTCAGAGGAAGAGCTTAGCAGGGAGAATTTCTTCTTGCGCTGTGAGTAAGCATAGCCGTACTCGCCGATGTCTTTCGTGCTGTTCAGCATCATGTATACATTCTCTACGCTGTTAATACGGAGCACCTCCAGTGAGCTGGCCAGTGCTTTGCGGTTAGAGTAACCGGCTCGCACCACAAACAGCTTCACATCGAAGAAGGGCTGCAGCAGCAGGAAGTCTGACACATAACTCATCGGTGGCGTGTCTACCACAATCTGGTCAAATGAGGCAGAGAGCTTGCTGAAAAGCTCCTCTACCTTCGGGTCCTCTAACAAGTGGGAGGAGCTGATCAAGGTATGGCCAGGCGCAATGATAAAAAGGTTGTCTACCTCTGTGGCTTGGATGATCCTGTCAAGGGAAGCTTCACCTAACAGGTAGTCAGTCAATCCAACGTTATCTACCTTAAAGTAATTGCTGAGCGTAGGGCGCCGTAGGTCAGAGCTGATAAAAAGCGTTTTGCGGTTATTCTTAGCATAAGTCGTGGCCAGGTTTATAGCACAGAACGTTTTGCCCTCGCCTTCGATGCTAGAGGTAATCCCTATTACTTTGTGGCCTTTTTCGCGGCTTAAGAACCGGATATTGGTCTTGGCATACTCAAACGACTCAGCGAGAGAAGAGAGCGGGCTGTCTATAACGGCCAGGCGAGTTTTCTTCGGTGCTTTAGGTATAAGCGCCACTAGGGGCAGGTCAGTCGCTTTCACTAGGTCCTGCTTGTCATCAAACGTATCGCTGAAGTAATCACGAGACAGGATGATAAGGGCCGGCAGGCCTAAGCCAGCGAGTATCGCCAAAATCACCACCACCATACGATTAGGTGATACCGGAGACCCGCTGGAGCTCCGGGCGTTGTCAATTACGCTTTTATTAGATACGTAAGAAGACACCGCAATACCTGCCTCGGTGCGTTTCTGTAGCAGGTAATTGTATATGTTGTCGCTAAAGGCGAATTTCCGGTTGATGTTAGTCAGCTCGAACTCGTTTTGAGGGAGCTTACTCATCGTGTTGGTGATGCGGTCGATATTCCGCTGGTTCTCGCGCAAGGCGATCGCAGATGATTGAATCAGCTGGTCCACGTTCTCACGCAGGGTGATTTCTGCGTTTTTAATTTGCCCTTCCAGCACTTGGTACACCGGGTTAAGCTTGCTGGAGCTGTACTGCTTCTCGTTCCTTGCCTGGTAGAGGCGCTGCAACTCCAATAGGAGGCTGTTCAGTAGTTTATCGTCGATTCCAACAGAGGATGGTGCTGACACATCGCTTACGTCCTTGTGCTTAGCTAGATAAGAGGCAATATGCAGGTAGTACTCATGCTGCACGTTCAAATCCGCTCGTTTGCGGTTCAGGTCGTTGAGCTGCATGGTCAGGTTCTGGGAGGTGGTTCCGATGTCAATGATTTGGTTATTAGACCGGAACGACTTCAAAGTCCCTTCTACCTTCTTGAGGGAGTCAGATACAATATCAAGCTGGTTGTCAATAAACTTAATGGTGTTCAAGCCGAACTGGCTCTTTTTGAGTTGGTCGTTCCCGATATAAACTTGTGTCAACATACTAAGGAATTCCTTTTCCTTCTCGATGGAAGGACCTGCCACTGACAGCTGCACGATGTTTGAGTTCTGCGTGATCGGAGCAACGGATAACTTATTAAGGTAATGCTCTGTGAGCTGGTTGTTGTTCCGGATGGTGATAAAGTGCGACTTGCCAGGGTCCAGGCTGTAACCCTTTTTTAAGGTAAGGCTCAGCGTCAGGTAAGGGAGCTTCAATGTGTCGCCCACATGTATTTTTTGGTCCACATCAGCATAAGGCACATACACTGACGCATTGGTGTTGAAGTCATAGGCCCAGGCCTCCTCCGCTGTAAATTTCACCCGATAGGTCATGCTGTCCTCAAATGAGATGTGTATGGGCATGTTGGAGAGTTGTGGTGTAGTATGGATAAGTTCCACGTCAAAAGCGGGAGGGTATATCTCTTCTGCCCACATCTCACCTATCTTGCCGTACTCATTGTCATACTCATGGTAAGACACTGTAAAGTCAAGCGCTTCGAGGGCTTGCCGAACGGTAGAGTAAGAGGTAAGGATGCCAATCTCGTCTTCGAGGGCGCCGTTAGAGGCAAGCAGCTGCACGCCCTCAAAAAATTGCGACTGTCCTGTGCTCTTGTCCAATGAATTCTGATCGGCAAGTTGCACGGTAGCGTGTACCAAATACAGTTCTTCCTCGGTCTTCAGGTAAAACAATGCCAACGAGACAAAGACAACCAAAGAAATGGCAAAGTAATACCAGTTCCTGGAGAGCTTTATCAATACGCTTTTAATGTTCTCGTTTTCCATGGCCTTTAAGCTTAATTAATAAAATTGTATAAGAGTATACCGCTGCTTATTGCTCCAAACAACAGCGACATCGCGGATAGCGCGTTAAGGTTGCTTCTGGTGTTCTTCTCCTTCATGGGCTGGATGTAAAGGACGTCATTGGGGTGCAGGTAGTAAAACTCAGATGCGAGGATGTTCGGGTCTTTTAGGTTGAGAAGGACAGCGCCCAGGCCATCATCTGTCTGGCGAACGAGTGTGATGTTCTCCCGGTTCCCGAAGTCGTTTAGGTCGCCGGCAAGCCCCAGGCCCTCCAGCACAGTAGCCTGGTCGTTGTAAATGTAGTAGTAGCCGGGGTTCTGTACTTCGCCCAGTACTGTGATCTTGAAGCTCACCAGCTTTACGATAACGGAGGAGCGGGGTAGGTAAGCACTGATTTCCTTCTTTATCTTTTCCTGGGCCTCTGTTACGGTCAATCCTGCCACCTTCACGGCGCCTGCCTCCGGCAATTCGATGTTGCCGTCTTTGTCGATGGAATAACCATTGAGGTAAACGCTTGCCGGGTTCATGTTAAAATTCCCATTCTCCGACTGCAAGTTAAAATAAGTGGAAGACTCGGCATCCAGCGTCTTAATCTTGACAGATAGCACATCGCGTGTCTGCAGCTTGTAGCTGTCAGAGCGATTATCGATACGGGTGAGTGCCTTCGTGTTGTATTTGGCGTTAGGGAAATACACCAGCTCCTTGTTGGAGACGCAGGAGCTAACTAGTAAACTAAAAAGTAAGAACAGCCATAAGGGGAGTGGCCGTCTGGTGATGGATGCCTGATAGTGCATAGCTTATAAAACTCAGTTAAGGGTATAAATAATGATCCTGCTTGTGATGTTTTTGGCAGGGGTTAGTGTGTATACTTAGTCGCTTAGGTCTTTTACTTTATCTGTCACGCAGGTGCGCGCATCTGTGACTGAGCGCTTCAACAG
The DNA here is from genome assembly GCF_054482735.1 of Pontibacter sp. CAU 1760. Lineage (NCBI taxonomy): Bacteria > Pseudomonadati > Bacteroidota > Cytophagia > Cytophagales > Hymenobacteraceae > Pontibacter > Pontibacter sp. CAU 1760. Next base: position 30,554 of record NZ_JBTLRL010000012.1, read on the forward strand.
GTCTAAGGCTTGCCAAATCATATGAGGAGAAGCCTTGTTTGTTTTAGAAGTACCGTTGAAGCCAATGAATCATTATGTGCTTACCTGCGGCTATTATATGTAATTGGATAAAAATAGTTTCATATTTTATCAACAAAGAGCAAAAAAATATGAATTGCTGGATATATCGCTTTAGAAGGCCTGTTAAGTAGCCCAGCATATTGGTTTTTTGCCCCTGTCAAAAGTTACTATGGAGGCTTGCCTTTGCTAGCAGATCGGGATCGGCCTAGCTGAATTTAGGGTAAGTTTTCGGATGCGATTACCCCTGGTGTGCTGTAGCAGCTGAAGCCTATGCGAATTAGCTATTGCCTCCATCCCATACCTATAGCGGAGCAGTGCTTTGGTACTTTATAGCAATAGGCGATGGCCATCACCTTGCTCCTCAATAACACATTCTGTCTCCTGTTTTAGAAAGGGTTAGCGGAGGTGCCCCTGCTACAATTTTATGTCTTGTGTAAGGATGTTTTAATCGGTCTGCAATTCTAAGTCATTTCAAGCCCTATTAGTAGACTGTGCTCTTTCTAAACCTCCCCATACAAGAGTTTCTTGGCAAAATATCTGGGAAATTATATTATTAGTAAAATTCACTTTTTGATAGATAGCTAGCGAAAAATATTTGCAAGAACCATTTGCGCAGCCATTGTATAAAATGTTAAATTGTTGAATTTGCTGCTAAATAGCATTTTTCTAAATGAGTGCAACTAATTCAGAAGGCGGCTTTTTAGGGTTGAGCAAATTAAGAACAAGTAACTGGCAGCCTTGAAGAGAAATAATATATTCTGAGTTTTTCTTTTGTTATTAAATAAGTTTTATATTTTTGTTAAAACAACTTGTATTTGGTTCAAATAGTGCAATTAGGCAGAGGTGGTGAATTTTAATTTTATCAGGTCTTGATAACAGTGTATGTTATCAGGGTTAGTAGAGCCAGAAGATGTGCAGGTATCCTTAAGGTTAGGTTTGTTGTAATATTTAAAGAAAGTGATTGTATGATTGGTTTGATAGATTCTTCCTAACATCATAAGATAAGGCTGTGCTTGCTGCGGGTAGCAATGAAGGCTTGATTGAAATGAAAAATGTAGAGACTTCCCCACAAAGTGTAGAAACTATACCCACTTTTATCTTTATTCCACACTTGTCAAAAATGGTAAACGAATGTAAATAGTTGACGAGTAGCAGGTTGTAATTTGTGGGCACTTTGGTACGATAATGACTTAAATAAGTTGCAGGTGAGCGGAAGTTTAAAGCAGAGCCCCTAGTCACACAGATGAAGCAGCAAGTTGATCAGTTGAGCGATTTAAGCACGAACTTTAATTAACAAATAAAAAAAATCAATTTTTAGCCGAATGAAATCACTTTTATCTTTCAAAGCAATTGCATGGCCGCCAGGGCATGTTGTATTTAATGCTAACTCTTCAATCAAAAAGATTTTCCCCCTGTACGCTGCTGCTCAAGCAGGCCCTTTTGCAAGGCACGCTGCTGTGTATGTAGCGGTATTGTTTGCTTTACTGCTGGCGACTCCGGCTCAGGTGCAGGCGCAACTTATCACGTATCCAAGTAATTTAGGTAGTAATACCAAACAGGTATACACGCAGTCAAGCAGCACGACGTCAGGATACGGCGGTACGCACAATGTGAAAGATTACGGTGCGAAAGGCGATGGCGTAACAGATGATACCAGAGCCATACAGGCTGCTTTGCACGCCAATCGAAAAGATGTAGACCAAGGCTCTCGTGGCGATTATTTCCAGCCGCGCCCTAAAACAGTTTACTTCCCCAAGGGTACTTACTTGGTTTCGGCAGACCTGGAGTGGATTGGCCAAACGATGATGCTAATGGGGCAGGGCAAAGGTGAAACCATCATCAAGCTCAAGAACAGTACTTCTGGTTTTACGAGTTCAAGTAGCCCAAAAGCATTGATTCAGACTCCGTCAGGCACGCAGCAGTTCAGAAACTACATTCGCGACATGACCATTAACACTGGCTCGGGTAACGCAGGTGCTATCGGTATCGACTTTATTGCTAACAACAGTGGCGGTATCATCAATGTCGAGGTAAAGTCTGGTGACGGCAGAGGGGTAGCGGGTATCAGCATGCTGCGCTACGGGCCGGGCCCTTTGATGTTGGAAGATGTGGCGATCGATGGCTTTGATTATGGCCTGCAAACCGACAAGCAGGAGTACAGCATTACCCTCGAGAACATCACCCTCTCTAACCAGCGGTTGGCAGGTATTAGAAACAATGGCAACATCTTGATGATTCGCAAGATGAACAGCATGAATACAGTGCCTGCATTGAAAAACACATCTGACCGCGGAATGATCACCATTCTGGATAGCGAGCTGTCAGGTGGTGCTTCAGGAAACAGCGCCATCGACAATGAGCGGGGCCATCTGTTTGCGAGAAACATTAGAACCTCCGGGTACAAATCAGCCATCGAGAACAGCGGTACCGTTGTGAGCGGCTCTAATATCGGGGAGTATGTGACAGGCAAGGTTACTAAGTTGTTCGGAGACGTAACCAAGTCGTTCAACCTGCCAATAGAAGAAACACCGGATTACCATAATAACGACCGGACTAAGTGGGGGGAGCTTGCCTCGCCAGGCTGGTATGGGGACAACAGAGGCTGGGAGGATGTAATTAACTCCGGAAAGCCGATCATCTACATGCTAACAGGTACTTACCTTGCCTGGAACCGCACCTACACAGTGCCGCTCAGCATGCGTAAACTAATGGGTTTTGGTGCCTATATTGCCAAAGGCAGTGAGTTTGGTATGAAGCTGGTAGTAAATGACGGAGACGAAAACAGCCCTCCCCTGATTATTGAGCACATTGGCGATGGTCTGGTGATAGAGCATAACTCTAAGCGGCCTGTTGTGATCAAGCACAGCAAAATCAGCGACTATGTTGCATCCCCAGGAGCCGGTAACCTTTACCTGGAAGATGTGGAGTTGCACAGGCAAGTGACTTTTTATCCAGGACAGAAGGTATGGGCGCGCCAGTGGAACAACGAAGCCACAACAGACCGTATCCATAACAAAGGAGCGGATGTTTGGATCATGGGCCTAAAAACAGAGAAAAAAGGATATGTGATCAAAACTACTGACTGTGGCCGTACCGAGTTGCTGGGAGGTTTGGTTTACCCTATCAAAACCTTTGATAGCTCGGATGGCCCTGCATTTATCGCAGAGAATGGGCAACACGCCTTGATGTTTGGTACAAGCTCTTATATATCCAACGGGATGTACCCTGTGCTGATACAGGAGAAGCAGAACGGAATAACCAAAACTTTCAAATTATCCAGCATGGAGGATCGGTTTGTGCCCCTTCATATAGGATACAGCGGTACCAGCTGCGCTACCACAATTGTTCCGACCATCCCAACGACGGAAACCAGCGCAACGTCTTACCGCATCAACTCTGGTGGCGTACAGGAGACAGTTTCGCTGGGCACCTTCACGGCTGACGGCTACAACACGGGCGGCGGCCGCACCACCACGAGCAAAGGCAGCGTGACGGGCACCACCAACGTGGCCATCTACGAAACGGCGCGCGTTGCCGACACCGACAACGGGTCCTTCGGCTACCGCTTCCCTGTGAAGAGCGGAGACTACAAGGTGGTGCTGCACTTCTCGGAGGTATACTTCACCGCATCAGGCGACCGCGTCTTCGACGTGAAGCTGGAGGACAAGACGGTGCTCGACAACTACGACATCGTGCGCAAGGCAGGCGGTGCCTACCGCGCCACCAGCGAGAGCTTCACGGTGAGCGTGAGCGACGGTGCGCTGGACCTCAACCTGAGCGCTGCGGCAAGCACCGGCGGGGTGAACCGCCCGATTATATCGGCTATCGAGGTGCTGCCGGCTACGAGCACATCGACAACGACTTTAATTTCAACACCGACGATAGACGCTTCTTACCGCATCAACTCTGGTGGCGCACAGGAGACAGTTTCGCTGGGCACCTTCACGGCTGACGGCTACAACACGGGCGGCGGCCGCACCACCACGAGCAAAGGCAGCGTGACGGGCACCACCAACGTGGCCATCTACGAAACGGCGCGCGTTGCCGACACCGACAACGGGTCCTTCGGCTACCGCTTCCCTGTGAAGAGCGGAGACTACAAGGTGGTGCTGCACTTCTCGGAGGTATACTTCACCGCATCAGGCGACCGCGTCTTCGACGTGAAGCTGGAGGACAAGACGGTGCTCGACAACTACGACATCGTGCGCAAGGCAGGCGGTGCCTACCGCGCCACCAGCGAGAGCTTCACGGTGAGCGTGAGCGACGGTGCGCTGGACCTCAACCTGAGCGCTGCGGCAAGCACCGGCGGGGTGAACCGCCCGATCATATCGGCTATCGAGGTGCTGCCGGCTTCACTGCTGTCAACATCAATAAGCAGTCTTCAGGCAGTATCCGGCGGTAAGGATGAGGCTTTCAAAGCAGAGGCAACTGTTTATCCGAATCCTTTTAGTGACCAACTCACCTTGAAGTTGCCGGATGGAGAGGAACTGGCCCAACTGATGATCTTGGATATAACTGGCAAAGTAATATACAAGCAGGACGGCGGGAGTAATAAGCTGGAGCTAAACCTGGCTGACAAGAACATGAGCAGAGGCGTTTACATTCTGCGCTATACAGATACAGCTGGAAACAGCGAAAGTGTAAAGATCCAGAAGCTCTAAGCACTCACACACAAAACAAAAAATCCCCGCCAGCAATTGGCGGGGATTTTTTGTTTTAAGCGTATCCGGGATATTACTTCTGCTCTTCTGCCTGGGCCTCCTGCCCGTGGGCAAACTCCATGATGCGGAATGTTTTGGCTTTGCGGTCATAATAGCCATAGTGCAGCTTATTGCCGTAGCGGTATATAGTTTTAAACTCCGGTTCCGGCTTTAGCTCCTGCTCAAAGTGCTCAATCTTGTCCTGTAGCACCTCAGGCTCTTTTTTGGTATCTACCTTCACCAGTTTATCTGCGCTAAGCACAGACCGGAAATAGGTGCTGGTGCCAGGTCCGGAACTGAAGCTGCCACCCTGCCCGTATGGGTCGTAAAAATAGCGGCTGTAGTAAGGTGAGTTCAGGTAATAACTCGGGATGTTGTAGGCCGGCGTCCAGCGGCCGGGCACCATCATCAGTCCACGCGAGGTGCGCACATAACGGTCCGGCGTACGTACCATGCGGGTCCTGTCGTCGCTGGCATTTCGCTGCGTTGGAGCATCGTACGACCCTATGGTCAGTTGCAGGGTGCTGTCGTTGTAAGCATCCACCGTAATGGCCGGAACACCGTCGGCCAGGTTTTTCATCACCTTGGAGGTTTTCTCGATGACCGTATTGTTGGACGAGAAGAGAGAACGGGCGCCACGCTGATGAACAGGCGTAGACTTAATCGCAATTTCCTCGTCGCCGCTGTAGTTATACTCCTTTACTGGCTTGAGCGTGTTGAAGTCAAAGGCTGTCAGCTTAAACTGGTCACGCTCCAAGTTTACGCGGAACAGCTTATCTTTATACAGGAAAGAGTTAAAGCTTGGGTTATTGCCTTGCTTGATAAAGGGCAGGGTGCGATATTTGGTTTCACCGGTGTCCCAGTCAAGTTCCAGAATCTCGGTTGTCGCCTCTTTTTCGCCCCTTAGGTCATACCCGTCAAAGATCATGTAGATCTTGCCGTCGCGCAGGTATATCTTGCTGCGGTGATGGCCCGTGAACACGTTGTGCTCAATATTGTCGCTCACGTAAATCAGGCCCTCCTCGCGGGCATAGCGACTGCGGGTACGGGGCAGGTTCGGCTTAAACACCCGATGCTCCAGGCGCGCCACATCTTCGTCATTGTCGCGGTAAAGGTGTATGTTGTTGTCTCTGTCGGTGTAAAGCATGTAAAAGTGCTCGTCGTTGCCAAAGCCACCTAAGAATTCGGTGTTGCGCGCCACCTGTATCTGCTCATCCTGCAAGCTGCGGAATGCGCCAGTATGGCGGTTTACGGCAAAAGGACGCACATACTCACGACGCCCGTTGGTATACCGGCTGTAGAACATGAACTCCTCATCGGTCACGCGGGTGCCCAGAATCTGGGGCTCCTGCGAGAAGCGGTACGGGATTTCATGCTGCGCCAGTTTTTCACCGCTTGGCGATAGCAAGGCGATGTTCACCTTGCCGTTCTGGTAAAAGTAAATAGCCACATTTCCGCTGTCGTCTGCCACTGTTACTAAGTCTTCAGCGCGGTTCATGGGTAATGCTATATTAGCAAACTCTTTCTGGGCATTGGCCGCAGTGGCAACGGCACCCATCAAGAGTAAGCTCAGGAGTAATTTACGCATAGTAGTTAAATTTTGGATTATACACTATAACATGCAAACTTTTGGCCAAAGTATACAAATCAGTGGGGAAAGCTATAATATTTTTCAGTTATAGAGTAGCGTTCATCTGATGTTATATTCCTGAATGGTTTGACCTAAGGGTTAGCTCGGCACAGCTCAAAGCCTTTATACGCTATTTGGAATAGGATATAAGCGTTATATGCTGTAATGTATGGGGAAGATTTGTATATGGTGTATTATCGGGCCGCCTGACACCAATTGTAGGGCCAAACAGCAATTTATGGTTCAGGTCTTCGAATGCAAAAGAGCTACCAGCCAGCCCTTAAGTCGCCTGAGCTGATTTAGCCTGGCACTGCTGATAAGGGTTGTAGCCTTCTCTTTTGCAGGCTTTTGAAATACGCTTTGGTGAGCTCGTGGATATACGTTAGTGCAAGGGACGAGGTGAAGATAAAAAGAAACCTATATACCCAGTTGTCAGATATAAGCGGGATGTCATCTCCAAAAAACTTGACCACATATATAAAGATGATATGCCAGAAATAGAGCCAGGCCGAAGTTTTGGATATGAACAGCACCAAGCTATTGTCAAACAGTTTCCTAACCTTCTGGATGTGCAGTAAACTATAGGCGGTAAGGCTCATGTATAACCCGTAGGCCAGGTAATAGAGGCGGGGAGGGTATTTGAAGCCTTGGGTAAAGGCAAAATGGTGTTTGTAGAGCAGCGCCAATAAGATTACGAAGAGCGCAAGGCAACAGAAGATAACCTCGCGTCGGCTTAGCTTAACCAGCCTGATCCCTACGGCAGCAACCAACACATACCCAACACAGTTCAGGAAAAAAGCCGTGTATAACACGTCTATAGTTTCGTCGAGGTCGCGGTGGATAAAATCCAAGCTATTAAATGCGGCATCCGTATACCTTTCTACCGCTAGCAGCAGCTCATAAAACAGGTATGCTAGTACGAGCAGCAACATATACACTCGGTTATCCTTCACCCGTTCACTCAGCTTCAGCAGAAAAGGGCAGACTAGGGCAATCACGAAAAAGACGCGCATAATCCATACATAGCCAATCCCGGCGCCGGTGGTTGCCAACGTGTACGAGGCAATAATCTTGCTGTAACTGAAAAAAGGGAAATCGTTGGTAAGAATATCGAGCAGGTAGAAGAGCGCGAAGAAAATTGTCAGGAAGACCCAAGTGGGTACCACCAACCGGTTAAACCGCTTCCTGACGTAATTCAGGTAATTGAGTTTTTTGTTGACACTGCTCAGGTAGAAGGAGTTGCCCAGCAGCAGCACCATGAGGACAACATCAAAGTTTCGGAGCTGAAACAACCATCTGTTCGGGTGACTGTGCGCCAAGATGATACATAAAATGGCGATGCATCGCAGAATATCTATTTTAGTATCTCTGAGGATATGTGAATTTGCCACAAATTTCTCTTTAATAATCTTCTGAATATATGATCACAGTCGAGCGTAAACCAAGAGCTAAATGACTGGAATGAACAGCATACCCATTAGCGCTTCGTTGTGTTTCTTCTGCAAGCCCCTATTTACTGCTAAATTGTATATAGTTATATTATTATACATATTTTGATAAATAATAAGCTAACCATCTTGTTATCTAGTACTTAGGTTCATAATTTTAAAAAAAATCCCGACCATAGCAGTGTATGGTCGGGATTCTGACGCTATTCGCATAGAAACGAGTTGCTTAAAACTCAGCGTTCTGCGGCGTTCTCGGGAATGGGATCACGTCGCGGATGTTGCCCATACCGGTCACGAACTGCACCATGCGCTCGAAACCAAGGCCAAAGCCCGCGTGCGGGCAGCCACCGAAGCGGCGGGTATCCAGGTACCACCACAGGTCCTCCTCGTGTATGCCCACGCCTTTCATGCGCTCCACCAGTATGTCCAGGCGCTCCTCACGCTGCGAACCACCCACAATCTCGCCAATGCCCGGAGCCAGGATGTCCATCGCGGCCACGGTCTTGCCATCGTCGTTCAGGCGCATGTAAAATGCCTTGATATCCTTTGGGTAGTCCGTCACGATTACCGGCTTTTTAAAGTGCTTCTCCACCAGGTAGCGCTCGTGCTCGCTTTGCAAGTCTATGCCCCAGCTCACCTCATACTGGAATTTCTTCTTCTTGTAATGGTTCGAGTTGAGCAGGATGTCGATAACCTCGGTATAGGTCACGCGCTCGAAGTCGTTGCCCACCACAAACTCCAGCTTCTCCAGCAAGGTCATTTCCTGGCGCTCGTTCTGCGGCTTGCTCTTGTCTTCCTCTGCCAGGCGCTGTCCCAAAAACTCGATGTCCTCGCGGTTGTTCTCCAGCGCGTAACGGATGATGTACTTAATAAACTCCTCGGCCAGGTCGGCGTTCATTTTCAGGTCATGGAAGGCCATCTCCGGCTCGATCATCCAGAACTCGGCCAGGTGGCGCGTGGTGTTGGAGTTCTCGGCCCGGAAGGTTGGCCCGAAGGTATAAATATCGCTGAAGGCCATAGCCGCCAGCTCACCCTCTAGCTGCCCCGATACGGTCAGGTTGGTGGCTTTGCCGAAGAAGTCCTCGGTATAATCCACCTGTCCGTCCTCGGTGCGCGGCGGGTTAATCGGGTCCAGGGTGGTTACCCGGAACATCTCGCCCGCACCCTCGGCGTCAGAGGCCGTTACGATGGGGGTATGCATGTATACAAAGCCCTTCTCGTTGAAGAACCTGTGCACGGCAAAGGCCAGCGTGTTGCGCACTCTGAAAACCGCCCCGAAGGTGTTGGTGCGGAAGCGCAGGTGCGCGATCTCACGCAGGAACTCCAACGAGTGCGCTTTCTTCTGTAGCGGGTACGTTTCCGGGTCGGCTTTCCCGAGCACTTCAATGCCGGTAGCCTGGATCTCGAATGCCTGCCCTTTGCCCTGCGAGGCTACCAACTCGCCGGTCACGGCAATGGCGGCACCCGTGGTCACGTCTTTCAGGGCCTCTTCGTTAAACTTCTCTGCCTCGGCTACAACCTGCAGGTTATGTATGGTGGAGCCGTCGTTCACGGCAATAAAGCTCACAAACTTGTTGCCGCGCTTGGTGCGTACCCAGCCTTTCAACAATACTTCCTTGCCTACCTCGGCACCTGTCAGCAGGTCTTTTACTTTTGTGCGTTGCATGTGTATGGTTAGTATAAGGTATCAGGGCCTCAACAAAGCGAAGGAGTTGCACGCGGATCTGTTCACGCGTGACCCTCTTCCCAATTTTAGAGGTATAAACTGGCCGGAGACTTCATCGGTGTACTTTGCCGCCACTCCTTCTGATTTGATAAATCAGCAATATACCCCCTCAATTTTTTTGTGTCTTATGCCCTGCTACTTGTGTATTTTCGAAAACCTCCCAAATTAACGATATTTTAACCTTTTTTGTAAATGAGAGTAAAATTATCCTAAATTTGGAAGTGCGCAAAAGCACACATTTTTACTGAAAACTATGCAGCGACTCGATTTAAAGCAACTTTTATCTCAGAAGTTATCGCCGCAGCAGATACAATTTATCAAGCTGCTGCAGATACCTACGGTGGAGTTGGAGGCGCGCATAAAAGAGGAAATGGAGATCAACCCAGCCCTGGAGGAGGGGCGCGAGGAATCTGCCGACGAGTTTAGCGAGACGGATGACTTTGAGGGCGAGGAGGAGTACAGCAAGGACGAGGACCTCGACCTGAATGACTACCTGAACGACGACGAGATCAGTGGTTACAAAATGCAGGGTGACCGTGGGGGCGATGAGGAGGACAAGGAAATGCCCATCGCGATGACCTCGACGCTTACGGACTCGCTGATGGACCAGTTGGGTTTTCTGGATCTGGATGACCGCTTGTATGCCATTGGCATGCAGCTTATCGGCAGCATCGACCACGATGGCTACATCCGCCGCGACCTGAGCGCCATTGTCAACGACCTGGCCTTTTCGCAGAACATCGAAACCAATGAAGAAGAGGTGGAGCAGGTGCTGCACATGGTCCAGACGTTTGACCCCGCTGGCATAGCCGCCCGCGACCTGCCCGAGTGCCTGTTGCTGCAACTGGGCCGCCGCGAGCAGGACACAACCACGCAACTGGCAGAACGCATCATCACCGATGCGTTCGACGAATTCACGAAAAAGCATTACCAGAAGATACAGAGCAAGTTCAGCATCTCGGAAGAGGAACTGAAGAAAGCCATTGATGCGATCATCAAGCTGAACCCGAAGCCGGGGGGAGCCGGGGCCAGCTTTACAAGGGTGCAGTACATCATCCCTGATTTTATACTTGCCAACGACAACGGCCAGCTGCAACTGTCGCTGAACTCGCGCAACGCCCCCGACCTGCGCATCAGCCGCTCATACTCCGATATGTTTGACGCCTACGACAAGTCAGACAAAAAGGACAAGAAGCTGAAGGAGACGGTTACGTTTGTAAAGCAGAAGCTGGATGCGGCCAAGTGGTTTATTGATGCCATCCGGCAGCGCCAGAACACATTGCTGCGCACCATGGAGGCCATCATCAAATACCAGCACGATTTCTTTCTGGAGGGCGATGAAAGTGAGCTGCGCCCGATGATCCTGAAGGACATTGCCGAGGAGATCGGGATGGACATCAGTACCATCAGCCGCGTGGCCAACAGCAAAGCCGTGCAAACCGAGTTCGGCATTTACCCGCTTAAATACTTCTTCTCAGAGGGCATCGCCACCGATTCCGGGGAGGATGCCAGTAGCCGCGAGGTGAAGCACATCCTCAAAGAGATCATCGAGGGCGAGAGCAAGCGCAAGCCCCTCTCGGATGAGAAAATAGAGAAGATGCTCAACGAGAAAGGGTATAACATTGCCCGCCGCACAGTGGCCAAGTACCGCGAGCAGCTGAACATACCGGTAGCCCGCCTGCGCAAGGAGCTGTAACAAGACACACGACACACGTAGCAAGGCACACGACTTCTGTTTGCAGTTGGTATAGCCTGGGGCAGACCAAATTTATACGGCTGCCTATCCACCTGCCTGTGCCCGAAGCCATCTTTCTGCCAACTGCTCCCGTTATACCTCCTAAAGCCAAATCTAACTGAGCCGTATGAAAATTACTTTTGACGACCTGAAAGCCGAGTTTAAGCGTGTTTTGTTAAAGCTGAATTTTGCTGAGGAAAGAGCCGAGCTTTGCGCCCGCATTTTTGCCGAAAACAGCCGCGACGGGGTATACTCCCATGGCCTGAACCGTTTTCCGGTGTTTGTGCAGATGGTGCAGGACGGGCTAGTGGATGTTCATGCGGAGCCGGAGAAAATTGTGCAGCGCGGCGTAACGGAGCAGTGGGACGGCCACTTGGCCCCCGGCATGTATACGGCTACCAAAGCCATGCAGCGGGCCATCGAGTTGGCAAAGGAAAACGGGATGGGCTGTGTGGCCGTGCGCAATACCAACCACTGGATGCGCGCCGGCACGTATGGCTGGCAGGCCGCCGACGCCGGGTGCATTGGCATCTGCACCACAAACACCATTGCCAACATGCCGCCCTGGGGAGGCACTGACGCCCGCCTGGGCAACAACCCTTTTGTGATTTCCATACCCCGGCAGGAAGGGCCTATTATACTCGACATGGCGATGTCGCAGTTTTCTTATGGCAAGCTGCAGGAGTATGAACTGGAAGGCAAGCAGCTGCCCATGGATGGCGGGTATGATAAAAACGGCGAGCTAACCAAAGACCCTGCGCAGATACGTGAAACGGAACGCCCACTACCCATCGGCTTCTGGAAAGGCTCCGGGCTGGCCCTGGTGATCGATGTGCTGGTAGCCTCGCTCAGTAACGGGCGGTCTACTGCCGAAATCACAGCAGCGGAAGACGAGTCGGGGGTGTCGCAGCTTTTCCTGTGCATTGATGCCAGCTACATCGACCAAAGCATTAGCGAGCGCATCATCGAGTATACCAAAAGTAGTGGTTTGATCGATGCGTCAAATAAGATCCGGTACCCCGGCGAAAGCTCTTTGGCCACCCGCCGCAGGAATGAGCAGGGCGGCATACCGGTAAATGAGGAGATTTGGCAGCAGGTGCAGGCGCTGTAACTGGGCTTACACTGTAGCGAAGCCCCCATGCATAATTTGTAATTCTTAATTCATAATTAACAGTGAACCGTACTTTTGCGCAGATCCTGTCGGTGGTATTTCACCCGCTGTTGCTCCCGACCTATCTTTTCGCAGTGATCTTATACTACATGCCGGCTTCAACCCTGACCTTACCTTTCAGGGTGCGGTGGGTGGTGCTGGCCATGATCTTTTTCACCACCTGCATTATTCCGGGCATAGCCGCTTACAGCATGGTGCGCTTCGGCCACCTCGACTCCGTGGAGATGCACAAGCGGGAGCAGCGGGGCCTGCCCTTGCTGTTTACGGGCGCCTGCTATGCCGTTACCTCTTACTTGTTATATAGCGAAGCCGCATTCGATGCTATTTTTTATTTTGTGATGGCCATCATTGCGGCGTCCGTGTTCCTGACCTATATCATCTCGATGTTCTGGAAGATAAGTGCCCACGGCATGGGGATGGGCGGCGCGCTTGGTTTGTTGCTGGTGCTAAACTGGCTGGCCCCAGACGCCATGTTAGTGAAGCCTATTGCGATAGCTATTCTACTGGCGGGAGCCGTGCTATCGGCCAGGCTGCATTTGCATGCGCACACCCCTGCCCAGGTGTATGCCGGGTTTGGGAGCGGGTTGCTGTTGGCTGTCTCGGCGGCTTATATGGGCCTGTAGCAAGTTTGTGTGCGGCTTAGTTGCGGCAACGGCGTGTTTTGCTTAATTTGTTGAACACGATTAAAGCAAAATGTCAATGAACTACGAGTGCCTGTTATATGAGGTAGCCGATGGCGTGGCTACCATTACCCTCAACCGCCCCGATGTTTTCAATGCCTTTAACGACCAGCAGAGCTACGATCTGCAGGGTGCCCTGAAGCAAGTGGCCCGCGATGAGAACGTGCGTGTGGTGGTGTTGACCGGTGCAGGCAAGGCCTTCTGTTCCGGCCAGGACCTGAAAGCCATTGCCAACGCTGACAAGCGCGATTTGTCAGAGTCCCTGGAGAAGCGCTACAACCCCATTATCCGGGCGATGCGCAACCTCCCGAAGCCTATCATCTGCAAACTGAACGGCGTGGCGGCTGGTGCCGGTTGCTCTCTGGCGCTGGCCTGCGATGTAATAGTGGCCTCTGCAGCGGCTAGTATGATTGAGGTATTTGTGAATGTGGGGCTGGTGCTAGACTCTGGCTCTTCGTTTTTCCTGCCGCGCGTGGTGGGCTCACTTAAGGCATTTGAGTTGAGTACACTTGGCTCTAAGGTGTCGGCGGAAGAGGCGCTGCAACTGGGTATGGTAAACAAAGTGGTAAGCCCGGAGGAACTGGACGCGGCGGTGACCGAGCTTGCGGCCCGCTATGCAACAGCACCCACCAAAGCCATCGGCCTGATGAAAAAAATGCTCAACAAGTCCTTCAACTCAACCTTGGATGAGATGCTGGACTATGAGGCGTATTGCCAGAAAATAGCCGGTAACTCCGAGGATTATAAAGAAGGCGTAAGCGCTTTCAACGAGAAACGGCGTCCTCAATTCAAGGGGGCATAGCGTTATCCAGGTCATCAGAATAAAAAGGAGCCATGTAGCAATGCATGGCTCCTTTTGCTTGGGGCCAAGTAGGTTCTACTTAGTGAAACAGGGCTTCTACCTTAAAATGAGCACTAAATGCTTTAGGATCAGGTATATACTAATACCCCCCTGTACTAAACCGACTAAAGCGATGAAGACACTTTACAACATCCTCTTTCAGCCGCTGCTATACTGCCTTCTGCTCGTGGCACCTGCTGCAAAGGCACAGTCAACTTGCTCGGAATACCAACTGTTGCAGGAAAACGCAAGCTACGAAATGCAAAGCTACGATAGCCGTGACCGGCTAACCGGCCGCATGACCTATCAGGTAAAAGACGTGAATCGCTCCGGAGGCCGGGTAGAGGCCAAAATCCATACCCAGTCATTCGACAAAAAGGATAAGGCGGTAGGGGCGGGGGACTTTACGATTGGGTGCGATAACGGCACGATTTGGATGGACATGCGCTCGCTGATGGACCCGCAGATGATGGATGCCTACCAGGGAATGGAGATGACCATGCAAGGCGACAAGATGCTATACCCCGGCAAACTGCAGGTGGGCCAGAAGCTGGAGGACGGCACTATGACGTTTGAGATGAAAGACAAGTCCAATGGCCGGACCATGATGACGATGGTGATGAAGGTGACAGACCGAACCGTGGAGAGCAAAGAGAACGTGCAGGTGCCCGCAGGAAGCTACGAGGGGTATAAAATACGGCAGAACACCAAAATGGAGAACCGCGCGATGGGCATGGCCATGCCTGGCATGCAAATGGAGACCGTAGAGTATTATGTGCCCGGCATCGGGATGGTGCGCTCCGAGACTTACCGCAACGGGAAGTTGCAATCCTATACTGTGCTCAGCAAGCTAAAGTAACTCTGGTTATACCGTCAACGCAACATTCTGCCTTGGGTAGGATTCATACCCCATCTCGCCAAAAAGGCTGGCTTCGTACAACGAAGCCAGCCTTTTAATAGCTGATTGTTCCTGCTCTAAAAAGCATAACCTACCGAAAAGCTAAGTTGAGGCAGCGGCACCACAGTCAGCGCGGAGTTTTCATCCGCCATAATGTTATACCCGATGATATTATCTGTGATCAGGGTGCCGGCATTCTTTGCTTGAGCGTATTTTGCACGTGCACCGATGGAAAGGCCTGCATCGGCTGTTAAATGGCCCACCAGTCTAAACTGCGCGCCCACGCGGTAGCTTAGATCCAGGGAGTTCTGGTAAAGGCGTCCGATATACTTGTAGTCCGGGTCGTTCGGGTCTTGCTCAGGCTGCTCAAACACATCTTTTGCGAACAAAACGAAGCGGTAGCCAAACACCGGGCCGTGGAAGAAGCCAAACGGCTTGCCCTCGTTTTTCTTGGAGTACTTCCGCTGGCTCATCACAAAGCTGATGCCTTGCACATCGGCTTCTTTTAGTTCGAAATCATCTGCCGTAAAGCCAGGCTCCTGCGTGCCATCCGCGCTTTTTTTGGCGATCATGTCTTCAAAGAAAGATCCACTTGTGTTGCCTAAATAAGCTTTGTAGATGTATCCGAGCGAATACTCATTCGAAACGCGGTTCATGCGCAGTTTCTCTGATGAGATAGAAATCATACCTAGTTGCACCGGGCGGACTTTCAGTACACGGTTATAAGACGGGTCAACCTCCTGAATTAGATCAAGGTCTTGTGCCTGGGCTGCAAACAGGGGCAGCGATAACATAACAATCATTGCCATCAGGCAACGGCTGGATTTCTGTGAAATCAATTTGCGCATCAGTATTAATTTGAATTAGGATTGACAAAAGTACAGGATTTTTTCTTGCTGAGCATTAATTGGTTACCATCATTTTTCAGGAAATCATAATAATTAATGTTTTCATATATATAAATAGGCTTCAGCGCATGCATATCGCTGTAAATAATACACACATACTTTATCAACTTAAGTAGCACGCAAGCGTATAATTAACAAGGTTCAAAATTATGTTCTGATATTACAAAAACAAGGCTATGAAAAAAATTGCATTAAATTCATTGTTAGTAAGCGTTGTCCTTTGTGGGGCAATAGCTTGTAACCAGGAAAGTGGCGCTGTGGAAGAAGCACAGACAGCTAACGAACAACGGGTGGAGGGTACCGAGATGGAGGACAGCATGACCAACCTCTCGGACTTTATGACAACGGCAGCCAGCGGGGGTATGATGGAAGTTGAGTTGGGCAATTTGGCACAACAGAAAGCACAGCGTAAGGAAGTGAAAGACTTTGGCCAGATGATGGTTACGGATCACACCAAAGCCAATAGCAAGCTGAAAGAACTGGCGCAGCAGAAAAATATAGTATTACCAGACAGCATGAGCCAAAAGCACATGGAGCATGTAAAGAATCTGCGGGAGAAATCCGGGGCTGAATTTGACAAGGCGTATATGGATTTGATGGTGAGCGACCACGAGGAAGATGTGGAGCTATTTCAGGATGCAGCAGAAAACCTGGAAGATGCCGATGTAAAGAGCTTTGCCGCTACCACTGTTGCCACCTTGCAGCAGCACCTGGAGAGAGCCAAGCAAATCAACGAAATGGTTAAGAACAGCAGTGCCAGCGTAAAATAGCATGGCGTCTGGTCAAAGCAGGGGCAGGCCTTAAATATTACCGGAAAGCCAACTCTGTAATCGATTGATTTGTATAAGCATCTGTAAGGAGTATCTTGCAGATGCTTATACATTATAAACAATTTGCACCATGAAAAAAAACATACTAGCGGCACTTATACTTAGTACTACTTTGTTGGTCACGGCCTGTGGCTCTGATGATAGCATTGGGCAGGCAACAGAGCAGAGTGTGCAGCAATTTGAAGCTGCAGGTGTGCAGGGGATGCAGAACGATGCCCTGTTTATGGCGGAAGCTGCGAGCGCAAGTATGTTAGAAGTGCAATTGGGTGAGGCTGCCGCTCAGTCAGCCGTAAGCCCTGAGGTGCGGGACCTGGCGGAGGAGTTGGTCCAGTCGAACCAAAAAATGCTGAATGAGTTGCAGCAAATTGCCAGTGAGAGCAACTTCGTGCTGCCCAGCACGCTAGGGGCACGGCACCATGAGCTTTACCAGGAAATAACGGCAAAGAGCGGTATTGCTTTCGACCTGGCTTACGTAAATCGCCTCAGCGACCAGCAAAAGGAACTGCTGGAACGCTACGAGGATATGGCCAAGAATGGGAAGGTGATGGAAGTGAAGCAATTTGCCTCTAAACAACTGCCTCTGCTGCGGCAACAACTGAAGATGGTGGAAGACCTGGAAGAAACGATAGAAAATGCTTAAAACAAAAGCGGCTGCCCCATCAGGCAGCCGCTTTTGTTTTAAGCATTTTCCAGGCTATTCCTGCTCAGGCTCCCGGTAATGGCTTGTTTGCAGCTCATCTTTCAGGAAGTGGGCCGTATAGCCTTTGCCCCTCGCCACTACTTCTTCCGGCGTGCCTGCGGCCACAATGGTGCCGCCACCTTCGCCGCCTTCCGGGCCAATATCTATGATATGGTCGGCAATCTTGATCAGGTCCAGGTTGTGTTCGATGATCAACACGCTGTTGCCTTTATTGGTAAGCTTGTGCAGCACGTCTGATAAGTGCTCGATGTCCTGGAAGTGGAGTCCGGTGGTAGGCTCATCCAGAATGTAAAGCGTTTGCCCTGTGTCTTTCTTGGAGAGTTCTGTCGCTAGCTTCACGCGCTGCGCCTCGCCCCCTGATAAGGTGGTTGCCTGCTGGCCTAGGGTAATATACCCTAAACCTACCTCCAGTAGCGTCTGAATCTTGCGCAGAATGCGTGGCTGGCTCTCGAAAAAGTCCACGGCCTGCTCCACAGTCATGTCCAGCACATCGGTAATGGACTTGCCCTTGAAGCGCACCTCTAGAGTCTCACGGTTATAGCGCTTGCCCTTGCATACTTCGCAGGGCACGTACACATCCGGCAGGAAGTTCATCTCGATGGTACGCATACCGGCACCCTCGCAGGCCTCACAGCGCCCACCCTTCACGTTAAACGAGAAACGGCCCGGCGAATAACCCCGGATCTTGGCTTCCGGCAACTGCGCGAACAACGTACGGATATCCGTGAAAACACCGGTGTAGGTGGCTGGGTTAGAGCGCGGCGTACGGCCAATCGGCGACTGGTCCACCTCAATCACTTTATCGATGTGCTCCAGCCCCTCAATCTTCTTATAGGGTAATGGCTCGCGCTTGGCCCGGAAGAAGTGCGTATTCAGGATGGGGTATAAGGTGTCGTGAATCAGGGATGACTTGCCACTGCCCGATACGCCGGTGACGCAGATCATCTTGCCAAGTGGCAACTCCAGTGTCACGTTCTTAAGGTTATGGCCGGTTGCCCCAATCAGGCGAAGCTTTTGGCCCGTGCCAGGGCGCTTTACGCGTGGCACCGGAATGCCACGGCGGTTGCTCAGGAAGTCGGCGGTAGTGGTACCGGCCTGCATCATCTGCTCCGGCGTACCGGCTGTTACCACCTGGCCGCCATGTATACCGGCTCCAGGGCCAATATCCACCACGTAGTCGGCCTGCAGGATCATGTCTTTGTCGTGCTCTACCACAATGATGGAGTTGCCCAGGTCGCGCAGGTCTTTTAAGGCGTTGATCAGGCGCTCGTTGTCGCGCTGGTGCAGGCCGATGCTCGGCTCATCCATGATGTATAAAACGCCCACCAGCTGCGTACCGATCTGCGTGGCCAGTCGGATGCGCTGGCTCTCGCCACCCGACAGCGTGCGTACCGGGCGATGCAGGCTCAGGTAATCCAATCCAACATCCAGCAGGAAGCCAATGCGCTTGCGAATCTCCTTCAGCAGTTCACGGGCAATCACGTTCTGGCGCTCGCTCAGGCGGCTCTCCAGCCCTTCAAACCAGGCTGCCAGTTTGGTGATGTCCAGCACAGAAAGCTCACCGATGTTTTTGCCATCGATCTTGAAGTGCAGCGATTCTTTTTTAAGGCGGTAGCCATTGCAGTCAGGGCATACTGTGGTTTGAGTAAAGTCATCAATCCAGGAGCGAATGTTCTCAGAGTCAGACTCCATTTGTCCCTTCAGGAAGTTTATGATTCCCTCAAACTCCACGATGTAGTTGCCCTTCTTTGTCTTTACCTCCAGGTCTTCCTCCAGGCCATACAGCAGTACCTGCATCAGGTCGTCGGGCAGGTCTTTGATGGGGGTGGAAACGGAGGCCTTGAAGTGCTTGAACAGCGCCTCGATCTGCTTGAAAATCCAGATGTCGCGGTACTCGCCCAGTGGCGCTATACCTCCCCGGCGGATGCTCAGGCTTTTGTCCGGAATCACGGTTTCTTCTGTAATCTCCTGTACCTCTCCCAAGCCATTGCAGGTAGGGCAGGCACCATATGGCGAGTTAAACGAGAATGAGTTCGGGGCCGGGTCATCATAGGCAATGCCGGTGGCCGGGTCCATGAGGTGACGCGAGTAAAAGTGCGTTTGGTTTGTGTCCGCGTCCAGCACCAGCACGGTGCCTTTGCCATGTGTGAGCGCATTCTGCACCGAGCCTGAAAGCCGGAAACGGTCTTCTTCCTTCACCACAATTTTATCCACTACTATCTCGATGTCGTGGATCTTGTAGCGGTCTACCTGCATTTTTGGCGTCACTTCCATCAGCTCACCGTCCACGCGGGCCCGGATAAAGCCCATCTTACGGATCTGCTGGAACAGCTCGCGGTAATGTCCCTTTCGGCCTTTTACCACGGGTGCCAGCACCACCAGGCGCTTGTCCTGGAAGTGCTCCAGGATGTGGTTCACGATCTGGTCGTCGCTCTGGCGCACCATCTTGTCGCCTGACACATAGCTAAAGGCCTCGGCCGTACGAGCCCAGAGCAGACGCATAAAGTCATAGATCTCGGTAATGGTGCCTACGGTGGAGCGGGGATTGCGGCTCGTGGTTTTCTGCTCAATGGATATAACCGGCGACAAGCCTTCGATTTTATCTACATTTGGCCGTTCCAAACCACCCATAAACGAGCGGGCGTAGGCCGAAAAAGTTTCCATGTAGCGGCGCTGCCCCTCGGCATAAATCGTGTCGAAAGCGAGTGACGATTTGCCTGAGCCACTAATGCCGGTAAACACCACCAGCTTGTAGCGCGGCAGCTTAATGGAGATGTTCTTTAAGTTATGTTCGCGGGCGCCGTATACCTCAATCTGCTGGTCTTGGCCAGCCAGGGGCGGCGCGGCAATAGCAGTGTCTGTGGCAGGTGTGCCCGAAGTTGATGTATGCTCTTGGTTTAAAGCCATGCAGCTGGAGTCGTTTTAAATAGCAAAGGTACAAAATAACGGGCTTCTGCCGCAGCGAAGCCTAAGCCTTGTTAACAGAAAGTGACCGCAATAGGTTTTACGACGCCGCAAATGAGGAGGAGCCCTAATCGATGCTCTCGTAATCGGGATAGTTTTTTTGGTGCAGGTCGGCGTGCTTGTGGCTGGTCTGGCAGTATTCCTGGTGGTGGTCCTCGATGAGCCGCTGCTTGTTTCGGTACCTGGCGAAGCTGTATGCGCCCAGCATGATGCCAAACGGGATCAGGATAAACCCAAGGACCTCCAGATACAGGTCGTTGGAAAACTTGATGGCCGCAAAGCCCCCTACCGAGACCGTCATGGCGGTGCGCAGGTAGGCCATCAGGGTGCGCTCGTTGGCAAAAATGGTGCGCTGTTTCGCCATTTGGTCCCGTATCTCCCTGTTCTTTTGCTCCTGAAGCTTCAGCTTCTTCTTGAGCTTTTTGATCTTTTCGCGTTCGAGGTCGCTCATACTATTGCATACGCATAGCTGCGCAGCAGGTATACAAAAGCACCATGGGGTTATCGTGCAAAAGAATCTTCGCATAGTTTAGCGGTTGCTGCTTGGGGGATAGGGTGAGGGTATAATAGCAGGAGAGTATGCGGATTGGCTTTTTAAGTATAAATTGCCTGCTGCTACCGTACCCGATGCCACAATTGATTTCCAGATTCAAGCAATTGCCCGTTACCGCCCATGCCGTACTGCTTCTCGGCCTGTGGGGGCTGGTGCAGGTATTAGAGGTTACCTGGCAGGGAACTATTGGGTTAAAATTTTGAATACAGCAGCTACTTGCCGCACTCTTGGTTAGTGTGTTATTCCAGAACTGCCTTCACAATTCAACAAGGGCCTTTCGTCCGGTGAGAGATAGAAGTTAACCACAACTGAATCGCCAGCCTGGGTGGTAAATGGCTCCGTTTCGATTGTTAAGTAGCCGACAGCAGTTGCGGTTAATTGCAGTTTGATAGCTGATGCCTTTGTCTTGAGTCTGTACTCTCCCGAATTTGCCTGTTGCGCCATACACCCATACTTGATAGCAGGTGCGACTAAGTTGCCAGCATTGTCTATAGCTGTGATTTTACCGGTTATAAGAACACTATCTGTTACCGCTAACAGCTTTTTGTTATAGCTATTAATGACAACCTTTATTATGCGTTGGCTGTAGTATGCTTTTTGTAGTACTGCATCCGCTTACAAAAATAATGTATACAATAAGCAAATAGCACTTATACGAATTTGGAATTTTCATCAACATTCTGCTTTCTCCCCTTTTTGAACTTGTGAAATACCACTCACACTTTCAATAGTGTTCATTATTCTTGCTTTGTCGTTTGGAGGCAGGTTCTCAAATGCTGTTGTTTTCTGCAGACCTGCCCACGCTATGACTTTGTAAAGAGTCAGCTTATTTTGTGTCTTTCTTCAACGATTGCACAAACGTCTCCTCATTCCTATAAAACCTATACTTCTCTGGAGATAGGTTATTTGCAATGACCAGCAGAGATACCAAATCCTCTACATACTTGTTATTCCAAGCAAATTTCTCCTGCTTTCCATCCTTGGTTAACGCTATGTGAAGTCTGAATCCATCCTCTGCAACGCTGGTTGGAGTAAAAGATGAAGCATCTGTGATTTTCTCCATGTTTACCTGTTTCATCACACGCTCAAACTTGTTCCGTTGCGCTGTATTAAGAGTCTGCTGGAAAATTAGTTCTCCCTGCTCAGTAGGTTCTCTGAAGCTAAAGCTACGTTCGTGTTTTATAATTTGCAGTTCTTTACTGTTGAGTTTGTATTCTAGGGGGTAGACACCATTTATGCCAACAATGCGAGGCTTCTTTACTCTTGTTGTATCATCATACACTTTCCAAGTGTAATCATAGAGGCTATCTCTATGGAATATTACCTCGTCTGCATTTCTTTTTGATACCTCATTGGTGTTAAAATTCAAAGTAGCACAAGAGAGAATTGAGAAAAGAGAGGATACTAGAATTAAAATTATAGGTTTCATAATTTCTCTTTAGACTATTGAAAGCAGTCATACAGTGCTATTAACTATAAACTTATGCGTTGGTGCTTTCAAGCTGCTTATACTTTACTTGCAGCAACTGTAGGTGTCCCTCATCAACAAGTCCATGAAATTGTGACGCATAGCATATGAACTCCCTCGCATTCTACCAGAGCATTTTTCATTTCGCTGAAAGTAACATGGTCCTAATTTTCGCTATCTAAAACTTTAGCGCGAACAAAAAGAGCAGGCCCGCTAAAGGCCTGCTCTTGAGTCTGTCGCAATAGAGTGTTGCCTCCTAGAAGTTCGGAGACAGCAGGTACTTGCTGTAGAAGTCGTCGATGATCTTCACGGCCTCCGAGGCGTCGTCCACGATGTGCACCAAGTCCAGGTCTTCGGCGCTGATGTTGCTTTCCTCGCGCAGCATCACGTCCTCGATCCACTTGAACAGGCCCTCCCAATAAGAGCGGCCCACCAGCACAATCGGGAAAGCCCCGATTTTTTTCGTCTGTATCAGCGTGATGGCCTCGAACAGCTCATCCAGGGTGCCGAAGCCGCCCGGCATTCCGATAAAGCCCTGCGCGTACTTCACGAACATCACCTTGCGCACAAAGAAGTAGTCGAAGTTGATGAGCTTATCGGAGTCGATGTAGATGTTGTTGAACTGCTCGAACGGCAGCTGTATGTTCAGGCCCACGGACTTGCCGCCCTCGGAGTGCGCGCCCTTGTTGCCAGCCTCCATGATGCCGGGGCCACCGCCCGTGATCACGCCATACCCATGGCGCACTAGTTTTGCCGCAATCTCCTCGGCCATCAGGTAGTACTTGTGCGTGTTCTTGGTGCGGGCCGAGCCAAAGATCGACACGCATGGTCCGATTTTCGAGAGTTTCTCAAAACCCTCCACAAACTCCGACATCACCTTGAAAATCTGCCAGGAGTCGGCAATCTTAATCTCGTTCCAGTCTTTGTCTACAAACGCCTGGCGTATTCTTTTCTCCTCTTCAGAGGCGGGTGCCGCCGTAGATTCTCCGCTTTCGCGCAGGTCGGTAATCGAAGTCGCTTTGTTGTTGTTTACATCCGGGTTCAGGATGGTCTGGCCGCTGCCTGTATTCACAGTTTCTTCGTGCAGCTTGGTTTTACTTGTTTTTCTAAGTTTCGTCATCTTTATTTTTCGTCATCTTTCGGAGCATAAGGCTCCAAGTCTTCTCTGCCAGAGAAGTTCTTTGTTAAAAAGCGCTGGCATAGCGGTGTGTGAGGGCCGCCGCAAGTGCCAAACGCGTAAATATATTTATTTAGAGCGGATCGCAATAACAGGATCCAAATTAGAAGCCAAAACAGCGGGGATAATGCCTGAAAGCATCCCTATCACGGCCGATACGCCAAGCCCCAGTATAATGTTGCCCGCCGAAAGGGCCACTTTCATGATATCCTGGGGTATGAGGGTGAGCAGAAAGACCAGTAAAATGCCGATGCCACCCCCCAACAAACTCAGAAACACCGACTCGAACAGAAACTGAAACAGGATGAAATAGTTTTTGGCTCCCAGCGATTTCTGGATACCTATGATGTTAGTGCGTTCCTTTACCGACACAAACATGATGTTGGCAATGCCAAAGCCCCCCACCAGTATGGCAAAGCCGCCGATTACCCAACCTGCCAGGCCCACCACCTCAAAAAATCCCCCGATGGCCTGCGTGGCCATTTCGGGTCGGTTAAGAGCGAAGTTGTCCTCGTCGCGGGGGCGCAGGCCACGGATGTTGCGCATCAGCCCCCGGATCTCATACTCCAATTCCTGCAAGCCAGGGTCGTTGTCGAGCCCTTTGGCGGCCAGCGTAGAGCCGAGCCCGTTTGGCCCCACATCAAACATCTTACTGAAGGAGCCATAGGGGATGATGCCCATCTGATCGAAGTTGGGTAGGCCAAACATGTTCTCGCCCTGCTTTTCGATCACCCCTACCACCACGAACTTCTGCCCCGCCACTTTCAGCTCCTGCCCGATGGGGTTGGTGTGGGGGTATAGGGAGGCAGCCACTTCATCCCCGATCAGCATAACATTGCGTGAGGCATCTACTTCCTGTGGAACAAAATAACGCCCTTGTGTCACCGGGATCTCGGCCACTTTGCTGTAGTCATACGATACGCCCATCAGGTTAGCGCCTGAGTAGCTGTTGTTGCCTTGCTTAAAGGTGTTGTTGCCGGTAGATGCAAAAATAGCAACGCCCGCACTGTTGGCAACGCGCCGCTCTAGCTGGCGGAACTCCCTCATGGTTGGTTCAGGGCGCTGGAAATACTTCCACCACGGGTAGTTGCCGCCAAAAGCCCATGGCCATTTCTGCACATAAATTACCTTGTCGCCGATAAAGCTCATACTGTCGCGCACGTTCCGCTCCAATGAGTCAACCAGCGTGAACACGGAGATGATCGCAAAGATACCAATGGTAACTCCCAGCAGCGATAAGATGGTGCGGAGGAGGTTCGCGCGTAAAGCCTGCCAGGCGAAACGGAAACTTTCTGCTATCAGGCGGAGGTATATCATAAACTTAAGTGCGTCAGATTGAATAATCGGGAAGTAATTGTTTAAAAGTAACAATATTTCGGGCAAAATGCGTACATTTGCGGCTTGATTTTTTAATTGCCACAAGACTGTTTCTATTGAACCCCCTCAGGCTTTCAGCCTGTTATACCGATAGACGAAACATATTAAATACCGTAATATTTAATTTATGAAATTATCCGAATTCAAATTCGAGCTTCCTGAGGAATTTCTGGCCACACACCCTACCGAGAACCGCGACGAGTCGCGCATGATGGTAATACACCGCGATACAGGCAAGATCGAGCACCGTGTCTTCAAGGACGTGCTGGACTATTTTGACGATGGCGATGTGATGGTGGTGAACGACACCAAGGTGTTCCCGGCCCGCCTGTATGGCAACAAGGAGAAAACCGGTGCCAAGATCGAGGTTTTTCTGCTACGCGAGCTGAACAAAGACATTCACCTATGGGATGTGCTGGTAGACCCTGCCCGTAAGATCCGTGTCGGCAACAAGCTGTACTTCGGCGATAGCGACCTGGTAGCCGAGGTGATTGACAACACTACTTCCCGTGGCCGTACCATCAAGTTTTTGTTTGACGGCACCGACGAGGAATTCTACAAAACGATTAACGACCTGGGTGAAACACCGCTTCCGAAGTACATCAAGCGTGAGGCAGAGCCGGAAGACCGTGAGCGTTACCAAACGGTATATGCCAAAAACGTGGGAGCCGTAGCCGCACCTACAGCAGGCCTGCACTTCACCAAAGAAGTGCTGAAGCGCCTGGAAATCAAAGGAATCGATGTGTCTCCGATAACGCTGCACGTTGGCCTGGGTACTTTCCGCCCGGTAGATGTTGAAGACCTGACCAAGCACAAAACCGATTCGGAGAACTTTAGGGTGCCAGCCGAAACGGCCGAGCGTGTTAACAGAGCCCTGGACAGCAAGAAACGCGTATGCGCCATTGGTACAACTACCATGCGTGCACTGGAGTCTTCGGTGTCGGCCAATAACCGCCTGAAAGCGAACGAGGGCTGGACAGACCGTTTCATCTTCCCTCCCTATGATTTTAAAATCGCGAATTGCCTGATTACCAACTTCCATATGCCTGAGAGTACCCTGCTGATGATGGCGGCGGCTTTCGGGGGGTATGACCTGGTGATGAAAGCTTACGAAGAGGCTGTTAAAGAGAAATACCGCTTTTTCAGCTACGGCGACGTTATGCTGATCCTGTAATCCCGAGAGAGGTATAAGTTTATGAGATGCCCTGGCCTCCAAGCCGGGGCATTTTGCATTTCGTCGTTTTGGTGTAGCGGGATGTTTCTATCTTTATAGGCAGGCATAGATGAGCCTTTTTTAACATTACCTTTTCAAACCAATCCTGGCAATGGCACAACTTCCCGAATATGCAATTATAGTGGCTGGCGGCTCTGGTAGCCGTATGCAGCATGAGCTGCCGAAGCAATTTATTGAGGTGGCTGGCAAGCCCATTCTAATGCATACCATCGAGCAGTTTTATGAGTATAATCCGGATATCCGATTAGTGGTGGTGTTGCCCGAACAACAGTTGACCACCTGGCGGGCGCTTTGCCGCAAGCATGCGCTTCGTGCGTTCCACATGATGGTGGCAGGCGGAGCCACGCGATTTGGCTCTGTTAAAAACGGACTGGATGCTGTGCAGGGGGAGGCGCTGGTGGCGGTGCATGACGGAGTGCGCCCCTTTGTGGATAAACTTACGATACAGGCCGCTTTTGAGGCTTGTGCGTTGCATGGAGCTGCCGTGGTGGCTGTGTCGCCTAAAGACTCGTTGCGGGAACTGACAGATAGTGGAAGCCATGCTGTACCGCGCACGCGGTATAAGCTTGTGCAAACGCCACAGTGCTTCCAGGCAAGTATACTGCGGCAGGCCTATGCACAGCCGGAGGAGGAGTACTTTACGGATGATGCTTCTGTGGTGGAGCAACTGGGGCAACACATTGAACTGGTGGAGGGGAGCTATCGCAACATCAAAATCACCACGCCAGAGGATTTGATTCTGGCAGAAGCTTTCGCCGCATCTGCCTCAGGGTTCGCAAAGTAAAGAGAATGGGTAGAGGGAAGTAATTATAGCGATGCAGCAAAATGCATGTCGGCGATTTCAGAACCCTATGTTAACTCTGTCTGCCAGCTTATACCACGGGCTGGCGCCCGGCTTCCAGGAATGCCTGGTTGGCCTGCACGCTCTCAGGTGAGATGACCTCAAGAGCAGGAACCGGTTTCGACAGATTCAGCAGATACCCTTGCAGGGAGGCGAGGTTTTGGAGGTCGTGCGTAATGCAGAGTACGGTTTTGTGGTTTTGCTGCACCCATTGCTGCAACAGCCGGAACACCTTGCTCTTGTAGTATACATCCAGTTGCTGCGTAGGCTCATCCAACAGGTTTATACTGGCGTCCTGCAGCATCAGCTGTGCGAGCCATACCAGCTGCTGCTCACCGCCGGAAAGCGTCGTAAAGTCGTGGTCCAGGAGGTGTGAAAGCTGTAATTGTTCCACTGTCTGGGCGGCCAGGGTATAATCAGCGGCATCGTAATTCTCAAAAAAGCGCTTCTTGCGGAATAGGCCCATCACCACTAAATCCTTTACTTTTATTGGGAAGGTAACGGTGCTTTTCTGAGGGAGGTAGGCAAGCAAGCCTCGCTCGGTAGGGCGGTGGATATGGCTCAGGTTTTGCCCATGCACCAACAAATCGCCTTTGTACTCAATCTGCTGTTGAAAAGCCCGGAAGAACGTGGTTTTGCCTGCCCCATTATGCCCGATAATGGCGACAAAACTTGGGGTGGGTATAGAAAAAGAAAGGTTGCGGATAAGGACACGCTGTCCATAGCCCGCAACCAGATTTTTTACTTCGATGATCAAGCTTTTGGTAATTACGAATTACAAATTATCAATTACGAATGTATGAACGATACTGAATCCGTAATTCGGAATTAATAATTCGTAATTCCTTTAGTACTCGTCTTCGTTAAACATGAAATCTTCCTTGGTAGGATAGTCAGGCCAGATTTCCTCGATATTCTCGTATGGCTGACCATCATCCTCCAAGGCTTGCAGGTTTTCTACAACCTCCATTGGTGCTCCTGAGCGGATCGAGAAGTCAATCAATTCATCTTTAGTGGCTGGCCAAGGGGCGTCCTCCAGGTATGATGCTAATTCAAGTGTCCAGTACATAATATTTTCTCCTTTAACTTATGGCTTTTTTGAAATGGTTTGCAAAAGTATGAATAAAAAGATAAACAAAAATTTTTCGCAGAAATTAATTGTTTTTTTGTTCGTTTTTACCAACACAACGCAGAGGATTCACAAATGTTCAAAATGCGCCAAATATTTTTCGATTGCCTGGGTTTAACCGTAACAGGGGATATAGGAGGGTGTTTGGCATAGAAATCAAACAAAAAGGTCCCTGCCGCATGAGTGGCAGGGACCTTTGATATTCTATTTAGCAACTTCAAGCCTGCTGGTTAGTTAGCAGAGCTCAACTGGCTTTTGAACATCTCGATCATGGCTGTTTTGGTGCCGATCTTCCGGTTAAAGTTGCGGATCTTACCTTTCAGCATGTTGCGGAAAGCATCGTTCCCCGGCGTGTCGCTTAACTTGCCCAGGTTGCCTTCCAGCACCTCCAGTTCATTTTTATCAGACTTGATGAAATCTTTCAGGGCGCTGATACGGGCCTGTATACCGTCTACTTCAGTAAAGTCTTCGTTGGCGGCCTGCTGGCGCTTACGGATGTAGTGCTCCAGGCTGCTCATTTCAAAAACCCGGTCGCAGGCTTTTATAAAGCGCTCCCAGATCATATCTGACACCTCAGGGCTCACAGGGCCTACTTTCTTCCACTCGGCCTGCAGTTCCTTGGCGCGCTTCACGGCCTCGTTCAGGCTATGCTGTTCCAGCAATTGCTCGGCTTCCTCTACCAACACCCGCTTTCGGTCATAGTTGTCATCGTAGTACTTGCCCCTCGATTCAACCTTCTCGTTGCTGATCTTTTTCTTCAGGCGCTCAAAGAAGTGGTTATGCGCCTTCCGGAAGTCTGTCCAAAGGCGTGTCATGGTTTTGCGTGGGAGGGTGCCGCCTACCTCTTTCCATTGGTTTTGCAGCTGCTTTAGCTTCGCAGTGGTTCCTTCCCAGTCCTCAGAGTTCTGCAGGGCCACCGACTGCGAGATCAGGTCACGGTATTTGTCATAGATGCGGTTCTGCATCTTCTTCTTGTCTTCGAAGAAATTCTTCTTGCGCTCGAAAAAGCCCTCTACCGCCGCTCGGAAACGCTCTTCGATCTCGTCGGTCAGCTCTTTCTCCACAGGGCCTGTTTTGATCCAGGTGCCGCGCAGGTCCTTTAGCTTATCGGTCGTTTCCTGCCATTCAATGCTATCACGCAAGGTTTCGGCCTCCTGTATAAGGGCAATCTTCGTGGTCAGGTTTTTCTCGCGGTTCTGCTTGATGGTCTCATTGATGGCTTCTTCTGCCGCCGTCAACGCATGGTATAGCTTCTCGAAATCGCCCAGCGCATCATAGCTGCCAATCAGCTCCTTCATGTGTAGCACCTTCATCAGGAAAGAGCCTTTGTTCTCTGATGCCTCAATGCGCTCCAGCAGGTTATTCACCTTTTCCTGAAACATCTCATACCGTTTTGCAAAATACACCAGTGAGTCATCCTCGGATTCCTTCACATCGCCCACTTGGCGGGCGGGGTAATTCATAAAAGGTTTCAGCCATACTTGCTGGTCCTGTGTAAAGCCGTACTTTTTGGCTTCTTCTAGTAGGTCATTGTTTTCCATGCTACTGGATAGGGTTAAGGGTCGAAAATTGGGGCTTTCTGAAACCAGAGCAAGCCCGCTGCGCAGCATCGCAAAAGCCAACGGCGGCAGTAAACGTTTTAGTACTGGTAAGTAACGCTTTGCCAACTTACCAGTACTAAGATATGCAAAGGAGTGCTACGCCTAATACAGTTTTTTTACAAGTTTAAGGATTTCAACCAATTTTGCGAAGTGCAAATGCATGAATTTTTACGATATTTGTAATTCTTTATCAAATAAGAATCAATACGATAGGGTTTGGGCCTGGCAAATGGCTGATGGCGATACCCTTGGAATAATATTAGGAAAACACTATAAATTACAGCATGAGTAACGAAACCATAATTTTTTCGATGGCTGGGGTAAGTAAAATCTACCCGCCGCAGAAGCAAGTGCTAAAAAATATCTACCTGTCGTTCTTTTACGGCGCCAAAATAGGCGTACTGGGCCTTAACGGATCCGGTAAGTCCACGTTGCTGAAAATCATTGCAGGCGTTGAAAAGGAGTTTCAGGGCGAAGTGGTATGGTCGCCGGGCTACACCGTAGGCTACCTGGAGCAGGAGCCGCAGCTGGACCCTACCAAAACCGTACGCGAGGTAGTGGAAGAGGGCGTGAGCGAAGTGGTAGGTCTGTTGAAGGAGTTCGACGAGATCAACATGAAGTTTGCCGAGGAGATGAGCGACGATGAGATGAACAAGCTCATCGAGCGGCAGGGCGAGGTGCAGGAGCGACTGGACCAGCTGAACGCCTGGGAACTGGACAACCGGCTAGAGCGCGCCATGGATGCCCTGCGCACGCCACCGGAAGATGCCAAAATCGAGCACCTGTCGGGTGGCGAGAAGCGCCGCGTGGCCCTTTGCCGCTTGCTGCTGCAGGAGCCGGATGTGCTCTTGCTGGATGAGCCAACCAACCACCTCGATGCAGAATCGGTGGACTGGCTGGAGCAGCACTTGAAGCAATACAAAGGCACTGTGATCGCCGTTACGCACGACCGTTACTTCCTCGACAATGTGGCTGGCTGGATTCTGGAGCTGGACCGTGGCGAGGGTATTCCGTGGAAAGGCAATTACAGCAGCTGGCTGGAGCAGAAGGCAAACCGCCTGTCGCAGGAGGAGAAAACGGAGAGCAAGCGCCAGAAAACCCTGCAGCGTGAGTTGGAGTGGGTGCGCATGGCACCAAAGGCGCGGCAAGCCAAGTCTAAGGCCCGTATCAGCCAATATGACAAGCTAGCCGGCGAGGAAGCCTCTAAGAAGGAAGAGAAGTTGGAGCTATTTATACCGGACGGTCCGCGACTGGGGGCACAGGTGATTGAGGTGAACCACGTAAGCAAAGCCTACGGCGACAAGCTACTGTTTGAGGACTTGAACTTCGCGTTGCCACAAGGCGGTATCGTGGGTATCATCGGGCCAAACGGAGCCGGTAAAACCACGCTATTTAAGCTGATAACAGGACAGGAGAAGCCAGATGCCGGTGATTTCACCGTAGGTTCCACTGTAGAGATATCTTATGTTGACCAGGAGCACGCGCAACTCGACCCAAGCAAATCGGTGTTTGAGATAATTTCAGGCGGCACGGAGCATATGATGCTGGCCGGGCGCCAGGTAGTATCCCGCGCCTACGTGAGCAAGTTCAACTTCTCGGGCGGCGACCAGGAAAAGAAAGTGTCGAAGCTATCGGGAGGTGAGCGTAACCGCGTGCACTTGGCCATGACGCTGAAAGAAGGCGGTAACCTGCTGCTGCTCGATGAGCCGACCAACGACCTGGACGTAAACGCGATTCGGGCCCTAGAAGACGCACTGGAGAACTTTGCGGGTTGTGCCGTAATCATCTCCCACGACCGTTGGTTCCTTGACAGAATTTGTACCCATATCCTGGCTTTCGAAGGTGACTCGCAGGTGTATTGGTTCGAGGGTAACTACTCGGAATACGAAGAAAACAAGAAGAAGCGTATGGGCGATGTAGAGCCAAAGCGCATCCACTACAAAAAGTTGGTTTAAACGCACTGCATAATTTTAGCAGGAGTTTAAACAAGCTTCTGTAACCGATAAATGAAAACAGCCGCTGTATTGGATACAGCGGCTGTTTTCATTTATCGGCAAATCGGGCCCTTTTTTCTCCTGGTGCAAGGCTAGATTTTTATTTGCACAGGCGCTGTAGAAGAGAAATGGATATTATTTAGGTATAGATCATAGGATATTAGCTCTGAAATTTAACTTATTTTTTTCTAACTCCGTAAATTAATAATAAGACAGTCAAAGGTTTACAGTGTTGTTTAACTTAAACGGATGTCAATGATGAAAAAATTTTACTCTAACAGCGATGCACTCGCTTATTGGCTTATCGCAGGGTATTTTACTGCAGTTGGCGCTTTCGCCATTTTAGTTTCTTAAATGTTAGTCCAACATTGTTGAGAAGGCCGCACATTGTGTGGCCTTTTTGATTTTATACCTACCTACCGTAACCAACACTTACGCGATGAATTCGTGTGGATAGGTCTATCCGGACTTTAGATGTAGCGGTACTTTTGTAAATTGCCCGCAGGCATCGTGTATGTCCGGCTTTTTTGCTGAAACAGAAAAGGCAGACGTCCGACACGCGACAATTTCATCAACTAACCGCTACATGGCCGTTTTATACCTCCAGCACAATGCCATCGACAAGGCAAAATGGGATGCCCTGGTTATGCAGTCGCGGCAGCGGCAGGTATATGCGATGTCGTGGTACCTGGATGCGGTAGCGGCAGGGTGGGAGGCCTTGGTAGAAACGGACTTGGCTGGCGACTACCGGAACGTGATGCCGGTGCCATGGAAGCGCAAGCTAGGGATACGGTATGTGCAGCAACCGCTGTTTTGCCAGCAGTTGGGCATTTACAGCAGTGCCGGGGTTGTGCCTGAGGCTATTTTCCACGCCTTTCTGCAGGAGTTATACCAACGCTTCCGGTATGTGATCAACCTGCACTTTAATGTGGCAAACCCCTTGCCTGATGGTCTGTCGCCAAACCTGCCTTTCAGCTATACTGCCACGCATTACCTGCCTCTACACAAGCCTTATGCCCAACTGCAATCCGCCTATACCCGCGACCGGAAGTTAAACCTGAAGCGGGCCTGCAAAGCAGGGCTCACCATACAGGAGAGCAGCGACATTGAGCCACTCATCCAATTCTTCAAACAGGAAACAGCCGGACAAATATACGGAGGTGTGGCAGCAGTAGCCTACCAGCAGTTGCGTGCACTGTACCAAGTCCTGCAGGAGCGGGGGATGGCTAGGTTATACTATACCCTGGACCGGCAGGGGCGGTTAAACAGCGGGTGTCTTTTTGTTATTTGGCAAGGGTATATCATTTACCTCTTCAACGCTGCGCCCCAACATGGCCGGAAACAAAATGGCCGCACGCTGATCATCGACCATGTCATTCGTCAGTATGCAGGGCAGGAAATGATACTTGACTTTGAAAGCCCGGTAGAGGAGCAGGAAGCGATTGTCCATTTCTACGAAAGCTTTGGCCCCGAGGCAATGCCCATCCCGGTGCTGCGGTATAACCAGTTGCCAACAGGCATCCGGCAAATCCGGGATGTGCGGATGCGGTTGGTCCAAAAGCTACAGCGCAAAAGCAAGCCTTAATGATCGCCCTCCTCGCGCGGCTTGTGCTGGCCGGTTTCATACGCCTTCTGCTCCTGTTGCAGCTTTAGCAACTCTTCTGCTGATAAAGCCTTCGGAAATGTGCGAAGGTCAGGCTGGCCGGCATCCACCCAGGCGGTATACCAATAGCTGGCCACTGTCCGGATTGCCAGGCGCATCTGCCGCTCCACCTGCCCGTTTAGTTTATCGCTGTAGGCTTTGGCAAAAGCTTGGGAGTAGACGCGGGTAGTCACGTTATTGCGCACCTCAAAGCTGTATTTCTTTTCTTCCTTAAACTCCTGGGTCAGTTGCTTCTCGAAATACAAGACCGAGTCCAGTGCGATATGGGCGCTGGCCACCAAGTCCCATGCCCGCAATTGCGGCTGCTCGATGTACTGGGCCTGACCTACAAAAAAGTCGTAGTTGCTGGAGAAGAGCTCTGGCAAGCGGGTTTCCCAAAAGCCATGGATGCCGCGCTGGTCTGTTAGCTGGCCGTTGTAGTTCTGGGTGGTATGCAGCGGCACGCAGGCATCGGCTACGTAATGGCCCAATTCCGTGCTGAGGCGCAGGATGCGGTCCAGGTTTCGCTCCTTAAAGGCTTGCGTTAGTTGAAACTTCATCAGGTTGATGTGCCAGGGCACGATGCCATATGCTTGTAGGGTATCTTCGGTATACCGTGCGACTGCCGCTGGCCAGAACCGGGGCATTTTATACAGGGCGCTGTCGCCGTATACGTCCAGGTCGATGTAGTGGCGGGCGGCTTCGCCATCCACGGCATAGCGACGACGGTCGGGGTTTACGGCATGCTCGGTGATGTAGCGGATATGCTTTTTGTAGAATCCTACCATTTCGGGAGGCAATGTGAAAACGGCCAGCCTGTTGATGCGCTGGTGCGCGAAGAACCCCCAACTGTAGCTGTTGAAGGGTAAAAGTAAGCTGATGAGCAGCAGGAAAGCTGCTTGTCGTCTGAGTGCCATACCAGCGGTATACGCGTATTTTCGGGAAGCAGGTGCTGGTGTGCCAGCGGGGTGGCTGCGGCTGTGGGAGGGGATATGAAAGAGGGGTAGTTTGCGGCGGGTTGCCTAAAAAGCACACATCACCTAAGCACCCACTGAAAAATGGTGGATGAGGTGATGCAGTGCGTTGGAAGGGCACCGGAACACGCTGTCGTATTTGTGCTTTCCGGGGTTATGAAGGAGTAGGGCGTATTAAGATTTTTCTTTCTCGTCCTCGTCATTGCTTTTTTTCTTCTCTTCTGGTGGAGTATCGGTTATGTTGCCGAACTCGTCCACATAAGCAATCATGTTTTCAAGGCTTCCGTCCGTGGAGTTCTCCTGACGTTCCTGCTTGCGCTGCTGTTTTTCTTCTTTCTTCTTCGCTTTTTTCTTTTCGAGTTGCTTCTTCATGAAGCTGTTCTGAGATCTACCCATATTGTGAATAATTTAGTGGTACATGTGCCCGGTGTTTTGCTGCTTACCTATAGCTATACGTAGCGGCAAAAAAACAAAGGGCAATTTTTAATGATGTATACGCTGCGCCAGGTGTAGCGGCGTTACTGAAAAACGGTAATTCAATACTGATTCCGAAGATTTCTTGCAAGAGCCAGGCCAATATTCGCTGCCAGGCAGAGTAAGAGACAAAAGGCCAGATTGGCGGAGAGAATTAAAGGAGAGTCAATTAACGCTTTCTTTTACAAAGATAAGCATTTTTATGCTACAAAACAGGCTCTGGGGCTAATTGGCTCGGTGTCAGTGGGAAATCGAAAAAGAAAGGCGGCCTGCCACATAAGTAGCAGGCCGCTGATAGGATCATCTGAATCTACTTTTGCTTAGCGCTTCTTGGTCACCAACGGAAACTTCATCTTGTAATCGGCATCCACGTCGCCTTTCGAGATCTTAGCCAACCTGCTTTTGATCAGGCGCTTTTTCAGGGCGTTCAGGTGATCTGTAAACAGGATGCCCTCAATATGGTCATACTCATGCTGTATCACGCGGGCCGTCATGCCATCGTACGTGTCCTCGTGCTCGTTCCACTCCTCATCAAAGTAACGAATCACGATGCGCTCCGGACGGTATACCACCTCGCGCACACCCGGTATGCTCAGGCAGCCTTCCTCAAAGCCCCATTCCTCGCCGTCTTCTTCAATTATCTCAGGGTTGATAAACGCTTTCTTTACGCCTTTGCCCTTTTCCTCGTCGTCCATCATCGGCTCTGAGTCGATCACGAACAGGCGGATGCTTTTGCTGATCTGGGGAGCTGCCAGGCCTACGCCGTGCGCATGGTACATGGTGGCAAACATATCGGCAATCAGTTCCTGCAAGCCAGGGTAATCCTGCGGGATGTCTTGTGCTTCTTCTTTTAAAACTGGATCGCCGTAAGCGGTAATCGGATAAATCATATAGTTCTGCTTTCTAAATACGATTGTAAAATAATGGCGGCGCTCACACGGTCCACGGTCGCTTTGTCCTGGCGGTCTTTTTTCTTCAGTCCACCGGCCAGCATGCTGGCCTGCGCCATTTTAGAGGTAAAGCGCTCATCCACGGTATGCACCGGTATGGCGGGCAGGTCCTTCTGGAGCTTGCGCACAAAGCCCACCACATGCTCCGTGGCCTGCGTCGCCTCGCCCGACAGCCGGCGGGGCATGCCCACCACAATAGCGTCTACGGGTTCGCGTAGCACATACGCCTTCAGGTAAGCTAACACATCCTTGGCATGAACGGTTTCTAGCGGGTTGGCAATTATCTGCAAGGGGTCTGTCACTGCCAGTCCCACGCGTTTTGTGCCGTAATCAATTGCTAATATCCTGCCCATGTGTAGCTGCCTAAACTGCAAAGGTAAAGATTTTATGCGGTTTCTTTCTCGCTGTGTTTTAGGGTAGGCATACGGGGCAAGAGGGTGCTTGGGGCAGGCATTAAATCATTTACAGCGAACGGGTGTTCTAGGTAATAGCAGCAGGCCAGCGGGGATACCCGAAACCTTCGCAAATTTGTGCTGGTATACTTATATTGGGCCCTTTGGATATTTAGTAACTTGTAGCCGCTACCTGCTATGACTACAGGTGTCAGCATTTTATTTCGAAAATTATGGACAACAAAGCGCACGGAGAAGAAAGGCAACACGTCCGAAACTCGGCCTTTCAGATAAAACTGCCGCTTTTTGTGGCCTTGGGGTTAGCCGTGGGCGTGCTGATCGGTGCCAATTCCTTTTCGCCCTCCACCAACAACCCGCAGGGCACTGCCAAAAGCTACCTCAAGTTCCGGGATATCCTCAGCTACATTGACCGCGATTATGTGGACACAGTGAACATAGAAGAGCTTTCAGACTACGCCATCACCAAAATGCTGGAGAAGCTGGACCCGCACACCGCCTATATTCCGGCCGACGAACTGGCCATGGCGCGCTCCTACCTGGAGGGCGACTTCGAGGGTATAGGGATAGAATTCAGCATTTTCAATGATACCATCTATGTCATTTCTCCGCTGAGCGGTGGCCCATCGGAGACGGCGGGCATACTGGCCGGCGACAAGATCGTTTCTGTGAATGGGGAGAAAGTAGCGGGCATTGGCATCAACAACGAGGGCGTGTTCAAACGCCTGCGCGGTCCGAAGGGTTCGAAGGTTGAGCTGACTGTGAAGCGCGAAGGCACCAAGAAACTATTGCCTTTCACGCTATCGCGCAGCAAGATCCCTACCCATTCGGTGGATGTGAGCTATATGGTGGATAACCGGACGGGCTATATCAAGGTGAGCCGCTTCTCGGCCACTACCTTCGACGAGTTTAAAGAAGCGCTCCTGAAGCTGAAGAAGCAGGGGCTGGAGCGCCTGATCCTGGACCTGCGCAACAACCCGGGAGGGTATATGGACCATGCGATCCGGATGGCCGATGAGTTTATTGCGGGCGACAAGATGATTGTGTATACCGACGGGAAAGGCACCAAGTACGACTCCAAGACATTTGCCCGCACTAAGGGCGAGTTTGAGGACGGCCCACTGATCGTGTTGCTGGATGAGGGCAGCGCCTCGGCTTCGGAGATTGTGGCCGGCGCCCTGCAGGACAATGACCGCGCCCTGATTGTGGGCCGCCGCTCGTTCGGGAAAGGGCTGGTTCAGATGCCGATTCCGCTAAACGACGGCTCTGAGCTGCGCCTGACCATCTCCCGTTACTTTACGCCGAGTGGGCGCTCTATCCAAAAGCCGTACAAAGCCGGAGCCGAGGAGTATGGGAAGGATATTGTGCACCGGTTCGAGAACGGCGAGTACTTCCATCCGGACAGCAGTTTGTTTGTGGATTCGCTGAAGTATAAAACCTTGCGCGGACGGGCAGTGTATGGCGGCGGCGGCATCATGCCCGACATATTTGTGCCCCGCGACACCACAGAGCTCTCGCCATACCTCAGCCAGCTGTATAACAAGAACGTGCTGCGGGAGTATACCCTGGAATATTACCGCACCCACCGCAAGGAACTGGAGAAAATGACGTTC
Organism: Pontibacter sp. CAU 1760; assembly: GCF_054482735.1. NCBI lineage: Bacteria > Pseudomonadati > Bacteroidota > Cytophagia > Cytophagales > Hymenobacteraceae > Pontibacter > Pontibacter sp. CAU 1760. The sequence continues at coordinate 68,282 of NZ_JBTLRL010000012.1, forward strand.
GATAAGTTTAACAGAAGCTTCTCCGTAACCGACAAAATGCTGCAGGAAGTAGTGCAGTATGCCAGTGCCGCCGGCGTGGAGTTTAACCAACCAGAGTATAGCCGCTCCAAAAACCTCATCCGCAACAACGTTAAGGCTTTTATTGCGCGCAGCGTATATGGCAACGAAGGGTTTTACCCGGTGCTGCACCAATCAGACGAAGAGTTTAAGGAGGCGCTCAAGCACTTCAGCAAAGCCCTGGGGATGGCGAAGGGCGGTGCGTAGGTACAGCTAGCCTACAATGTCAAGAATTTTGAGAAGGATCATATAGCAAGAACGCATGGCCTACTACCATAAGTTAGGAGAGGTGCCGCACAAGCGGCATACGCAGTTCCGGCAGCCCGACGGCAGCCTCTACAAAGAGCAACTGGTGGGAACACTGGGCTTCAGCGGCGTATCGTCGTTGCTCTACCACATCCACCCGCCCACCCAGATCAGCCGCATTGGCGAGCCGGTGCCCTATGCCCCCAAAAAAGCCGAGGGTATAAAGCTTGCCCCGCACCACCTGCGCACGCTGCCCGTGGAGACGACGGGGCCGGATTACCTGGCTGCCCGCAAAACCATGCTTTTCAACAACGATGTGGCCATCAGCATCTGCAACCCTTCGGAGGCGGAGATGGACTACTACTACAAAAACGCGCAGGCCGATGAGGTGGTGTTCGTGCACGAGGGTACCGGCGACCTGCTGACCCAGATGGGCCGCATCCCGTTCTCGCCGGGCGATTACCTGGTTATACCCCGCACCATCATCCATAAGTTCCGCTTTGATGCGGGGCAGGTTAGGCTGTTGGTGGTGGAGTCGTTTAGCCCAATAGAGACGCCGCGCCGTTACCGCAACCACTTCGGGCAGTTGCTGGAGCACGCGCCCTTCTGTGAGCGCGACATGCGCCCGCCTGCGGAACTGATCACGGAGACAGACCCCGGAGAGCGCCTGGTCCAGATTAAGAAGGAAGGGGAGCTGCACCAGTTCTATTACGACTTCAGCCCGTTTGATGCCGTGGGTTGGGACGGGTACTTTTACCCGTATGCCTTCTCGATCTACGATTTCGAGCCGATTACGGGCCGCATCCACCAGCCACCGCCGGTGCACCAAACCTTCGAGGCGCATAACTTTGTGATCTGCTCGTTTGTGCCACGCCTCTTCGACTACCATCCGCTGTCTATCCCGGCGCCCTACAACCACTCCAACGTAGATTCGGATGAGGTGCTATATTATGTGGAGGGCGATTTTATGAGCCGAAAGGGCGTGGATCGGGCCTCGTTTACCGTGCACCCCGGGGGTATACCGCACGGGCCGCACCCCGGCACCACCGAGGCTAGCATCGGCAAGGCCGAGACAAAGGAGTATGCCGTGATGGTGGACACCTTCAAACCGCTTTACCTAACCGAGGATGCCGTGCCGTATATGGACCACAAGTACCCGATGAGCTGGAACGAGCACGGCAACGGCTCGGTGCGCAAAGGCGATCTATTTGATTAAAAGTGCTTAAGCTTTTGTAAATTTGCGGCAGGGGGATGGGTTCAGGCCTTTCACCCTGCCGCAAATTGCGTTTTTATACCCTTTTACAAATACCCTTTTTTATGAACAAAGTAGCTTTAGCCGTTGTCGCCCTGTTTGCGTTTGCAGCCATGGCCTGTGAGAAGATTGATAAACTGCTGACATTTTACATCGAGGAGCAAGAGAACATTACCATCGAGTCGCGCTTCCCGGTAGGGGCGATCGTACCCTTAACCCCGGTAACGGTTACCACCAACTCCGAGGAGACGTTCAAGAACAACCAAACCCGCGCAGAGCTGGTGAAGGACGTAACGCTGGATAAGTTGAAGCTGACCATCGTGAAGCCGGAGGGAGAGAACTTCAACTTTCTGCGCAGCATAGAGATCTATATATCCAGCCAGAATAAAGATGAGGTGCGCATCGCTTACCTGGACGAGGTGCCGCAAAACACCAACACCCTGAACCTGAAGCTGACGAACGCCAAGCTCGACGAGTTCATCAAGGGAGATTCCTATAGCATCCGCACGAAGGCGGTGCTGGCCAAGCCAGTCTCTCAGAACATTACCATCAGTGCCGACATGCGCTTTAAAGTGACGGCAGACCCATTATAAGATGCATTTGATACCCATGAGGATTTCGGAAGATAACAAACTGGAGAAAATTATCATTGTTGGCGACCGGGTGCTGATCAAGCCCAAAACAGCCCGCGACCAAACCAAAAGCGGTTTATACCTGCCGCCGGGCGTGCAGGAGAAAGAGAAAGTACAGGAGGGCTATATCATGAAGGTGGGCCCTGGCTACCCCATCCCGGCGGACTACGGGTTTGAGGAAGAGCCCTGGGGGCAGGAAGAGGAGGAGGTGCGCTATATTCCGCTGCAGGCAAAAGAGGGCGACCTGGCCATTTACCTGCAGCGCGACGCCATCGAGATCAACTACCTGAACGAGCGCTATTTTATTGTGCCACAGTCGGCGGTGCTGATGCTGGTACGGGAAGAGGACTTGTAGGCTTGCCTGCAGCCACCAGACAAAGGCCCGGCAATACTGCCGGGCCTTTTCTGTGTCTATACTATGTGCCATCCTGCCATAGTATAGATACAGAAAAGTTGGCTTATACAGAGGGGAGTAGCAAGAAGGGTCTTTCAAGGGAAAGTCGAAAAGGGCTACAGCCTGCCCTTCAAGTTGTCCGTAGTGAACCAAATGGAGAAAGGGCCTTGTCCACCATCTCGAAGCACCACCTGCGCAAGTTCCGAACGCCACATCTACACTGCAGGAGCTAATACAATGTTTTTTATGTGGTGGAGGCAACTATTGTGCTGGCAGGGTCATCTTTATACTATACCCACTGCCATCACATTACCTATACTATGAAATTGTGCATTAAAGCTTTTGTTAAAACCCTGTTGTTGGCGCCACTGGTAGCCTTTTTTTGTTGCCAGATGGCACAGGCGCAGTCAAAAAACGACGGTAAGTTTCCGCAACGCAGCCTGCAGGCCCTGCGCATTAGCGAACTACCTAAGATAGACGGAGTGCTGGACGAGCCGGCATGGCAGCAGGCCGAGGTAGCCTCGCAGTTTATCCAGCACAGGCCCACCCCCGGGCTGGCCTCCCGCTACCCGACAGAGGTGCGCATGATGTATGACGACGTGGCTATTTATATTGGGGCTGTGATGCAGGATGCGTCGCAGGACAGCATTTTCCGGGAGTTGGGCCGCCGCGACAATCTGGGCAACACCGACTTCTTTGGCGTGTTCTTCGATACCTATCATGACAAGCTGAATGGCTTTGGCTTTATTGTTACACCGGCAGGGGTGCAGTGGGATGCCCGTTACTCGTCGCAGGGCGAGGACGAGAGCTGGAATGCGGTATGGGAAAGCAGTACCCGGATGGAGGGCAACAGCTGGGTCGCAGAGATCAAGATCCCTTATTCAGCCATTCGCTTCGGGAGCAAGCAGGAGCAGGTGTGGGGCCTTAACCTGATGCGCAACCGGCAATCCACGCGCGAGCAATACTTCTGGAATTTCGTGGACCCTGCCACAGACGGCTTCGTGAACCAATGGGGCGTGCTGCAGGGCCTCAATAACATAGAAGCGCCGCTGCGGCTCTCCTTTACGCCTTACCTGTCGGGTTTTATGCAACGCTATCCAACAGGCAAGGAAGAAGAGAAGTATGGGCAGGATTTTAACTTCAGCGGGGGTATGGACCTGAAATACGGGATCAGCGATGCCTTTACGCTGGACATGACGCTGGTGCCGGACTTCAGCCAGGTGCAGTCTGATAACCGGGTGCTCAACCTCTCGCCATTTGAGCAGCAGTTCAGCGAGAACCGGCCCTTTTTCCTGGAAGGCACCGAGCTGTTCAACAAAGGCGATTTCTTTTACTCCCGCCGCATTGGCGGCACGCCGGTAAACTACGGGCAGGCTTACGACCAGGAGAAATACGCGGGGTATGAGGTGCTGCAAAACCCCCGCGAAACCAAACTGCTCAACGGCACCAAAGTGTCCGGACGAACGCAGTCGGGTTTGGGGATCGGGATATTCAATGCCGTGGTAGGCCGACAGCACGCGGTGTTGCAAGACAGTGCCGGCAACCGCCTAGAGGTAGAAACACAGCCGCTCACCAATTACAATGTAGCCGTCTTCGATCAATCGCTAAAGAACAACTCGTACATCACCCTGGTAAACACCAATGTCATGCGGCAGGGCGGAACCTACGACGCGAACCTGACGGGTGGCCTCTTCCGGCTGGCGAACAAGGGCAACAAATACGCCGTAAGCGGCAAGGCGGCGCTAAGCCAGCGGCATCTGGCGCAGGATACAGAGCTAGGGTATCTGTATGAGGTGGAGGCCGGCAAGGTGAGCGGGAACTTCCAGTACAGCATCAGCCATTCCGTTAAATCAGCAGATTACAACCCCAACGACCTGGGCATCCTGTTCATCAACAACACCATGGAGCAGGAGGTGAATCTGTCATATAACAAGTTTGAGCCCTTCTGGAAAATGCTGAACATGTCGGCACGGGTTGGGGCTGAGTACTCACGGCGCTATGAGCCCAGCGCGTTTCAGAACTTCTCGGTTTACAGTGGTGTAAACGGCACGTTCAAGAATTTCACCAGTGCCGGGCTTTCTTTTAACCTGGAGCCGGTGCATACCTACGACTTCTTTGAGCCGCGCATTGCGGGTTGGTACTATACCTTCCCGGTGAATTACAGCACCAACGCCTGGATTTCGACGGACTACCGCAAAAAGTTAGCGCTGGATGCAGGGTTCTATTACCGCAACTTCGAGGAGAACGACCGCCGGCAGCTGAACTTCTTCATAGCCCCGCGTTACCGGGTGAACAACCAGCTGAGCTTTTCTTATAATTTCGATTCCGGCAGAAGGCACGATGACATTGGTTTCTTCACTTCCACCACAACGATAAATTCGGAGGACAAGCCAGCGGATAAGATCATTTTTGGGCTGCGCGATGTTAACTCGGTTTTCAACAGCCTTTCGGGGAGCTACATCTTCAACAACCGCATGTCGGTGGCCTTGCGCATGCGGCACAACTGGTCTAAGGTGATCACCAAAGACTTCTTTGCGCTGCAGCGCGACGGCAGCCTGGAGCCGGATGCGTACCGTTCGGAGAAGCCGCACCAGAACTATAATTCCTTTAACCTGGATGTGGTCTACTCGTGGTGGTTTGCACCGGGCAGCGAGATCAACATCGTCTGGAAACGGGCTTTTGAGGAGAATCTTCGAATGGTGGAGCCGCGTTATTTCGATAACTTCTCGCACACGCTTTCTTCCCCGCAGTTCAGCACCTTCTCTATCAAAGTGCTTTACTTCCTCGATTACCTGACCCTGCGCGACAAACTGAAAAAGAGTTGAGACAACCCGTATAAACACAGCAACGGCAGGCTTCTATAATGGGAGCCTGCCGTTGCTGTGTTTATACTTACAACGCTTAACGCCTGATCAGCAATCGTTGCGTTTCGGTTTTATCTCCGTGCTGCACCTTCAGGATGTATATGCCTGACGAGTGCTTAGACAGGTCGAGGGGGATACGGTACTGGCCGCTGAACTGCTTTTTAGAATTGGTGTAAAGCCGTTTTCCGACCAGATCCACCACTTCGATGTAAATATCCTCTTTGCCCTGCGTTTCCAGCGTCATCGTGAACCTGCCGTTGTCGTTCGGGTTCGGGAATACGAGCAGGTCGGCGCTAGCAGCGTTTTTAGACGATTCGAAGTCAAAGAACAGTGGGGCCGAGGTTTCGGACACGCAGCCATTGTATGAAACAGCTACTGTATACTCGCCGCTAAACGTAGGGGTAAAGGTGCCGCCCATCGGGGTTTCTATCGGGCTGCCATTCAAATACCATTGGTGCTCGCCATTCGGGATGCTGGATACCAGCCTTTCCCCTTCCCGCGTGATGACGGGCACAGGCAATGGTTCACCGGCAATGATCGGTACTTCCACGCGTGGACTCTCGCAACCCAGCCCGCTTACTTTCAGGTCATAGAAGTAGTAATAGTAACCCAGCGTATTCGTGGTGGCGGTATTCCCGGTAATGGCGAACACATTGGGGATCTCAAACGGATAGCCTTGCACGCCCTCGTTGTTCCGGAAAATGGTCGCGTCATTCGCGTAAGAAATAGCGATGTTGTAGTTACCGGCTTCAGGCAGTTGCAGGCCCAGGTAATAAATCGCGCCCTTGTCGGCCGGGTCGTTTGGCTGTGCGCCAGTGGCCGGCACGGTACGGGTAGGAGTAACCTGCAGGGTGCGGGACGATACAGGCGAGCCGTTCTCATTGTAAACCGTAAACGTAATCAGTCCGCCATGCCCGATGTATAGCCTGGCCGATTCAAGTACCAGCGGAGCTTTGGCTGTGACCGTTACATCCGGAGAAAACTGATTATAGCCACCGCCAGAAGCAAAGTTTTTGTCTGGTGCGCCCACTGTGCCCTCAAAATCATTGAAGGCAGCGTAGAGCTTGCCGTTAACCTGACTTGCGGCCACCTGCTGCTTTGTGCCTGCTGCTAACGGCTGGGTACTTGTAGGCGAGTTATACCAGAACACAGTGCCTGCGGGCTCCTGGTGTGTAAGGGTAAGAACGGGCGAATTGCCGCAGCGTGTGGCAGAGGCGGTGGCAGGAGGCGCTGTGTCGCCTTGCACTGTAAAGGTTCGCTGCAGGCGGTTGTTTGTTGGGATAGCATCGTTTACCAACCCAGACAGCGCAACCAGTTCATAGGTTTTGCCTGCCTGTGTGGCAAAGCCAGCTGCCAATAGCAGCTCCCCTTTGCCAAATGCCTGCAGGGTATGTTCGTAAACCCCGTGCAGTTGGGCAATCTCTGTCCCGTTCTCCCGCACACTTACCGTAATCGGGATGTCGCGCTGCGTTTGCGTGCCCAGGTTACGAATCGTTACAGCCACTTTCTGGTCAGAGGAGGCGCAGAGTGAAATACCCACCGGCGAAACTGCCGTGATAGCGATGTCTTTGGCAGGCTGCACAAACCGTAGCAGGTAATCCTGGGTTTCGCCGCGGGTATAGCTGCCACAGGCCTTTACTGCGGCGGCATCCTGGGTTTCCTGCAACACGACCCGCATCCGCACCACATGGCCCACAGGCACCGTGGCGGGTGCCTTCACACTGCCTGTAAAAGTCGCCCCATTCAGCAGTACTCCCGAAGTAGCCACTGCCTCACCGGCATCGTCGAAATCAGCATCCCCGTTCCAATCCACAAACACCTTTGCTATTTTAGGCGCGTCTGCCCCGCAAGACCCTGCCACAAGGGAGAATTTGCTGGTTTGGTCGGGCTCTATTTGGAAGACGGTGTTGGTCAGGTTGCGGTAGGTCGTGCAGTTAGCAGCCCCTGCTACGGGTTTATCGGCAAAGCCAAATGAGGTTATCTTGGCGCCTGCGTCAGAAGTGGGTGCACTGGTGCAGGCTGTATTGCCGCCAACACCACTTACCAGCAGGGCATAGGCCTGCGGGCCTTTGGTTAGGGAGTTCTTATGGTTCACCGTGATGGTATACACTTCTCCCGGCACGGCATTGCTGACCAATACCTGTTCGAGGTTGTCGCGTACGTTGTCCCCCTGCTTAGCGTCGGATTCAGGCTTTAAAGGGTCCAGAATCCAGGGCAGGTACGTGGCTCCGTTTCCGCGCACGCGCACATCCAGGTCGTTTACCAGTCTCGGTGTCCGGTTGTTCAGCGCATTGCTTCCTACCGGTACCACAATACCCTCAGGGTCGGTCCACGAGATGGTAACCCGCAGCGGGCCGGCTCCGGAGGCTCTTACTTCCAGTGTTTGCGTCTGGCCCTGCGTCAACGATTTTTCCTGGATCAGATGAGTGCCGTCGGCATTGGTGATCATTCTGGCCGCAGTGGCGGCGTTTAGCACACCCCAACCATAAATATAGTCCGGCCCCGGCAGGGTGCCGGATTCATCTGCCGTATGTATAGCCAGCGCCTTTAAAGTGGCTGCGCGCATCACGGCACCATTATTCAGGTTGGCATAATGTTCCTGCAACAGTAGCAGGGACCCGGAAATGTTGGGAGCCGCCATAGAAGTGCCGCTCAGGGAGGTGTAATCGCGATCGCTGCCCGAAGAACTGGACAGCACCGAAACACCATTCCCGACAATATCCGGTTTAATGCGGCCATCGTCGGTAGGGCCGTAGCTACTGAACGAGGAAACGCGCACATCCTCGGTTCGGGTGTATCCATCCAGCAGCGGCGCAATAGCCCCAACAGAAAGGATGTTCTTGGCATTGCCCGCCGTAGAAATGGCATCGTAGCTGTCGTTGCTGCTCAGGTTGGCTGGCCGTGCTTTCACTAGTTTAAACTCGCCGTTGCTGGTCCGCTGAAAATAAGGTTTGCCGACCTCTGGGCCACGCTCTCCACGGTTGTTGCCCGCCGACTTCACGATCAGGTAATACGGTGCATTGTAAGCAATTTTATCCCACCGGGCCGATTGGCTGTCGTAATAGCCAAAGCGGTAATCCTCTGTTGGGCTAATTTCGGTATCGCCCCACCATTCCCAGTAAGGGTCTTCGTCTGTGCCTTTGCGGGTATCGTTATAGTGCCATCCGGCAATAGAGCCGTAAGAGTGATTTGAGACTAACAGGTTAGGAGCGGCCTTTGCCATCTCAGCTTCGTCGGCCTGAAAGTCATATGCCTGTAAATTGGCGCCATGGGCCATTCCTTTCGCCTGCGGGTTCACGCCGCTGCCAATCATGGTGCCGGCCACGTGCGTGGCGTGGTCATTCAACTCACTGGCATTGTCCACCTGCTGCACCCGGCCTCTTAGTTCCTGGTGTGTGAGGCGTACTTTGCCGCCATCCCACATCGCAAGCTTGGATGCCACAGAGGCACTGGCCCCGCTCAGGCTTAAACCAAGCGAGCCGCCGGCCCACAGCTGGTCGGTATTGGTGGTGGCAGCTGCGCGGGTATTGTTATACGTGATGTAGTAGATGGGCAAGCCCTTCACATCCACGCCCTGAAGCGAGATAAAAGTGCCGTCTTCCATGGTCTGCTCGATTACCCAGCCATATTGCTTGGCGAGCGCCAATGCTTTGGCGCGGTTCGCCTTATAGTCTTTCTCCGCAGAAACGGCTATCTGCTGCAGCACCTGCGTGTTAGCACGAAGAGGGGTGATACTGCGCTGCGCAAGTGCTGGGGCGGCGGAGATCAGCCACAAGGCCAAGAGCCAAAGGCTAAAACTTCTCATAAAAAGGAATTTGGGTAGTATGGTACTCTTTTCAAGTTACTATAAAAGTGTGTGAATGGCAAAGTCGTTCCATTACAGGCCCAGAATATCACGCGCGGAGCCATGATTTCCAGGAGGGAACCATACCGGCTGGCGAGCCGGACTTAACGTACGGAATAAAGCGTAACAAAAGATTGCTGGAATTACTTTTCACTTAGCAGGATGTCCGTCAGCACGGTTTCCACTTCCTGTTCGGCAAGGCCCACTTGCATGTCGGGGTGGTACAGCAGCCGGATCAGGTCTTTATCAATAGGAGCAAAGGAGGTAGTGGTCGTCCATTTCATCTGGAAAATACTATCCGGGTAACGGGGGGAGTCTTTGGCAAGCCCCAGGGCCTGGGTGAGCTCTTCCCGCAGGAGGTGTTTCTGCTCGGTAGGGTTGGCGCGTGCAATGTCAACATACATATGCCCTCTTACCAGGTGGTTGGCCTGGGTGTAGAAGATGCTGAACAAACCCCAGTTGGAGCTTACATGGCCGGCCGCTGAAGGATAGATTGCGGCATACTGTTGTCCGGTGCCCAGAAAAATGTAAAAGTTGGATTGGCTTGAGTCCTGTACCACCTCCATCCTAAAGCCATCGGTTGCCAACCCGTTGATCTCGTTTTTAACCCGCTCCAGCTCTGTCAGCATTTCCTGAGTAGGGCGGCCTCCCACGTATACCTTCATGTTCTGGTTCCACTTGCGGGTTACTGCACTGGCATTACCAAACTCAAATCCGAGTGCAATCTCCTTGAAATAGCTGATCACGTTTCGGTCATGCTCACTCAGGGTAGGAGCGGCCGATTCTTCATCTTTGGAGCACCCTGTAAAAAGCAGGGCGATGAGCAGCAAATAATGGAGATGTTTCTTCATGGTGATTCAGGTGTATGCTTTATGTTTTAGCAAAAGCTGTTCTCGTAATCAGGACGGGCTTTACAGATTATGACAATCATCATACGAAAGTAAATCAAAAAGAGCACAACGGCCTTGGCTGGTGTGCTCTCAGAAAATGTGTGCGGTCAAGCAGGTAGGCAGGTATAGCTTTGTACCATACCCCGCTTTTCGAATGTCTGGCTTAGGCAGGTGTGGGCAGTTGTTTTTCGAATGCCATCCGGGGGCTACCCCAAAAAAACACTTTCCCGCAATACGCATACCCTTGTTTCTCAAAAACCTTTAACATGGCCAGGTTGTCGTAATTGGTGTCTGCTTTGATGCTGTACACGTTGTTTTGCAGGGCAAACTCCTCTATAAATGCCAGCATTTTTTGGGCTAAGCCCTTGCCTAAATGCTTTTCAGAAACAGCTACCCGGTGTACCACCACAAAGTCGCCGTTCGTCAGCCACGCTCCTTCGATAGCATCATAGGCAGGCTCGTCGTTCAGCAGCAAGGCGCTATACCCTACAATCGTTTCGCCATCCGTCAAAACAAAGCCTACGCCTTTTTCAATGTCAGCCTTAATTACATCCGGGTTCGGATACCCATTTTGCCATTGGCTACTGCCGTCCTTTTTCCTGCGTTCGATTGCCTGCTGCAAGATGCCCCAAATCTGAGGGATTTCTGAAGCGATAGCTTTTCTAAATTGATAATGCATTTATTGAGTTTATAGGGTATTTAACTGTACTGGTACAGGCTATGGACGAGGCGTAGTCGCTTATAGAGCCTGTGCAGGGTTAACTTTGTTTTTAATACTCAATTTGTTTTAGATTGTATTTCTCGCTAAACCTATAGTCAAGTTCATTAATTATCTTATACAAGGCTGGAATAACTTTACCTACATAGTCAAAGTTAAAGTTTAGGCGCATGTTCTCTATGAATTCCTCTTTAGGAAACTGTTTAATAAAGTCTTTAGAAATTCTGCTTCTGTTGTGAACTGCTAAGTTTCTTTGTTTAATGATAAGGTTTATTTGGTTTGATTTCTCTTCAAATATTTCTACACCGATTCTTTCCTTGAAAAACTTTTGAATACCCTCAATCCCTTGGTAGAATAATGCCTCCACCTTTTTTTCAGCAATTGCATTAATTAAACTTTGATAGTCATCAAATGATAAAATGAAGTCAAGTTGTTCTGTTTCTTTAGATTTAAGTACTCGAGGTTCACTAATGACGATTTCAGATAAAATCTCTTTAAAATAATTTTCAAAGTTGTCAACGGTTTTGACGTACATCATTGTAGCTAAAGTATTTTCATAATAATTTATTTCCAAGAATTCTTTCTCTAGTTTAGGGTCAAGTTCATAAGGTGCCTCAAGTTTGGTATTAAATAATTTCAGTTTCGCGATAGACTTAAGCAAGTCTTCATTTATCAAGTTGTCACTAACTTTGAAGTAAAGTAAAATCCTCTCGATGCTTTCGAATTCGACAGCAGCGTTCATAAAAGATTGTGAAGCTTTGTTATTCTTTTGCATTGACTTCATGAAATTAAAGCTAACTAATGGGGAAGCGTAAACATACGGTTTTCTGTCAAAATCAACAGATAACCGGACTACCGAATATACTATATATTGGCGATTCAATATGTCTTGTTCAGCACCGTCGTTCAAAACAAGAAGAGCACATCAGTAGCGGCTGATGTGCTCTTAAAAAACGCTTGTCAGATAATTACTTCTGCAAATACTCCGCGTATTGCTTCGCGAAATAAGTCAGGATGATGTCGGCACCAGCCCGCTTGATGCTGGTCAGGATCTCCAGCATAGCCTTCTCACCGTCTATCCAGCCGTTTTGCGCGGCGGCCTTTACCATGGCATATTCCCCACTGATGTTGTAGGCCGCGATGGGCAGGTGAGAGTTGTCGCGCAGCAGTTTAATAACGTCGAGGTAGGAGAGGGCGGGCTTCACCATCAGGTAATCGGCTCCCTCGGCAGTGTCCAGTTCAGCCTCAATCAGCGCCTCTCGGCTGTTAGCGTAATTCATCTGGTAGGTCTTTTTGTCGCCGGCCTTTGGAGCCGAGCCCAGTGCGTCGCGGAACGGGCCGTAAAAAGAGCTTGCGTATTTAGCGGTATACGCCATAATCGCCACCTTCTGGAAGCCATTCTCATCCAGCACCTTTCGGATGTACCCAATACGGCCATCCATCATGTCGGAGGGGGCTACAATGTCTGCCCCGGCCTGCGCCTGCGTCAGGGCCATCTTGCCCAGCACTTCCAGGGTTTCGTCGTTCAGTATCTCACCATTCTCCACAATGCCGTCGTGCCCGTCGGAGCTGTAGGGGTCCATGGCCACATCGGTTACGAGGGCCACTTCCGGAAACTGCTTTTTTATCGCACGGATTGCGCGGGGGTATAAACCGTCCGGGTTATAGCTCTCCTTGGCGTACTTGTCTTTTATTTCTTCGCGGATGCTCGGGAAAGGGGCGAATACCCGGATACCGAGGGCCACACAGGCGCGGATTTCCTCCAGCAGCATGTCGAGGGAGTAACGGTAGATGCCGGGCATCGAAGATATTTCTACCTTCTGTTGCTCGCCTTCTATCAGGAAAAGCGGGAATATCAGGTCCTGAAGCCCGAGCGTGGTTTCCTGTACCATGTCCCGGATGGCCCCTGTCTGGCGGTTGCGTCTTGGTCTTCTGATCATAGTATCAATAGTTTACAGAAACGTGTTCAATTTATACTGCCGCAAAGGTACAGGTTAATTGCTTATGGCCGAAGTTTAAGGGTTGGGTGCCATACGTTGCCCATACTCCCATACGTGGCAGAGGCAGGGCCGCTTGCTGCAACCCTGCCTCTGCCAATCCTAAAGTTCTCCTTAGCGCTTCAGGATCTTCACCTGGCCACTTTTGCTTCTTTCCTGCCACTTCAGGATATACATCCCTGCGGCAAGCTCACTCACATCCAGCGACAAAGGCAGGTTAATGTCTCGGAACGTAAACTTATAGTCCTTGATTAGCCTGCCGGCAGCATCGTAAAGTTGGGCTTCGAGGGTGGTGGTGGCTTCTACCAGGTAGAGCAGCTGCACCTTATCATCCTCGTCGTTTATCGGGTTAGGGTATACTCTAAGCGCCCGCAAGGAGGCCGGGTTGATAACGCGCACCCTTGGCGAGAAGCTGTTTGAGTTGTTGTTGTACACCACACGGAGGCGGTAATAGGCAATGTCCGGGATGGGGGCATTATCCACAAAGGTATAGTCCTGAAAACCGCTGCTTGCCCCTTTGGAAGGTACCCGGCCAACATCCTCCCAGTCGGTGCCATTTGCACTGCGCTGCACCACAAACTCGGCCACGCTGCTTTCCCGCTGGGTTGTCCAGTCCACTACCACGGCATTCAGCCCCTGGTAAATGGCTTTGAGGGTATATATTTCCGGCGAGAGGTTGCATTGGCCCTCTTCACTGACGACCATAGGCGGTTCCTGGCAGATGTTTGCCCCGGTGCTGTTGGCGATCACCACGTTGCCGCCCTGAATGTCGGCTGAGCTCAGGTCGCGCACCAGAATCTCAAACTCAATGGCATAATGCATCACGGCCCTTGACAGGATAACGTGGCTCAGCTGGTGGGCATGGCCTAACTCGTGAAGCATTACGGTCTCAAAGTCGAACTGCCGGGTAACGGGCGGCGCAGGGCCATACTGCCACGAGATGTTGCTATTGATCTCCATGTCGAACTCAGTTACCCAAAACAACGTGTCCTGGCCGTTGCTGCAGCCCTCGTACCGGCTGATGGTACGGGCCAGCACGCCCTGCCCGGTAGTGGAGGCAGGCGCAAACCGGATCACGTTCACACCGTCTTCTGCGGCGGCCTCAATGGTGGTAGGCTTGCCCATTTGCCAGTTCACGCCCGATACGCAAATCCAGGTGTTCATGGCGCGCCGGAAGCCTTCCTGCGCAGGCTGCTTGTTCTGCATGCTTGGGGCAAACTGTATAGTATAACCGCCTGCTCCGTCGCGGTTGGTTAGTATAGGCCGAAAAGGCTTGTTGTCGAACCCAATGTTGGAGTACGCAAACTCAATGGTGATGGGCGTGAGGCTGGTAAAGACCTCGTTGCTGTTATTAACCACCTTGATAACGCCCGAGCCGGGTGTGCCGCCGTCCTCGGAAGTAGAGGGTATAAACAGCTCGATTTTCCGGTCTGTCCATGAGATGTACTCGGAGCGCAGTGGCCGCACAAAGGTCTGGCCGCCATCATCAGCATTGCGGAACTCCACAGCGCCATTGCCACGGGTGTTGCCGAATCCGAGGCCGTTGATAGTAAGCACTACGCCTGTGCCGGCACTGGCCACAGTCGGGGAAAAAGAGGTGATCACGGGGGCCTGCACATCGGCTTGCGCCCGCTGGGTGGCGGATATTTTCTCGGTTAACTCCGGGTTGCTGCGCAGCGTCCGGAACTGCTGCCCGGTTTGTTCGGTGATGCGCTGGTAAAGGTCCTGTGTGCGCTCATAGCGGTCAAACACGCCAATGGCTTTTCCCTCGGGGAGGTGATACCGCACAAAGCCCTGCTGGCTGCCATAGGCCATGGTGCTGGTATACTGGTTGCCGGGCGTGCGCTGCAGCCCCTGCTGCTTTGCCAAAAAGAACATGCCCTGCTGCCCGGGCCGCAACTGCAACGCCGTCGAGAATACGTGCTTTTTCATGCCGATGGCGCCGCCTTCCGTAATTAGCTCCAGCTTTTGGGTTTCTGTGCCTCCCTTAAAGGATTTATACACCTCAATGATGTTAGAGGTGTAAATGTTTTCGTGGCGGGCGTCCCAGAAAGACTGCTGCGAGATGACCTTGCCCTCTACCACAATGCCAGCAGCCTGCACACGCTCCGCCAACGAGAGAGGGGTCATGTGGGGGGGGGCTTCAGCAAAGGCACGAGGTGCAGCAACTAGTAATGCAAAAAGCAAGAGCAGAAATGGCAAGCGTAGCCCGGCTACGCAAGGGGTGTAGAGTTTATTCATAGAGGCGGCGATTGATCAAAAGCGGGTATAAATGATATGTTTGGTTATATAACGAAAAATTGAACGTTCTATTCTTACGGATATTAACCCTGTCAGGGATATATAGTTTTCTGTGCGTGTCAAAAACCGAAGATAGGTGTAAATTATAAAAAGCCCGCCAAATTTCTAGTTGGCGGGCTCCTATAGGTATGGTAAAATTTAAACTGGCTTTCACGCAGCAATGCCAGCGTGCCAGGTAGTTTATTGAGGCTCTTTCTGCATTAGTTTCTTATACTTCTCAGCCATTTCCTTCGACTGTTTCTTGTCGTTCACATAAAATTCGTCGTTTTTGAATTGTATTTGCAGGTTCTTGTCAGATTCCTTTATGATTCCGTCTTTTACCATTTCGGCTCTTACCCGCTGAAACTGCGCCTCGTGGCGGCGCTCCGTCTCTTTCGCGTGCGCTGCCATTTGCTTTTCATGTGCCGCCATTTCTTGCTGGTGCTGTTTTCCATGTAGCGTCTCCTGGCGGCGAATTTCCTTTTCGCGCTTCTGCATCCCTTCTTCAAAAGCTTTTATCTCTATCTCATAGCGCTCCATCTGCTGCTGCAAGGCGGGCGGCATGGGCGGTAGGGGAGGCGCTATGCCAGGGGCAGGGGGCATAGGCGGTGCCGGAGGTGGGGGCGGAGGCAAAAGCAGGCTATCGCCATCAGCTATTTCGATCTCATAATGGTATACCTCCTCCCTTCCACTGTGCTGGCGTGAAGAAGCGGCTTCGTCCCGGGCTCTATCCATCAGGATAACCACTTCTTTCTTGGATGCACGGGAAGCGTTCTCCACAGCTTGCAGGCGCTGCCGGACCAGGTCTTCGTACGCCTCCTGATGCTTTTTAGGAATGCGCTTGCCATCCACATACAGCTCCTTCAGTTTGCCCTTTTTATTCTGGATGATCACCACATCGTGGGGGTTTCCCAGTGAGTCCTGGGCGGTATAGGCCACGGAGGCGGGCAATGGAGAAGTAATGTTTTGATGTATAGCCTGTGCCGTGTCTTGCTGCAGTTGGGGTTTAAGCGCGGCCACCGCGCCAAACGACAGTGCCAGGAACCCTATCACCAGCACGATCGCGGCGGCGATACCCTCGCCTGCCGTTGTCTTCTGTGCAGGTGCTCCCACCAGGCGCTTGATGCGGTTCAGTAACGTTCCCTGCTTTCCCGGAAAGGCAACCACTAAAGACGGAGCAGCCGGCAGGCGCATCTCCGCGAGTTGGGCCAGGGTACGGGCATAGGTCAGCGTGTCGCCGCAAAGGGCAATGGCCATGTCATCGCAGCAGTTCTCGCGCTCAGCCCGCATCACCCCCGATACCCACCACATGGCCGGGTGATAGAAGAACAGCGTGTCGATAGCAGTTTGCAGCAAGTTCACTAAGTAATCCTTGCGCAGGATATGGGCCAGTTCATGGGCCAGCACCGCCTCTACCTGCTCTGGCCGAAGGCCCGTAACAGCACCGATGGGAAGCAGAATAACAGGCTTCGCGATGCCAATGGCCATGGGCACCTGCACCAGTGCCGACTCCATTAGCCGAACAGTTGTCTGCAAGCCCATGCCTTGGGCCAATTTCGCCAGCTTTTGTTGCCAGTGGTCACCTAGCGGAACAGCCTTTTCGTGCCGCAGGCGTTGGGCATAGGCAAACCCGCCGGTCAGCCGGATGGCCATCAGCAGCATGCCCAGCAGCCAGCAGGCCACCAGCAGCGGCAGGTGCTGCTCTACGTAGGCCTGCGCCGCCTCAAGCGGGGCTAGCCAACTAGCCTGGCTGACTATAGCTTGTTGCCAGTTTTGGGTATGGGCAGCGGCGGAAGGCAGTTCAGCAACGGACAACACAGCCTGTGAAGCTACGTTTGCCGTGCCAAGGTAATAGGTGAAAGTGCCGGCAGCCAGCAGCAACTGTGCCAGCAAGGCGGCCCCTGCTGCCCGGTAACGCGACTGGGCACTAGCGCGGCGCAGCGCTACCAATGTCAGGCTTAGCAGCAGCGCTACCAGTGCGCCTTGCCAAAGCGAGTGCAGCAACGTCCAGCCGAGGGCTTGCGTGAGGTTTGCGGGGAGTAATTCTGTGATCAGGGTCATTTTGTGCCTCCTTCCAGTTTATCTAATAAATTTCGTATTTCATCCAGCTCTTCTTTAGACGAGGCGCTGTTGCCAAGCGCCTGCATCACCAGTTTGCTAGCCGACCCCCGGAAGGCGGCCTGCACAAAACGGTTTAACAGTTGGCGTTGGGTATGCTCCTCTTCTAACAAGGGGCGGTAAATGTGTGAACGGCTGCTTTTGTCGGCATCCAGCATACCCTTTTCCGACATGATCTGCATCAGCTTCAGGGTAGTGGTATAGCCCACGTCTTTAGTCTTGGCCAGCTCTTCGTGTACCAGCCGTACCGTACTGGGGCCTTGCTGCCAGAGTATCTGCAGGATCTCTAATTCAGACTCTGTGGGTTTTTGAGGTTGTTCTGTAGCCATAATCGTGGGGATGAGGTTGTTTCTCTGGGTATACCAGCAATATATACGAATTGTTTCGTAAGTAGAAATAAAAGTACGATTATTTTCGTATGATGATTTGCAGTTACTACCATACAGGGATTGGCACTTGCAGTGCTTACAAAGAAGACAGGGTATTGTAAACGCTGTGCAGCAGGCGGGTTTATTGCGTCAGCGCAGATTTGATCATGATAAACTCATTGATATTGTCGGTGTTGATTACCCCGGCCAAGCGCCCGTTTTCAAGGACAGGGTAGAGCGGCACTTTGGTTTTCTGCAGCTCGGTATAGGCTTCGGAGAGTTTATCCTGCACGTTGAAGGTCCGCACCTCTGTGTCCATGATTTTGGATACGGTCGTTTGCATCAGTTCCTCTTTCACCGCCTGGATCAGTTGCGCCCGCGTAAGCGTACCCACCACCTGGCCATTTTCCTCCACTACAAACTCATGCTCCGAGCCCTGCAGCAGCTTGTTGAGCGCATCCCGTACGGTCTCGGTGGGAGACAGGGAGACGTAATTCGTCATCATACCCTCTCGCACACTGTGCCCGCGCAGAAAATCGAGGTGCTGCACAATGAGATTCTCGGAATAGGCCCCGAAAAACACGAACGCCCCAATCAGGATAAGAAAGGGGTTATAAAACAGGCCGATAAACACAAAGCCTATCGCTAAAATCTGCCCCAGGTTAGAGGCAATCTGGGTAGCCCGCACTCTGCCCAGCTTAAAAGCCAGCAACGCCCGCAATACCCGGCCCCCATCCATCGGGAAAGCAGGTATGGCATTAAACACCACCAGCATAATATTCACTGCCATGAGCAGGTATAGAAAGTTGTTGGGGGAGATATGGGCAAAGAAGGTCTCGTCGGGTATGGCTTGCAGGCCGGGCAGCACCAGCCACAGTATAAACGCGATCACAACGTTTACAGCGGGTCCGGCAACGGCAATGTATAACTCCTGCTTCGGGTCTTCGGGCAGCTTCTCGAGACTGGCCACCCCACCAATGGGCAGCAGGGTAATCATTTTAGTATCGATGCCATAGCGCTGGGCGGTGAGGGCGTGCCCCAGCTCGTGCAGTACTACGCACACAAACACGGCCAGCACAAAACCAATGGACAGCAGGATGGTTCCGGTGCTGTTGCCGCGTTGTGCTTCGGTGATGGCTACCCAGGCCAGTAGTAATACAAAGCTCCAGTGAACCAATATTTTAATGCCGGCTACCCTGCCCAGCTTCAGCGACCATTTCATTTGTCTATCGTTTTTGTTTTCTAACGCAGCCACGCAGGCAGGGTTAAGCCGCCGCAGGGTGGCGCGGCGGCTCAGAGCTAAGTTACTCTAATGTAGCCACGAAGCTTCGGACATGCTTCCGGAACTGCTCGGGCTGCTCCTGGTAAGGGCAGTGGCCTGTGTCCATGCGGCGGTACGTGGCGTTCGGAAACTTAAACAGTTTGTAATGCTTCGGGCCAACGGAGTAGTCGTGCTTACCGGCAAAGACCAATACCGGCGCTTTGATGCTGGCCGTTTTGAGGGTGAAGTCCTGCTCATACTCCCGGTGGTTCCAGACGTTAGCCCCAAACCCCCAGTTCAGGGTTGTGTCCATCACCGTGTTCATGGCATCAAACATGCTTTTGTCAGGATACATCATTTTATACATTAGGCCTTGCTCATTCAGCTTTTGCACTACTTTGTTAAGGGCCTGGCCAATGGGTGCGCCTGGCTGCCGTAACTCGGAGGCAGGTATGTTCAGGAAACGGGAGCCCTCCTGCACGTAGCTCTCCAAACTCTTATTCAAGTCCAGGGTGCTGTTCACGTAAATCAAGCCCTGTACCTGTTGGGGGTATACATAGGCGTATTCTGTGGCAATGGTGCCACCAAACGAGTGGGGCATCAGTAGCCATTTTTCATAGGCCAGGTGTTGGCGCAATTCCTCAAAATCCTGCAGCATGCGGTTAAGGGAGTAGTCGTTGTTTTGAGGGCTAGAGGAACGGCCGCAACCGCGCTGGTCTACATAAATCATTTGCATGTCCTGCTCCACCACATCGCCTCCGAGGGCATAGAAATACTTCGTCCAGGAACCGGGGCCACCATGCACAAACAGGCAGGGCTTGCCTTCGCCGGCCACGCGCACGTATAGCTGCACGCTGTCGGAGGTGGTAAAGTAAAAGCTTTTGGCTTGGGCCAGCAGCCCGAGTGGTAAAAGCAGAAAGAGTAGAATTGGTAATGCTTTTTTCATGAGTTCTAGTATATGTTTTCTTATCAGATCCTCCCAAAGACTTTTTAAAAATCTAAAAGACGCATGGCAGAGGAAATTTTTCGCAAATTTATAACTCGAAAAATAATTCAGGATGGCAAAATTAGAGGACAGGGGGTTTGAGCAGGAGTTGCAGTTCCAGATGTCGCGGAGTGGCGGGGCTGGCGGCCAGAACGTGAACAAGGTAAACACTAAAGTGGAGCTACGGTTTCATGTGCAAAGCTCAGCCTTGCTAACAGAGGAGGAGAAGGCACTGGTAGAAGAAAAGCTGGGCAATCGCATCAATAATGAGGGATTTTTGCAGCTGGTGAGCCAGACCGAGCGCAGCCAGCTCAAGAACAAGGAAATCAGCATCGAGCGCTTTTATGCGCTGCTACGAGGGGCGCTCACCAGGCAAAAAAAGCGTACCGCCACCAGGCCCACCCGCGCCAGCAAGCGCCGTAGACTGGAGGGTAAGAAAAAGCAGTCCGAGAAAAAAGCCAGCAGGGGGTATAAAGGCGAATAATACTCCTCTTTTTTATACCTCCTGCTGGCTTGAATATTATTCCTGCCAGTATACCCTATACAGTAAGTGCGGGCAGTATACCTAGCCTTTACTTACTGCTTGCTCCTACAGGCTTGTTATTCCCGGCTTTCAGGTGCGTATCCAGGAAGGAGAGGATGGCACCGTAGCCTTTCAGCTCATTCTCCTTCTTTACAAAACCGTGGCCCTCATCCTCAAACACCACATACTCCACGGGTACATTGTTATTCTTCACGGCAGCCACAATTTCATCCGACTCTACCTTTAGCACACGCGGGTCGTTGGCGCCCTGCAGCACCATGAGCGGCTTATTAATCTGGTTGGCAAAAAAGAGCGGCGACTTGTTGTATAGCGCTAGCGAGTCTGTTTCGGGGTTGCCCAATTCCTTGTACAGGCCCTCTCTCATAGCCTCCCAATAAGACGGGATGCTGCGCAGTGTGCGTAGCCAGTTGGAAACGCCAAAAATATCCACGCCAACGGCAAACTCCTCCGGGGCAAAGGCCAGGCCGGCCAATACCATATAGCCGCCATAGCTGCCGCCTATAATCCCGATCTTATCCTGCTGAATGTAGCCTGTGCCAGCCAAAAAGCCCTTTGCCTTTATCACATCTTTCAAGTCGGCGTCGCCGTGCTTCAGGTCGTCGGCGGCGAAGAAGGTTTTGCCATAGCCCGAACTGCCGCGGTTGTTCACGGCAAGGATGGCGTAGCCGTGGTTCACGAGGTACTGCATGAGTGCGCTGTAGTTGCGCCTTGTTTGCCCACCCGGGCCACCGTGAATCCAAAGCAGGGCAGGCACCTTGTTCTCTGTGGTGGCCGTCTTCGGTTTCATCAGCAGGGCGGGTATCTCCATGCCGTCAAACGACTTGTACCGGACGACCTCCATATCCACCATATCGTTCGGGTTGATCTCCGGGTTCATGGTATGAGTAAGCTGGGTCGTTTTGCCGCTGCCAAAGTCGTGCACAAAGAGGTTTCGGGACGATTTCAGGCTGTTCAAGTAGAAGCTCATTTTTTGCTCATCGTTCGAGAATACCACATTCGTTATGTCGCCGGAAGGTAACTGGGGCAGTTGAACCTCCTTTCCGGTAGCGGCGTCAAATAACTTCACCTCGGTGCGGGCGTCGTTGTTAATGGCTGATATCCGGTATTTGCCTTTGGGGGAGAACGTGGTATACATGATGTCCCAGTCGGCTCTTTCCACATCCACTATGTTAGCACTTGCCAGGTCATAGCTTTTGAGCTGCTTAAACTCAGCCCCTTCATCCGTCAGGAAGTAAAGGTGTTTGTTGTCAGGGGTAAAGGTTTGCGGGGAATAACTAATGTCCTGAGTATGGTTGGTGAGTTTCTTCAGCTGTTTGGTCTGCGTGTTGTACAGGTACAAGTCGCTGCTGTTGGTGTTAATGGACTTCGACAAGCCAATGTGTTTCTTGTCTCTGGAGATGGCTGCCACGTTCAGGCCCTGCTCGTTTTTCATGACCAGCTTGGGCGCTAGTGTTTGCAGGTCCATTTCATACAGGTCGAAGTATTTCGGGTCGCGCTTGTTCGAGATAAAGAAGAAGCTGTTCTGGTCGTGGCTCCAGTCTACAAACATGGCTTTGGCACCCTGCTCCGGCGTCAGGTCTTTGGTGGTGCCGTCGGGTTGGCGCACGAAAAGGTGCGTGATTTCATCGCCCCCTTTATCACTGGAATACAAAACACGCTCATCTTTCGGGAAATAAGATATGATAAACACCGAGTTGTCCGTTGAGTTGGTGAGTTGGTGTGGCTCGCCCCCGGAAACCGGCACCTCAAAAGCATTGTATATGCCTGTTTGGTTACTGGAATACAGTATCTTTGAATTATCCGGCGAGAACCCGTTTCCTCCGATAGCGGTCGTGTTCAGAAATTGCTCGATGGTGTAAGTGGCAGCTACCGGCTCTGTTGTGAGGTTGTCGGCGGCGGGCTTGTGCTGGCACCCGGACAGGAGCGTGGCGAAGACCAAAACGGCCATCGCCCAAACAGTGTTCTTTTGCATAGTTATATTTTTAGAGTTGTGAGAGAGTTAGGTTAAGGTATTGAAATTCAGGTTAAAATAAAGTAAGTGAAATTTAAAATACAATAAAATTCATCCTGCTCCGGCCTGCTACTTTATATACAGTTTGTATAGATAAAGGCTGGCATAAGCTTGGTGTAGTCAGGAACATCACCCTTCGATATGATCAAGAAAGTACTATTTACAATTGCGCTGCTTTGCGGCGTGTGCATGGCCGGTATGGCCCAGAAATACAGAACCGCCGCCGGTGTCCGAATAGAGAGCGACCGCTTTGGCGTAACCGTGCAGCAGAAACTGCACGAACAGGGCACCATAGAAGGCATTGCCACGGTCGGGTCGCGGGACTACAGCTTAACGGGGCTGTACGAATGGCACTTCCCGCTGTTAGGCAAGCGCTTCAATTATTACCTGGGCGCAGGTGCGCACATCGGTAACCTGAAGGATAGTGGGGCTTTTACCGGTGGCGATGTGATACTTGGGGTAGAGTATAAGGTAAACGGGCTCCCTTTTCTGCTCTCTGCCGACGTTAAACCGGCCTTCCATATTAACCACGAAGACTGGATCCAGCTTTCCTCAGGCATCTCGGTGCGCTATGTGCTTATAAAGGAAAAGAAGGAGAAAAAACGACTGTGGCCTTTCGGTAAGCAGAATGACAGCAAGAAAAAGAAAGGTGATAACAAGCCCGGCATCTTCGACATCTTCAAGAACCAGGACGATTAAAGGCCACACGGCCAGAAAAAATATAAGCCCGGTTGGGGCCGGGCTTAATTAAAAGAAGAGCTTGTGTTAGGCTGCAGTGCTTGGCTATGGGCTTAAGTTAGTTTTCATAGGCTGCCTTGGCGGGGACCTTAGCAGCTAAGCTTTATAGACAGGTGAACTGCCGCAAAACAGGTTTTAGTTGGTTTTTATTTAGGGTGTTGCTCTTCTTTGTCTTTATCTGAAGTTGCCGCTATGTAGCAGTAATTTTTGCGTTTCCAGCAATTGAAAAAGATAACGGTTTAATTAAAAACACTTTACTATCCAAAAGCAAAGGCAAATCTATAAAAGTGCCTGTTGCCAAAAAAGGTCATTTAAAAATAAAATGTAACATGCGTTTAGGCGCTATAAAAACATATGTTTTATTTTAACGCATTGTTTATTAGATATTTGATAATTTTATTTTTGCTTAAAATGGTGTCAAATGAAACATATTATTTATTTAATATATAGCTTCTCCAGTAAAAACATCTAAAAAAAACAAACACCCTCAAGCGTTGTGCCTGAGGGCGTATGAGTGGGGTGGTGTGCTGAAAGTATGACTGACTTGGGTATAAAGCTTGGCTAAGTACCGTGAAACTTAAATTTGCCCCGCTACAATTTCTACCTCTGGCAGAAGGTTCGGGTATACCTGCAAACTCTTCATCTCGTTTCTTTCAGCAATCTCTTTCAGGTCATCAGCAGATTTCTTCACGCTGGCCCCAATGCCAAAGCTAAATGCGAATAAAAGGATTATGATTTTCATGGCCGTAAAATTTAAGTTGTTGAATTGTTAACTGTTACGATTTAAAAGATGGCACCAAATGAAAGAAGGTTGCTTCTGCGATGGAAAAAAATAAAAAGGTGCGTGTAGCGTACTGTGTAGGGGTAAGGGTGTGATAGTTAGTTGTTTATATACGTACTGGATTTAATTTGGTAGATGGTTCAAGTCTGTTGTCTGTAAGCCTGTCGATTGCGCATAGAAAGGTTGAAGCAGCCCTGGCAAACCGAAACCAAATAGCCGCGCATATGGTAGCTAAGGGGTATGAAAATCATCTTCCCAAAATTCGATTTGGTGGGTATGCCCCTGTTGGGTGTACTGGCCTCTGCTTTGTTTGTCATCGAGGCAAAGCGGCAACTCCGAAAGCGCACCCGGCCTAAAGTAGAACGCCTGATCGAGAATGGAGGGGTTGCGGCGGCGGCCTTGCCTGCCCTACGGCTGTTGTTGGTGCCGGTGTCTTACGCCGCCGCTAAAAGGGCCAGCCAGCATCGGTTTGGCATCACGCACTGGCTCGGGCTTCCGAAGTGGGCACGGTATGCAGCCAGCTTTCTGCTGCTGGACTACGCTAATTACCTATGGCATGTGTTGCTGCATAAATCCGATTTGCTATGGCGCTTTCACAATGTGCACCACATCGATCTGGACTTGGATCTTTCCACCGCCTGGCGCTTTCACATTGGCGAAAACATCGCCTCAGTACCCTACCGTAGCGCTGTAGTAGCCTTAATTGGGGCGCCTGCATCGCTGGTCCTTTTTTATGAAGTGATCTTTGAGGGCTGCACGGCTTTCCACCATTCCAATACACGGCTCCCTTTTAAGGTAGAGCGGCGCCTGTGCCGTATCCTGGTTACACCTCGCATGCATGGTATCCATCACTCCATTGTAGCCCGCGAGACAAATAGCAATTACGCTGTTATCTTCTCGTGGTGGGATCGCCTGCATCGCTCCCTGCGCCTGAATGTGCCCCAGCAGGAAATAACCGTTGGCGTGCCATCTTACCGCGATCCCAAAGAACAAACCGTCATGCACCTATTCCGGATGCCTTTTGAGCAGCAGCGGCCCTGGCAGTTGCCAGATGGCACCGTGCCGGAGCGGGTTACGACGCTGCCTGTTGATATGATGCTGCCGTAAGTTGCTGTATAACAGTCTAGAACGCCCCAAGGCGCTGGCCTGGCCTTGAATTGCCTTCAACTTAGTGGCTTGCTATTGAGTATAAGGTGTTACTTTGATTGTTAACGTATTTATGGAGCAGGTAAAAGGAAAACTGATTGCACTTGGTGGAGGAGATGACGATGGCTTAATCAAATTAATACGCTCTAATATCTGCGAGAAGACCTCACGCGTGGAGGTGATTGCCACAGCCACGCCAGAGCCTGCCAATGCCGTGGAATCGGGGCAGGCCTATAAAGAGGCGTTTGAAGAAGTTGGCTGCCACCAGGTTAGCTTCATGCACATCGATGAGGTACACCTCGCCGACACTGAGGATCATTTGGAGCGCATAAAGCGCGCAGACGTGATCTTTTTTACCGGCGGAGACCAGGTGCGCCTGGCTAGTTTCCTGAACGGAACGGAGTTGCTTGCCCTGATGCGGCATCGCTACCGGACCGAGGATATTATCATTGCAGGCACAAGTGCAGGAGCTGCTATCATGTCGGACAGGATGATCTATAACGGTTACGGGCATTACTCCCTGATCAAGGGCGAAATGAAAACCACTGAAGGCTGTTCCTTTATCAAGCGTATTTACATCGACACGCACTTTGCGGAGCGGGGCCGCTTTGGCCGCCTGGCGCATGCCGTTGCCCACGACCCCGAGTATGTAGGCATTGGCCTAAGTGAGGAAACCGGTATAGTCATTAAGGCGGGAGACCAGGTAGAGATATTCGGGCCAGGCGTGGTTACAGTGATTGATGGCAGCCAGATCCGCTTTTCGAATACCCGGGCGGTAGAGGAGCAAGAGCCTATTGCCGTCGAGAACCTGAAGATGCACCTTTTGGTAAACGGCTACCGCTACTGCCTGCGCGAGCACCTTTTTCAGCCGATACCGCAAAAAGAAGAACGCGCCATTCCCCAAGAGGTCCCTGGAGAATAGCGCGGCACCTTACCTTTCCTGCAGGCTTTACACAGCTACTTTCCTGTCTTCTTTCTGTAGGTCCATGTTAATGGCCACACCCGCTTTGGCCCCCTCGGCGGCAGCCACAATCACCATTTGCATGTCGCGGGCAGCATCGCCGGCCACATAAAGCCCCGGTATATTTGACTGCTGCAGGCGCCGGGTCTTGATCACCCCTTTACTGGTGAACTCACAGCCCAGCATCTCGCCTAGCACGGATTGCTGTTTGGTGCCTTCCCCAAAAAACATCGCCTGCTGTGCCGTCTTCTCGCCACCCTGCAGCACGATGTGTGCTAACTGGCCATCCTGCCCCTCTAGTTTTAGAATTTTCCGCTTCTCCACTTTCACCTCGTTCAGTTCCAGCAACTCCAGGTCGTCTCGGCGCAATTCGTCGGTGCCATCTGTGTAGAGAGTCACGTCTTCGCTCCAGTTTTTCATGGCCAGTGCTTGCCCAATGCCGTTGCGGTCTTTGCCATACACGGCGATGGCTTTGTCGCGACTTTCCCAACCGTCGCAGTAAGGGCAGTGGTGGATGCTTTTGCCGTACAAATCCTCAAACCCATCCAGCTCAAGCCAGTTGTCTTTCAGGCCGGTGGCCAGTAGCAGCTTGCGCGAGTGGTATACGTTGCCGGCAGCGTCGTTCACCACGTACTGGCTTTTGCTGTAGGTAGCAGAATCGATTTCTATATCCTTGATCTCCACGCTGTACTTGGCCAGCTCTGCCCGTCCTTTTTTTATAAAATCGCGGGGGTCCATGCCATCGCTGGTCAGGAAGCCGTTCATGTTGTTCGACCAGCGGTTGCGCGGCTTGCCTCCGTCAAACACAATCACTTTTCTCCGGGAGCGGCCCAGTATCATGGCAGCATTCAGGCCAGCGGGTCCGCCGCCAATCACAATCACGTCATACATAATTTATTGTCCTATTTCCGAGCACTTGTAAACGTATAGAGCCGGAATAAGGTGGCCTGCTAGCAGTGATTTAGTTACATTTTAGGGATTTAAAAGATTGGGTCATTTTTTTTCGACTCAAACATGAAATTATTTGAAAAACTAGCTTGCGCATCCATGGAGTTATAATATATTTGTTTATACAGACAGACATTTACATTAAAAGAGCAGCTTATATGAAACGCAAGATTTTAGCCTTATTAGGAGGTACACTACTCTCTGCTACGGCCATGGCAGGCGGATACCAGGTAAACCTGGCAAGCCAGCGCCAAACTGGTATGGGCCATACAGGCACGGGCTTACAAACCGGTACGTCCAGCATTTTCTTTAACCCGGGCGCCATGAGTTTTATGCGCGAGAACGGCGTAACAGTGGGTGCCAACCTGATCAACTCCCGGATCGCCTACCGTGCCCCGGAGCCATCCAATACCACCGCGCTGGCCGACAACGACTTCGGTACGCCTTTTCAGTTGTATGGTGTGTTTGGCGTTACAGAGAAATTGAAGCTGGGCCTCGGCGTTTATACCCCTTTTGGTAGTGGTGTGCGCTGGGGGAATGAGTGGAGCGGCCGCTATGGCCTTGCTGAGATCGACTTGAAGGCCATCTACTTCCAGCCAACGGCCAGCTACCAGATTTCTGACAAATTAGGTATAGGCGTAGGCTTTGTGATTGCCTCAGGCGGCGTAGACCTGAAGCGGGTATTACCGGTGCAAAACCAGAACGGAATGGAAGGCAGCATTCAGTTAGACGGCGGTGCCGAAACAGCCTATGGGTATAACGTAGGCGTTTTTTACCAGCCGATCGAGCAGCTTTCTTTGGGCCTGAGCTACCGCTCGCAGGTGGACATCAAGGTAAACGAAGGCGACGTTACCTTCAGCAACATTCCTGCTGCCGCGAAAGCGAGTTTCCCCGACGGTACTACCTTCAATGCGGAACTTCCAATGCCCTCTACCTTGTCTTTTGGGGTAGGGTATCAACCAACGGACCGTTTGACACTGGCCGTAGATGTTAGCCGTGTGCAGTGGAGCGCTTACGAGAAGCTGCGCTTCGATTTTAGCCAGCCGGTGGCCGGTAACGCATCGTCGGAGAGCAGAAGAGATTACGAAGATGCGATGATTTACCGTATTGGCGGTGAGTACAAGGTTAACGGGGATCTGGCTGTACGTGCTGGTGCCTACTATGACCAAACACCTGTGCAGGACGGCTACTTAACACCCGAGACACCAGACGCTGATTCGCGCGGGTTGTCTGTTGGCCTAGGCTATAATGTGTCTGACCTGATCAGCCTGGATGCCTCTTTCTTATACATCAACAAAGCCGAGCGCACCGACACTGCCGATAAATCAAATAGCATTGGTGGCACTTATAAGTCAATCGCTTATATCCCTGGCTTAGCGGTTAATTTCAAATTCTAATTTCCCTCACGATCATGAAAAACATATTCTATAAATACAGCCTGCTGGCCCTTTCTGCCGGTATGCTGCTTACCAGCTGCGACCCGGAGATTGACGCACCGGCATCTACCGCCGGCGAGGCAGACTTCTCCTCATACCTGGCCGTTGGAAACTCGCTGAGTGCGGGTTACTCGGATGGCGGCCTATACCTGGAAGGACAAGTGGCCTCTCCTCCTGCGCTGCTGGCAAAGCAGTTTGAAGCCGTAGGCGGAGGTGAATTTAAGCAACCGCTTTTCACTGAAGCACAAAAGAACGGTTCAGGTTACCTGAAACTGACGGGCTTCACTGCCCAGGGCTCTCCAATTACGCAGAACGTAACAACGGAACTGGCCATAAGGGGCGTTAACGAGAAAGGCGCGCCGCTGTATACCAAGTTCACGGATAATATCAACAACCTGGCTATTCCTGGTATCAGAACGGCGGATGTTAAGACGCAGGGCTATGGTAGCACACAGGGGAATGCCTTTTTTGAGCGCCTAACCAATAATCCGGGCCAGACATACCTGCAGTATGTGCAGGCACAGGCGCAGGCTGCCGACTATACATTCTTTAGTATTTGGATGGCCGAGAATGATGTGCTGGGCTACGCTACTTCCGGCGGTGCTTTTTCCGGGGGTATGCTTAATGCAGATATCCGCACGATTACGCCGCTAGCTAAGTTTGACGAAAACTACAGCGCTCTGGTAAGCATGCTGGCTACAGAAGGCAAAGAGGGTATTTTGGTTACCATACCAGATGTTACAGCGATTCCGTTCTTCACCGCAGTAGGTCCGTCAGTGAAAGGTGCCTTAACGAGTGCCGGTGCGCCGGGTTTTGTAGCGCTTACAGGTTCTGGCAGTACGCGTGTTCAGGTGGCAACAGCCCAGATAAACGCCCCTCAAAACGGTGTTTATTTCACCCTGACTTCTTCAAGCTATATCCCATTGCTTGGTCAGAAAACAGGCAAGTATTGGAGAGACCTGGCCGCGCAGGTGAGCCCAAGCAAAGACCCGTTGGTGGTTAGAGGCACGTTGGCAGCGATATTGGCAAACTACCAGATCGATACGACGGCGATGTTCGGCTTTACTGCCGGCAACCCGATCCCGAGTGCCCTGTTACTTGATGTGGCTGAGCAAACTACGGTGAAGTCTGCCATTACTTCTTTCAACGACATCATCAGGGCGCAAGCCACTGCCAGAGGCCTTGCCCTGTGGGATGCGAACGCTTACTTCAACAATATCCAGACGGGTTTTGGAAAGAATGGCGTGGCTTATTCTCCGGCCTACATTACGGGTAACCTGTTCTCGCTGGACGGTGTGCACCTGACGCCAAGAGGCTATGCTGTGGCCACCAACGAGATGATCATGGCCATCAACGCCAAGTACAACTCGAATGTGCCTTTGCTGGACGAAACCCAGTACCGCGCCGTGTTGCTGCCTTAACAACCAGCAGGTATAAATAGCAAAGAGCACCTCCCGCAAGAGAGGTGCTCTTTTTGTTTGTGAACTAGGGCTTGCCGGATGTATGGATAAGCAGGAAGTTTTTTTGATTTACTTGCTACCCTCTGGCTTAAAGATACCCCGTTAGTGATTAAGGCATAGACCGATCCTGTTCATCCCTATATCCTGTATACCCTGATCGTTAATGTGCCTCGAGCCAGTTCTCGCCCACGCCCAGCCCGACTTCCATCGGCACGCTTAGCGGGAGGGCATTGGTCATCAGTTCCACGATCTTAGGCGTTACGATCTCCACTTCCTCTTTCGGCACATCGAATAAAAGTTCGTCATGCACCTGCAGGATCATACGCGTCTGCAGTTTCTCCTGCTTCAGGTAATCCTGTATGTGGATCATCGCGATCTTGATGATGTCGGCGGCGGTGCCCTGTATCGGGGCGTTGATGGCGTTGCGCTCGGCAAAGGCACGGATGGTCTGGTTGCGCGAGTTGATGTCGCGGAGATAGCGGCGGCGGCCCAGCAGCGTTTCGGCATACTCCAGGTCGCGGGCTTTCTCAATGGTGGTGTCCATATACTCCTTCACGGCCGGGAACTCCTGGAAATACGCCTCAATGATATCGGCGGCCTCGCGGCGCGGCACCCCCAGGCGCTCTGCCAAACCGAAGGCCGAGATGCCGTAGATAATTCCGAAGTTCACCATCTTGGCTTTGCGACGCATCTCGCTGTCCACCTGCTCCAGCGGTACGTGGAACACCTTGCTGGCCGTGGACGCGTGAATGTCGATGCCGTTCTTAAAGGCCTCTTTCATGGTTGGGTCATCGCTGAAGTCGGCCATGATGCGCAGCTCGATCTGGGAGTAGTCGGCTGAGATGATGAGGTGCTTGTTGTTGCGGGGCACAAAGGCCTTGCGTATCTCGCGGCCGCGCTCCGTCCGGACAGGTATGTTCTGCAGGTTCGGGTTGGTGGAGCTCAGGCGGCCGGTAGCGGTCACGGCCTGGTTAAAGGAGGTATGCACGCGGCCATCCAGCTCGCATACCAGCAAGGGCAGCGCATCCACGTAGGTAGACTTCAGCTTGGAGAGTTCGCGGTGCTCCAGTATCAGGCGCACGATCTCGTGTTCGCCCGCCATCTTCGAGAGTATCTCCTCGCCGGTGGCATACTGGCCGGTCTTTGTTTTCTTGATCTTGGATTTGCCGTGCAGTTCCAGTTTGTCGAACAGAATTTCGCCCAGCTGCTTCGGGGAGCCGATGTTAAACTGCTCGCCTGCAATCTCAAAAATGCGCTTCTCCAGAGTGGCGATCTCGGCTTCAAGTTGGAGCGATATGTCAGCCAAAGCATCCGAGTCGATGCTGATGCCTTCCTTCTCGATGTCGGCGATCACCTGCACCAGCGGCGTTTCCACATCATGGAACAGCTTTGTCAGGCCCTGCTCTTGCAGTAGCGGCTCGAAGTAGTGCTTTAATTGCAGCGTTACGTCGGCATCCTCGCAGGCATAGTCCTTCACGTCCTCCGGCTCCAGGTCGGCCATCGTTTTCTGGTTCTTGCCCTTCGGCCCGATCAGGTCGGTGATGGGCACCGGCGAGTAGTTGAGGTATGTCTCGGCCAGCACATCCATGTTATGGCGCATTTCCGGCTCGAGCAGGTAGTGCGCCAGCATTGTGTCAAAAATCGGCCCCTGGACCTCCACATCGTAGTTCTTCATCACCAGGATGTCGTATTTGATGTTCTGGCCGATCATGGCGATGGTAGGGTTCTCGAGCACGGGCTTAAACTCAGCTACAATGCGCTTCGACTCCTCCTGGTTATCAGGCGGCACAGGCACGTAATACGCCTCGCCGGGGCGGTAGCAGAACGACATCCCCACCAAACGAGCCGTGATGGCATCGATGCTGGTGGTTTCGGTGTCAAACGATATCTCATCCTGCTTCAGCAGGTACTTCACCAGGCTTTGGCGCAGCTCCGGTGTGTTGATGAGGTGATAATTCGTGACGGTCGTGTTGAGGGTTTTGAGTGTTGCCGGAACCTCTTCTTCTGCAATAACGGTATCAACTGCTGCTTCCGAAGGGGCGCCAAACAGCGAGGTCTGGCTTTGGCCGGAGGCTTTACGGCCACGCGAGGGCTTGGCAGCAGGCGTGGTGATGGCGGATGCCAGCGTTTGCCCCAGCACGCGTTGCGCCAGTTGCCGGAACTCCAGCTCGGCAAACAGCTCCGTGATCTGCTCTTCATTCGGGCCGTCGTAATGCAGCGCCTCTGCGCTGAAGGGCAGGGGCACGTCGCAATGGATGGTGGCCAGCTCCTTCGACATCATACCCTGGTCGGCGAAGTTCACCACGTTCTCTTTCTGCTTTCCTTTCAGCTGGTCGGCATTGGCAATGAGGTTCTCCACAGAGCCAAAGCGCTGGATCAGGGTTTTAGCCGTTTTCTCGCCGATGCCCGGTATGCCCGGTATGTTATCCACGGCATCGCCCTGCAGACCAAGGATGTCGATCACCTGCTCCACGCGCTCGATCTCCCACTTGTCCAACACTTTCTGCACGTCCCATACCTCCACGGCATTGCCCAGAAAAGCGGGCTTGTACAGGAACACATGCTCGGTTACCAACTGGCAGTAGTCCTTGTCAGGCGTCATCATGTACACATCGAATTCTTCCTTCTCGGCGCGGCAGGCCATGGTGCCGATAATATCATCGGCCTCATACCCATCCAGGATAAGGACCGGGATGTTAAAGGCTTCTACAATCTTCTTGCAGTAGGGTATGGCGATGGAGATGTCCTCCGGCATGGCCTGTCGGTTTGCCTTGTAAGCGGCAAAGTTGTCGTGGCGGAAGGTTTTGGCCGCCGAGTCGAAGGCAACGCCGATATGGGTGGGCTTTTCCTTCTGCAGCACCTCTACCAGCGTGTTTGTGAAGCCAAGGGCGGCTCCGGTGTTCATGCCTTTGGAGTTGATGCGCGGGTTTTTGCTAAACGCAAAATGCGCACGGTATATCAAGGCCATGGCATCTAGCAGGAAGAGTTTTTTACGTGGTTCGCTCATGGTATAAAGGTAATTAATTTTAGGTTACGGGCGCCAGCAAGCCTGTGGCGTCTTATTGTATGAGTGGCAGCCCGAAAGGTTGCCCCTGGCAGGGAAAGAGTGGGGTTGCTTACTGGCACAATGTAGAAAGCAATTCTACAACTTGTGGATTTCTTCTACAGTTTAGGATTTTTGTTCGTTTTTGACTTATACCTGCCGATGTTGCTAAATGGCTATAGGCTAATTGATTGGAGGTTATTTGCTTTTTTGGCACAGTTATCTCTAAATGTCTACACATCATAAATGTTATTTAAACCTGAATAGAGGGTAATGAACAAAGCGACTGTTGTAGCGACGACCATTATGGCACTGGCATTAATGTCAATAGATTC
Source organism: Pontibacter sp. CAU 1760 (assembly GCF_054482735.1). Lineage (NCBI taxonomy): Bacteria > Pseudomonadati > Bacteroidota > Cytophagia > Cytophagales > Hymenobacteraceae > Pontibacter > Pontibacter sp. CAU 1760. Next base: position 101,591 of record NZ_JBTLRL010000012.1, read on the forward strand.
TGATGCCCAGATCAATAGATCGCCTTCATCACAGCTACCCCTGTCAGAGGAGCAACCCGCAGAAAAGCGGCAGATTTCTAAAAAGAAGCTGCCGGAACCTATCAAGCAGGCACTCAAAAGCGAGGTGCTGGCCATGTGGGACATCAGCGAAGTATACAAAGTAACACCTGCATCTGGCAAGCTTACCTATGAGGTTTATTTCAAAAATGAAGATAACATGCGGGGGATTGCCCGTTTCGACGAAGATGGAAACACTTTGACAGAGGCAACGCAGGAGCTAACAAGTACTAACTAAACACAACCAAACTAAACTAATCATGAAAATCTACCAGATCTTAGCTTTAGCGACCATCCATGTGATGGAGCAGGCAAAACGAGCCGGCCCTTTAATGTTTGCTGTAGCCTGATACTACAGGCCGCTGGCAGCCAGGTTTGCCGGCAGCAGCGCGTTAAAGCTTCGTTTATAAGTTATTCTGAAGAAGTTTCTGTTGGCGCGGAGACTTCCTCAAAGGGAAAGCTTCCGTTGGCGCGGAGGCTTTTTCTGTTTATATCCCATTGCATGCAATATTCTTAACAGTTTGATTGTTGGTATTATAGCTGTATATTAAGTAGCAACAGAGGGCAACTGTGGAAGTGACAGAGGCGTGTTGAACAATAGCCTTATCTTTGTCGTTACTTATTTGCTTTGTGCCGCCACACATAATGTGAGCGTTAGGCACTTTAGTTACACATGTTTATGCCAAAAATATTATTGATTGATGATGATCCTGCGTTTTGCATGATGCTAAAAGCATTTTTGCAACGACAGCAGTATGAAGTGGAAACAGCCTATACCGCCAACGATGGGTTGCGCCAACTCAGGTCATCTTCTTTTAACCTCGTACTCACTGATTTCCGCCTTCCGGACAAAACCGGCCTGGAACTGCTTCCGCAGATAAAAGTACTCGCCGAAAACGTGCCTGTTATCCTGATGACGCATTACGCAGACATCCGCACAGCCGTTAAAGCGATAAAAATGGGCGCCTTCGAGTATATCACCAAGCCCATCAATCCCGACGAAACACTGCTGGTCATTCAGAATGCGCTGCAAAAAAAGGCTGAGCCGGATACTGCCGCATCCAAAGGGAAGGCCCTGGTGCTGCCCCAGTTTGTGCAGGGGAAAAGCAGTAGTGCGGCACAGATCGAGGAATTTATCTCGCTGGTAGCGCCTACGATACTGTCGGTGATTATTGAAGGCGAGAGTGGTACCGGTAAAGAGTACGTTGCCCGCATGATCCATGAGCGCAGCAAGCGGAAAGGCATGCCCTTCATAGCGATTGACTGCGGTGCCTTATCCAGAGAGCTAGCCGGAAGTGAGTTGTTCGGTTATTTGAAAGGCGCATTTACAGGTGCTATGAAAGATACCCAGGGGCAGTTTGAAGCCGCAGAGGGCGGTACTATTTTTCTGGATGAGATCGGAAACCTGCCTTACGAGGTGCAAGTGAAGCTGCTGCGGGCGCTGCAGGAGCGTAAAGTGCGCAAGATAGGTAGCACCAGCGACGTAGACGTAGACGTGCGCGTGCTGGCAGCCACAAACGAGGACCTGCAGCAGGCTGTTGCCAATGGGCAGTTCCGCGAGGATTTATACCATCGCCTGAATGAGTTCAAGATCAATGTGCCGCCATTGCGTGACCGCGATGGCGATGTGCTGTTGTTTGCGAGCCACTTTATGCAGCAGGCAAACCGGGAAATGGATAAAAGTGTGACAGGCTTTGATGAAGCGACTGAAAGCATTTTGCTGAAGTATTCCTGGCCCGGCAACCTGCGCGAACTCAAGAATGTAGTGAAGCGCGCGGTGTTACTGGCAAAGGGGAATGTGATTACCCTACAGGAGTTTCCGGAGGAGATCGTGAGCCATACGCCCGCTGTGGCGGTTCCGCAGAATGGCGCTGCCGAGCGCCGTTTCAACTTCGACGACACGGACCTGAAAAGCATTAATGAGCGCAATGAGAAGGAGATGATTCTGCAAATGCTGGAGCGCGTGAAATACAACAAGTCAAAAGCGGCCCGCCTGCTCAACATAGACCGCAAAACCCTCTACAACAAGCTCAAGTTATACGATATCGACGCGTAGTTAAGCCTGCGTAACCGTAGCGCGCAAGGCCTCTTGTTCCTGTTGCAGCGCAGCCAGCACCAGTTTGGTGTGTTGGGCTACCTGCCTTGTTGCCTCCGTTAACTCTGCCGGGTCAGCATAGCCTGTATGCAGCACCTGCTCAACTTCCAGCAAGGCCGGTGTAACAGTATGCGCCTTTAGGTGCTTGAAGGCTGTTAGCATTTTATGGGCTACATTGGCCGCTTTCTCCCATTCCTTCTGCGCAGCGGCAGTGCTTAAGTCTTGCAGGTTTTGCTGCTGGTCAGCCAGAAGAACTTCCAGCACAGCAGCCAGCGCCTCCTCATCTGTTCCGGTAAACATACGCATTTCGCTCAGGTCGTAGAGCGGCGCATCTGTTGCAGACGCAACTACGGCTACAGGCTCCTCTATAGCTACCGGGTACGCAGGCGAAACTTGTGCAGGAACCGGCAGCGCTTCGGCCAGCTTCTGGTGCAGTTCCTGCTCTGTAAACGGCTTTAGTAAGTGACCTGAAATAGCAGAGTTCTGGAAGAAATTCTCTTCATTACTCAGGATATTGGCGGTAAGGGCCAGAATCGGCACCTTTTTATCAACTTTCCGGATGTTGCGGGCCACTGTTTTACCGCTCACGCCGGGCAGCTGAATATCGGTCAGCACAATATCAAATCGGCGCTCGCGTACCTGCGCCATGGCTTCCTGGCCATCGTTTGCCAGGTGCACTTCCATACCCCATCTGCTCAGGATCAGCTCACACAGCTTACGGCTGTAGGCATCATCATCAATGACAAGGGCTGTGTACCCCTGAAAAGTAGTGGGCAGGGCAGGGGCTGTGCTGGCAACAGGCGCTGGTAATCCTTCTTTGGACACTTGCAGTGGCAGCACAAAGGTAAACGTGGTGCCTTGGTTATGGACGCTCTGCACATTTAGGGTGCCGCCCTGCATTTCCACCAGCTTCTTGCTGATAGAAAGCCCAAGGCCCGTGCCGCCATACTTGCGCAGGATGGAGTTGTCGGCTTGGTTAAACTCACCGAACACATACTGGATGCGTTCTTCGGGTATGCCAATGCCTGTATCAGACACAGCAAAGCTAATGACAACACGGGTGCGGCGAATGGTTTTGAGGCGCACGCTTACCAACACACGGCCCTCATGCGTAAATTTAATGGCGTTATCTACCAGGTTGAAGAGCACCTGCTTCAGGCGCAGTGCATCGCCCTGCAGCACGTCCGGTATGGTTTCGTCGGTACGCGTCAGGAAGTGGATTCTTTTGCTGGAGGCCTTCAGGGCGAACGCGTGTTCCACCTGCTTCAGCATTTGCTTCAGGCTAAAGACCGTGTGGTTGATGTGTAGCTTGCCCGCCTCTATTTTAGACAAGTCCAGTACGTCGTTTACGATATGCAACAGGTGCTCTCCGGCACCATTTACCGCTTGCAGGTACTCTTGCTGCTGCTGCTCTAGCGGGGTATGGTGCAGCTGTTGCGAGAAGCCCATGATCACGTTCAGGGGTGTGCGCATCTCGTGGCTCATGTTGGCCACAAACGCCTCTTTGGCGCGAGCCAGCTGTAGCGCCTCTTTCTGGGCAATTACCAGTTTAGCCTTGTAATTGTTGCTGCGAGTGATATCGCGCAGAATAACCAGCATAAAGGCTAGCCCGGCGCTCAGGCCAAGCACTCCGATAATGAGCAGCACCGTAGAGGTTTCCTTGGCGACCTTACGGGCCTGCACGGAGTTCTCCTGCATTTGCGCCTGTTCGTTCTGCTCCAACTGATACATCATGTCCCGCACCTGGTCCATGATGTGCTTGTCCTGTTGCAGTAAGGCCAGCTCCTTTGCCTGCAGTACCTCCTTTTTCTTGTCTGACTCACGCTGTACGCTATGCAGGATGCGGCGCACTTTGGCCAGCGGGGCTACACGGGTGGCGGTGGCGTTGGTGTCTATCCGTACCTCTTGGGTAACGTTAAGCTGCGGCACGATTACCTTGGGCGGCGGGGTGGGCTTAATGTCTTCTTTCCCCTTTTTAGAGAACAGTTTGCCGAAAAAGCCACGCTTCGGTTCGCTTTGTTGCTCCTGCTGCTGAAAAACAGAGTCATCTGGCTCTTCAGCGTCTTTTTCGAGTGTCAGCCTATCGGAGATGGTGGTGGTGGTGTGTTGCTTGATGGTGGTTGCCAAAGGTTGCTCCTCTACCGTAGAGGCGATCTGGCGCATGGCTTTGCCGGAGTAGTCCAGGCTTTGCTGTTCTTTTTTGAGAGCAACATACTGCTCCAGGCTTTGCTCCTTTGCCTCCAGCAACGACGAAATCGAATCCAGCTGGGCTATTTCCTGTGGATTGTCCTGCATCAGGTAATGCAGCGAACTAATCTGGTCCTCTACTGTCTTGAGGTGGCTCAGGTATTCCTGGAAGTGCTCTGGTTTGGTAGTGAGGGTATAGGCACGGATGGAGCTTTCGGCTGAAGAGATGGTGGCTAGCGTAAACTGCATCTCGGCCAACTTGCTGTTTGGCTTCGAAAGTACATCCACTGAATTCAAAAGCTTCGTGAAGCTGGTATAGGTCAGGTAAACGGCTGCCAGCACAATGCCCAGCGCCAGTGTGAAGCCCACAATTACCTTCGATTTTATACTATCGCCAAATATCTTCATGCGTTGTTTTTCTGCTTCCTGTAGCTGCCCGAAAGCGGCAAAGTCCCTATAACGCCAGAAACGCTTAAATGATTACAAAACGCCTGGATTATCTCAGATTCAGGCGTATACCACATTTAAGGTTAATTTACTGTGATTTAAATTAAATATTTTAATGGATAGGTGCATTTTTTATTCGCATTTCTCGTAAGGGTGATTTTAGCGTGTCCTGAACAACCTCAAATGCCCTTATGAACTCCATGATACCCAAGATTGTCTGCAGCGTTGTCTGGCTGGTTTGCTTGCTTAGCCTCCGTGCAGAGGCACAAGACCTTATCATTACCACGCAGGGAGAAGAAATCATCAGCAAAGTGCTGCACATAGGCACTGACACGTTGCGCTACCGCCGTTTTAACGATGTTACGGGCCCTGCATTTGCGATGGCCCGACAGGATGTGGCGCAGGTGAGGATGATGGAGCAGGCAAGCACAGAAAGCAACTTAGAGAAGAATTTCACCTACGAGGCCCTGGAACTGGAGGAAAGACAGCAAATGCTGTTGCAGGCAAAAGTAGATGCCCGGGCCTACTACAAAGCAAGAGGCGTGTTCTGGACTACACTCGGCTCTACGGTGCTACACCCGGCAGTAGGGCTTGCGGCAGGTACACTGATAGCCACAATGCCTCCGGCCATAGAGGCAGATGAGAACCCTAACGGGCAGCTGCTAAAAAACGAGGTATACCGGCAGGCGTATCAAGAGCAGGCGAAAAAGCGCAAGGCAGGCAGGGCAGCCATGGGCTTTGGGACCGGTATAGGTGTTGTGAGCCTGCTGTATGTACTGGTGATGAATGTCGGCAGCTTGCGCTGACACCACCTTTAATGCGATACAACGCTGCGCATATAGCCACCCGGTAGTTCATGAGTTAGCCGAGTGAACCTCGAATCCTTCACCTCCCCATCTATTCTGCCACGGATTTACTGTTAGTGCCTTGCCGTAAAATTAGAGCCTGTGACTTGACCCGGTGGTATAAACCGCATCGCCCTGCAAGAGCCAGTGTAGGCTGCTGCAGGGCGATGCGGGTAAGAGGGATGCGTAGGGTTTAGTGCTGATAAGTTACCAACTGCTGCTGGCACCACCGCCACCAAACGAGCCGCCGCCAAAACCGCCGAAGCCGCCTCCGCCGCCACCGCCGCCAAACATCCCGCCGCCGGAGCGGAACGTGCCGAAGCCCCCAGGCACAATTACTGGCCCTCCCAGGGTACGGGCATACCGGCGCCCACCGCGTCCGCCTCCGCCACCTCGCTTAGAGATGATGAAAACAATCAACATCACGATCAAGACAATGAACAAGACAGAAGGACCGCCTTCCCCCTCGCCGTTTGTTGCCGTAGGGTCAGATTGGTAAGCCCCGCTGGCCAGCCCAATGATCAGGTTTGTGGCATCGTTCAGGCCTTTGTAGTAATTGCCTTGCTTGAAGTTGGGCTTCAGGGTGTTCTCGGTGATGCGCTTGGCAATGGCATCGGGCACATAGGCTTCCATGCCGTAGCCGGTTTGTATGGCAACCCGGCGCTCGTTCTTGGCTATCAGGATAATCAGGCCGTTATCGTTTTCGTTGCCGCCCACACCCCAGCGCTCGCCTAGTTCGGCAGCATACTGGTTGGCATCGTAGTCGCCGATGGAGGTGAGCGTGATAATGGCAATCTGGGTAGAGGTCGTGTCGTTGTAGTTAACCAGTTTCTGCTCCAGGGCCTGCTCTTCCTCGGCACTCAGCATGTTGGCCAAGTCATTGACGAGGCGTGGCGGATTGGGCCGGGGCGGAAAATCGCTGTCTTGCGCAAACACGGAGAGGCTGAACAAGCAGAAGGAGAGGTATAGCAGGTGCTTCATAAAGTTGGTTTAGTCGCCGAACGAGATGTCATCGCTCAGTTCATTGATATCGCCTTTGGGGTTGTAAGGAAAATGGGACTGTAGCTGCTCACCGGCCATACGGATGCCTTTAGATAGCCCCTCTGCGTATTTTTTTTCCTTGAAATGCCGGATGACCTCTGCCGTGATGTCTTCCCAGAAATGGTCTGGCACGGTGGCGTTAATACCGGCATCGCCTAGCACAGCAAACTGGTGATCCTCAATAGCGACATAGAAGAGCACCCCGTTGCGCAGCTCGGTCTTGTGCATGTGCAGGTCCGCAAACACCTCAGTGGCGCGGTCCAGCACGTTGCCCTCGCAGTTGCTCTCCACATGCACCCTGATCTCTCCGGAGGTATTCTGCTCCGCATCGGCAATCGCGGCCATGATCTGTTTCTCGTCGTCCGGTGTGATGATGTCTCTTGGCATATTAGGCTAATTGTTAAATAGTTGCATGGATGAATGGTTTACAACTGTATGTATAAAACCATTTATCCATGCAACCATTTAAGTTAAAACTGTACGGTAGGGGCGGTCTGTGCGCTGGCCTCGGCCTCGAAGTGGCCTTTGCGCTCGAATCCGAACATACCCGCCATCAGGTTATTCGGGAAGGAGCGGACCGTGGTGTTGTAGTCCTGCACGGCCTCATTGAACTTGCGCCGCTCTACGGCAATGCGGTTTTCGGTGCCCTCTAATTGCGCCTGCAACTCCAGGAAGTTCTGGTTCGCCTTCAGTTCGGGGTAGGCTTCTACGGTAGCCAAAAGTCGGGACAAAGCTCCCGAAAGCTGCCCCTGCGCTGCCTGAAACTGCTGAATGTTCTCCGGGGTCAGGTTGTCGGCGCTGATGTTAACGCTGGTAGCCTTGGCACGGGCCTCAATCACTTGGGTAAGGGTTTCCTGCTCGAAGTTAGCGGCTCCTTTCACGGTATTCACCAGGTTCGGCACAAGGTCTGCACGGCGTTGATAGGCGTTCTGCACGTTGGCCCAGGCCATCTCCACCGTCTCGTCTTTCTGCACCATGGTGTTATAGCCACACGACGATTGTGACATGAGTATTACAAATCCGATCAGGTAAAAAAACAGTCTTTTCATAAGTGGGGTGTTTGTGTGATTTTTTATACGTTTTGCACCGCGCTTGCAGGCGATATGAGTACGAATTTAACAAAGCAACGTTAAGCAGGGCAGTAAAACATGCAAAATTTAATATTTTAGGGGTTTTGCCAGTATAAAGTACGCCGCTGAGCAGGCAGTTCCGGGCTTCGGCCCGTAAGACAAAAACCCGTTGCAAAGGCAGCCCATACCGGTGCGGTAGCTGTTGATGTTACAGGTATCTTTTAATATATTGCATCAAATGTATAGTGTATGAAAGCAATCATCCCGGTAGCAGGCGTAGGTTCACGGCTCCGGCCACACACGCACACACAGCCTAAATCGTTGGTGCCAGTGGCCGATAATACTATTCTGGGCCACATCATCGATAAACTGTTGGATGCCGGCATACAAGACTTTGTGTTTGTGATCGGTTACTTGGGCGAGAAGGTAGAGCGCTATGTGCTGGCTAAGTATCCGCAGATAAACGTGGAGTTTGTGGTGCAGGAACCCCGCGAGGGGCTGGGCCATGCCCTGTGGGTGGCCCGCCATACCTATGAGCAGGAGGAGAGCGTGCTGATTATACTAGGCGATGCCATCGTAGACGTGGACTTGCAGGCGATCATCAAAGCGCCTTACTCGGTGCTGGGGGTGAAAAAGGTGGCCAAGCCCTCGCTGTTTGGTGTGACGGAAGTCGGCACTGACGAGTTCATCACCAAACTAGTCGAGAAGCCTAAAATCCCGAAATCCAATTTCGCGCTGGTGGGCCTGTATAAAATCGCCGACCCGAAAAAGCTAATCGAGTCGCTGGCCTATATTATCGATGAGGACATCCGCACCCAGGACGAGTACCAACTGACCGATGCCCTGATGCACATGGTGAAGAATGGGGAAAAGATGGTAACCTGGAGCGTAGACCACTGGTTTGACTGCGGCCGCAAGGAAACGCTGCTGGAGGCCAACGCCACGCTCCTGAATCGGCAGCAATTTAAAGACAAGCAGAACATAACGTATCCGGGTTGCATCATTATACCTCCGGTCAGCATCGGTACCGACTGCGCGATTTATAATTCTATCATCGGCCCCAACGTGGCCATCGGCGACAACGCCACCATCGAGAACTCTATTCTGAGCAACTCCATCATCGGCTCTTATGCCGAGTTGCGCTACGCCGTGATGCAGGACTCCATCATCGGCAGCGACGCCATTTTCAAAGGCTTCAGCCACAGCCTGAATATTGGCGACAGTACGGAGATCAATTTTGGGCAGTAACGGGGGAGCGTTTTGCCTTCCTCGTTACTGCCAGTTAGGCTTGTTTCAGCTTTTCGATATCGAACTTTTTCATCTGCATAAAAGCGTCAACTACCCGTGGTGCCTTTTCAGGGTCTTGTAGGAGCTTAGCCAGAACAGTGGGTACGATTTGCCACGAAACGCCATACCTATCCTTCAGCCAACCGCATTTCCCTTCCTGCCCGCCTTCGGTTAGGTTGTTCCAATACATATCAATCTCAGCCTGCGTTTCGCAGTTAACCACAAACGAAACAGCCTCGTTGAACTTGTAGGCCGGCCCGCCATTCAAACCCATGAATTTTGTTCCGTTCAACTCAAACTCCACCACCATCGGGTTAGCTGATAGTATTTTGGAGTTCGGAAAAAACGTGCAGTAATACGTTGCAGCTTCCTGAGCTTGCCCGTCAAACCACAGGCAAGGATAAATCTGATTTGTCATACACTTTTCCTCTTTTGATATAAGAAAGCCTTTATTCTTAGTATACCCGAAACCGCATATAGCCATTCTCGACCCGTGTCGGGGTTTGATTTGCGTCGAAAACGTTGGCTGTAAACTTCGCCTCCAGCAGGTAGGAGCCATCGCCTACAGCTTCGAATCGGGTGATGGCGAAGGTGGAGTTGTCCTGGCTGTTGGGGGCAGGTACAGCGGGCAGAGTGCTCAGGTCTTCCGATGAATAGCCATTTACTCTGCTCACGGAGATTTTAACACCGTTTTGCCGGTTGTCGTGAAGGAAATCTGAGGCATAGCGATATTGGCCTAGCTTATAATGGTCTGCTATGTTCTTGGGCTGCAACATAGCAGGAACTGTTGCGGAGGGAGTCATTTGGTTTTTCGCATACTTTCTAATAAAGTAGATGCTGACGTTGCCATTATTACTGTTGTCTTTTTGCTTTTTGGCAAAACCATATTCAGTATAATGCATAACAGTGTCAGCTTGGTAATACCCGGTGGTATTGTCCCGGTTTGCCCCTAGGTTGCCTCTGCCAAATATATAGCGCGTGTCACAAGTGTAATGCTTCCCATCGAGGGTATAAGCAACGGAGTCTTTCAGGCTGGCCAGATACGCTTGCGGATCGAGCGGTTTCTGTATGTCATCCATTTCGTGCTTCTCACAGGAAACAAAAACACCCGAAGCAAGAACGGAGAGAACTAACACAACTATATTGTGCGAAAAGAGTGTTTTCATGCAGTTGGTTTTAGGATCTGAAAATAGGAGGGAAAGAGATGTAGTTGCTACATGCAGATGCCACAAAGGACGCTGCTCACTAACGCTTGCGAACGAAGGTTAATCGGTCTACCCCCGGGACAGTCGTGTTGAGGTCTGAATCCCAAAAAAGAAGGTTTTGTTTTAGCTTTAATGTGTCTGCCGTAACTTCCTCCAGTATATAGCTGCTTTCGGCAGGGACTAGTACTGATGTTTGCCCCGAGTTCGTCAAGGTTTGGTTTATGTATAACCTGAGTGTTTTATTGTTTTCGAGTTTCCAATAACCTGCGTCAACATAGTTGTAGGGGTTGCAAGACAGGTCTTGTTCGCGCCTGAAATCTCCGTCCGTTTTAAAACTCCACGTCACCAGCTTGTTACAAGGATCCAAATAAGGCCACTTTAGCCTGAACTTGAGTGGCTCTATCGTTTCATGGGCATATTGGTTCCAGTCATTAGACAATGCCAGTTTCATTTTCATTAGCCTTTCCTCCTCCTGTTCTTTTTTGCATCCAGAGAAGACGGTAAGGATGAGGAGTAATAACAAGATGTTTTTCATGCTTTTTTAGCTGGTGGCGGTGTTAGATGGAGAAAATAAGGTATATGAGTATTGATAAGGAAGTATGAATATAATGGTATAACTGCTATATGCGGAGGCCCTGAACTATAAAATCTTCGCTAAAACTTTTGCCGAGTAATATCCTTTAGCAATATATAGAATCTACTTCATTCTTTAGTGAATACTCCAACCAAATCAGATAATTACATAATTCAGTTTTAGTAGCTATCCAGAGCCAGTTCAATCACCAACAGCCACACAAAAAAAGCTCCTCTGCCATACCCATAAAAGGTAGCAGAGGAGCTTTAGCATTCTATAAAGAAAGCGGCTTATAAAAACGTCAGTTCGCTCAATTGGTCCAGCATCCAGCCGGTGAGGCTGTAGCGGGGGCGGGTGGCTACCAGCACTTCGTGCGGAATCATGTCGGCGCGGAAGCAGGCGAGGCGGCCTGCTATAGGCAGGATGTCCACCGTTTCCTCTGCGCCATCCTCCTGCGGCAGGTATAAACGCAGGTTGCCGCCGTGCTCGGGCAGCCAGTCCTCGTTCAGGTAGCAGATAAACGACAGCTTGCGGTGGTCGTTGGTCTTAAACTGGTCGATGTGGCGCTTGTATACCGTACCCACCGGGTATTCGGTAAAGTGAAACTCGTAATCCTTCAGGCCCAGAAAGCAGGTGCGGTTGATGTAGCGCATCACCTCGTTCATGCGGTCGAGGAACACCTGCGTGGGCGGCAGCGCGTTTTGCGGCTCAATCCAGCGGATATAGTCGCCGCGCACCGACTTGTCTACCTGAAACTGCTCGGAGCTGCCGATGCCGGCTTTCTTAAAGGTACCCTGGTCGCGGTGATGCGAGAGCACCTCCAGCAAGTCGCGCACCTCCTGCGCCTCCAGGAAATTATCCACAACGGCATAGCCTTTCTCCGACAGCCGGTCAGCTATCTGCTCAAACTTCAGAAGCAACTTCTCGTCTTCCAGTTCTTCAATCATAAGTCAATCACTCCTTCAAGGGTGGGTGCTTCCCGGAGCGATCCTACGGTAGGGGCCTCAATGAAAGCGCGCAAAAGTAATGACTTATCGCATGTGTTGTGCATACATGCCAAAAAGAATTATAAGTATCTAGCTGATTGATATATAGGGGGATACAGGTAAATGGAATAGAGGGGTGATACCCTGAAAAGTTAAAATGAGTATATTGGTCGAATCTCTTTCACTATACCTTAAACAATTTAACGGGCGTAGTCCTTATGAAAAAAACAACTGTACTCTTGCTGGCCGGCGGCATCACGGCTTTGTCGGCTTGCAAATCAACTCAAAACGATACAAAAGCCACCGGCATGACCACAGAAAAGACCACCACTGCTACGGCTGAAACAGCATTGGATTACCCAAACACAAGAAAAGTAGACCATACCGACGATTATTTCGGTACCCCGGTAGCCGACCCTTACCGTTGGCTGGAAACGCACGATGATAGCGTGGACACTTGGATTGAAAAGCAAAACGAAGTCACGCAGTCCTATCTGAGCAATATCACCTTCCGCGACAAGATCAAGTCGCGGCTGACCGAGATCTGGAATTACCCGAAATACGGCGCCCCGTTTAAAGAGAACGGAAAGTACTACTTCTATAAAAACGATGGGTTGCAGAACCAGAGCGTGCTTTACGTGCAGGAAGCACTGGAGGCAGAGCCGCGCGTGTTCTTCGACCCGAACAAGCTATCAGCAGACGGTACCGTGGCGCTTACGGCCCTGGCCTTCTCAGAAGATGGCCGCTATGTGGCCTATGGTACCTCCAGCGGCGGCTCCGACTGGCAGACCTACCGCGTGATGGAGGCGGCCACGGGCAAACAACTCGACGACCAATTGGAATGGGTGAAGTTCTCAGGCCCAAGCTGGTACAAAGACGGTTTCTTCTACAGCCGCTACGACGCGCCGACCGAGGGCAACAAGCTGGCCAATAAAAACGAGTTCCATAAGGTGTACTACCACAAGGTGGGCACGCCGCAGAGCCAGGACAAGCTGGTGTATGAGGACAAGCAGCACGCGCTGCGCAACTTTTATGGCCAGACCACCGACGACGAGCGCTTCCTGGTCCTGAACGTGTCGGAGGGGGCTAGTGGTGCCAATGCGCTTTACTACAAAGACCTGAAAGACTCAAAAGGCACTATCAAGCCGATCGTGGAGAACTTCGAGAATGAGTACAACGTGGTGGATAACATGGGCGACAAGCTGCTCGTGATGACCAACAAGAACGCACCGCGCTACCGCCTCGTGCTCATCGACCCGAAGAAGCCGCAGGAGCAAAACTGGAAAACTGTGGTGCCGCAGAACGAGAACGTAATCACGGGTGTGTCGACAGTGGGCGGCCGCATCATCGTGACCTATATGAAAGACGCCACCAGCCAGGTGGTAGTGTATGACGGCACCGGCAAGAAGATAAACGACGTGCAGTTGCCGGGCCTCGGCACTGTGGGTGGTTTCAACGGCGAGAAAGAAGACACCGAGGTATTCTTTACCTTCACCTCCTTCACCTACCCGCCCACCATTTACCGCTACGACGTGCTGGCCAACAAGGTCACGCAGTTCCGCAAAACGGAAGTGAACGTAAACACCGATGCGTTTGAGACGAAGCAGGTATTTTATACCTCCAAAGACGGGACCAAGGTGCCGATGTTCATCGTGCACAAAAAAGGTTTGGAGCTGAACGGTCAGAATCCGACTTACCTTTATGCCTACGGCGGCTTCAACATCTCGCTTACGCCAAGCTTTAGCATTGCGAACATGCTGTGGCTGGAGAACGGCGGCGTATACGCCATGCCAAACCTGCGCGGTGGCGGCGAGTACGGCGATGACTGGCACAAAGCCGGTATGACGCCGAACAAGCAAAACGTATTCGACGATTTCATTGGGGCAGCGGAGTACCTGATCAGCGAAGGATATACCTCTTCTGAGAAACTGGCGGTAGCCGGTGGCTCCAACGGTGGTTTACTGGTGGGTGCCTTTATGACGCAACGCCCGGAGCTGGCTAAAGTGGCCATGCCGGCTGTGGGCGTGATGGACATGCTGCGCTTCCATAAGTTCACTATTGGCTGGGCTTGGGTGCCCGAGTACGGTTCTTCCGACGATGCCGCCCAATTCCAGAACCTGTATGCTTTCTCGCCGCTGCACAACATCAAGGAGGGGGTGGTATACCCGGCCACGCTCGTGAAAACGGCAGACCACGACGACCGCGTGGTGCCCGCGCACTCGTTCAAGTTTATCGCTGAGTTACAGGCCAAAGGTGCTCCCGTTAACCCATACCTCATCCGGGTGGATGTGCGCGCGGGCCACGGTGCCGGCAAACCAACCTCCCTGGTGATTCAGGAGTACGCCGACACGTATGCATTTATATATGAGAACATGGGCGTGAATCCGTATCAGAATCAGTAATCTGTAAAAGCATACCGATTTTTAAAGCCGCGCTGCCAGTTTGGGTAGCGCGGCTTTTTTATTCTCTCAGGATAGCGCACACCCGCCAGAGGCGTGTTTTACGGGGCAAGTTGGCTGCGCCGCCGATTCTTCCGTAACTTAGCGGAGCACAAACCTGACACGATGAAAGCAACCGGAGGAAGCAGCCAGTTTACGGTGCGCTCGCACGAGATAGATTACCGGGGGCAGGCCACGTTGCCCGCCCTGGTCAGTTATATGCACGAGGCCGCCTGGGACAATACCGTGACACTTGGCATCTCGATGTATGATTTATTAAAGCAGGACATGACCTGGGTGCTGCAGCGGATGCGCATTGAGATGTTTCGCTACCCAAGACACAGCGAGCAAATAACCGTAGAAACGTGGGCCTCGGGGCGTGAGCGCATCTTCATGCACCGCGACTTCAGGGTATACAGTGCGGGGCGCGAACTGCTGGGGCAGGCAACCAGTGTATGGCTGGTGATGGACATGGTGAAGCGCCAACTGGTGTCGTTGCCCGAACTGATTACCAGCATAGAGGTAGCGCCTACGGAGCCGCCTTTGCCCTTCGCGAAAGGCAAGCTGCCGCAATTCCAGGAACCGACCCACATGGAACATATCCCGGTGCGCTGGCACGACATCGACCTGAACCGCCACGTCACGAACACGCGCTACCTGCAGTGGGCCCTCGACTCGCTGCCGCTGGAGGTGCTGGAGCAACAGCAACTGCGCGAGATCGACATCATCTTCCGGTCCGAAACTGCCTTAGGCGATACCGTGCAGGCTGCTGTCGCACCCGCTGAAGAAGCCCATACCTATTTGCACAAACTCAGCAGCCAGGAAAATGGCAAAGAGCTGGTGCAAGCCAGATCTAAATGGTAGAAGGTAGGGAGTTAAAGAGTTTGAAAGGGGAGAGTTAAGTATTTAGAGAGTTAGAAAGTAAGGGATTGGTAAACCCTTGGACCATTCAGCCATATATCCATTTAACAATTAGCAACCAGCAATCAACAATTAACATGGAAGTAGCAATCAGAAAAGGAATAATAGACGACCTGCCGCAGGTGCATGCCTTGATCAAAGAATTGGCCGAGTTTGAGCGCGCGCCGCAGGAGGTTACCAATACGCTGGAGGATATGGAGCGCGACGGTTTCGGCGAGAACCCGATCTATAAGTTTTTTGTAGCCGAGTCGACAGAGGGCATTGTCGGGATTGCGCTATACTATTTTGTTTACTCTACCTGGAAGGGCAAAACGCTGTACCTGGAGGACCTGGTGGTAACAGAAAAGTTGCGCCGTGCCGGCATCGGGCGAAAGCTCTTTAAGGAAGTAGCGCTGGAGGCCAAAAATACGGGTGCCAAACGCTTCAGGTGGCAGGTGCTGGAATGGAACGAGCCGGCCATCGCTTTTTACAAGAATATCGGAGCCGAACTAGACAGCGAGTGGATCAACTGCACCCTGACGGAGGCACAGATACAGCAGTTTAACGGCTAACAACCCGGTGTGCTGGAAAGCAGAAAGGGCACTGCCGGAATGAACATCATCCGGTAGCGCCCTTTTATGTTTTATGCGGCTACTTCTCGTCGTTGCGCTCCACGTTTACACCCACTATCTCCAGCATGGTCCGGAACGAGGCATAGTAACCGGCATAGCGGTCGTTTACCTTTTTCTGTAGGGCAGGGGAGTGGTCACGCTGGTATTCTTTCAGGTCCTCGAAGCTGCGGCAGGTGTACTGCACGGCATAGGTTTTGCCGCCAGTTTCCTCATCTTCTACCACACGGCAAATCTGATTTCCGGTAAAATAGCCGGTTTCCATTACCTCAGGTATATGCACGGTTTTCATCCACTGCAGCCACTCATCGGCCTTCGCGTTATCTACGCTTACGGTTACGTTATATAAGATCATACACAAAATTACGCTTTTAAGCCGAAACAGGAGGTCATCGCCTGCTAGTTTCTGGGATAGTAGGAAGGTATATCCTGCATGGCTACAATGGCTCCATGTAATTGAGGTCTTTGGAGTAGGTTTCCTCCAGTGTCAGGATGGAGGCGATGGCGATGGCAATGCAAATGGCTCCGAGCACCATCGCGGTCGGCACCAGGCCCCAGCTGTCTTTCAGCGCTTCGAAGGACAAGGTAAGCGGCACCACGGCACCGCGCACAAAGTTGGGTACGGTGGTGGTAACGGTGGCCCGTATGTTAGTGCCAAACTGCTCGGCGGCGATCGTCACGAACACAGCCCAATAGCCGCTCGCCACTCCTAGCGCCACACACAGGATATAAAATGAATCCAGGGAGAGGTTGCGGCTGAGCAGGTAGAAGGCCACGAAGGCGGCCGTGAGCAGCAGAAAGGCCAGCACGATCATGCGGCGGCTCTTGAACCGCTGACTCATGAACCCACTCAGGAAATCGCCGGCCACCAGGCCCAGGTAGCAGAACGACACAGCCTTTGCCGCCGAAACGGTCTCTTCCATACCCAAGGCCACGCCAAACTCCGGCGAAAACGTAATGAGGATGCCGACCACATACCAGATCGGCACACCCACCAGAATGCATTTGAGATACTTGCGGAAGCGCTTGCCGTTGGTGAACAGGCTCAGGAAGTTTCCACGTGTAACATGCACAGCGCTTTTTACGTGCTCGAACATCCCCGACTCGTATACCCCGATGCGCAGGAAGAGCAGCAGAAAACCGAGTCCGCCACCGATAAAGTAAGCCGTGCGCCAGCCAAACGACTCGCCCACAAAACCTGCCAGAATTGCGCCCGAGATTCCGATGGTGGCCACGATCATAGTGCCATACCCTCGTTTCTCTTTGGGCAGCACCTCGCTCACCAGCGTAATGCCCGCACCCAACTCACCTGCCAGGCCAAGGCCCGCCACAAAACGCAGCAACGCATACATCGGGATGGTGGTCACAAAGCCATTGAGGATGTTGGCCACCGAGTACAGAAAGATAGAGCCGAACAGCACCGACAGCCTTCCGCGCTTATCGCCCAACACACCCCAGGCCACGCCGCCCACCAGCATACCCAGCATCTGCATGTTCAGCAGCATCACACCATCCTCCAGCAGGGCTGCTTGGCTCGTGATACCTAAATCCCGGAGGCTGGGGATGCGCACAATGCTGAAAAGCACCAGGTCGTAGATATCCACGAAATAGCCCAGTGCGGCCACAATCACGGAGGCGTTGAAGAGGATGTTTTTGTTGGAGACAGTTTTCTCGGCTGGCATATATAGTCGCGTTTATATCTTGTAAGATAGCTGTTGTGGCGAAAATTGCAAAGAGCGCGCGGTAAGTGCCAAGTAAAGAGAGTTATAAGGCGAAGGTTAATGCTCACATGTATCTGCCCGACAAAGCCTGCATCAAAACAAAGGTTTTGTTTGCTTTATTTTTGATTTTATTGTTATTTTTTTATTTTAATCGAAAACACAGCCTATGAAGCTACTATATTCGATTGTCCTGCTTTTTGTGAGCAGCAGTGCCTTTGCGCAGTATACTGTGAAAGCACTCTACGACGAACACAGAAAGAACTCTTTGGATTTTGAGGAAAAGTACATGAACAAGCGGCTTGTTATCACCGGAAAAATCCATAGCGTATCCCCGGCCACCTACTACATAGAAGGGTATAACGGAAACTTTCACAACGTTTACCTTACGGCTACGGGCTACGAGATATTTATCAAATGTGATATACCGTGGGAGGAGAAAGATAAACTGCGCAATTTAGAGAAGGGGCAGGAAATAGTGGTCACGGGCGTGTTTAGCAGCAGGATGCGGGATGGTATGACACTAACGGGTTGCGAGTTTGCTCAGCCTAGCGCAACGCTAGCCAAGGCCTCGCCGAAAAATGCCAAAGCCCCGCTGAATATTCCGATAGGGAAGTATAATGTGTACCAAACCGGAGGGGGCGGGTTCAGCTTCCAGTACGCTTTTCAGTTGAACAGCTATACCTCTTACACCATGCAGGGCAAAAACGGAAGTTGCAGCTACGACTCAAAGACAAAGGTTATCCGGTTTGCGTCTGGTCCCCTGAAAGGGTTTATAGGAAAGTACCGCCCTGTAAATCCCAGAAACGAGAAGGATCCTCCTACCATCGTCATTGGTTTTAATGGAGTTGTGCCTGACTTGAGCAAAGGGTATGGAGGCACTTACCAATATGCGTACTTTAAACCCGGAGAAAAGCTATAAAGGTGACTTTAGGCTTCAGAAGCGAGTTTATAAATCACCCACATTACGCAAGTCTATATATCCATGTCCGAACTACTCAAGAGCCCCAGCTAAAGCTAAATCATACCCTCCTTATTACTACATGCACCAAAAGGAATACTGTGGATGGTCTATCATAAAAAGATATCCGGGATTAGAATAGGCCTAACTCACTATAAAAGCACGACACATTAACAGCACCACCAAATCAGATAACTAAGTTTTTTTGTTAACTTAAACTTCTATACAAGATCACTTAACTCCCTTTCTATGAAAAAAGTAGTATTATTTTTATTCTTGCTAAGCGCATTTGCTTGCAAAAAGGAAAATGATATCATCCCTGATTTTCAGCTTGAGCAAGCTGACCAATTAACTGCTGATGAGTACGATATTTACGGCGTGATTTTGGAAAATTTTAGCTTCCCTGAGGTTGTTGTAAGGCAGCAGACTTCAACGGAAATATCACCTAAAGAAAATCATCAGCTGTTTTTCGAACTAGAGCAAACGGCTAACATGGAGGAAACTTTATATTCGAAGTTTGCCGATGGAAACCTTAACTCCTATTTATTAGATGAGAAAATTGAGATTCCGGCGAAGGGTATAAAACTGATATCAACGAAGGAATATGCATATTACTTTGAAAGGGAAGACCTCTATAAAGGGTGGGAGCTTTTTGAGAGCCAATACCCTACTTCTGGTAGATGGTACATCTCTCTGAATAAAATCGGCTTCAACGAAAATAAGACCCAAGCTATGGTAGGCGCAGAATCTTACTGGTTTCGGGAATCCCCGGATGGGCCTACCCGAAAGTTAGGAACGCTATATTACCTAGAAAAGAAAAATAATGCTTGGGAGGTAATGGCGTCTTCACCGTATCGCCTATAAGTACAGATTTTTAGCTTTTGAGAAGCCTTGTTTTACTAACTCGAATGAGGAAAATACACTAGTAAAGTGGAAGGCTGTACTATGAGAGGCTGTTTAGAGTTTTCGCTTTTAGGGTCAAAACCTGCCGTTATTGGTATTTTCATCGACAACCATAATTCACTAACAAGTTCTTGCTGGTGAAAACACGCAGCCAGGGCACCATGCATCTCGCATAATTTTACCCACACTGTCTAAACAATTGCGGTATATCTTAAATGATAAAACGCTACCTTACCCTACCATATTCCATACCCCCACTTATGCCCGAACTCTACAAAAAACTCCAGCTAAAGCCAGGCCATACCCTCTTGCTGCTCCATGCACCGAAAGAAATTGAGGTGATGTTACAGGAGAGCGGAACCAATGTGACAAGCCTGGACACGCTACCTACTTCGAGCATTTACGATGCCGTACTGGTATTTGTAGGGAGCACGCAGCAAGTAGAGCAGGATGCAGCCAGCGCGTTAGTACTGTTACAACCGGAAGGAGTGCTGTGGATAGCCTATCCTAAAAAGACTTCCGGAATCAAAACAGACCTGACCCGCGATAAGGGGTGGGAGGCGATGGCTGCGCTAGGGTATGAGCCGGTGCGGCAGGTGGCTATTGATGAGGTCTGGTCGGCACTGCGTTTCAGGCCCCGCGCCGAACGGAAAGCAACTTCGATGTTTGGCGTAGACCTGCCCGGCATCGACCGCAAAACCAAAACCGTGACGGTACCCGACGATATGCAACAGGCGCTGGAAGAGGCTGAAGTAGTAGATGTATTCAATCAACTCGCTTTCACGCACCGGAAAGAGTATGTGGTGGCAGTGCTGCAAGCCAAACGCCCCGAAACCAGGGCCAGCCGCATCCAAAAAGTAGTAGCGCAGCTCCGCCGAAAGCAGGAAGCCTAAAGCGAGAAAGATATATAGGTATAAAAAAGAAGACGGCTCTGGGATATCCCGGAGCCGTCTTCTTTTTTGTGGTAATGGCAATTACTGAATCACGGCAGGGAAGTCTACCTCCACATCCGTTTCGCCTTTCGAGATGTCGCTGGTATTGCCTTTCAGGTTGTTTGGCTGGTGCTTCAGCGTCACGCGCATTTTGCCGGAGCTGGCAGTTCCCGTCACGATGGTAGCCTCCAGGCCGATCGGGCGGTTGTTCTTGTCCATATCCGTTTTCTGTACCGAGGCGATGTTCAGCCCACCAGACGCGTTAAAAAAGAGCTCATGCTCATCGCCTTCGGCTTTTATCTCCGCAGTCATGTCCTTTGGTGGCGTCTGGCTGTCGTCCGACAGCGTAACGGTCATGTTATAGGTAGTGTTCGGAGCCAAAACCAACGTCTCGATGGTAGGCGCATTGCCGCCCGCACCATCTGGGTCGCTATATGTGGCATTCACATTCTGGCCTTTCCCCTCTGGTACTAAACTCAGCTTTACGGTGGTTATTAGTTCCTGGTCTTCCGTTGGCTCTGGGTCACTGTCTTTGCAAGCCGTATTGGCTACCAAAAGGGCACCTATCATAAAAGCGGTTAAAGAAGATCTCAATAGTTTTTTCATAAGTGTTTGTAAGTATAAAGGTGGTACATCAGTACGATGTTCCGTTTAAAATGATTGTGATTTTACGATTTTCTGAAGTTCAGTGGCACTTTCACGCGAAACATGAGCAGCCGGCCCACTTCATCCGAAAAATAGCGGAACCGGTTCAGGTAGTCGCGGTACATGGTGTTAGTCAGGTTGGTGCCTGTAATACCGAACTCTACTACCTGGTTGCCAAATTTCACTTGCGTGCCAGCCTCAGCATGCATTAAAAAATAGGAGTCAGGGGCCGGGGCAAAGTCTTCCTCCGTTTTAGAAGGCAGGCGCGTCTGCTTGGCTACATATGTTCCCCCAACCGATATATAAGTGTTTGAGAATATCGTGCTGTGTTCCTCCGGTTGGCGCAGCTCATAGCGCAGGCTGTTATCAAACCTGTCGGCGGGGATGTTGATCAGGTAATCGTCTGTGGCGGCATTGCGCGCACGGACAATGGCCGTTTTAGAATCCAGCGTCAGGTCTGGCAGCAGCTTATACTCCAGGCTCAGGTCAACACCCTTGAATGTCGCGTCTGTTTGCCGGTACTTAAATGCCGGGAAAGCACCCCGGATAGTCAGCACAGGCTCGGCCAACGGCGACAGGTAAATGTAGTTGTTGATCAGGTTGTAATAGATGCTCACTTGCCCATTCAGCCGCGGGTTGCCGAAGTAATTCACAGCAGCCTCGAAGTTGTATGCCTGCTCCGACGCAAGCCCCGGATCGCCTACCTCGTAAGTGGCGGCACTGTGGTGCACGCCCTCACTGAAAAGCTCGTTCACGCTGGGTGCCCGCCAGGCAGAGGTCGCGCTCAGCCCAAAGTTCAGGTGGTAGCCCACATCATACAGCGCACCCAAAGTACCCGACACATTATTGAAATCGAACGTCGGTTTTTGGAGTGCCTGGTTCACATCGAAGCGTTTTACCTGCAAATATTTATAGTCGTAGCGAATACCTGCCTCCAGTTGCAGCCTGTCCTGGCGCCACTTCTCCGTTGCAAACACCCCAGCGGTAATGCCTGTGTAGTATGGCAGAAAAGCGCTGTACTTATAGGTGTTGTTCTGGTAAATGGTGCTCAGGCCAACAGAGCCGCTGAAGTTTCCGCGCGGCGTGTGCTGCCAGATGGCCTCAGTGGTATGCGTGTTCAGGTTGAGGTATAGCGCCGGGCGATCGGCAGTGGCGTTGTGCAGGTCATACTCCTCGCGCCGGTTGCGCTGCCAGCCGTACGTAAACTCCAGCTCGCCGAGTTCGCCAGTCTTCAGGTATGCCTTGGCTTTTAGCAGGTCGTGTTGCACGTCCTGGTAAGGCCGCCCGATGGTATAGGTAAAGCCTACGGTGTCGGCACCAACGGGCTTGCCGCGCTCAATTGCAAATCTCAGGTCGGTCAGGTTTCCGATGTGCGATGCCTTCAGAATACCTAATTTGGTGTTGAACTGGCTGTAAAACAGCTCGCCGCCGAAACGCGCCTTCTTATACCCCAATGCGCCCGAGAAATTCTGCTCCTCCAGCCCGGTATTGCCGAGGTAGTAGTCCGGGGTTTTAGAGTTTCCGGCCTTTTTGAGCGTGCCCTGCATGCGCCAGCTTAGTGGGGGTATGGCAGCGGAATTGCCCTCCACCGTGGCAGAGGCCGCCAGTTGCCGGTTGTTGGTGCTACCCAGGAGGTTCACCTTCCCGCCAATGCCCGGCTTTGTGGGCAGGGCGCTGGGCTCTACGATCACCACGCCGCCAATGGCATCGGCGCCGTACCGGACCCCGGCTGCGCCTTTGATCACCTTCAGCTCGGTGGCCACAAAAGGATCGATCTCCGGCGCGTGCTCCGAACCCCATTGCTGCCCTTCTTGCCGCACGCCGTTGTTAAGCAGCAGCACGCGGTTGCTGTGCATGCCATGGATGACGGGTTTGGCAATGGTAGGCCCCGTCTGGATGGTGGACACGCCCGCAATGCCCTGCAACGATGCTGCCAGCGTCTGGCCCCGCGTTTCCTCCAGCGCTCTCCCGGTTAATGCCTGCGAGGTCTGGGCCTGCTCCTGCAGGCGGTTGCCGCGCACCTCGACTGTGCTTAACGTCATGGAAAGAGCATGCAGGGGCAGGTCTTTTACCGTGGAACCCGTGAGCTTTACTGTGAACGTCTCGGGCTCATACCCTACGTAGGTTACTTGTAGGGTATAGGTGCCCTGGCAGAGGTGGTGGAAGTGGTAATTGCCGTACTCGTCGGCGGCAGAGGCCTGGTGCAGCTTTGGGATAGCAACGGTGGCGCCCACCAATGTTTCACGGGAATCATGGTCCAGTACCTTACCCGAGAGCGTAAGGCCGCAGTCTTGCACTGTGCCTGGTGCATCGATGCCGGGCGGAGGCAGGAACTGGGCCGCCGCCGCATGTGCCATGAAAAGGAAAAAGGATAGGAGCAGTGCAGGCAGGTGCTGCACCTTCTTATAGAAATACATAGAAGCTCTTTAACAGGAAGCTAGGAGATGGACGCAGGGGCCGGCGCTAGCTCAACAAAAAACAGGGGCCCCTGCCAGAAAGGCCTTAGGAGCAGCGAGGGTTAGGCCAGAGCCGGCGGGCCACGCAGGTACTCGAACGGGCCAGCTGTACCGTAGCCACTGCAACTAAACGCAGGTAGTTGGGCAGCGTTGTGGGTGAGGGGCACCGTCAGCAGGGGAGGCAGGCTTCCCTGAAATGGCTTTCCGAACACATCCTCTACCGGGCAATGCTTGTGCTTTGCGCCCACCTGTGCCTTTTTGGCATCGGTTTGGTCGGTGTGGATGGTATGGGTATGCGGGTGCAGCTCCAGCAAAAGGGCATCCGGCACCATCGCCCTGCAAAAGAGCAGCAGCAAGAACAGGGCGATATGTCTGTAAAGCTTAGGCACCAGGGGCAAACGCTAGCATAACCAAAGTAAAGGTACTATAAATTCCACAATGTTGCATCTTGGCCTCGATACCGGCGCAAATCTGACCATCTGGGTACGCAGTTCCGGCCTTTTTAGCTGTTTTCTGACAACCTGTCACAGCGAGCGGGTATGGAACAGGATTTGAAAGCACCCGGACAGATGCATACGTCTGACAAATCTATAAATTCAAAATATAAAGTATAAACATGGAAGAAAGAGGTAATATTTCGATTCACACCGAGAATATTTTCCCCATCATCAAGAAGTTTTTATACTCTGACCACGAGATTTTCCTGCGTGAGTTGGTGAGCAACGCCGTGGACGCTACACAGAAAATGAAGCGTCTGGCAGCCATCGGAGAGTATAAAGGCGATTTGGGCGAGCTGAAGGTAAAAGTAGCGGTTGACAAGGATGCCCGTACCATCACCATCTCCGACAACGGAATCGGTATGACGGCCGAGGAGATCAAGAAATACATCAACCAGATCGCATTTTCGGGCGCGACAGAGTTCGTGGAGCGCTTTAAAGACTCCGGCGACAAAGACCAGATCATCGGTCAGTTCGGTCTGGGCTTTTACTCTGCCTTCATGGTGGCCGAGCGTGTGGAGATCGTAACCAAGTCCTTCCGCGAGGGCACAGAGGCCGCGCACTGGACCTGCGACGGCAGCACCGAGTTCGCCATCATCCCGGCCCACAAAGAGGACCAGGGCACGAACGTGATCCTGAACATCGCCTCGGACTCGGAGGAGTTCCTGGAGCCGGCGCGTATCCGCACCATCCTCAACAAGTACTGCAAGTTCCTGCCGGTGCCGGTGGAGTTTGAGGGCGAGGTGATCAACAACCCGAACCCCATCTGGACGAAGCAGCCAACCGACCTGACCGACGAGGACTACAAGAACTTCTACAAGGAGCTGTACCCGATGTCGGAGCCGCCGCTGTTCTGGATTCACCTGAACGTGGACTATCCGTTCAACCTGACCGGTATCCTGTACTTCCCGAAAATCAAGAACGACTTCGAGATCCAGCGCAACAAAATTCAGCTCTACTCGCGCCAGGTGTTCATCACCGACGAGGTGAAGGACGTGGTGCCGGAGTTCCTGATGTTGCTGCACGGTATCATCGACTCGCCGGACATTCCGCTGAACGTGAGCCGCTCGTTCCTGCAGGCCGACTCCAGCGTGAAGAAGATCAATACTTACATCACCAAAAAGGTAGCCGACAAGCTGAACGAGATCTTCAAGAAAGACCGCACTGCTTTTGAGACTAGCTGGGAAGACATTAACGTGTTCGTGAAATACGGCATGCTGTCGGATGATAAGTTCTATGAGAAAGCCAAAGACTTTGTGCTGCTGCAGAACACCGAGGGCAAGTACTACACCATAGAGGAGTACAAGGCGCTGGTGCAGACTAACCAGACCAACAAGAGCGAGCAATTGGTGATGCTGTATACCACAGACGCCGACAAGCAGCACGCTTTTGTGGAGGCCGCCCAAAGCCGCAGCTACGATGTGCTGAAGCTGGATTCGATGATCGACAGCCACTTTATCGGTCTGCTGGAGCAGAAGCTGGAGAAAGTAACGCTGAAGCGTGTGGACTCTGAGACGATCGACAAGCTGATTGAGCGCGACGAGACAAAGGAAAGCGTGCTGAACGACACGGAGAAGGAAGAGCTGAAGGGTATCTACGAGAAGGCGATCAACAACCAGCATATGATGGTGGAGGTTGCGCCGCTGGCACCAGACGATGCGCCGGTGGTGATTACGCTGCCTGAGTTCATGCGCCGCATGAAGGACATGAGCAAGACCGGCGGTGGCGGTATGATGTTCATGGGCGACATGCCGGACACTTACAACGTGACCATCAACGCGAACCACCCGCTGAACCAGCGCGTGCTGAAAGCGGAGGGAGAAACCAAGTCGGCTGTAGCCCGCCAGGCCTTCGATCTGGCCCTGCTGTCGCAGAACATGCTGTCGGGTGCCGCGCTTACTACGTTTGTGAAGCGCAGTTTCGAGCTGATGACAAAAGAATAGTACCGAAAAATTATACCAACAGTATTAAGGCAGTGCCCCCAGGGTGCTGCCTTTTTTGCTTCTGAGCCAGCACCTGATGAAACTAAGCGGCCGAAGGCGAAGTTATAGACTCAGTTTGCGTATTGGTGCCTATATGAAATATGCCCATCTTTACGTTTACAATCTGGCGGGTACCTGGTAGCTTCCGGTAGGGCAGTGGCGAGGTTTCCTGTTGCAGAATTATTTATTTCTGAAATCAGTCAGATACCAGTCAGTCAATCAAAAATCAGTCATTCAAAATTATCAGATGCGTCATTCTCTTCTTCTGTATTTTTCTTTTGTGGCAGGTATGGGCATGTTGTTGCTGGGCGGCTGTGGCCAACCCAAATGGAACAGTGACTATTTGCTGAACCAGGCACGCCTGAAAGACAGCAGCAAGGCAGAAGTGCTCGCTTCCGGCGACACCATTAACGTGGAGATAGAGGAGCGGACAGCCCTTACGAAGGAAGACCTGCAGGAGGACAAAAAGCGCAAGAAGAAGAAATATAACAAGAAGTACTTCCTGGGCCAAAAGGTGAAGCGTGGCTTCATCAAGTCGGGCAGAGGCTCGCGGGAAACGCTGGAGACCTTCAGCTACCTGGACAGTTACCAGGACCCGGACCCTTACGCTCCGCTGAAATACCTTTACGACACCAAAAAACGCAAACTCTACCGCACCAGCAGCGACGAGGCCGACGCTAACCGCTATAAACTGCTACATGGCCCTTATGAGAAGAAAATAAACGGGCAGGTAGTGGAGGAAGGCTACTTTTATGTGGGCACCAAGCACCTGCGCTGGGAGAAATATCGCCCGGATGAGGAAGGAACCCTGGTAGATAAAAACCATTATGAGAAAGGCTTCGTGCGCGATGCCGTTATCTCTTACTACGGCGACACCAAAAAGATAAAGGAGGTGATCCCATACCAGTATGGTCAGGTGGAGGGCACTTACTACCGCTTCTATGAGAACGGGCAGGTGCAATGGTCCGGGCAGTATGAGAAAGGACGCAAAGTAGGCACCTGGGTCAACTACTACGATTTCAGGGGGCGCCGCCACTACGAGTACCAGTACCCTAAAACAGCCTATGACTCCCGCTTCGAGCCATTCCTGGTAAAAGAGTACGACCGCCACGGCACCCTGATCTATGAGAAGGATAAGCTGGACAAGCGCTCACAGGCGCAGCGTTAGTGGAAGGCGTCTTCGATGTGGTGCACGGTAACTGGCCTGGAGAGCGTGATCGAGATGATGTCGAACCGTACCTCGTGCTGCCAGCCGGATTTCTCAATATAGGCCTCTGCGGCCCCCAATAGCATGGCTTCCTTCCGGTAATTAACTGCCTCCTCCGGATATCCGTACCTATCTGTACCCCTGGTTTTCACTTCAACAAAAACCAGCAGGTTCTCTTTCTGGGCAATAATATCAACCTCTGCGCGCCGGTGCCGGTAATTCTGGCATATAATGGTGTAGCCCTGCTGCTGCAGGTGAGCCACTGCGCGGGTTTCGCCGGCCTGGCCGGTCAGGAGGTGGGCGTTTGTTTGAGATGCCATGATTTATCCCGTAATTTGCACCAGTCTGAGATGACAATGATTGTTCATTAGAGATTAAAGACGAATTATGAAGCAACTTGTTGGGGGCTTCGCAGAACAGCTGCGCGATGCCATGGACATAGGGGAAAAGGCGACAGTCACGTTCTCCGCACCTAAATATAATAATGTAGTGATCATGGGCATGGGGAGCTCCGGTATTGGGAGCAACCTGGTGCAGGCCTATGTGGCCGATAAGCTCGATGTGCCGGTAATTGTGTGCAAAGGGTATAACGTGCCGGCTTTTGTGGGTTTGGGCACCTTGTTCATTGCCTCGTCTTTCTCGGGCAACACCGAGGAGACCATTGCCGGGGTGAGGGCTGCCATGAACTCAGACGCGAGCGTGGCCTTTGTTACTTCCGGAGGGGAGTTGCTGCGCATCGCGCAGGAAGAGGGCATGCCGCACATCAAGCTGCCTGACAGGTATGTGCAGCCGCGCGTTAGCCTGGGCTACTCGTTTGTGTCGATGCTATACATACTGCACTATGCCGGTTTGCTGGACAGCACGTTTAAAACCGAACTGAACCAGACCGTAGACTTGCTAGACGAGCAGGTGGGTATCATTAAGGTGCAGGCAAGCGCATTGGCCAACAAGTTTCATGACAAACTGCCGGTGCTTTATGCCAGCAGCGCGATGGAGCCGGTGGCCCTGCGTTTTCAGCAACAGCTTAACGAGAACGCCAAGCAACTGTGCCATGTCAATACCTTCCCGGAGATGAACCACAACGAGGTAGTGGGGTGGGAGCGTGCCGGAAACATGTACCAGCAACTGGCGGTTCTGCTCATCAAAACAACCTACGACCATCCGCGGGTGCAGCTACGCATGGAGCTCTCCAAAAAACTGTTCGAGAGCAAAGCGCAGAATGTGCTGGAGATCGAGGGGCAGGGAGCTACATACTTGGAGCAGGCATTTTACCTGATTCACCTCTTTGACTGGGTGTCGGTGTATTTAGCCGAGCTCAACAGGGTAGATCCAGCCAGCATGACAAACATTGATTACCTGAAAGGCGAACTTTCTAAAAGATAACGTGCAGAAAAACACCGAAATAGATTTCAAGGACTTGGGCCTGATCGATTACAAGGAGGCGTGGGAGTACCAGGAGCGGGTATTCAATAGTATTCTGGAGTTAAAGGTGCAGAACCGTAAGGCCGATGCCGATGCGCAGCAACCAACGCCCAATTACCTGCTTTTCTGCTCTCACCCGCATGTATACACGCTGGGCAAGAGCGGCCACGAAGAGCACCTGCTCCTGAACGAGGAGGGGCTGAAGGAGAAAGGTGCAACCTATTACAGGATAAACCGGGGCGGCGATATTACCTACCATGGGCCTGGCCAGTTGGTAGGCTACCCCATCCTGGACCTCGAGAACTTTTTTACTGACATTCACAAGTACCTGCGCTACTTGGAAGAGGCCATCATTCTGACGCTGGCAGATTATGGCGTTGCGGCGGGGCGCATACCCGGCCTCACGGGGGTATGGCTCGACCATGAGGAGCAGCGAAACCCACGCAAAATCTGCGCCATGGGGGTGAAATGCAGCCGCTGGGTAACCATGCACGGCTTTGCCTTCAACGTAAACGCCGATCTCACCTATTTTAACAATATTGTGCCCTGCGGTATCTCAGATAAGCAGGTTACGTCGTTAGCGAAAGAGCTGGGGCGTGAGGTGCCGCTGCCAGAAGTGGCCGAAAAGCTTACAAAACACCTGGCTGCTTTGTTTGGGGCCGTTATTACCACTACTAACTCATGAAGAAAGACATAGACTTTGGCACTGTAGAGGGCGTCTCTATAGCGGTGGCCACTTCTACAAATGATATCGGGGAGGCGCAATGGGACGTATACCTCCTCAACAACAACGCGTTTGCGATTGACAACGTGCTGGTGGCCTCCAAAGGGTATGGCACGTTAAATGACGAGGAGGTAAAAACCTCGGTACTGCGGCATATGTTTGAGCGTGTAGAGGCAAAATCGTTTGTGCAGGTAGAGCCGATTGACCCAGCCCTTTTCTCGATCAATAACGAGTATTGGGTCAGCTACTACATCGACAAGCAGATTTTTGACAAAAAGTTTGTGTTCGTGCCGGATACGATCAAAGAGGAAAACCTGGTTGCTATAAGCATGTTGCAGCTGCAGGGCGTGCTGCATACTTAGCGTGTGCATAAGTTTTCGGGGCATTTGGCCTGCTTTGGTCTTGCGTTAATTTATGGTAGCTTGCTGTTATTTTTTAATTGCAGGAACTAACCACCAGCTTAGCGGGCTTGTGCTGTTGTTAACCACCTGAGGGAGCAAAAACCTTTATTGCTTCAGATTTGAGCCTATGGATCAGAGAATCTTACCACTTATATTGGCCTTTAGCTGGGCTTTTCTTATCGCGATCTTCGCTGTTCCGTCCATTATTAGGGTGGCACACCTCAAGAACATCCTGGACGCGCCTAACCTGCGCACCGTTCACGAGGAGCTGACGCCACGGCTGGGCGGTTTGGCCATGTTTGCAGGCTTTATGTCGTCGCTCAGTATTTTTGCCGACCTCAACAACGGGGTGCAGCAATTGCTGGCCGGGTGCATCATCCTTTTCTTTATAGGGCTGAAAGACGATCTTATTTCTATCTCGGCACTGAAGAAATTTGCTGTACAGCTGCTGGCAACGGGCATCGTCATGTTTATGGCTGATATCCGGATCACGAGCTTTCAGGGCATATTTGGTATCGGTGAGTTGCAGATTGGCATCAGCTATGCCTTTACCTTTATTGTGATTGTGGGAATCACCAACGCCATTAACCTGATCGACGGGCTGGATGGCTTGGCAGGTACGATTGTCCTGATCATTGCCGGCACGTTTGGCATTTACTTTTTCTTGGAAGGAGGTCCGGCCTATAGCAATTATGCTGCCGTAGCGTTCTGCCTGATAGGGGGGATTCTGGGGTTTTTGCGGTATAATTTCCATAAAGCCACTATCTTTATGGGCGATACCGGATCGTTGCTCTGCGGTTTTATCCTGTCGGTGCTGGCCATACAGTTTATCGAGATGCGCACAGAGCCCGCTGCGCCAGCCATGGCCATGGGCATCCTGTTTGTGCCGCTTTTTGATACCTCACGTGTTTTCCTTATCCGCATTCTCAAAGGGAACTCCCCTTTTATACCGGACAAAAACCATATACACCACCGGCTGCTAGCCATGGGCTTTAGCCAGATCGGCACCGTGCTGGTTTTAGCGGCGCTGAATTTGCTCGTGATTGTGTTTGTGTTGAGCTTTGAGGATTGGGGCAGCCAGAACATCATGTTAGCGCTGCTTGGGTTTTCAATTTTATTAAGTATTGTACTTGGAGTTTATAAGTCGCGCAGTGCACAAAGCGTTTCCACGACAGCCAGAGCGAAAGCGTAGCCGCTGTTTTCTTTTGCTTTGCCTGATGGCTTGGTTGGGCATGGCCCCGGCAAGCGCGCAGGTGCTGCCCCTAGAGCAGAAAAACACCCTCACAGCCGACTGGGTGGTGCAGGCAGAGAGGGGTGCGCAGTTGGTGCCCTACGTCGCCGAAAAGCACACAAACGTGCATGCGCTGCACCAGTGGGTGTCGGTGGCAGAGGGCCGGCAGTTCCAGATAGGGTTTGCCGCGCCCCGCGACCTCTGTGTCTTTCTCAACAACCAACTGATCTTTAAAGCCAATTTCGCGGCTACTTATACCCTCGACCTGAACACGTATAGCAAGCGCATCCCCCCCGTTGATGGGAAGTACCTGCTGACGGTATGGCACCCGGAGCAGCAGCCCAACATCAACTCGTTCCGGAACCAGTTGCAGGGAACCGGTAACGCCCGTCAAAAAAACCAGCGGCCCCTATCACTGCGGGTGCGGGAATACACCAACCAGAGCGCCTTCATCCTGTTTTTGCTGGTGGTGGGGCTGTTGTACGGCATTCTGCGCACCAACTTTCCCAACGACTTCCGGAACCTGTATAGCTTGAAAGCCCTGCTGCCAGCTAATGCCCTGGAAGAGGAGAGTGGCATCAAGTCGGTGGGTTCGGTGTCCAGCCTGCTCTTTGTGCTGGCCTTTTCGCTCACGCTGGCCCTGCCCATTGCGGCTATCCATACCAACGTGCAGCAGATTCAGCTTTTCAACCAGCTCTTTCCGGTGTCTGAGGCTAGCATCATCACTAAAATTTTATTCTATACCCTGCTGATACTCGCGGTAATCCTGCTGAAGTACCTGTTCCTTAAAATAATGGGCTTTATCTTTGGGCTGGAGCAAATGGTGCAGCTGCAGTACCGCACATTTCTGCGCTCTATGCTTTTTTTGGGGATATTCCTGCCGCTGGTGATGCTGCTGTACCTGGTGCTGAATGCCGTGATGCCGAACACCATTTTGCTGATTTCTAACCTGGCGGTTTCAATTGTACTGACCGTCACATTGATGCGTGTGTTTGTAACAGTAAATAAGAGGGCGTCGGTACTAAATTTGCATTTATTTTCATACCTTTGCGCCACAGAAGTAATTCCGCTGGCCATTATGCTGAAATTGATCGTTTTTAATTTTTAATTAGAGATAGCAGCGATTTTAAGCGGGGATTGCAGCAGGAAAATATTAAACCGTATCATCTAACTATGGCTGAAAGCAACGCAAAGGGCAGCGCGAACCCTGAAAGGTACAAAATTCCTATCAAGACAATCTTGGTTACGCAACCGCAGCCTACTACCGATAACTCTCCTTACCTTTCTATCGCTGAGAAATACGATATAAAGGTCGATTTCAGGGCGTTTATCGAGGTGGAGCCAGTGCCTTTCAAAGAGTTCAGAAAAGATAAGGTCGATATTCTGGCGCACACGGCCGTGATCTTCACCAGCCGCAACGCGGTCGATCATTTCTTCAGGATATGTCAGGAGAGCAAGATCGAGATGCCTGCTGACATGAAGTATTTCTGTATATCAGACCAAACGGCCTATTACCTGCAAAAGTATATCACGCTGCGCAAGCGCAAGCTTTTTGTAGGCGAGAAAACCGCCAAGGACCTGTTTGAGGTGATCAAGAAGCACAAAAACGAGAAATACCTTTTCCCGTGCTCGAATATCCGCAAAGATGATATTCCGCAGTTCCTTGCCACCAACAAGATCAAGCACACCGAGGCGATCATCTACAAAACGGTAGCTGCCGACTTATCTGACTTAGACGATGTGACATACGATTGTATTGCTTTCTTCAGCCCGTCGGGTATCAGCTCGCTGTTTATCAACTTCCCTGACTTTAAGCAGAACAACACTCGTATCGCTGCCTTTGGCCCAACCACGGCAAAAGCAGTGCGCGATGCAGGGCTTGAACTGGATATAGAGGCTCCGATGCCGAACGCGCCTTCCATGACGGGAGCCATAGAGGTATACATTCAGGAGCAAATGCAGCATCTAAATAAGTAAGGGAATTTGTAACCTTTCTTCCCGGATTGCATAGGTACTAAAACGCAAACGCAAGCGCTGCTCACTGGCAGGCCTGCATTTGCGTTTTAGTGTTTTATGTCTATATTTGAAAAGAGGCAACCCGTTTTGAGGGTTGTTGCTTACTTTGCCCTGTTGCCACGGCCTATGAAGAAATTTGTTCCCGTTCTGCTGTTCCTGCTTCTGCTAGCTCCCTTCTGGGCGTCGGCGCAGCAACAGCCGCAATTTACCCACTACGGGTTTAACGGCATGCAAATCAGCCCGGCCTATGCCGGCATTACCAACCGCCCCGAGTTTACTTCTATTTACCGCTACCAATGGCTGGGCTACGATGCCTCCTTCGATGATGGCGGCTCCCCGAGAACATTACTGATCACGGCGCATA
The DNA here is from genome assembly GCF_054482735.1 of Pontibacter sp. CAU 1760. Classification (NCBI taxonomy): domain Bacteria; kingdom Pseudomonadati; phylum Bacteroidota; class Cytophagia; order Cytophagales; family Hymenobacteraceae; genus Pontibacter; species Pontibacter sp. CAU 1760. The sequence goes on from NZ_JBTLRL010000012.1 coordinate 134,811, forward strand.
CGCCTGTAAGGCTCCTGCACGGCGGGGTAGGTATAAACCTGATGCGCGACCAGATTGGCAATACCACAGTATTGTCGGCAGCTTTGTCTTATGCCTACCACATCCAGATAGGAGAGTCGGGTCGCTTGGGCTTGGGCGTGCAAGGCAACGTGAACAACTACAAGAAAGGTAACTACAGGGCCATCGACGCCAACGACCCCAACGTGCCCTTTAACAGCTCAGACACGAAATTTGATGTTGGAGCAGGCCTGTGGTATGAATCAGAGACATTTTATGCCGGTGGTGGCGTCACCAACTTTCTACACGCCCAATACGAGTTCGCTGACTCAGCTAATACCGGCGCTGGCACACTGCTGGGCGAGAACCACATTTATGTTACCGCCGGGTATAACCTGGCGCTTACCTCAGAGCTGACCGTTACCCCAACAATGCTGCTGAAGCACGATACCGAGTCTTTTTCTTTTGACGTGGGCGGCCGCGCAACCTACCTTGAAAAATATTGGGTCGGATTGAATTATAGACACCAGGAAGCTGTTAGTGCGCTTGTGGGAGTCTCTCTGTTTCAGGACAATGCGCTACGGGTAGGGTATGCGCTGGATGTTACAACGTTTAATGCGGCTGCTAAAGCGGCTACCTCGCACGAGGTGATGTTGAATTACCGCCTGCCTGAGCCGATCATTCGGTTCAAACCTCCGGTTAGAACCCCACGCTATTACTTCTCAAGATAATTGCATTTAATTATTGTATAATTTTGTGCTCGATGTTGCGCATCGTTGCACTGAGTACAATAAATTAATTTTTAGGAAGATAATAATCAGTTCGTTAAGTCGTTCAAAAATAATAGAAACCTCCGGGTATGAATTGTTTTTTTATTGATTGTAATTCTTATATATTTGCTACACCTGTCAAAGTGTGTTAAAACAATATAACCGAACCATTTACTACTTTTAATACTCGTCATGAACAAACTATTTAAGCTGTCTTCATTCGCCTTGGCGGTGGTACTGCTTGCAAGCTGTGGGATGGGGCGTGGGCCGCAAGGAGATCTTGTAGGAGCTGAAGACCGCCCAGAGTACAACCCACAGGAAGTGCCTTACGGTATGGTGATCTGCCCCGGCGGTACTTTCCATATGGGACAAGCAGATCAAGATATTGCAGCCTCTATGGCCAACCTGAACAAGCAGGTGACTATTGGAGGCTTTTATATGGATGAAACCGAAATCACGAATAACGAATACCGCCAGTTCATCAATGTAATGACAGAAGATTCATTGGATGTACTGGGCGAGGAGTTTGTGATGACAGAGCTTTATCCGGATACAACCGTGTGGGTTAGGGATTATACCTATCATATGGGCGACCCGCTGATGGAGTACTACTTCTCTCATCCGGCATTCGACGACTACCCGGTGGTAGGAGTAGACTGGTTTGCAGCCAAGTACTTTAGTGAGTGGCGCACCAAGCATAAGAACCAGGCCAACCAGGAATCTGGAATGGCGCCTATGCCACAGTTCCGACTGCCAACAGAGGCAGAGTGGGAGTATGCTGCCCGCGGCGGACGCGACATGGCGGTTTATCCGTGGGGCGGCCCATACCTGCGTAACGCAAAAGGCTGTCTGCTGGCTAACTTCAAGCCGGGCCGGGGTGACTACTACAGCGATGGATTTACTTATACTGCGCCAGTAGCCCAGTTCTTCCCGAACGACTTTGGCCTCTACGACATGGCCGGTAACGTAGCAGAGTGGTGTGCCGATGCCTATTCTGATGCGACTGTGCCGATTACCTGGGATTTGAATCCGGTATATTATGATGATGCTGAGCCACGCAAAGTAGTAAGAGGCGGTTCTTGGAAAGACATCGCGTACTTCCTGGAGACAGGTACCCGCAACTTTGAGTACCAGGATTCGGCCCGTTCTTATATCGGCTTCAGAAACGCCATGATTTACCTAGGACGTTCTTCCGGCAACGAATTCAGATAATCCTATAATATTCGAAACCCTTACCCTTATCAACCTTTTTTAACGTCAATTATTAATCAGAAAACAAAATGAGCAAAGCTAAAGGTCGTAATTTCCTCTTCGACGTGTTAATGCCTAAAGTATATGGTATTGGTGCTGCTGTCGTTATCGTGGGTGCCCTGTTCAAGATTCAGCACTGGGACTTTGCAAACGAAATGCTTATAGCAGGTCTCTTGACAGAAGCCGCCATTTTCTTCTTAAGCGCTTTCCAACCACAACCGCATGAGCCAGATTGGGCACGTGTATACCCACAGTTAGCAGATGAATATGCAGGCGAGGGTTTAGTGCCAGCCACAGCTGCTTCTGGTCCTTCTATTACAGGCAAACTCGATGACATGCTACGCAATGCAGACATCACTCCTGAAGCAATTAATAACTTGGGCTTTAGCCTGAACAGATTGAGCGATACAACTGCCCAACTGTCAGACATGAGCCAGGCAACTGTTGCTACTGAAGAGTATAACCTGAAAGTAAGAGCTGCCGCTAACCAACTTGGCGAGATCAACAAAGCCTATGCCACTACAGCTGAGGCACTTTCGCAAATGGCCGTTGCCTCTGGTGATGCACAGGAGTACCATAACCAAGTGCAGTCGATGACGCGGAACTTAGGTGCTTTGAATGCGGTTTACGAAATGGAGCTTCAGGACTCTAATAACCACCTGAAGGCCATGAACAAGTTCTATGGCAACCTAAGCATGGCAATGGAAAACCTGACGGACGCCAGCAAAGACACTGCTCAGTTTAAAGAAGAAGTTTCTCGCCTGACGCATAACCTGCACAACCTGAACACGGTGTACGGTAACATGCTGACAGCCATGAAAGGCTAATCTTTAGGCTACTATTCTTAAATAAACAAGCAACAATAGTTTATAAAGTATAAAATGGCTGGAGGAAAAGAGACACCACGGCAGAAGATGATCGGTATGATGTACCTCGTACTGACCGCTATGCTGGCCCTTAACGTGAGCTCGGCTATCCTGTTAAAGTTTCAGTTCCTGGACGAGAGTTTACAGGAAGTGAATACGAGAACAAAGACGGATAACGCCGGGGTCGTATCAAATATCAGAGCTGCCATTGCAGAGAACAAAACACCGTCTGCCAATGACAAGCGTGTTTTAACAAACGCACAAGAGGTACGTCAGCAGACGGCAGAGATGGTTTCCTACATTCAGGGCATCCGCAAAACGCTGATTGAGAAAACTGGTGGCGAAGGCGATGAAGGTGTAGGATACGCAAACCCTGAGGGGAATGACATTGTGGCCAACACCATGATCGGGGCCGCTGACAGGAACAACGGTTTGGCATACGAGCTGAAGGACAAGCTGAACAACTATGCTAAGTTCCTGAAGAAGTATAACCCGAACATGCCGGATCAGCTGGCTTTTGACGGTGCACAGGACCCGGTGGCAAGCCAGGACCCATCGCAGAAGAACAAGGATTTTGCAGAGCTTAACTTCGAGGAAACTCCGATGGTAGCCGCTTTGGCTGTTCTTTCGCAGAAGGAGAGCGAAATCCTGAAGTATGAGGCTGATGCCTTGCAGAAGCTCGCCGCAGAAGTTGGCGCTGACATCATCAAGTTCGAGAAGATTTTTGCCATGGCCCGCGCTGAGTCTAAAACAGTAGCAGCTGGTACAAAATACAGAGCAGACATGTTTATCGCCGCTTCATCTGATAATATCACGCCGAGGATGTCTTATCAGGGCAAACCTGTTAAAGTTGAGAATGGCCTTGGTAAAATAGAGTTTGTGGCTTCGGCCTCCAATTACGACAAGGACGGCAACTCAAAGCAGACATGGAAAGGCCAGGTAACGATCAACCAGAACGGCCGTGACACTACGTTTACAGTAACAGAAGAGTATGTGGTTGCCAAGCCTGTCATTCAGGTGCAGTCAGCAGCAGTACAGGCGCTATACTTCCAGTGTGCCAACGAACTAAACATCCAGGTACCTGCTTTGGGAGCTGTTTATGACCCAAGCTTTAGCGCTAGCGGTGGCTCGGCCATCAAAGGCTCTAAGAAAGGCGAGGTTACAATCATCCCTACATCAACGGAGGTTACGATCAACGTGAGCAGCGGCGGTAACGCCATCGGTAAGGAGACATTCAAAGTGCGCCCAATACCAAAACCAGAAGTGGTTGCGTTGGTTAACGGAAGGCCAATTGATGTGAAGCGCGGTGTACCAGCACAGTCTTTCAGAGCGGTGCGTTTGGATGCGGTTGCGGATGAGGGCTTTAAGCAGCTACTGCCTAATGAAGCACGTTTCCGTGTAACGAAATGGACAGCTTACCTGGTGCGAAACAACCAGCCAATTGCACAGGAAGACTTTAACGGCCCAGATGCTAACCTGACCAGCTTTGCTGCCAAGGCAAGCAAGGGAGACCGTGTAGTTTTGGAAGTGAAAGATGTGAAGCGCCTGAACTACAAAGGAAATGCAGTGGATGCGAACGTGACCGTTTCTCCGTTTAACATTCCGCTTAACTAACCATTACAAGCTTAAAAGGAGTATGAAATTAATAAAAGCATTAGGTGTAGCCGCTGGCGTGATGTTATCTGTAGGTGCGATGGCACAGCAGGTATCTAACTCCGCATCCAGTAATCCTTCCGCTAGACCCATTCCTGAATCAGATGTACTGTTTAAGAAAACGGTTTGGCGTAAAGTGGATTTGCGTGAGAAGCAAAACCGGCCGATGTTTTCTGAGAACAGAGAAATCACGAAGATCATCATCAATGCGGTGAAGAGTGGTGAGCTGACAGCTTACAAAAACGACTCGATCAACACCCCCTTGACGCGTGAGGAGTTTATTGCAAACATGACTCCGAAAGAAGGTGGAAGCCAACTGAGTGATGCGGAAATTGCAGCTGGTTTCGGCCAGCCGGCAGAGGAAGAGGATGCTTGGGGAGATGCGTTGGGTAGTAATAAAAGCAACCAGCAGAGCGGCGCAACAGCAGTTAGCAACGAGTACTTCCCTAAGCAGCTGTATTTACTGGAGGTGAAGGAAAACGCTATTTTTGATAAAAAGCGCTCCCGTATGTACCACGACATACAGACGATTAGCATCAAAGTGCCTTCTACACTGAACCCGCTGGGTTTTGAGCAGAACGTGGGTTCTTTTATGATGAAAGATCTGGTACGCATATTCCGTAACAACCCGGAGATGGCGATCTGGTACAACGCGCAGAACGATGCACAGCACAAGAACTTGGCAGATGCATTCGATCTGTGGCTGTTCAGCTCTTACATCACCAAAATCTCTAATCCGAATGATAGAGGCTTGGCCGATATCTATGGTGGTGGTAAAAAAGGACTATTAGCTGCCCAAGATGCTGCAGAAGCCTTAATCGAGTACGAATACAGCCTTTGGAGCTACTAAGCAATAGGGTTAATTATGTCTTGTCCTGAAATAAGTTGACGGATTTTAGACGAAATTACTTTTTAATTTGAGACCTCCAGTGCATTTGTATTGGAGGTTTTCTTTTTCCACTGTTTTGCCTTTAGCTTACTTTGC
>NZ_JBTLRL010000013.1:0-125576 GCF_054482735.1 Pontibacter sp. CAU 1760
AGGCTTCCTTTTTTGTTTCTTTTGATTGGTGCTCACCTAGGTTTTGATTAGTTGGTCGTTCAACTTTCTTAACCAAAGTGGGCACTCTTTTTATCCATAACTACCTTTTAAAACAGCTTCTAAGTTTGAGTGATAGGCGTGCTTAATCGCCCTATAACTGTAGCTCATGGAAAATATTAAGACGCTTGCTGTACTAAACACTGTTTTCTTCCTGGGGCATGTAGTGCCCTCGCAACTAACGCAGCTCAGGCTCTTTAATAGCCAGACGATTGGGGAGGTGTCGGCAAGCTATCCGGCGCTTTTCACGCCTGCGGGAATAACATTTTCGATCTGGGGCCTTATCTACCTCGGCCTGACAGCCTTTTGTGCCTACCACCTGATCAAGGCTTTCAAAGCATCTCCCGATCATGAAGCAAATGTTGCGTTGCAACGCATTGGCTATCTCTTCATGGGCAACAACCTGGCTACCGGCCTCTGGACGATTGCTTGGGTGAATGAATGGCTGGCGGTGTCGGTGTTACTGATCATCCTGCAGCTTGTCACGCTCCTGGCCATGCACCTGCGATTAGGCATCTACAATCCTGCACGCGCTGCAGCCTCGCGCTGGCTTACGCAGGTGCCATTGAGTTTATACTTCGGCTGGATCATTATCGCGACAGTAGCAAATATCAGCTCGGCCTTGGTTGGCGCTGCGTGGGGCGGGTTTGGCTTGAGTGAAGCAACCTGGGCAGTCATCATCATAGCCTTGGCTACGCTCATCGTATCCTTTGTGGTTATGAGCAGGTCTAACCCGGTTGTGGGGCTGGTTGGCATCTGGGCGCTTTATGGCATCATCTTGAAACACCGGGAACTAGACATGGCTTCCAGTTCGCAAATCATTACGACAGCTTGGGTTGGTATAGCGGTGCTTGTAGTATTGGTTTTGTATGTCTTTTGCAGGCATACTTTTGCTGTGCTTGCTCCCAGGAGATGACGGTAGCCTGTATATGACCCTCGCACGTAAGGCCACGCTACAAGGAATGCTGCGTTTTGGGGTATTGCTGCCTGGCCTGATTGAGCCTGCGAGCAGGAAAACCCTTTTACAGCAGGATAACCAATAAGGAGAGGACTAGCATCGTAAATGCCGGGAGGGCTTTTCTGAGAGGGTCTTTCACTTTGATGTGCATGGCAATAGCACCCATCATTAGGATGGCCATCCCGACGGCAGCGGGGTTCACCACCACCGGATACCATATACCCACTACCAGTAAAATGGCGAAGGAAACCTTCAAGAACCCCACCACTTGCATAAGCCAGCCGGGTAGTCCATAAGTCTCAAACTCTTCCTTCATGCTGGTGGCCTGGCCACCCCGCCAAGCCGTGGGTTTGCTGTAACGCAATATCCAGACGTTGAATATCCCGAGCGCTATAACCACTTGGCAGGCAATTCTAACATATTCCATCGCTTAGTGCTTCTAATTAAAACATGATAAAAGAAGTGGGCTTGTGCGTGAGCCTCACACGCAGATTTTCCAGCGCCTTGTGCTTGTTTCTCTTTTGCGCCCGGTAACGGAGTAGCAGGACACGGATCGCAATTCATTTGCCTTTTAATAGGTATAAAGTATTGTATACCAAATATTTAAACAAGTTGTTATAGTTTGCTGTATAACTACTACCTCGCGCGCGGTATAGCTTTCACCCCAAACTATTGTCACGCCCAACGGCAAGCATGGTACTTGTTTTAAGCGACAGATACATGGAGGTGCCTTGTCGGCAGGCTTTCATTTATAAATATGTTCAACTTTAAGATTTATCAGAATGAAGCATTTATTGATTTACGTATTCGGTGCTGTGGTGCTGTTTGGGTGCAGCGGCAATGAGCAGGTCAGCGACACCTCAGAGGTGGTGACCAGCGAGTCAGAGACGATGACTGAGGACACCCCGATGACCTTCGAAAAGCCCGATATTGTGGCGCTAGCCTCCCAGACGCCTGAGCTCTCCACGCTCGTGCAGGCGCTGCAGGGTGCCGACCTGGTGACGGCACTGCAGGGGGAGGGGCCCTATACCGTATTTGCCCCTACCAACGAAGCGTTTGCCGCACTGCCCGCGGGCACACTGGACAACCTGATGAAACCCGAGAACAAGCAGCAGCTCGCCGACATCCTGACCTATCACGTGGCCGAGGGCAACGTGATGGCAGCTGACCTGTCGGACGGCATGGCGGTGAAAACGCTGAACGGCAAAGAGCTGAAGGTGATGTTGGGCGGTGAAAAAGTCATGATCAACGATGCCACCGTCACCACGCCCAATGTGGAGGCCTCAAACGGAGTAGTGCACATCGTTGACAAGGTGATCCTGCCTGCCGCTAACTGACAGGCCCCGAACTGTTCATCTTTAGCCTGGCCAGGCACTTCGTGTGTCTGGCCAGGCTATTTTTTATGTGTCTCGTCTTGATAGTGGTTGACAGCTAACTCAGGCAAAGATGCAAAAAGACACAGGTAAAAAAGGCAAGCGCACGCAGCGGGATTACACGCTGGGCTTTAAACTGCAGGTCGTGGCCGAGGTGGAGCGGGGAGACCTGACGTATAAACAAGCCCAAGGCAAGTACGGCATTCAGGGAAGGAGCACGGATTTGTTTTGACTCAGAAAGCACGGGAGAATAGCTTGGGGCACGGGAGTAAACGGCACCGCGATGGGCACCATCCCCAACCAAAGGATTAAGGAGCTCGAGGCGCAACTGGGGCAGGCTGAGAAGCATGCCCAGAAGGCAGAGCTGAAGCCCAGGCTGCTGAACACGCTCATAGAAGTGGCCGAAGGGGAGTTCGGCTTCCAGATCAGAAAAAAGTCTTCGCCCAAACAGTCGAGCGCTTCGCGGTAGAAGAGCAAGTGAGCCTCAATCGCTCCTGCCGGCTGTTTGGGCATACAAAGCAGGCCTGCTACAAACGCTATAAGAAGGAGCTCGAGAACGAGGCGCAGGACAGGCAGGCCCTGGAGTTGGTGCGGGAAAGGCGCCTGAAGCTAGGCAGAGACAGGCTATTTTAACCATCATACTTTTTAAAGCACAACCCTAATTTTACCGAGGCATACAAATTACCTTATATTACCGATTCCGCAAACACCTGATGGCTCTAATGCTAGCTATAAAGCTATCCTGACGCTTAATGGAGCGCCTCTATAATCAAGCTAACGTCTTCAGGGAGTCTTCCGTGATTTCACTTGGCTCGTAATCAGGCGTTGCTCCGTACTGCGTTGCCAGAAATGCCCCAATCAGGCAGTCTCTCTCCAAGGCGTATGCCAGTGGCTTTTTCTTTAAGTAGTTGGTCAGGAAGGTTGCCAGGAATGCGTCGCCGCTGCCGATGGTGTCTTCTACCTCATCAAGCGGTTGAGCGTTAGGGGAAGTTTTAATTTGCGTTTTAATGCAAATTAAAATAAAATGGGTATGGCTTTGTAAAACGGTAAAACAATATTTTGTGATTTGCTGTAAATCTATTTATTAAATTATAAAAGCATGGTGTTTTGTGTTCTTATTTGCTTAAATACCTGTTTATGACAGTGTTGAGTAACTGTGCTACAGCCTTTTTGTTCTGTAATATACCTTAATGACTATATTAAAAATAGATCGAAGATATGGCTTGTGTGGATATAGTCCATTTCAGGTAGTGAGCAATGTGGTGTGAAGAATCCTTTATGTTTCCTTTGTACACGCTGTGTTAAAAATCAACTAAAAGCCATCCAAAACCAATGCACTGGAAAAATTCCAGCAGTAGATTTAGATTGAAAGAACACTCAACTCTTGGTAACAGGGTATGCCAACCACGGTTTACTTTCGGAACAAGCGCAACTACAAAGTTGCTGTGGGCAATGGAACTTACTATCCTTACAACTAGCTTGTTCTGTAAGGGAGATGAGAAAGAGAGGGCCGAAGAATGTAGTGTATTTGTCTTTTGAAAACTTTAGGCTGGGCATTAATTGCAACCAAGATATAGTTGGAGGGACTGGTATTTTTTCACTGGTGATGACAGGTACAGTTACTAGAAGTGCTAACGTGTGGGTATGTATAACTGCCGCCCTATTAAATAAAAAGCCGCTCCGTTAGTTAACAGAGCGGCTTTTCGCTTTATACTATTCAAGTCAAAAATGACTTAACGGATTCTTTGATTCAACCTCCTATAGACTATTACTTCTCGTTAGCCTCCAACCATTTCCTGGCATTTACAAAAGCTTCCATCCATGGCGAAACCTCATCGTGTCGGCCTTTCGGATAGTGTGCCCATTGCCACTGTAATAAAGATCGCTCGATGTGTGGCATCATTACTAAGTGGCGTCCTGTTTCGTCGCAGATCATAGCGGTGTTATAGTCAGAGCCGTTCGGGCAGGCAGGGTAGGTTTCGTAGCCATACTTGCCCACGATCTGGTACTTATCTTCAAGGTGTGGCAAACAGAAGCGGCCCTCTCCATGCGATACCCAAACCCCCAGCGTGCTACCGGCCAAACTGGATAACATCACTGATTTGTTTTCGCGAATGGTTAGGGAGGTGAAGATACTTTCGTGCTTGCCGCTTACATTGTGCAGCATTTTTGCCGGCTCATCATGCCCTTTGGTGATCAGGCCAAGTTCTACGAACAACTGGCAGCCGTTGCAGATACCTACTGATAAGGTGTCTTCGCGGTTGAAGAAGTTCTCAAGGGCAGTTTTGGCTTTCTCATTATACATAAAAGCACCAGCCCAGCCTTTAGCAGAGCCAAGCACATCTGAGTTAGAGAAACCACCTACAGCACCAATAAAGCGGATATCTTCCAGCGTTTCTCTTCCTGATATTAGGTCGGTCATGTGTACGTCCTTCACATCGAAGCCGGCAAGGTACATGGCATTGGCCATTTCACGCTCAGAGTTACTGCCCTTCTCACGGATGATGGCTGCCTTTATTCTTGGCTTTGAGCTGTCAATAACAGGCTTTTTGCCGTCAAATCCTTCCGGGAAAGTATACTTTAGTTCGTGCTTTTTATAGTTCTCGAAACGCTCTTTAGCACTCTCCGGACCACTTTGCTTGATGTCCAGGAGGTAAGAGGTTTTAAACCAGGTATCGCGTAGTTGGGCAATGTCGAAGCTATAGGTATCCGATCCATTCTTTAGTTCAAGGCTTGCAGTAGAAGTGCTGCTGCCTATCTTATGGAAGGCAACCTTGTTCGCTTTTAGTGTTTCTTCCACATCTGCTGATGCCTGGAATACAACACCAATGTTCTCCGCGAAAAGCACTTTAATGCTGTCTTCTTCGCCAAGCGATGAAAGGTCAATAGTTGCGCCCAGGTTGTTATCCGCAAAGCACATCTCCAGAAGCGTTGTGATCAAACCACCACTGCCAATGTCATGGCCTGCTGCAATTTTACCTTCTTTTATTAAGCCTTGTAAGGTATTGAAGGCATTTTTGAACTGTGCCGCATCATTGATGTCTGGTGTTTCGTTGCCTATTCGGTTTACGATCTGCGCAAACGACGAACCGCCTAATTTATAAGCGTCGTTAGACAGGTTGATGTAGTAGATATTACCGCCATCGTGCTGCAGTACAGGCTCTACCACCTGGCGTACATTGCTGCAATTTCCGGCTGCTGAAATAATTACCGTACCAGGCGCAATAACATCCTCGTTTTTATACTTCTGCTTCATCGAAAGCGAGTCCTTACCCGTTGGGATGTTGATGCCCAGGTCAATAGCGAACTCTGAACAGGCTTCAACGGCTTTGTATAAGCGTGCGTCTTCACCTTCGTTCTTAGAGGCCCACATCCAGTTGGCAGAAAGTGAAACACTTTGCAAACCATCTTTCATAGGAGCCCAAACAATGTTAGAAAGCGCTTCGCCAATAGCATTACGGCTACCTGCTGCCGGATCGATCAGGGCTGAGATCGGGGCGTGACCAACAGATGTGGCAACACCTTCTTTACCCTGAAAATCCAGTGCCATCACACCGCAGTTGTTTAGTGGCAACTGCAACGGACCAGCACACTGCTGCTTCGCTACACGGCCACCTACGCAACGGTCTACTTTATTTGTTAGCCAGTCTTTGCAGGCTACAGCTTCTAACTGCAGCACTTGCTCCAGGTAAGTATAAAGCTGGTCTTTAGCGTAAGTTACTGGTTGGTAAGCTCTGTTGATGGTCTTATCGTCCATCACCACTTTTGGAGAGCTTCCGAACATATCGCTCAGGTCCAGATCCATTGGTTTCTGGCCCGTTGATGCCGACTCAAAAGTAAAGCGGTGGTCTCCGGTTACATCACCGACAGTGTACATAGGCGAACGCTCACGTTCTGCAATTTTCTGTAGGGTATCGATGTCTTTTTCCCCGATCACCAAGCCCATACGCTCCTGCGACTCGTTGCCTATGATTTCCTTAGCTGATAGGGTAGGATCACCGACAGGTAGTTTGTCCAAGTCAATTTTACCACCTGTTTCTTCCACCAACTCTGAAAGACAATTCAAGTGCCCGCCTGCACCGTGGTCGTGGATAGAAACGATGGCATTGTGCTCGCTTTCTACCATGCCTCGAATAGCATTGGCAGCGCGTTTCTGCATTTCCGGGTTTGAGCGTTGGATGGCATTTAATTCAATACCAGTACCGTGCTCACCTGTATCAGCCGACGACACTGCTGCGCCACCCATACCTATGCGGTAGTTTTCACCGCCAAGTATAACAATCTTATCTCCCGGCTTTGGCTGCTGTTTCTGAGCCTGACTTGCTTTGCCATAACCCACACCACCGGCAAGCATAATTACTTTATCGTAACCTAGTTTTCTAGGAGATTCCAGTGCATCAGCGCTTTCGTCGTGCTCGAAAGTAAGTACCGAACCTGTAATCAGGGGCTGACCGAATTTGTTACCAAAATCCGTGGCACCGTTGGATGCCTTGATCAGGATATCCATAGGTGTTTGGTACAACCAGTCTCTTTCCTGCGTGGCCTTCTCCCAGGGGCGGTCTTTTTCAAGCCTAGACAAAGCTGTCATGTACACAGCAGTTCCGGCCAAAGGTAAGGAGCCCTGACCACCAGCCAGTCTGTCTCTGATCTCACCACCCGAGCCAGTGGCTGCACCGTTAAATGGCTCTACCGTAGTCGGGAAGTTGTGTGTTTCTGCTTTAAGTGAAATAACCGATTCAAAATCGCTTACCTGGTAAAAGTCAGGTACATCGGCACGTTTAGGGGCAAACTGCTGTACAACAGGTCCTTTTATAAAGGCAACATTGTCTTTGTAAGCAGATACAATATCGTTCGGGTTTGCTTCAGAAGTTTTGCGGATAAGCTTGAACAGCGACGTAGGTTTCTCTTCTCCGTCAATGATAAACTTGCCGTTGAAGATCTTATGACGGCAGTGCTCAGAGTTTACCTGTGAAAATCCGAATACTTCCGAGTCTGTCAGTGGTCTGCCTACTCTTTCAGAAAGCTGATTCAAATAATCAACTTCTTCCTCGCTGAGCGAAAGCCCTTCCTGCTTGTTATATGCTGCTATATCTGTAACTGGCATAACAGGCTCCGGCTGTATGTTTATAGTATAAATATCCTGATCAAGGCCATTATACTTATGGGAAAGCATAGGGTCAAAATTAGTGAAGTCCTCTGCAACAGCAGTAAACTCTTCGATCCGGATGATTCCCTCGATGCCCATGTTCTGGGTTATTTCAACGGCATTGGTACTCCAGGGCGTGATCATGGCGGCACGTGGACCAACAAAAAAGCCACTCAGCACAGTTTCCTGTTTTAGAGTGGCGTTGCCGAAAAGCCATTCAAGTTTCTGAATGTCTGTAGTAGTAAGTTCCCGCGCGGTTTGCAGGGCGAAAACTTTATGCGTCTGGCTAACAAAGAAGTAAATCATGCTTGTTTTTATTTCCGTTAACAAAGTTAAGGTTTAAAATTTAAAAAAAGGAAATGAGTGCTTCAGATGTAATAACTTTAACAATTCCTTTTCAATGTGATGAGGTGCTTTACCTCAGGTTACTCTATATTCTTAAAATATATGTCAAGGTAGAAACTCATCTATTCAATTGGGATTTTTAAGTATCTCTTTAAGAACTGATTCCTGTTTTTTAGAAACAATATTCAACTCACTGAGGAGCCAAAAGGAGAGGGGAAGCGGCTGCAGACCCAGCTGACGGAACTCAAAAAGAAGCTCGAGACGCTGGAGCGACGCTACGCCTTCGGCGAGATCGAGAAGGAGCTGTACGCAAAGTTCAGTACAGAGTTAAAGGCAGAGGTAGTGGAAATTGAGAAGAACATGGAGAACGCCTCTCCGACTTTATCGAACCCGAAATCCTTCATCGAATCGGGGCTTAAAATGGCGGTAAGTGTCTCATCTTCATGGTTTAATGTGGATATGCAGGGCAGGAAGGCGCTGCAGGCGATGGTGTTTCCGGAGGGGGTGTGGTATGCGCGTGAAAATGAGAGTTATCGCACCCCGCAGGTAAACGGGTTTTTCGCCCTTTCCAGCGAGATACAGCGGTTTTTGGGGGAAAAAGAAAAAGGGAAAAGCGATCAAAATAATCACTTTTCCCTTTCAGTAGCCCGTAGGGGAATCGAACCCCTGTTACTAGAATGAAAATCTAGCGTCCTAACCCCTAGACGAACGGGCCGTTCTGTCTAATTGTGGTGCAAATATACGGGCTGATTTTTTATATGCAAAACTTCAATTAAAATAATCTTGCACATTTGCGCATTCATTTGATTCACAGGATCATAATTTAGGGTATCCCTGGGGCAGGTTTGCTGCCTAACGCTCAAACGATATCACACTGTATAACTCAGGCTCCAGGAAAGGCCCACCAGGATACTGCGCGGTATAGTCAAAGTTGATCCAGAGGTCATCCCCGGTTTCATGAAAGTGGATTTTGCCTCCGGCCACTTCATCCGGGAAAAGGGTGCGGATGGCATAACTGATCTTATCCAAGTCTTCCACCGAGCCTAGTTTTACCTCGGTATACATATGGTTCGGGGAAATCACCACACGGGCTTCTCCACCAATCGCCATGACTGATGAGGCCAGTAGAATGGCGTAGTCGTCACAGTCGCCGGCCATCAGGTTCATGCTCTCCACCGGAGGAGAATAGTAGTCCATGCCCAGGGGATCGTTCACATATTTCCAGTTCAGGCGCACATGCTTGAACAAGGAGAAATAGCGGGTGATTTTCCCGAATTTCTGGTAGTACTCATCATGAAAGTAGCGCGTAGAGTTTTCTACAGCAAAAGCCCGCACTTTTGGGTGTGATGGCTGCATGGCGCTTTTTACGCGCTGGTTCTGAAAGTAAGTGCCACGCACGGGCTTAAAATAAGATACCTTGTGCGGGTTGCTTGTCATGTCCACGAGCAGCGCATTGTAGTCGTCGTACATGCCTTCAAAAGTCTGGCTCTTGAACGTGCTGTTATAGACAGAGGTACCGAGTATGCTGATGAACATCAGTAAAATCAGGTTGCGGCTATAGCGGGTGACCACTACCGAAATAACGGCTGAAAACATGAGACAAAGCAGAAAGTGCAGCTCATAGTCCATCGAGTTATAGGGAGGAATGTAGAAACTCAGCAGAACAGCCATCGGGAAAACGATGATGATCTGGATGAACCTTACTGCAAAGTTCACGAGGAGTGAGGGGCGTATGGTTTGCGGCATAGGTTGTAAAGTTTTGAGGTATAGGAGCTTATGGGATACTGCGCCAGAGTAGAAGCGCGAATAGTACCAAGCTTTGTTATAATATAACGCAAATCTCATTCCCTTTTGCTCCATCAGGGCATATTTTTTTCACTTTATATTTGGATGTTGGGTAAAGATGCAGCAGGACAACTAGTTACCTCCACGGTATTAATTATTTTAGACTCGAGCTGACTCAATTTCAAGGGCAAATGAGCGATTGCTTGAGCGAATAAGTGTATGTAATTTCAATTCCTGGGTGGATGTTGGTTGGCTGATCTAGCAGCTAATGGGAGCGAGAATAAGTTTGAAGCCTTATGTTTTAGAAGCTGATGTTGCAAGCGGCAGGGAAAATCCGGTGTGCAGCATGGCTGGTATTTAAATCTCGTCGACGTGTATATAAGAATTTAGAACAATCAAGCAACCTCCTTGTGCCAGTCAGGGGAAGAAGGGTATAAAAAGACCAGGAAGGAGCTTTCAAGATGTAAATTTAAGCGCCTGACCTTTTAAAAATACGATGTATAAAATTCGCTACCCAGGTGATGCCAAAACACCCTTGCCCTTTTCTATTTCGAGGGCCCTACCCCCAGGAAGCGAGTCTGCTGCATCCGGCTTTCCTTTGCCAGTTTCATAGAACGGCCTGCTTCGGATGGGGTATCGCGCAATCATACTATCCTATCAGCCTTTACCGTTGTTCTTTTCCTCTCCTGTGTAATTCCTCCCTTCTACCAGGTTTCTGAACAGAAAGGCAGAAATTCTCGAATGGTTTTTGTAAGCGTTTACGAGCCATCCCATACCGAAGCAGGGCTGTATCATTCTATATTTTACTGGCGCCCATAAGGCTTTCAGGGTGTCTAAAAATGATGTCAAGTTTGCTACCTGACTGGGCCAGAGGCCCACTTATACCTTACACGCGCGAGACGCGAGCGAAGGCAACGTTAAAATGAAACGGCCCTGTATCTAAGAGGGGAGCACAGTTTAAGTAAATCATTTCGTCTCAAAATAGCTTGAGAGTTCTACATGCATCTTTAGCATAGCATTGGGCCTGTGACGCAAACATTATTGCCACCTTACACGGGTATAAGGAGGCATAACTTACTGATACTGGATATAAAGCGGCTTGGGATCCAGGGCAAGCACTTCCTGCGGAGTCATCAGGCGTCCTGGCGGTTTCTTCGTGTCGTTTTTGTAGAAGATCTTAAAGCCTGTGAACTGCACGGGTTCGCTTTTAATGTAGCGGCGGTAAGTGTCTTTTTTCAGGGGCGGTCCGCCCCAGCCGTCCATATGCATCACGACCTGTACCTCTGGCCGCAGCTTGATGTTAGGCGTGTTGGTGATCATGCCCTGCGTAAAGCGATGCACGATTAGCAATTTGGGAGGCAGGTTATTGGCTTTGGCCAAGTCGGCCAGGAACTTTGTGGCGAAGTTAATATCAGTTGCATCGAAAGTGCCAATGCGGCGCCCCGGTATACCCCCATTTTTCATAGAGAACTCAGCATCGATGCCCAAGTGCACGTGTGGCATTTTCAGGTATTTTTCGAGGGCCGGCAATTCTTCCTGCAGCGTGCTTTGCCCAACCTGCACGTCCAGAAACACGATGGCGTCACGCTTTTTGGCCATCTCCAATACACCATCAATCATTTTGTGGGTCATGCGTAGGCGGTATTTGCCACCGGCACTCGGCTGGCCCTGGGCCGTTACCACAATGGCGTGCAGGGCAGGCTGCACAGGCGTGAGCGAGTCTGCTTTGCTCCAGTTCTCTACTTCTTCATCCAGTTTCTGCAGCATCTGGTCAGGCGGCAATTCCCCCAGTATACCCATGCGCTTGGAGAGTGGGTTGCCATAATACGCCACGATGCGCTTGTGCGGCAGTATAGCGCCCGGCAAGGGCGCTGGTCCAAGGTAGGAATACGTGGTGGTGTCAGGAGCAGGGGCCGTAGCCGTAGCCTGTTGCACGGTGTCGGCAGCGGTGGTCGTCGTATCTGCTGCGGCTGGCTGCGACGTGGTGGACGGCTCTGTCAGCTCGGTTTCCACGGCTTCGACAGGTTCTCTGGTTTGCTCAGCGCAGGAGGCAACGGTCAGCAGGGCAAGGCAGGCGGCTGTCAGCGTAGTTAGGGGGCTGCGCTTTCGGGTTACCCGGCTTGTGAGGCAGCTGTGCGCTGCTGTTGATTTATGAGGATTGGGTAAGGGCAGTTTCATGAAGTTTTTAAACAGAAATGGTAAGAATGCTTTCAAGATAATACTTTATAGGTCTGTGCGCTACGGCTGGAGAAAGAAGTTAGTAAAAAATATCAGGTATGGGTATAATGCCGCTTCAGCCACTGGCTGAGCCCTGACAGGCCCGGAAAGAGTACCCGTTCGGTAATATTGGCCTGGTCCAGCTTATCGCGCACTTCCCACTTTAATGATGCAGGTATAATCACCCTGAAATACAGTTCCGGGTGCTCCAGCAGCCAGTTCCCTAATTCAGCTTTCACATCCGACATCATCGAGAAAAGGGCATACTGATGCACAATGCGCTGGTCGAGGGAAGGCGGCTCCAAAAACAAGACAAAGTCCTCTTCCTGGAACCCTTTGATGGCTTTAAACGAAGATGCCACAGGCTCCAGTACCTCCGGGGTAAATACGTTTGAGCCTTCATCATCCAGCGCCAGTTTTAAAGGCATGGGCAAGTGCTCTTTTGTTTTAACGTAGTTGATGCAGGTCACGCAACCATCCAGGTCATAAGCTGTCAGGTCGGCCGTAGCGAAATGCAGGGCCACGTACGGGGAATAGGTCCAGTCGAGGAGGCGTGTAGGCAGGCCGTGGTGCTGTGCCACCGCCAGCCAGTTCCAGAGGGAGTTGCCGGGTGGTATGGCGTCGTAATGGGCGTATTTCCGGAAGTTGCGCAACAGGTGTGGCTCCAGCTTGTCGTAATTGCTGCCAATGCGCATGATGCTGGTGCGCAGGCCTACTTCTGTGCTCCACGAGCCCCGGTATACGTAAGACGACCGAAACCTGCTGATCCGGTCGTCCCAGGTGTTGCTGAAAAGTATTTCCTGCAGTTCCAGCCAACTGTTCACTACGATGTCTTTCTCCGTTTTCATGGGGATGGGTAGGGTATGGCTTTAGATACTGCCGTGGCCCGTGTAAGTTACACGGTATATAATTTTAGAGGCATTGCAACCGGCACAGGCCGACGGAAGTGCCAAAGCCTCAGTCCCTCAACTGGTATAACTTCATCGCTGCAAAAGCGGATTTGTTTGACTTGTCGGGTTTTCCCGGAGATAGCGTTCGGGCAGCCAGACAAGCTAGAACATTCCCAGCTGTTTGCCGCTGCGCTGGCAGAAGTGGGAATAGTTGAAGGGTTTGGTGCTGCGCCCCCGCATGTACTTTTGCTTGCTGAGTTGGAACAGCCTGCCAATCGCCTCCGCCAGTTTGCCTTCGCCGCGCATCCGGGTGCCGAAGCGGCTGTCGCTCAGTTGACCGCCGTGGCAGTCAGCGATCTGGTGCAGCACTTTCGCTGCCTTATCCGGGAATGCGCTGCGTATCCAGTCTTCAAACAGGGGGCCGACACTGCCATTGAGGCGCACAAGGGTATAGGCGGCATTGCAAGCGCCCGCTGCCGCAGCCTGCTCTAAAATGCGGGGTATCTCGGCATCGTTCAGGCCGGGTATGATGGGCGCTACCATTACGTTGACGGGTATGCCAACGGCACTCAGCTGGCGCACTACCTCCAGGCGTTTTGCGGCGGCGGCAGTACGTGGCTCCAGCTTTTGGCGCAGCTTTTCATCCAGGGTGGTAATGCTAATGTTGACGTGCACGAGGTCCAGTTTATTTAATTCCTGCAGCAAATCCAGGTCGCGGAGGATGAGCGCGTTTTTGGTGATGATACTGACGGGGTGGCGGTACTGGAGCAGCACTTCCAGGATTTGCCGGGTAATTTTCTTTTTGGCTTCGATGGGCTGGTAGCAATCGGTGTTTCCGGCAAGCATCAGGGGCATTACCTGCCAGTTTTTCTGCTCCAGCTGTTTGGCGAGCGTTTGGGCGGCATTCTCCTTCACGATTATCTTGCGTTCGAAATCGAGGCCGGCGCCATACCCCCAGTACTGGTGCGTGTTGCGGGCATAACAGTAGATGCAGCCATGCTCACAGCCTTGGTAAGGGTTCAGGGAGTAGCTCAACCCTAAGTCAGGGCTCTCTACTTTGTTGACTATTTTCTTGGGGTATTCAGGCAGAAAAGTTGTGGGTGCGTTCGTGCGCATCTCCTCATCCAGACCCTCTGGGTGTGTGGTTACATATTCCTGCTTCAGGTAGGGGTTGGCAGGGTTATACTGTGCCCCGCGACCTTTTAAGAAATCATCAGCTTGCATAGTTCAGTTTTGTTAACGGTATAGGGAGCCTGAAGGAGTGGTTATACCCGGCCCCAACTCATATGATAAAGATAGTGAATCTTGCTAAATAAATTAGCATGCTATTTATAATAGTATACACTTGAGACTGTGCTTGTTTTATTCTTAACCTTTGTATGTCACGAGCATCATAAAATGGCTTTAGCAACATAAGCGGTGCCATCCCGTAATCCTATGCAACGAGTGGGCAGCATGCGAAAAGGCTGTCTGAACTGCCATAAGTGCTAAAAAAAGAAACTATGAAACAGGAATCCGGAGCCACTTTGCCCATTTGGGAACATCATCTTACATTGCCAGAGACACACCCGCTGCATGCCAACCTGAAGTGCGACGTGTGCGTGGTCGGGGCCGGGATAGCGGGCCTTACAACTGCTTATATGCTAGCCAAAGAAGGCAAGCGCGTGATTGTGCTAGAGTCAAAGAGCATAGGTGGGGGCGAAACCAGCCGCACCACCGCCCATCTTTCCAACGCTTTGGACGAACACTACCAGAACCTGATCAAAATATTTGGGAAAGAAAAGGCCCGGATGGCCTGCCAAAGCCACGCCCAGGCTATCGATAAGATCGAGGAGATCGCTGAGGACAACAGCATTGACTGCGACTTTGAGCGGGTGGACGGTTACCTGTTTGCCAACACGCTGGAAGAAGAGGAACGGCTGATGAAGGAACTGGAAGCAGTGCAACAGATTGGCTGGCTGGATGTGGTGATGCGGAAACAGTGCCCGGCCCCCTACCTGACAGCCTTGCCCTGCCTGCACTATCCCAACCAGGCGCGCTTCCATGCCATGAAGTACCTGTCGGGGTTGGCAAGCGCCTTCCTGAGCGAGGGCGGCCAGATTTATACCGATACCCATGTCACCAGCTTTGATACTGCCCCTGTCGTAACGGTGGTCACGGAAAACGGCCACGCTGTATCAGCCAATAGCCTGGTGGTAGCCACCAACACTCCCGTAAACGACCGGGTGACCATGCACACCAAACTGGCGCCTTACCGCACGTATGCTATCGCGATGCGCGTGCCCAAAGGTGCTGTTCCGGATGCCTTGTACTGGGACATGAAAGACCCTTACCACTACATCCGTTTGCAGAAAAGCGAAGAACTATCAGATCACGACATCCTGATTGTTGGGGGAGAGGACCACAAAACGGGGCAGGACCATCACCTCATCAAGCATTTTCAGGAACTGGAGCGCTGGACACGGCTCATGTTTCCGGAGTCGCAGGAGGTGGCTTACCGCTGGTCGGGGCAAGTTTTTGAGCCAGTGGATGGCCTGGCTTATATCGGACGCAACCCCGGCGACACCGACAATGTGTACATCGCCACCGGCGACTCAGGGCATGGCATGACCCACGGCACCATTGCCGGGATGCTGATCACCGACCTGATTATGGGGCGGGCAAACCCCTGGGCAAACTTATACGACCCAAGCCGTAGCCCGATGAACTCTGCAGGAGAATACCTGAAGCAGAACCTGAACGTGGCGGCGCAGATGAAGGATTACGTAACCCCGGGCGATGTGGAGGACCCCATGCAGGTGATGCCGGGCACCGGGCGCATTATGCGGGACGGTATGATGAAGGTAGCGGTTTATTGCGATCAGGATGGCATACGCCACAAGCGCTCGGCTATCTGCCCGCATCTGGGTTGCGTCGTGAACTGGAACGATGTAGAAAGCTCCTGGGATTGTCCGTGCCATGGCTCACGCTTCGACCCAATGGGAAAAGTGATCACTGGCCCGGCCAGCGGAGATTTGCCTTTTGTGGAGTAAACAAATCATTGCCTGCAGCCTGCATCGTATGGTGCTACAGGCAACGGCCAGGTATAAAAAGAGCGTACCGTACTGCCTTTAATGAGGTACGGAACGCTCTTTTTAACGATAAGCCTGCAGTTCCTGCAGCCTGTCTTTGATGTGGGCAGCCCATATGCGCTCTTCGGCAGCATTCAGCCCGTGTTTGCAGGCGTCATCAAAGCTTTTTTGTTCCGCCTTCCAACGGTCAAAGGACTCGCTCACGGTAGCTTTCAGCTTCGATTTTACATTGTCGCAGTTCAGTTGCCCCAGCCTTTTGCGGAGCTCGCGGGCATGCACCTCTGTTAGGTCGAAATGCAGTTGCTCGTGCGCCAGCAATTTCTCCGACTTTGTATTCTTTGTCCAGGAAGCCGTAGGCAGAAAAATACTTTTTACCTGGTACGTGAATTTGCCCTGCGAACAATTGGTGCTAACGCCAAGGTTGGCAGCCGTGAGGGCATGGTGGGGGTTATGCTCATCAGGAGTTCCCTGAAAGTCATCCCAGGCCAGTCGCCTTTCCGGTGACCATTGCACTTTCTCTGCTTCCAGGGGGGCTATAGGTGCAGGTATAGCTATAGGTTCCACTGGCTGCATAAATGCCGGGAAAAGCATCGGCAGCAGTATTCTGGTGAGTAAGGGCAGAATCAGGTTTAGGGTGAACATGCTTAGCTACAGGTATGATGAAGTGTATTAAAAAATCAACAGAGAGCCAATGCACGAGGGAGCGTGCTATCACTTTGTCTTCAGGAGGCGGGTGCTTAACGCACGGAAACGCATTGTAAGCAGTATGGCTGCTACGGTTAAACCTGTCAGTAGTCCTGCCCAAATACCGTTCACCCCAAAACCTGCTTTAAAACACAACCAATATCCGACCGGCAACCCTATGCCCCAGTAGGCAAACAGCGAGATCAGGCTAGGCACTTTCACATCCTCCAGGCCACGCAGCGCGCCAAGGCCCACCACCTGCACTCCGTCTGAGATCTGGAACACCGCCGCGATCACGAGGAGCGAGGAGGCAATCCGGATCACTTCCGGGTCATCGATGTACAGCATCGGGATAAGCTTGTTCCCCAATACCATCAGCAAGGCACTGCATACCATAAACAAGGCACCCATCGCCAGGTTGCTGTTGCCTGCCATCCGCATGGCCCTGTAATTGCCCAAGCCTTTCTGGTTGCCCACCCGAATAGTGGCTGCCGCCCCAATGCCGCTTGCCATCATGTACGTGACAGATGCCACGTTAATAGCGATCTGGTGTGCGGCAAGCTCCTTGGCCCCCAACCACCCGATCATAACGGCAGAGAAGCTAAAGGCACCCATCTCAAAGATCATCTGCCCCGAAATAGGCAGACCGAGTTTGAAGATGCGGTACATGTGCAAAAAAGAAAGGTGACGCAGCCGGAGAAAATGACGGTAAACCTCAAACCGCTTGCCATACATCACATAGCCTGCCATCATCAAGGCCATTACTATCCGGGAGATCAGTGTTGCCCATCCGGCACCTACCAGCCCCATTGGCTCAAACCCTAACTTACCAAAAATTAAGATATAATTCAGTATAATATTTAAGGAATTTGCAAGGATCGAGATCCACATCGCCTGTTTTGTTAATGATAGCCCTTCAGCGAACTGGCGGAAGGCCTGGAACACCATCAAGGGCACCATGGAAAGAAACAAAATGTTGATGTATGGAACCGCTAACTCGACGACGCGGGGAGGCTGGTCGATCAGGGTGATGTAGGGAGAAAAGAAATATCCTGCGATAAAAAGCAACACGCCAAGCAGTACATTCGAGATCAGGCCGTTTAGCAGCAGCAGTGAAATGCGGGTATGATTGTTCCGGCCGTCGGCCGCTGCAATGAGCGGAGTGATGCTGTAGGAAACGCCCAGGCCAAACACCAGCGTGATCGTGAAGATGCTGTTGCCAAGCGAGGCTGCAGCCAGGGGCAGCGTCCCGATATGGCCCACCATCAGGCTGTCGAACACGCTGACCATAATATGGCCCAGCTGGCTCAGGACTACCGGAAAGGCAAGCGTGAAGTTTTTGGTGAAGTGTTGTTTGTAAGTAGCAGAATCCATGGGAAGCGGTAAGGTAATCTTGAGGATGCGAAATTACTGCTTTTAGTGGGATGTGGCGGGTAGAAACTGAAAGCGGCAGGGAGATAGCAAAAAAAAAAAGCCCTCACTGCCAATTGCAACGAGGGCTTTTACAGTTTAGAACGCTGGTTACGAGACCACAGGGCGCGCATAGGCCTTCGCGTCCTCCAGCGAGATCTCGGGTCCGCTCATAATCACGAGGCGCTCAACCACGTTGCGCAGCTCGCGCACATTCCCCCGCCAGTCCAGCTCCTGCAGATACTTAATGGCGTCCGGGGTGATGGTTTTGGGTTTGTTGCCGTAATCGTTGGCGATGTCGTTCAAAAACTTCTTCGCCAGGTCCGGAATATCTTCGCGGCGATCGTTTAGCGGCGGCACATGCACCAGTATAACACCAAGCCGGTGGTATAAGTCTTCGCGGAAGTTTTTGGCTTCAATCTCCTCCAGCAAGTTTTTGTTCGTGGCGGCCACCACGCGTACATCCACCTGAATGTCTTTGTCGCCGCCCACGCGCGTGATCTTATGCTCCTGCAGTGCCCGCAGCACTTTGGCTTGGGCCGATAAGCTCATATCCCCCACCTCATCAAGAAACAGGGTGCCCCCATTGGCCTGCTCAAACTTCCCGATGCGTTGCTTCACCGCTGAGGTAAAAGAGCCTTTCTCGTGGCCAAACAGTTCGCTTTCTATCAGCTCGCTGGGTATGGCGGCACAGTTTACCTCAACCAGCGGGCCGTTACTGCGGTTGCTGTTCTCATGGATGGCACGGGCCACCAGTTCCTTGCCCGAGCCGTTCGGGCCGGTAATCAGTACACGCGCATCCGTCGGGGCCACTTTCTCAATGGCACTTTTCACGCGGCCAAGTGCGGCTGAACTGCCCACCATCTCATAGGTTTTAGAGATCTTTTTCTTCAGAATCTTTGTCTCCGTCACCAAGCTCGATTTGTCCAGGGCATTTCGTACGCTTACCAGCAGGCGGTTCAGGTCGGGTGGCTTCTGCAGAAAATCATAGGCACCTTTTTTAGTGGCTTCCACAGCTGTGTCAATGGTGCCATGGGCTGATATCATGATAAAAGGTGTATCTGGGGAAGTTACCATGGCCTTCTCCAGCACTTCGATGCCGTCCATACCCGGCATCTTGATGTCGCAGAGCACTGCGTCGTACCTGGTTTTATTGAGCAGTTGCAGCGCTTTTTCGCCGTCTTCCGCTTCGTCTACGGTATAATTCTCGAACTCCAGGATTTCTTTCAGGGTGCTCCGGATGGCCCGTTCATCATCAACAATCAATAATTTGGGCATAGTTTTATGTGTGGTTGTCAGGATAAGTATAGAGATAAATCGTTGCCTTGTCAAGGCGTCCGTACGCTTTTACGGAAAAGCACCCGCGACGATGCAAATCAACTCTAATGTACTGACAATTTTACGCACTACCTCATACCGGCGGGACTAGCGGTTGTTTCTGACTCCATGATAGGGCTTTGCAAAAACGTCAAGGTAGAATCGAGCAACCTCATGGGTTGACGCGATTTTGAAAACCGGCGTTAGAAAAAATGCGAATGAAACAGTGCCCTATTGAGGGGGGAGAAAAGCGGCTAACCGCAAATCAACTTATATGTTCAGCCAATAGGTCATCTTCAGGTTAAGCGACCGGCACTTGGGCACTTTAGTGTTGGCCGCTAACTAAGCCTCCCGCTGACTTGGAAACGGTATAGGACAACTTCCGGGGGAGGTTCGGCTGGTAGGTAGTCGATGCTGAAAGAGTTGAGGGTATGGCCGAAGTTCTTCGGCAAAGGCACAGCGCCTGCCGTCCGGGCAGGTCCGGAGCTGCTGAGCAGGCAAATGTACTTTGGGCGTGTCCGGGACCACGGAAGGAAAGGCGGCACATACCCAGATGCTGCGCATAAGGATAAGCGTGAGGGAGCGAAAAAGGAAAGCCTGCATGCATTACCGCTTTTGAGCGTGAAAAGGAGCGTCCAGCCTTTTCAGTAGACCAGCGCATAACATAACACGACAAAATTAGCTGTCCGTGTCCGAAAGCTTTTACCAGTATTACGGTATTCCCTACCAATTTTACAGGTTATACCTGTTGGTGCCTTTGCTGTTAGCTCATGGTGCGGTACTCGTTGGGCGTATGGCCCACGCGCTGCTTAAACAAGCGGCTGAAATGCTGCGGGTACTTAAAGCCCAGGGCATAGGCAATTTCGCTGACCGATTTTCCGGGCTCAAACATTCTCTCCTTCGCCAGGTCAATTACTTTCGTCTGGATGTATTCCTGAGCGGTATTTCCTGTTTCTTTTTTGATCAGGTCGCCAAAATAGTTGGCCGAGAGGTTTAACGCCTCCGCACAGTAACTCACGGAAGGCAAACCTACCGTTTGCGGTTTGTCGGATGTGAAATAATCGTTCAGCAAACCCTCGAACTTCTCCAAAACGCCTTTGTGTGCAGTATCGCGGGTGATGAACTGGCGGTCGTAAAAACGGATGCAGTAGTTCAGGAACAGCTCAATGTTGGACACAATCAGTCTTTTGCTGTGCTTGTCGATGGCATGCTTTAGCTCATACTCGATCTTCGAAAGGCAATCCAGTATGATCTTGCGCTCGCGCTCTGATAAATGCAGGGCCTCGTTCGACTGGTAGCCAAAGAAGGTATAGTCCTGCATGTGCCGCCCGAGGGGCGTTCCGTGAATCAGATCGGGATGGAAGATAAGCGCAGTGCCTTTCGGTTGGTACGTCTCGCCCGTGTTGTCCACGCTCACCACCTGTCCCGGCGCGATAAACACCAGCGTGCCTTCCTGGTAGTCATAAGTATGCCGGCCATACCGCAGATTTCCGCAGTTGACTTCCTTCAGAAAGATGGTATAAAACCCAAAATACATGTTAGAGGCCTGCCGGGGGCTTGCCTTCGACAAATCCACCACACTCACCAGCGGGTGCAGCGTCTCGTTGTTGTTGAATGCGTTGTAGTCGCTGACTGTCTCGAATCGTCTGATGTTCTCCATATCCATACTGTGCGTTGTCATTCAAAAGTAACGTTTTATACATTCCTTGCCTCATATACCCATCCCAATAAGTAATAATGGTAACGATACCCGTAATCTGTATACCAATTGGCTTGCAGGAAACCAGGACCTTTGTGTAGTTGAAAGAGTGAACCATTATCAGGTATAAACGATGCAAAAGAGAATAGTAGGAAAAAGTGGCCTGGAAGTATCAGCGCTTGGTCTGGGCTGTATGGGGCTTAGCTTTGGGTATGGCCCTGCAACAGACAAGCAGGAGGCTGTTAAACTGATTCGTGCCGCCTACGAAAAAGGCGTCACTTTTTTTGATACGGCGGAAGCATACGGACCTTTTACCAACGAGGAACTGCTCGGCGAAGCCTTAAAGCCTTTTCGCAGCAACGTGGTGATTGCCACAAAATTCGGTTTCAGGGAAGGCCAAACAGTCCTGGGGCTGGACAGTCGCCCCGAAAGCATCAGGGCGGTGGCTGAGGCTTCGCTCCGGCGCTTAAAAACAGACGTAATTGACTTGTTCTACCAGCACCGCGTTGACCTCAACGTGCCGATAGAAGAGGTGGCCGGTGCCGTGAAAGGATTGATACAGGAGGGGAAAGTGAAGCACTTTGGGCTTTCAGAAGCAGGCGCCGCGACCATTCGGAATGCGCATGCCGTGCAACCGGTAACTGCCCTGCAAAGCGAGTATTCCCTCTGGTGGCGGGAACCTGAGCAGGAAATCCTGCCCACCCTGGAAGAGCTCGGGATTGGCTTTGTTCCCTTTAGCCCTTTAGGAAAAGGTTTTCTCACCGGTAAAATTGATGAGAATACCGCTTTCGACAAAAGTGATTTCCGCAACATTGTCCCCCGCTTTTCTGAAGACAACCGAAAGGCTAACCAGGCTTTGGTTGGCCTGCTGGGTAAACTGGCAAATGAGCGGAAGGCAACGGCGGCCCAAATTGCCCTCGCCTGGCTGATGGCGCAAAAGCCGTGGATCGTACCGATACCGGGCACCACCAAATTACACCGCCTGGAAGAGAACCTAGGGGCAGCAGCCCTCACACTTCCTACCAGTGACTTAACGAAAATCGGTGAGGCAGTTGCCAGATTTGACATTCAGGGCAACCGCTATCCCGAGCAGATGCAAAAAATGGTGAACCGGTAGGATAACTGAACTGCTGAAAAGGGAAACAGCGACTTCCTGATGGACAGTGGCGTTACGGCCGCGTACTGGTACGGCGATCTTTAGTGAAACAGATGAATTGATGAAAATAAAATACCTTCTTTTAGTCTTCCTATTTACAAGCCTTGCGCTGACGGCTTTTGCGCAAACGGCTGATAGTGCCAAAACGAGTTACCACTTTTCGGGCGCTGCCAGCATTACGAACAACGGCATCTCGCTGGTGCCCAGTTTTTCTTTGGGAAAACCGGCTGTCTTGTTGCTTGCGTCACTTGGCGGGGAACGGTTTTCCTTTGACCCTGATATACGGTTTGGCCTGGATGGCAAACCGTGGACCATGCTTTTTTGGGGCAGGGCAAAATTAGTTAATCAAGGCCGGTTTCGCATGAACACCGGGGCGCACCTGGGCCTGAACTTCAGGTCCACCCCGCTGTCAATCAACAGGGTTCCCTCCGAAAACATTGTGGCGCGGCGCTATCTGGCCGGTGAGCTGGCGCCCAGTTATTTTGTGGGGAAAAACAGCAGCGTTGGCGGCTATTACCTTTACTCCAGAGGTATTGACGACGGGACTGTAAAGAACACGCATTTCATTACGCTTAACGCCAACTTCTCTCATATACCTCTTGCGCATCGGTTTTATGCCCGGGTAAACCCACAGGTGTTTTATCTCAACCAGGATGGGAAGGACGGGAAGTACTTGACTTCTGTTTTTACGCTGGCCAAAGAAAACGTGCCCCTGTCCTTAACATGCCTTGTGAACAAAACCATCCAGACCACCATACCAGGTGACAAAGACTTTATCTGGAGCCTGAGCCTCGTGTATTCGTTCAAACATGATTATGTACCGAAGCCGCCCTTTCTGTGAACAGTGCTGCAGTTATACCTTACAACAATAACCGAAACGAACACCTAGCTAAAATGCCATGAAAAGAATACTATTTATACCTGTTTTGCTCGCCTCCGCTCTTTTTACCCAGGTAAAGGCGCAGGATAGTCCCGTGTTTCCGAAAGGTGAGATAGGCAAGAACACAGCTAATTATACCGGGACTATCTGGCTCAATGAATTAAATGAACCTTATAAAAACTTTAACTTCAGCATTGCTGCAGCCACCTATGCACCCGCTTCCAAGCTAGACTGGCACATTCATCCGGGCGGGCAAATTCTTCTTATTACTGAAGGCACCGGCTACTACCAGGAAAAAGGCAAGCCGGCACAAACCGTCCAGAAGGGGGATGTCATCAAGAGCCTCCCGGGGGTGGAGCACTGGCACGCGGCCGCACCGAAAAGCACATTCGCGTATGTGGCGGTTTCACCTGCTCGAAAAGGGAAGACCAAGTGGCTGCAAAGGGTAAGTGAGGAGGAATACCGCGGCATCACCCCCATGAAATGGATGCTATAGATGAAGAACAGGAACTTTTTACGCTATCAAAGGAAAAATGGCAGTGGATGGCTGACCAAAATGTGGACACCTTGGCCAATCTCTTCCACGAAAAATCTGTGTTTGTGCATATGGGAGGAAGTTGGGGGAAAGACCGGGAACTCGACATCATCAAGAGCGGTGGTATCCATTATAAGCAAACAGATATCCATGAAGCGTCGGTGAAGGTGATGGGCAACACGGCTATCTTGTTAAACAGGATCACGCTGCTGGCCGTGGTCGGGGGCAATGAGGTGACCAACCCTTTTATGGTGACGGAGGTGTATGTGCAGGAAAACGGCAGTTGGAAGTTAGGTTCCCTGTCGTTCACCAAACTGATGACCCGCGAGGAATAAATTAATAGAATCTAAAATTTATAACTACTTAACAACAAGGCAAATGAGAATATTAATTATCGGACTCTTCTTAGTTGTGAGCGTTCTTGGGTCATGCGCTTCCCAAAATAACCTCTCTCAAAACAACCATAGCACGGCTACAGCGGTTGGCCCCAAAGCAGAGCAGGAACTCATGGCGCTTTCCAAAGACAAATGGCAATGGATGGCAGATAAGAACGTGGACAAGCTTGCCAAGCTCTTCCACGACAAGTCCAAGTTTGTGCACATGAGCGGAACCTGGAAGAAAGACGAGGAGCTTGAGATCATTAAATCCGGAAGTATATGGTATAAGAATGCCGATGTGCACGATGTGGCGGTAGAGTTTATTGATGACACAGCCATCCTCTGGAACCGCATTACATTACAGGCTGTGGTTCGGGGCCAGGAGGTGTCGAATGAATTTACGGTTACCGAGGTCTACAAAAAGCAAGCAGATGGCTGGAAACTGTTGGGCCTGACGTTCAGCAGTGTGCGGGACACGCATAGCATTAAGCATTAGGAATTTAGGCAATAGCCTGAGCTTCAGAAGAAGCCAGAATTGCTGGAATATAACAAAGTAGGCAGTGGCAGATCCTATAAGTCAATCGGCAGAGGACTGTAAAAGAGACTGCTAACCGGGGGAAATATCTGATAGCGTGAAAATACTGATTCGTAATACCTGTTATACTTTATTATACCTGATGGCCGCTGCGAGTATGGCAGGCTGTGTATCCTTGAAAGAGGGCACAGGCAAGGAGCCGCTGGTGATTCAGGAACAAGGCAGCTTTGCGGTG
Organism: Pontibacter sp. CAU 1760; assembly: GCF_054482735.1. Taxonomy (NCBI): domain Bacteria; kingdom Pseudomonadati; phylum Bacteroidota; class Cytophagia; order Cytophagales; family Hymenobacteraceae; genus Pontibacter; species Pontibacter sp. CAU 1760. The sequence goes on from NZ_JBTLRL010000013.1 coordinate 24,671, forward strand.
GCCGGCACGGTGGTGACGGCTCCCGGCACCTTCGACCCGATTGCGCATGGGGCATTTAACCCGGCAAACCAGGCATCGGAGGGCCAGACCCTGCACGGTGACCATGCCTCTATCTTTTATCAAGTCCCCGAGAAAGCGAGAGAACTGCCCTTGGTGTTCTGGCATGGGTATGGGCAGTCGGCCAGGACCTGGGAAACCACGCCCGACGGGCGGGAAGGCTTTCAGAATATTTTCCTGCGCCGCGGCTTCCCGGTATACCTCATCGACCAGCCACGGCGGGGCAAGGCGGGCCGCAGCACAAAACCCACTACAGTCACGGCAGCACCCGATGATCAACTCTGGTTCGGTATCTTCCGGCTCGGCATTGGGCGGGAATTTTTTCCGGGTGTGCAGTTCTCGAAAGACCCCGAAGCCCTGAACCAGTTTTACCGCCAGATAACGCCAGACACGGGGCCATTGGATATAGCACTAAACATTGACGCGGTGTCGGCACTGTTCGACAAAATAGGCCCGGGTGTGCTGGTAACCCACTCGCACAGTGGCGGGCAGGGATGGCTCGCGGCCCTGAAGAACAGCAACATAAAAGCCATTGCAGCCTATGAGCCGGGCAGTAACTTTGTGTTTCCTGAGGGTGAGGTGCCTAAACCCATACCCTATTTGGGTGGCAGCCTAAGTGCCAGAGGTGTTCCTACCTCTGAGTTTATGCGCCTGACAAAGATCCCGATTGTCATCTACTATGGCGACTATATACCGGAACAGCCTGTTGAGTACCCTGGCCAGGAGCAATGGCGTGCGGCGTATGCCATGGCCAGGCAATGGCGGGATACAGTGAATAGGCACGGCGGGGAGGTTACGCTGGTTTACCTGCCTGACGTTGGCTTAAAAGGCAATACGCACTTCCCGATGTCGGACTTAAACAACGGTGCGGTAGCGGACTTACTGGCCAGATGGCTGAAAGAAAAAGCGTTGGATAATTAATATTGGTAGGCATTTCAGTAATCTGTCTACAACAAGTTTCCTTTGCTTTTTGGACCTTTACAAGAGAGGCCAATAGAATAATCATGAAAAGGATAGCAAGACTTTGGGTAATGGTAAGCGCAGCGGTATGTATGCTGTCGGCGTGTACGCATGCACAGAGTGGCCAACCTCCTGAAGTTACGGAAGGCCCAAAGACTGAAAATATCCTGATTATATACCTGTCGCGGACAAACAACACCAAGGCTATTGCGGAAATCATACAGGAGCAGGTAGGCGGCACCCTGGTAGCGCTGGAACTGGAAACGCCATACCCGGAAAATTACAAGGCCATCGTAGCGCAGGTGCATAGCGAAAACGAAACAGGTTATTTGCCCCCTCTCAAGACTAAAATAGCGAACATCCAGGAGTACGACACTATTTTCGTAGGCTTCCCTACCTGGGACATGCAGTTGCCGCCGCCCATGAAAAGCTTTTTGCACAATCACGATTTAAGCGGCAAAACAGTGATTCCCTTCAACACCAACGGAGGATACGGTGTCGGAAGCAGCTTTGAGACGGTAAAGGACTTGTGCCCTGATGCCAACATCCTCAAAGGCTTATCCATGAAAGGCGGCCTGGAAAGAGACGGCATACTCCTCGCCATAAAAGGAGACAGAAGGTCAGAAGCACGGACCATGGTAATAGAATGGCTCCATAGCATCCGGGTACTGTAAACCCTTGCCTCATACTGAACTAAATTCAGCAAAAGTTAAGAAATGAATAGACGCAGTAATACATATTTCCTCTTGATGGCAGCTATGTTTTTGGGGATTTCCTTCCAAGCCAGCGCACAAAATCAACCCCTGACCAAGCAACAGAAAAGCCTTATACCGATAGCGGCCTTTACTGCCAGAGGGGAACTTCAACGCCTGAAACCTGCCTTAAATAAGGGACTGGATGCCGGGTTGACGGTTAATGAATTAAAAGAGGCCCTTGTGCACCTCTATGCTTACAGTGGGTTTCCGCGTAGTATCCGCGGACTGCAAACCCTGATGACCGTCTTGGATGAGCGCAAGGCAAAAGGCATCCAAGATGTATGGGGCCCGGAAGCCTCCCCGATCAAAGAGGAGCGTAGCAAATATGAGAGGGGAAAGGCGGTTTTGGGAGAACTGACAGGAGCACCGCAAGACGGACCCAAAACAGGGTATGCGGCTTTCTCCCCTGAGATAGAGGTTTTCCTTAAAGAGCACCTGTTTGCCGATCTTTTTGAGCGTGATGTGTTGAACTACTCCGAAAGAGAACTGGTGACCATCTCGGCGCTCAGCAGTATGGGCGGCGTGGAGCCGATGCTGCGAGGGCATTTCAACATTTGCCTGAATGTGGGCTACTCACCCGAACAGTTGCAGCAATTCGTTGGTATCGTAGCATCCACTGTAGGAAAAAACGAAGGGAAAGTGGCGCAAGCTGTGTTGGATGAAGTACTCAAAAGCCGCTAAGTGCGCAGAAAGTTTTAAAATGAAAATATGAAAATATGAAAAGTTTAGCGTTGATCATCGGTTTAGCATTGTCAGTAGTTACTTTAGACAGGGTAGAGGCACAGGCTCCCAAAAAGGCAACTACCCAAAACCCGTATACCCTGGTATATGCCGGGGCCATCACCGAGAATGTAAAGGGCAAGGTAAATATTCATCCGGTAACCTATAAAATTAACGGCATAACCATCGCTGCGAATGTTTATACACCGCCCCATTACAATGCAAAGCAGAAATACCCGGCTATAGTCGTCGCGCATCCCAACGGAGGCGTTAAAGAACAGGTAGCGGGCCTTTACGCCCAACGGCTAGCAGAACAAGGGTATATCACGATAGCGGCAGATGCAGCCTATCAGGGAGCCAGCGGGGGTATGCCCCGAAACGTAGACAAACCCGCGAACCGGATTGAGGATATACACGCCATGGGAGACTTTATTTCGGGATACAAAGGCGTGGATACCGAAAGTCTGGGCTTGCTTGGCATTTGTGGCGGAGGAGGGTACGCTTTAAAGGCAGCGCAAGCCGACAAGCGGTTTAAGGCTATTGCCACGGTGAGCATGTTTAACTCAGGTGTCGTTAGGCGAAACGGGTTTCAGGACTCGCAGCTTTCCACCATACAGGAACGCTTGAAGCAAGCCTCAGAAGCGAGGGCACAGGAAGCAGCCGGAGGAGAAGTGCTTTACGCTGCCAACACCGAGATAACAGATGAGATGGCAGACAAAATGCCCTATGACCTGTACCGCGAAGGCCACTATTATTACCACAGAACGCACGCACACCCTAACTCCACGTTCAGGTATACCATGAGCAGCCTGATGGATCTGATGACCTTTGACACCAGCACCAACATGGACCTAATCAACCAGCCCCTGTTGATGATTGCAGGAAGCAAATCCGATACAAACTATATAACGGAGGATGCCTACCAGAAAGCCACCAACGCCAGGCATAAGGAGCTGTTTCTGATCGAGGGCGCCACCCATATCCAGACCTACTGGAAACCAGAATACGTGTCGCAGGCGGTAAATAAACTGACCAGCTTTTACCAGAATAACCTTTAATGCGCAGCATAATGAAGTTTAGAAACCTCGTCCTACTCCTCCTTGCCGGCCTGTTGGCAACTTCCTGTGCACAGCAAAACAGAGCAGCAACCTCCGTGGGTTTGGATTCAGACAAAGCAACCATTTTCCCGAAGGGCGATAAGATTGAAAACAGCAATTTTAACGGCAATGCCTACCTCACCATGTTGGTGCAGGCAGATAGTGTCAACCCGAATGCAGTAGGAAGTGTCACCTTTGAGCCCGGTGCCCGGACGAACTGGCATTCGCACTCGGCGGGGCAAATAATTCTGGCGATCGAAGGGGAGGGGTATTACCAGGAGAAAGGAAGCCCAAAGAAAGTGCTTTCGAAGGGTGATGTGGTGAAATGCCCGGCGAATGTGCCCCATTGGCACGGCGCAAGTGCGGATAGTGCGTTTATACAAATCGCCATCACCGGAAGGGAAAACGGGCCCACGGTTTGGCTGGAGCCGGTAACAGATGAAGTATATAACAGGCAGAAGAACTTTTGAAACATGCCCCATTTCTGATGAAAAGGAGCGATATTAGACATACCTAAACGATAACGCCATGGCAAAGATCAACCTGAATGTGAACGGAAAGAAGCAAGTGGTCGACGTGGACCCCAACACACCCGTGCTGTGGGTGCTGCGTGATCACCTGAACCTGGTGGGCACCAAATTCGGCTGCGGCATGGCGCAATGCGGTGCCTGCACCATTCACCTGGACGGCAACGCCATCCGTTCCTGCGTGCTGCCGGTAGCATCCGTAGAGGGCAAGTCCATTACCACCATCGAGGGGCTGTCTGAAAACGGAGACCACCCGGTGCAGAAAGCGTGGCTGGAGCACGATGTGGCGCAGTGCGGCTATTGCCAGGCAGGGCAGATCATGAACGCGGCAGCCTTGCTCAAAAATAATTCATCACCTACCGATGCCGACATCGCGTCGGGGATGAACGGCAACATCTGCCGCTGTGCTACTTACCTGCGCATCAAGGCGGCAATCAAATCTGCCGCTCAGTCTTAACCGCCTAACCTTCGAGCCATGACATCAGGAAACAGAACGATAAACAGAAGAGCCTTTTTAAAAGTGTCAGCGCTTGCCAGTGGGGGTATGATGCTCAGTTTTAGCTGGCTGGCCGGGTGCAAGCCCACCCCGGAAGAGGTGTCGAACCTGCCGAAAGCGTGGTTTGAGCTCAACAGCTATATAAAGATCGGAGACAACGGCGTGGTGACCCTCATGGCCCCCAACCCCGAGTTTGGATCGAATGTAAAAACATCGCTGCCGATGATGCTGGCCGAGGAGCTGGATATAGACTGGAAAAACGTGATCGTGGAGCAGGCTGATTTTTACCCGGAGCGGTATGACCGTCAGTTTACAGGGGGTAGCCTGGCCATGCAGATGGCCTGGAAACCGCTGCGCACCGCCGGGGCTACTGCGCGGCACATGCTCATTCAGGCAGCGGCGCAAGCCTGGCAGGTGCCTGCCGATGAAATCACCACGAAGGGCGGCGTGCTGCACCACAAGGGGAGCGGCAAAGAAGCGGGGTATGGCGAGATCGCATCGCAGGCTGCGGGCCTTCCGGTGCCGGAGGAGGTGCCTTTGAAAAATGTGGGTGATTTCAAGATCATCGGCCACTCGAAACTGAATGTGGAAGGTATGAACATCGTGACCGGTAAACCCCTGTTCACCCTGGACCACAAGCAGGAGGGCATGCTGATTGCCATGATCGTCCATCCGCCTGCCTTCGGCCTGAAGGTGAAATCAGTGGATGACAGCGCCGTGAAGTTCATGCCCGGCATCAGGGATGTGTTCGTCATCAAAACGTTGACCGACGATTACATCCGGAACAGCTTCGACACCACCAGTTTCACGGAGTTGGTGGCGGTGGTGGGCACTACCACGTGGGAAGTTATGAACGCCAAAAAGGCCCTGAAAGTAGCTTGGGAGAAGGCAGCCGACGCTACGATAACGGTAGCGGGTTGGGGCGGCAACCAGCAGTCCGTTACGGTACCCGCCGGTTTGGAGAGCACTAACGGGCACAGAGCCAAGATGGCTGAAATGGCTAAAAAGCCTGGCAAAGTACTGCGTAAAGACGGAGATCCGGAAGGCGTCTTCCGGAAGGCTACCAAAGTGATTGAGCGAACCTATACCGCTCCCTTCCTGGCGCACAACTGCATGGAGCCGGTGAACTGTTTTGCCCACGTAACGGCAGAAAAAGCGGAAATAGTTGCCCCGATACAGGCACCGGAGTCTATTATGCAAGCGCTCGCTTCCCGCTTGGGTATGGCCAAGGAAAACATCCAAATTCGGTTGGCTCGCATGGGGGGCGGATTTGGGCAGCGGGCTTACGGTCACCACTTGGTGGAGGCAGCGGTCATTTCACAGAAAGTGCAGGCTCCGGTAAAGCTAATCTATACCCGCGAGGATGACATGACCTACGGAATTTACCGGCCTACCTACACCGCCACGTATAAAGCGGCCCTGGATGAGAACAACAACATGGTCGCCTACCAGTTGAAGGCCGGTGGTATACCGGAAAGTCCGCTGGGGTTTGCCCAAAACCGCTTTCCGGCCGGTGCCGTGGACAACTACCAGGCTGAAGAATGGGAGCTGAACTCGAACATCACCATTGGCGCATTTCGGGCGCCCCGTTCCAATTTTCTGGGGGGTGTTGAGCAGTCGTTTCTGGATGAAGTGGCCGAACTGGCAGGGAAGGATCCGATTGCATTCAGGCTGGAGTTGCTGGAGCGCGCCAAAAACAAGCCTGTGGGAGAGCGGAATGATTACGACCCGGACCGGTATGCGGGCGTCCTGAAACTGGTGCGCGATAAGTCCGGTTGGGATAAGTCAGGCAAGCGGGAGCACCGGGGCGTATCAGCCTATTTCTGCCATAACACGTATGTGGCCGAGGTGCTAGACTTGTCGATGAAAGGGGATAAGCCGGTAGTGGACAAAGTATATGCCGCCGTTGACTGCGGTGTGGTGGTAAACCCGGATGCGGCCACCAACATGGCGGAAGGGGGCATCATTGATGGTATAGGAAATGCTTTGTATGGCGAGATGACCTTTGAGGAGGGCGTGCCCCAGAAAAAGAACTTTGACACCTACCGCATGATCCGGCACAGCGAAGCCCCAAAAGCGATTGAGGTGCATTTTGTGAAAAGCGAGGAGAACCCCACTGGTTTGGGCGAACCATTGTTTCCGCCCATTTTCGCAGCGTTGGCAAACGCGCTGTACAAGGCGACGGGCCAACGGGAGTATACCCAACCGTTCCTACAGGGCAAGCAGCCGCTGGTGTAAGGGCAACAATACGTAAGAAGAAAACACACTCCTATGAGAAAGATTTTGATGGCCCTTGCTTTCTGCGGCCTTTTCACTGCCTGCGGAAACAGCACATAAACTGACGTTGATGCCGCTAGCACCGAAACCGTGAACAGTACCACCCCTCCGCCAACATCAGACACCCTTGGCTCGATGGGCGTGATGATGAGCGATACCTCTATAGCCGCCGCCGACAGCTTGGTGGCCACCGACAGTATACCATAGCGTGTACTTTGCTATAGAGCAGAGAGTGTGAACAGATAATGTCCTGAGATTTTGTACTGACTCGTCCTGTTTCAAAAGCGACCTGATGCAAGAGATGCCGGTTAAAAGAGTTCTGGAAAGATCCTATAGTTGCATGGCTTGTTCCAGGCCTGAGTACGTTTTAGACAGGCAATGTTGCTGACTGATACGAAGGGCCAGCTATCACAAGCAAGTATGTATCTGGTGGTGCCCTTGGGTACCTCCCTGTACTAACAGGGGATCTTTGGCATAGCCATTCCTCTCTTCAGTCCATACCCTGTTGCACTACCTTAAACAGAGGTTTTCTTAAGACCACACCCTCATCTTTTTTAAGCGCGACCAAACGCTCTTTTCGCAGGCTTGAAATGCCTTGATCGTTGATTATGGTACGAAGGAGAGGTGTAGATAAATGGGGAAATGATCAGAGCCGAATGCCGGAAAACGTTTTAACTCAATTACCTTAAATTCCCCGGAAACATAGGCATGATCGAGTGGCCAGCGGAAAATAAAAGAGGTTGCATCAAATGAGTTGTAGAGGCCTCTGCCTATCCGCACATCATGCAGCCTGCTGCTTTGGCCAAAAAGTTTGGATGTTTTAGACCAAGCCACATCGTTGAAATCGCCGGCCACAACCGTTGGACCTTGCCGACTGGTCACTATTTTGCCAAGCTTAACAAGCGCCACTTCTTTTTCTCCCACGTTATCGGGGTGCTCGCTTGGTTTAGGAGGAACCGGGTGCACAGCGTGTAAAACAAACTGCTTACCATTGCGCAGCTTAACGGAGGTATGGATGGAGGGAACCTTCTCATGGTTCAGAAATTTTATCTCTGTGTCTTGCAGGGGCAGTTTTGAGTACAGTGCCATCCCATACGTATTGTCGAGCGGGTAAAGCACCTTGTGCGGATACTGGTTTTCGAGTGGTTGAAGCTGCTTTATCCAGCGCTCGTTGGTTTCCATGGCCAGTACCAGGTCGGGCTGGTTCTCCGAAATCATGTCCAGTAGCTGCGCTGCTGATTTGTTTTGCATCCATACATTTGCAAGCAACAGGCTAAAGGAGTTTGCCTCGTTTGCTGCTGTAGCTGACGGAACAGCCTTGCTCGCCAGCGGAGTGTAGGGAAAAATATGATAGGCTTGTAAGACAATTGAAACACCCATACCTGCCAGCAGGGCAAAGGCCCATCGGTGCCATGTCCGGTTCAGCAGCAGAAATAAAACCAGCGTCACCAACAGCGCGATTAGTGTCTGCAGCCGCGGGAAATCCAATGCTTTCAGAAACCAGAAGCGCACATCATATATAAGTGAAAGAAGCGTGATAAGCACTAGCATCGTGCCAAGGGTGATACTGGTATAATAAAGGATTTTTTGAGTCAGTTTCATGTATGTAAGTATGTATAGTGCACGAGCCCACCATGGCGGAGGCCTCAACCTTATGTTTTATACTTACGAATGCAAGAGGATGGTATGTTTTGATTTGCTTGTTCTTAGTTGACAGGCTAGGCATATAGCTACCTAATAGGTCTATACATGCATGACATCGTCTTTAAGCGAATAAATGATGGCCAGCACTTCCTTGCGTGTGTCCGGGTCTACGTGGTGCTTGTCCAACACCATCAGTATGTCGTCCAGAACAGCCATAAACTCCTGCTCACTGATGTTCATCCCCCGGTGGGTAGTCCGCATGTCGCGCCCGGTGTACTGTTCTAACCCGCCAGTGCCGCTGCAGAAGAAATCGACTGTATGCGCTTTTACCGCTTTCAGCGTACCTTCCTTTTCCTTATCCCGGTAAGGCAGGAAGCGGGCCTTTACGATCGGGTTATTCATGTGCGCTTCCACCACGTCGTCCACAATAGCAGATATGCCCTCTTTTTTGCCTAATCGCTCATACAACGAAGGGGCAGTGTGTGATGCATCCGTATCTTTCATACCTATGGGTTTTTATGATTTAAGGAATAGGGCTGGGGTATTCCGCTTGCCTTGTTTATATAGTTTACTGTTTAAAAAGTAGTTGGTTGAATAATAACAGGATTAAATAGACTCGTGGGGTAGCCGGTTTCAGAAATGAGGTGCCGATGCAGCGTATACTGAGGGCAGAACAGTGCCGGGGGAGTGAAGGAGTATAGCAGCAAGCCGCGAGCAAGTTTAAAGGCGGGAGGTACTTGCAAGCCAACTGCATTAAAGGGGACGAGATGCTTTGGAAGTCTGGTAAATAAATAGCTTCCAGATGGAGAGATGCGTTTATTTCCAGTTCCCAAGTATTCTTCGCGCTGCCACGATCTCACCCAGGTGATAGGCATTGTGCTCCGCCACCAGCATGGCCTCCCGCAACAAAGTCTGGCCGCTGCCGTGCGGAATCGGGGCGTATAAATCGTTGCGCCCGTCTTCTACCAGCGCAATCATTTGTTCCAGGTCTTCGGCAATCGTATGTAGGGTCTCATCCAGGGCTTGCTGGTTCGCGGGCGCTTTCTGCGATGGCCAGTAATCGTTGGGCCATTCAATCTCCTGGTAATTTGGGTTGAGGCAAAAGTCCACGATATCATACTGGGCAATACGCAGGTGTTCCAGCAGTTGCCAGATGGTATAAGGCAGGCCCTCTACTTTCTGGCTGACTTCCTGCAGGGTGACTCCTTCCAAAAGCTCTTCTCTTGGCCGGAAAGCCTGGCCACTTCTCAGAAGTTTCACTAAATGCTCCCGTACAGTTTTATCTTGCTCCATCGCTGCGCTTTTTTGCTGTTTTACGGAAGCGAGCTACAGGATGGTATGCATTTACCGCTTTCCTTTGCGTGATGGCGAATGGACAGCACCGGAATAGCAGAACGGTGCCTGGCTATGCAAACTCTACGCGTAACTGCACGCGCTCTGCGTCTAGCGGCGTTACCGTGCGGACAGTTACCTGGTCGGATTCGTTGAAGTATAGGGCAATACCTTTTACGATGCCGAGGGCCACACTGGCCATACGGCGCTTTGAGTAATAGTCGATCACCAGCAGTTTAGAAGATACTTTGTCTACGGACAGGCGTGGTGGGGTCGAACGGTCATCCTGCTTCCTGACAGCGCCGTGCATGTATTGCTCGGAGTGCAGGATCATGTCGAAGGTTCGCCAGGAAGGATTGATGTATTTTTTATAGATCATGAGCAAGTCAGGCACCAGGAATTTACCAAAGCTCTCCTGCACTTCATGGGCGCTCATTCCTGAGAGTGCTGACACGGCACCTACTATCTTCACTAATTCATGCGTTGGGTATAACTCCTGCATCTGGTACCCGGTTCTGTGTATCCCGGTAGACTCCATGATCTTCGTCCAGGTGCTGTAATCGTAAGAGCTTTCTACAAACCGTTTCAGAAACACGAATATGGAACCGTGCATGGTATCTTCCTGCATGTCAACTTCTTTCATTTTTCTGCTTTTGGGGTATCTTAATAATTCGATGCTAAAGGCAGCAAATGTAATCAAAAAACAATTTAGGAAATAACAAACTTATGGCACAGGCAGGCTGGAACACCTTTAAATGTGATATAATGCCGGAGTTTGGTTTTGCAACTGTGTGGCCGATAGGTGCTTGCGTGGTTTTGGATGTTTCGCAGAACCGTTACAGTACACAGCAACAGGCACAAGAGATTGTGTAGATTGTTCGGGACGTGCTGTGTTACCAAATGCATATTTTTATATCTTAGGATTTGAAAGGGAATCATGCAATAATAAAAAAACATGATAAGAGAAGAGACTACGACAGCATCCCAACGCCTCCCTACATTTAAAGCCGCGGGGGAGCCGACAAACACAAATGCTTCAGCATTGCCGCAAGAGGAGCTTATAAAACAGAAAATAGCGGGTATCGATGCCGTGGCAGATGAGTTACCCTGCGTGGTGATCATCCATAACATGCAAGCGAAGATGCGGGTGGAGTACATCTCGCCGCGTGGCGAACGGGAGTTAGGGATGAGCCTGGAGAAAATCAAAGCCCTGGGCCCTCATTACCACACTACTTTTTTTAACCCCGAGGATGCTCAAGACTATCTGCCCAAAGTTACGGCCATGGTAGAAAAGAACGATGATGCCGTGGTGTCCTTCTTTCAGCAGGTCCGTGAATCGCGGAATAGCCCATGGCGTTGGCATATGAGCACGGCAAAAGTGTTGATGCGCGACAAGCAGGGACAGCCCCTGTTGTCCATCACCCTGGCCTATCCTATAGACCCGCTGCACCATGTCACTTCCAAGGTGTCGCGCTTGCTGGAGGAGAATAATTTCTTGCGGGCAAACTACCACAAATACAGCAGGCTTTCGGAACGGGAACTGGAAGTGCTGAAAGGACTTGCGTTGGGCCAAACCGCAGCTGAGTCTGCCGACCTCCTGCACATTTCGGTGGCAACCATCGAGACACACCGCCGGAACATCAAAAAGAAACTGGAGACAAACGCCTACTTCGACCTGACATAGTATGCCCGGGCCTTCGATATCATCTGACTATGCAGGACGCTGAAAGAGGGGGAGGAGCAGAGGATAGGCCCCGCATCAACGCTTCGGTTGAGGCCGATCAAGAGGTAGGCAGGGCAGGTACAGCCCAACTTAAGGTTCTGTTTGGAAACTGCTCCGGCCAAGCGGCGGGCAATTACTTACTTCAGAAAGCCATACAGGTAAGCCCAACTGATCAGTTCGTAAGAATGGTTTACTCCTTTCTTTTGCATCAGTTTAGCCAGTTGCTGCTCTACCGTAGAAGTTGTTAGTCCGCAATGCTCCGCTATTTGTTCGTGGGTGCAGCCATCTGCCAGATAAGCGATTATAGAACAATCCTGTTTGCTCAGTTGGTCCAGATGCAGGTGTGTTGTGTAGTGTTGTTTCATAAGAAGTAATAAAGGTGACTTTTCATTAAATCTTTTCTCAAATATCTTTATGTATGACCTTAGAAGCAATACCCAGTTCTGATGATTTTTTAGGTTTTGTGCAAAATAAATATGTTATATTTATAAAATAATATATATTGGTTGTGTCATCTATACCTCTCGCATTTGTGAAGGTTACACGGGGATTTTCCCCCGGTTAAATATTTATAGGCGACAAATAGCTGAAATTTAGCAGTAGGGTTGTATTTTGCCTTCTTATATCGGTGTTGGCACTTTAATGAGGCAAGTGCTTCATATGTTACAGGTTACCGTGAGGAGAGGTGTTAAATTAGCTTGAACAGGATGGATGAGTTTATGAAAATAGCCTTTGAGGAGGCAAGAAAAGGATATGCCGAAGGAGGCATTCCAATAGGTTCTGTGCTGGTGCATGAAGGCAAGGTGATCGGGAGGGGACATAACAAGCGCGTGCAGGAGGGGAGTGTGGTATTGCATGGAGAGATGGATGCCTTGGAAAATGCTGGTAGGCAGCCTGCTTCGGTTTACCAAGCCTGTACGCTGTATACCACCTTGTCGCCGTGCCCGATGTGTTCCGGTACAATCGTGTTGTATGGCATACCCAAGGTGGTAGTTGCAGAGAACCGGACGTTTATGGGAGAGGAGAATTACCTGCGCTCGAAGGGAGTTGAAGTCGTGGTGACGGACGAGCAGGATTGCTATGAATTGATGCAGCAGTTTATCCGGGAAAAGCCAACGCTATGGAACGAGGACATTGGGGTATAGGAGCAGTACTTTTAACCTGACAGCACGGTACTTACTTTTAGTATAATCCATCTAATACCAAACTACTTTTAAATTATTGCCAGGTATAGCAAGTGCCTTAAGTTTTTAATGTGAACCCCACATTTATAAAGGAATATCCTATATTTGGGGATAATAAGAATGGCTGGGGGATAGCCATTTAAATCATCTGTGGATTAAGTGCGCTCTTCGGATACGTAGAGGGGTGAATGTATCTGCGAGCAATAAGATAATATGACAACCGACATCATGAATAACGTTTACGAAGGAAAAGTAATGTGGTCTCACCTGGACGTAAATATGCACATGCGTCACTCTGCCTATGCAGATTTTGCAGCGCAGGCCCGCATTGCTGTTTTAGATAGCCTGGGACTTGACTTCGCAGTTTTTCAGAGCTTAAAGGTAGGGCCTATCCTGTTTCGGGAAGAGTTAGTGTACCTGAAAGAAATAGGCATCAACGAGAATATCAAAGTAACCATTGAGCTCTTCAAGAGCCGCCGGGATGGTTCCCGCTGGTCTATTCGCCATATTGTTTACCGCGAAGATGGCTTGCGGGCCGCAGTAGTAACCGTAGACGGTGCCTGGCTGGACGTGGAGAAGCGTAAATTAACGGTACTACCCCCTGATCTGGTTGAAAAGTTCGCCAGCATACCTAAAAGTATCGACTACGAGGAGATTCCTTCCTGATTTTACAGATAAAAGGCAGCCTACCTATGCTGTGCATCTTGAGATCAATCCGCTGCGGCTCCGGCTTAGCAGTGGATTTTTTGCTTTTGGTATGGGTATGCCATCGTGAAAACGGAAGCGGGAATGGCTTTACGTGAGAAAGTTGCCGCAGTGCCGCATGCTATAGGATTCTTTGGAGAAGATATAGGGTTGATAAACTAATATCTTTATATTTGAATGTAATAACATCAAGTAGGCCTCCTCCTTATGCTACAAAAACTCCTTTCATTCCTTTTAGTGCTCTGCCTGCTCGCTTCGGTTGCTACCGCGCAAACGCAGCATTTCAAATTATCGGGCACGGTGCGCAGTGCCTGGGGCGAACGGCTGGACGGTGCCTACCTGATCATCAACCCCGGCGACCATGTTATCCAGACAGGGGCGGAGGGCGGTTTCGCAAAAGGGGGTTTCTCCATCACTCTTCCAGAGGGCAACTACGAGATCATGTGCCAGTACATCGGCATGGAGCCTTTCCAGTATAGCGTTAACCTGAACCAGAACCTCAACCTCGACCTGAACCTGGTGCAGCGTAATTTCGACCTGAAACAGGTGGAGGTAACTGCACAGAAAACGGTGGATGTGAACTCCACCAAAATGGGCAGCACCTACATCGACCAGAAACTGCTGACGCGTATGCCCAACCTGATGGGCGAAGCGGATGTGATCCGGTCCATCTCCTCGTTGCCCGGCGTGGTGAATGCGGGGGAGGGCACCGCCGGCTTTTATGTGCGCGGGGGCAGCGCCGACCAGAACCTGGTGCTGATGGATGATGCGCCCATCTTCAACGCCAACCACCTCTTCGGCTTCTTCTCCATCTACAACCCCGACATCTTGGACAGCTACGAACTGCACCGGAGCGGCATCTCCGCCAAGCACGGCAGCCGCATCTCCTCCATACTGGATGTGAAGATGCAGGACGGCAATACAGAGAAGATGCGCTACCAGGTGGGCATCTCGCCCATTACGGCCAAGTTCAGCATGGACGGGCCCGTCACCGAAAAACTGAGCATGCTGGTGGGGGTGCGCGGCGCATACCCGGATTACATCCTGAAGCTCTTCCCCGGGGAGAACATCAAGAACAGCTCAGGCTACTTTTATGACGGCAACCTGAAGCTGAAGTACATAGCCAACCCAAAGAACAATATCAGCTTTTCTGGCTATCACAGTGCCGACGGCTTCAAGTTCCCCTACGACACGACCTACCACTGGAACAACACGCTGGGCACGCTGAAGTGGAACCACCTGTTCAATAACAATTTTGCCGGTACGCTTACGCTGGTTAAAAGCATTTATACCAACTCCGTGGAGGGGATAGGGCGCGGCGAGGAGTTTGAGTTGAAGTCGGGCATAGACTTTTCACAGGCGAAGGCTGACTTCGGCTACTTCGGTATAAAAGACAACCAGATCGAGTTTGGTGTGGCTTCCTCACTGTACGACATTCAGCCCGGCGACCTGATCCCGTACGGCACCTCCAGCCTCAATCCACGCACCATACCACGCGACAAGGGATATGAGCACGTCGGGTACCTGAACGACGATATCCGGCTGAATGACAAGTTCTCAGTGTCGCTGGGCCTGCGCTACTCCCTCTTTCAAAAAATCGGCCCGTCAGACGTGTACCTGTTCGAGAACGAATGGCCGCGCAGGGAAACCACGATCTCTGATACCCTCTTCTACCGGGATGGGGAGGTGGTGCAGCAGTTTCAGGGGTTGGAGCCGCGCTTCTCTGTGAAGTACTCCATTAACCCAACCAGTTCCCTGAAAGTTGGGCTGAGCCGCTCGCGCCAGTACATTCAGCTGATCTCGAACACGGCCGCCATTACGCCGGTGGATGTATGGAAACTGTCGAACCGCTATATCGAGCCGCAGGTATCGGACCAGGCATCGGTGGGTTACTTTTATGTGCACCCCGAAGACCGGTATGAATTCACCTGGGAGGTGTATTACAAAAAGCTCTATAACCAGCTGGATTATAAAGACGGTGCCGTGATTCTGCTGAACCCCACGCTGGAGGCTGATCTGCTGTATGGTGATGGGGAGGCCTATGGCTCTGAGTGGATGTTCCGGAAAAGCAGGGGCCGCCTGAACGGTTGGGTCAGCATGAGTTACTCCCGCTCGCTGCGCACCGTCAACGGCATCACCCAGGAGGAGACGATCAACAACGGCCATCCATACCCCTCTAACTACGACAAGCCGGTAAACCTGAACATCTTTGCCAACTACCATATGACGCCAAAATGGAGCTGGTCGGCAAACTTCACCTACAGCACGGGTCGCCCCATCACCGGCTCTGACTCCTGGTTCAACTATTACGGGCAGAAGTTCGCGAACTACTACGGGCGCAACCAGGAGCGTTTGCCCGATTACCACCGCTTGGATATCTCTTTCAACTATCAGTTTCAGAAGTCAGAGCGGATAGAGAAAAGCTGGAGCATCTCGATCTACAACCTGTACTTCCGGAAAAATGCCTACTCAACTTTGTTCCAGCATTATTTCGGCTCACCGCCCCAGCCTTACCGACTATCTGTGATTGGCGTTGCCATTCCATCCGTTAACTACAACCTGAAATTCTAACCCGCGATGCAGAAATACTTACTTATACTTATACTGCCGATGCTGCTCTTGCTCGGGTGCGTAGACCCCATACAGTTCGAGCAAAGCGAGCAACGCGAGCATTTGGTGGTGGAGGCTACCTTTTCAAATATCGACTCAAGCTATGTGCGCCTCAGTTATTCGCAGCCCTACGCGCTTACCTACAACAAATTTGAAACAGGTGCTATGGTTTATGTAAAGAGTGACAAAGGGGAGGAGATTTTCTTCAGGCATTATAAAAGTGGGTTATACAGGCCTTTAGGTGACAAAAGCGCAAAAATTGGGGAAACCTACCAGCTACGCATCCAAGTTGCCGGGAGAAGTTACGAATCCGAGAAGGTGACAATGCTTCCTCCGGTACCGATAGACTCTGTTTATACCGAGTTTGCCGAGGTAGAAGTGGGGATTGAGGGCAAGAAGGAGAAAGCCTTGATGCCGGGCTATAAGTTTTTTGTTGACTTTACGGACCCGGGCGAGCAGAAGAACTTTTACCGGTGGTCGGTGGCCAGCGTGATTGAGGTGTATACCCAGCCCTGGAATTTCATCGACTACGAATGCCGCGGTTGCCCGCGGGCAAGGCCTAAGCCGTGTTGCGGCCACTGCTGGGTGTATGAGCGCGCGCAGCTGTACAACGTGAAAAGCGACAGGCTGACAGATGGGCGCAAGAACCTACGGCAGGAGCTGCATTTTGCACCCTTCGAGCGTGACCTGTCAGCCAAGTACAAACTCACAGTGTACCAGCACTCCATCTCGGAGGATGCCTATAACTTCTTTAAGGTGGTGGAACAGCAGCGGCAATCTACCGGTACTGTGTTCGATGCACCACCTTCGCAGTTAAAGGGGAATATCTACAATATAAGCGACAAGGAGGAGCAGGTAATCGGTTACTTCGACGCCTCGGCCGTGTCGAAAAAGGAACTGACAATCCTGCGGCAAGACATTCAGGAGCCAAACTCGCCTGAGTATGTATACCCCGACGACTGCCGCACAATAAATAATGCAACTACCCGCCAACCCACAGGCTGGTAGTGAGCTGCCATTTTCACTGGAAGACAGAAATTAAAATATGCACCGCGTCCTTAAACCGCGTAGTTGCAATTCAGAATACTGTTGTTTTAAATGATCAGAGCATGTGTATCTGCATTTTATTTGGGAGGGCCCCTACCCCCGATGCCGTCAACTTAAGGCGAAGCTGTCATTCCGAGCCTTTGCGAGGAATCTGAAAAATCCCATGACACTAAAAAATTCCAGATCTCTCCTTTCGTCGAGATGACAGATTGGCTATAGCTGTTTCTTAAGTTGGCGGCATTGGCCCCTACCCCCGGCAGCTTCAATTACGCAGCGCCGAGCGGGAAAACGCGCCTCAGCTTGAGAGGGGCCCTTAACTCAATATGGAGCGGAGTATCAGCTACGGAATCAGAAAGTTTAGAACTTGTATTGAGCTGGTGGTATCACTTATTTGTCGTTTTTAACAACAAAGCGCCACTCGTTTAGCTAACGAATGGCGCTTTGTTTGTCAGATACGATCTGTTTACATCCTGGCAGCACGCAGGCCGCTTCCGAGGACGAGGGCATCTTCGAGGGCACCATAAATGGGGTCAGCCACGGCGGTGTGTTCACTCAGGTATTTCCGGATATAGAAACTGCCGAAGGTAGCGGCCACAGCTGCCGCTGCACCCAGTGCGGCACCCGCTATGGGCTTCTGTTTATCGGCCATATACAGGGCGGCACCTACCAAAGCTCCCGCAGCACCCCGAAACGCCAGGCTTGGCGCATCGATGCGGTCAGGCACCCCGGGCACTTTGTCACCTACCAGTTCTCCTGCGGCAAGCACTTTTAACGCCAGCGCTACCATATCATTTCCTAAAAACCGGAGCGGCGTGTTTTGCAGTGGTTTTGCGCTATCCTGGCTCATCTGGTGGCTCAGCAGCATCGGGGCAGCCATCGACCGCATACCGGCCAGGGCACCTAATGCCATCACTTTATAGCTTGTGTCGTTCATTGTATTACATTTTAGTTAGTCTTAGCAACCCTGAGGTTGTACGCATAGCAGCCTGTTTGGGCCATTGCGTCCATAATTTAGCTGGGAGCTATGATGAAACATGATCTGGCCATACCCTGCCCTGGAGTTTTCTATACTCAACATGTTTCTATCTTAGAAATCCGAATCATGATAGAAAGATCCCCTATATGGAAAACATTAAGAAAGTGATGGTTACTGGATGCTTCGACCTGTTGCAAAGCGGGCATGTGGCTTTTTTTAAAGTAGCCGCCGCTATGGGGGACCTGTACGTGTGTATCGGCAACGACGAGAATGTATACCAGCGAAAGGGGCGTTACCCTGTTAATTCGCAGGACGAACGCCGCTATATGGTCAAGGCGCTGGCTTGCACAACGGCGTGCCACATTAACCGCGGCACCGGCATCATTGACTTTCTGGAAGGGACAGACGCCATGAAGCCGGATGTGTTTGTGGTAAATGAGGATGGGGCCACACCAGCCAAGGCCGCACTGTGCCAGGAATGGGGCATTGCGTACCATGTGCTGCAGCGCACACCCCATGAGAACCTGCCCGCCCGCAGCACCAACAGCCTCCGGACCGAGTGTATCATCCCGTTCCGGATTGACCTGGCGGGTGGCTGGCTCAACCAGCCTTTGTTTCTGAGAAGGCGCCTGGCCCTGTGCTCACCATTTCCATAGAGCCTACGGTGGCGTTCAACAACCGCAGCGGCATGGCCTGGGGCACACGCAACAAGGCTGTGGAGCTGTGGCGAACGGCCATCCCGAGCGGCGACCGGGAGAAGCTTGCCAAGATTCTGTTCAGTTATGAAAACCCGCCTGGCACTGCAGAGGTGGCGGGCTCGCAGGATGTAATGGGCATTGTGCTGCCGGGGCTTAATTACCTTTATTACAACAACGCCTATTGGCCAGAGCAGATCAAATCGGTCGACGACAATTCGATCCTTGATTGGCTGGAAGCGCACTTATACCTGGTGATGCTGGGGCCGCAGGAGCAAGGGTATGTGGTGCTGGAGGATACCTGCATCAACGGCGAAAACGCAAAGGCGCTTACCGATGCGGCATAGGGTTGCTGGCAGGCCATACGGCAGAAGGACCTGACAGCCTTTGGAGCCTGTGTCAGAAAATCATTTGAGGCGCAACTGCTACTGTTTCCGCATATGGCTAACCCCGACTTCATGCACCAGATTGGAGCTTACGCAGGCGATGTGCTAGGCTGGAAACTGAGTGGGGCTGGCGGGGGAGGGTATATTATCCTGGTTTCGGAAAAACCGGTGAAAGATGCCATCCAGGTAAAAATATGCCGGCGTGATAATTTATAAGGCTTACCAGCGTGCAGGCGTAAGTTTTGACTGCCAGCAATATAGCTAAGCGATTAAGTGTATTGTTTAAATAATTTCATTATTTTATGTTGATTATGTAACAATGCGTAAGCCTGCCCTAGTATTAGTTCTAGAACTGATAGTTGTGTCAAAGAATACGCTGTGATGTTGTAGAGCAAAAATAGGAGCGTTATGCATAGAAGACTACACCTGCTGCTAAACATCAAGCCCGGCGAAGCGAAATTAGTGGGGCACCTGTTTCTGGTGCAGTACTTCATTGGGGTGGCCACTGCCTTCCTGTTTACAAGTTCCCTCACGCTCATCCTGTCCTCTTACCCTGTCTCTGTTTTCCCGCGAGTATACCTGCTGGCCGCTGTTTTTCTGCTGTTGGCCAATTTGCTGTACAGCAAACTCGAGGCCAGGCTCAGCCCGGAGAAGCTGCTGCAGACGGTGGTGCTGTTCTCGGCGGCCTCTATTCTCGTGCATTGGCTCTGCCTGACCTTCCTGCGTTCGCAGTGGCTCCCGCTGTTGCTGGCCGTCTGGAACATGGTGGTTTATATGCTGGTGGGCTATGCCTTTTGGGGGCTCACGTCCATGCTCTTCAACGTGCGCGAAAGCAAACGGCTTTTCTCGGTCGTTGGGGCAGGAGACATACCGGCTAAGATGCTGGGTTACTTCTCGGTGACAGCCCTGGTGCCCCTCATTGGCGTCGTGAACCTGCTGTGGGTGTCGGTGCTGGCCTTTGTGGTAGTGGATGTGCTGCTCCGGAAGTTCGATTACAATGCCGAGGTAAAAGAGGCCCTGGGGCCGGCTGCCCATGCCCATCCCCCCGGCAAAGCGCACCCTAAGCCAAAACAGCGTTCCCTGCTGCAGCGCTATTTCCATAACCGGCTGATCTTCCATATCGCTATCTGGTCCTTGCTGGCCCATACCATCTATGCGGTGATCGATTTTACGTTTCTGGCGGAGATCAAAAACCGGTACACCTCCGACAACCAGCTGGCCACCTTTATTGCAGTGTTCTTCGCGTTCGGCCGCCTGCTGGCTATCGGGATTAAGCTTTTGTTCAGCAGCCGCTTCATCGCGCATTTTGGGCTGGCCACCTGCTTGCTGATTGTGCCGGTGCTGTTGTTTGCCGTGAACGCTGTCATCCTGGCAATGGATGGGCCAGTGGAAATGCACCTTTACGCCTTCGGGGGGATGGTACTGCTCTCGGAGATACTGCGCTCCACACTGCAGGAACCGGTTTTTTTTGTGCTCTTCCAGCCGCTAAGCCC
This sequence comes from Pontibacter sp. CAU 1760, assembly GCF_054482735.1. NCBI lineage: Bacteria > Pseudomonadati > Bacteroidota > Cytophagia > Cytophagales > Hymenobacteraceae > Pontibacter > Pontibacter sp. CAU 1760. The sequence continues at coordinate 45,355 of NZ_JBTLRL010000013.1, forward strand.
GCATAGCCGCCTGAAGGGGCACCTCATTGCCAAGGGGTATACCCTGCCGTTCGCCTTGCTGCTGGTCGGCGCCTTCCTGCATTACTACCTCCAGGACCATGCCCATGTGCCGATCCTGCAGGTAAGCCAGCTGCTGCTTTTTCTGCTGCTCATCTGGGGAGCAAGTGTGTTCCTGGTGAGAAAGGCCTACCGCGGAACCTTACAGAACGCCATGAAAAAGGGCTATTTTGCGGGCAGCGAACTGTTCCTGAACAACCTGTCGGTTAAGAATGTATTGGTGCAGAAAGCCACCAGCCACGATCCGAAAGTAGCCATACATGCCCTGCACCTGCTGGAGCGCTCCGGCTATCCTGAGATTGCAGCCTTATTACTGATGCACCTGAAACAGGGTTTTCGCGAGTTGAGGGCCTATGCTGCCTCCCGGATTCTGGAGAACAAATGGGAAAGTGCCTTGCCATTCGTGAAAGAACGGCTGGAGCTAGAGTCGGTGGAGGAAGTGCGCCTCCTGCTTATCAAGGCATTGTACCTGCTCGATGACAACTTAGTGGTCAACGACCCTAACGCGCTCACACACCTCGACCAGGCTGACAAAAAAGCGGCCTTGACAGGATTGCTAAGCAGGCATGAGCCAGCCGCAGACACCATGGTAACCCACGAACTACAGCGCCTGACCAGCAGTCCTCAGGAAAGCGACAGGCTGGTAGCGATCGAGATGATTGCCGAAACCCAGCGAAACGACCATGCACAGGTGCTGAAAACGCTGTTGCAGGATGGTTCGGCTGCCGTGTATACCAGCGCGATGGAGGCTGTCGGGAAAGTGCGGGAAGTGCGGCTACTGAAGCAACTGGTGGCACTGGGGATGGACAAGAAAGCGCATGCCACCCTGCAGAAAGCGCTGCTGCATTTCGGCGACATGCTCTTTCATACGCCCTACGTCCAGGCTGGGGCGTTCACACCCGCGCTATTGCCCATCCTGGTGAAAGTGGCCGGGAAGACGAGAGGAGCAGGGGCAACTGCTTTTCTGGAGCGCCTGCTCGTGGAGGCTTACCCAAACCAGGAGGCGGTGATAGAAGCGCGCTGGCACCAGCATACCCCAGTCGGCGCAGAGGCACAGCTGGCGCTGCAGAAATACCTGAAGCTGAAACTAAAGCAAAGCCAACGCAAAGCCAGCTACTACCTGCACCTGCTCACCTATGATTCCCTGAAGCCGTTGCAGGATGCCCTCTGCTCCGAAATCAGGCAGGATATCCAACACATTTTTAAGGCAATGGCCCTGGTTATGAAGCGTAAAGAGATAGAGCGGGTAATGGAACTGTATAACCAAGCCGACAGCGCCAAGGTATACAATGCTATCGAGATGCTGGAGCTGATTGTGCCCAAGCACTATTTTCAGCCATTGAACATGCTGCTGGAACTGGAACAGGATATATACAACAACCAGGTGGTGCGGCAGCACCATGTGGTTCCGCCGGCCGAAACAACCATTGGCGCTATCCTGCAGGACACCCAAACAGGGTTTAGCACCTGGACCAAAGCGGTGGCTTGTTACATGATTCCGAGGGTAGAGGGGGCACAGTTGCCATTGGCCGCCCTGTCTCCTGAACATGCTTTCGCCGACCCACTGTTTCAGGAAACGCGGGAATATGTGTTATCAACGCTTATAAAATAAAAATGCTTCTGATAGAGAAAGTACTGATTTTACACTCCTCCGATATCTTTCATAACACCCCTGAGCAGGAACTAGTTGGGCTGGCCGGGATACTGGAGGAGGTATACCTCGATGCCGATGCACCCTTGTTCGCCAAGGGCGACAAAGGCACCTGCATGTATTTCATCTACAAAGGGCGGGTGCGCATCCACGACGGTAGCCATACCCTGGCGGTGCTGGAGGACAATGACATTGTCGGGGAACTGGCGGTACTGGACGCCGAAAACAGGTCTGCCAGCGCCACTGCCCTAGAGGAGACGATCCTCCTTAAACTGGAGCAGGAGCCTTTTTATGAGATCATGATGAACAATGTGGAGGTATTGAAAGGCATCCTGAACACGCTCTGCCGCCGCCTCCGCATCATGGACGACAAAAGCGTGTCGCGCCATACCCCCACCTTAAGCCGCGAGCCGCACATAGACCAACTTTAAGTCAAAACTAATGGTGCTCCCTCATACCTGAAAAAGCAACAGCATGGAGCGCGGGGCAGCGCCTGCTACTTCATGTATGCGCCGCATACCACTCAGATCGATTGTCTCTTCGGAGGCTGCCACTTGCCACTCTCCCGAAATCGGCAGTTGCACCGGGTAGGGGTTGGCATTGTAGAGCATGAGTATGTTCGCCCAACTGTCGTTGTTGGCGTGCCCGCTGATGGTATAGCCGACACACCCCGGTGGAGCCTGCAGGAAACGGAGGTGCTCCCGCACCATGGCCGCTGTAGGCATGTAGAACGCGGGATGCGCCTTGCGGAGCGCGATCAGTTGCCGGAGGTAAGTAAAAGCACCGTAATAGGTTGTTTTCTGGTCCCAGTCTAGCTGGTTGATGGCATCGGGAAGATTGTAGCTGTTGTGGTGACCTTGCTTCGACCGAAGCATCTCAACCCCGGCGTGCAAAAACGGGATTCCCTGTGCCGTCAGGACCACGGCATTGGCTAACAGGTGCATCTGGTAAATCTCGGTTTCAGTGGCCTGCGGAGCTGATGCCTTTAGCTTGTCGTACAAGGTATGGTTATCGTGGCAGGAAGCGTACGACACTGACTGCCAGGGATCACGCGCCCAGGGCGTTTTCTTGGTCTGCACCTCAGGGTGTGCCGTGCAGCCGACCACACCAAACTTAACAAGCTCCTCCATGTGCGGCGCTCCGTTCACAAAACCCTTGGCTGCTACATCAAACACCGAACCCTTCAGGCCATCCCGCAGGGTATCACTGAAAGCCGATACATGGGTCATTCGGTGGGTATGGGACTTCAGCGCCTGCTTTTCCTCTGGCAGGGGGCTTGCCCCGGCTGTCCACCCTTCGCCGTAGAGGATAATATTCGGGTTGATTTTTTTCAGCGCCTCGGAGAGCAGGTTCATGGTCTCCAGGTCATGTATGGCCATCAGGTCGAATCGGAAGCCATCGATGTGGTACTCTGTCGCCCAGTAGCAGCACGACTCAATCATAAACTTGCGCATCATGGTACGCTCGCTGGCTGTTTCATTGCCGCAACCTGAAGCGTTAGACCAGCCCCCGCTCGCCGTGTGGCGGTAGTAATAGCCCGGCACCTCCAGGTTAAAGTTTGAATCTTCCGTTAGGCCCGTATGGTTATACACCACATCCAACACTACGCCCAACCCTAGCTGGTGAAAGCCCAGCACCGTCTTCTTAAACTCCTGGATGCGCACCTCGGCGCGGTATGCGTCGGTAGCATAAGAGCCCTCGGGCACGTTGTAATTCTGCGGATCGTAGCCCCAGTTATACTGTGGCTTATCCAGCGCAGCCTCATCCACCGACATGAAATCAAAGGAAGGGAGTAAGTGCACATGCGTGATGCCCAGTTCTATGAGGTGGTCAATGCCGGTGCTCAGTTGCTCGCGGTTATGTGTGTCAGGCTCCATGAGGCCCAAGAATTTGCCGGGCATGGTGCTGCCAGCGTTGGGACTGACGGTCATGTCCCGGACATGCAATTCATACAAGATGACTTCGTTAGGAGTGCCGACCTGTGGGCCTTTGTCAAACGCCCAGCCCGGAGGATTTGTAGTGGCCAGATCCAGCACCATGGCGCGTTTGCCGTTCACGCCGACTGCTTGAGCATAAATGCCAGGCGTTTCATCCAGCCAGCTCTCGCTTACCTTAACCTGATAAGTGTAATATACCCCTTGCCAATCTCCCTGTAGGGTAAGTTGCCAAAGTCCCTCCCGAACCTCTTCCAGGGCGTGGCGTTGCAGCACCTCGCCGCCATGTCCTTTGGCATAGAGGTTTAGCGCTACCGCTTCCGCCACCGGTGACCAGAGCTTGAAGGTGGTGCCGCCCGGGGTATAGGTGGGCCATAAGTTCTCTTCGGGGTAAGCGGGGTAGTCGTTGTAAGTAGCTGCTGTAGGTGTTGCCTGGTCAGAAGGAGTAGCCATAGCCGAAAAGGGGTATAAGTATACTAATGAGATCGTAAAAATTAGTACTGCGTCCGTCAGGCATAGGTTTTAGGCAAACACCCAAGATGCTGTGGGGGTGGTGACAGCGCTCAAAAAGAAAGGCCTGCCCCATTCCAGCGGGGCAGGCCTTTAGTGGGTAGTGATTCTGGTGAAATCAGCCTTTAAGAATGTGTTTCTCGATGGCTATGGCCACGCCGTCTTCTGTGCTTCGGCGCGTGATTTCATCGGCCACGGCTTTTACCTCTTCCCGGGCGTTCTCAACGGCTATGCCTTTTCCTACAGCCTTCAGCATGTCTATGTCGTTGTAGTTGTCTCCGAAGGCCATTGTTTCCTCCATCTGAATACCAAAATTGCTTTTGAGGAGGAGCTCAAGGGCAGTGGCTTTTGAGATGGTGCGGGGAGCCAGTTCGAGGTAAGTGCTTTTAGAGCGGTAAATAAAGATATCGCTGCTGAAGCGGGCTTCCAGGGCCGCGGCCATTTCCGCGATCTCTGCCTCAGAGCCCATACACATCACCTTGTGCGCGCCACCCTCGCTAAGATGCCAGCCCTGCAGAATCTGGTCCAGCGCGGTTATTTCAGGGGTCACTTTGGTCACGCGTTGCTCTTTCTCGGTCCAGGCATCCACTTGCGGGGCATACCAGTTGTCTTCGGTGTACAAGCTCACGTGGATGGAGGTACCATGCGACAGTTTCAGGATCTCAGTACAGACCGAAGCCGGGATCTGCACGGAATCCACCACGGCGGGTGAATCCTCGCCTTCATTGTAGAGCAGCACGTAGCCGCCATTAAAGCAAATCATGGGCTGGTGCAGAATGTCTAACTCGGCCTGCAGGTGCCGCATGGCGCTGGGCATGCGCGAGGAAGCCAGTATAAACGGGATCTCATTTGCCAGGCTTTTAACAGCGCGGATGGTTTTGCCGGACAATTGGCGGTTACTGTCCAGCAGGGTGCCGTCTATATCAGAGCAAATCGCTTTTATGTTCATCTTTTCTTTACATCTTAAGTTGCCCCTGTTAGCATAAACAGGATAATAGTTGCAACAATAATATTTATCGGGCACAGATGCAAAATAAGCCAGAGCCTTCTGAACAATCTTGTCATGCAGCCAGCGGATTAACAGAGGGAGGGTGTGAATGCAGCATGCAACAAAACGCAAGCTTTTGTCAGCGGCTGCAAACCAAAGGTTTAGACGCGATGCCGGCAGTTTTTCCTATAAGGCGGTTTTTTTTAATAACAAGCAGTATGCGCACGCGTTAGTTAATCTATACTTCATTTATTTCTGATAATTTAAATTTCTATCCCATGCGATTCCGTCACCTCACGCATTTTGTTTTTATATGGGTCATCGCGATTGGCTGTAAGCAGGTAGAGGTGATGCCCCGGGTTTCGCTTTCCGAGGAGCAGATGCTGCTGGGCAACCCAAGCGGTGCCACCGCAAGCACAAGCAACCCCGAGAACTACCTCCTGACCAAGCCCCAGTATGCGCTGTCTTATAGCCGCAGCCGGGGTATACCCAACTGGGTAAGCTGGCACGTCAGCAAGGATTGGCTGGGCGATGCCCCGCGACAAGACAACTTCAGGAGCGATAACACCCTGCCACAGGGCTGGTATCGGGTTACACCGGGGAGTTATACCAATACAGGCTTCAACCGGGGTCACAATACCCCCTCCGCCGACCGCACGAGCTCGGAAGAAGACAATGCCGCTACCTTTTTGATGACCAATATCATACCACAGGCCCCGCGCAACAACCAGGAAACCTGGGCAGGCCTCGAAGATTACACCCGTAAACTGGTAGCCAATGGTATGGAAGTGTACGTGGTGATGGGCAGCTATGGCATCGGCGGCACCGGCAGCGAAGGAACCGCCAAGAAGATAGACGACGGCCGGGTGACGGTGCCCAGCCGTATCTGGAAAGTGCTGGTGGTTTTGCCGGAGGGAAGCAACGACCTGGCACGCATTACCCCAAACACCCGTGTGATCGCCATCAATACTCCCAATACCAACTCAGTGCGCGCTGACTGGGCTACGTACCGCACCACCGTAGATGCCATCGAGAAAGCCACAGGCTACGACTTGCTCTCCAATTTGCCCGATCAGATAGAAGCGGTGCTGGAAAGCCGGGTTGACAAAGAGGCAGTGAATTAATTTCTTTGCGCCACATCCACATCACAAAGGTGCGCAGGATTTATAAGTACAATCAGAAATCCAAACACATACCCACCTGACCCATACCCCCATGGATGACTCCCTGTTGCAGAAGTTCGGAGATGCCAGTAAGAAAATAATGTTTCTGTATCACTTGTCTGACAGGCAGTTTGGCTATCTGAACCGGGCCGTGGAAAGCATCTGTCAACTAAGCCGCGCACAGGTGCAGTCAGACCCCTTGCAACTATTGGAGCTTATAGCCCCTGACGATAGGCGCGCCGTACACAGGCGCTTTAGACAGGTGGTTGAGGGCGGTAAAAGCGTGCAGGTAGAGTTTAGCCTCAAACTTCCGGACGGTGTGCAGAAGGAGGTGAGAATAGATGCATGGCCGCTTCATGACGCGTCGGGTAGGGTAACCCATATAGCAGGCGAAGTAGAAGATGTGACAAAGCAACTGCAGTACCTGGACTACCTGCGGGAATACGGACGCCGAAAAAACAGCGCGTTGCAGTTGGTGGCGCACGATCTGCGGGGCCCGCTGGGCATCATGAACAACATCGTGACCTTGCTGGAGCAGGAGCATCTGCAGCAAAACTACGATACCTTCGGTACTTACCTCGACATCATCAAGCGGGCATACGAGAATTGCCAGCAGATCATCACGGAAGTGCTGAGCGATGAGCACATCAAGGCCCCGTTTATTACAGTGAATGTGCAACGCTTCGATGTGGTGCGACTGGTGCGTCAGATCCTGCATTCCTTTCAGGTAGCCTTAGGGGAGGAGTATCACTTTGAGCTCGCAGCCGAAAGCCCGAAAATGATGGTGGAGCTGGATGAGGTAAAACTCATGCAGGTGATCAACAACCTGATGTCGAACTCCGTGAAGTTCACCAAGCCGGGCGGCACCATCCGGATCGAGGTGAAGACCGGGAGTGGGCGGCTCAACATCACGCATGCCGACACGGGAATAGGGATACCGAAAGAAATGCAACCTTATATCTTCGACCGGTACAGCAGCATGGCCCGGCAGGGCTTGCGCGGAGAGCCCACCAATGGTGTGGGGCTGTCGATTGTGCGGGAACTGGTGGAGATACAGGGTGGCAGCATCCGGCTCATGGACGGGCAGCAGGAGGGAGCCGTGTTTGAGCTGAGTTTTCCGCTGCCTGGCGAGTAATTTTCGCACATTTTTTAGACCAGCGGTGTTATGGGAGCATGGCATATTTTGTAGCGAAAAACTCGGTTGTAAGGGAGATCTGGGGCAAGAGTGATACTATCCTCTTTATTTTTGCCGGGGCAGCGGCGGAGTTTGCCTTGAACAAAGCTGTTGGCTGGCTCTATTTTACAGGCAAGCTGCCAGCAGACCCTCTGGGGAGGCTTTTCTCGACGGTAGCCTATGCCCGGCAGATCGTGTTCTCCGACCTGGAGGGAGCCCACCACGCCATCGATAAGATTACCGCTATCCATGCCGGCGTTGAGGCCAGGCGGGGCGCTTCCATCCCGGATTGGGCTTACCGCGACGTGCTGTTCATGCTCATCGATTATTCTATCCGATCCTATGAACTACTGGAGCGCAAGCTAACGGACGCTGAGAAAGAGGACGTGTTCGAGGTTTTCAATCGTTTGGGCAAGCGCATGCAGTTGCAGGGTTTACCCGCCTCATACCCCGCCTGGTGCGACATGCGCCAAAACCACCTGCAGCAAAACCTGGAGCCAGGGCATTTTACAAGAGACCTCTACCAGCAGTACCGCAAACACCTGGGGCTGGTCCGGTATGGCTTGCTTTTGCAGGGGCAGGTGCTGGTGGTACCACCCTTGGTGAATCAAATGCTTCAACTGGGGCCTTATTCTTGGCTCACCCCCGTGCTGGCCATGTATAAACTCAGCCGGAAAGTGAAGTTAGATGGTTTGTTGAAAGCAGTGATTCTACCACCTGCCTACCATGCTGAGATTCGGGAATTGGATGTGGTGCCGGGGTAGTGCCAGGCATTTGATTCAAGTGGCGGTGTTTAACAGCTGGTTGTTGCCATCTTATTGATTTACCAGGAGTATTTTTCTCATTTTTGAAATGTTCCCCTCTCCGGCCAGGGCTGTTTCATTCTCTACTTTACTGACACCCCGAATGCTTTCGGGGTGTCTAAAAATGGTGTCGAGTTTGCAACCCGGCTGGGCCAGAGGCCCACTTATACCTTACACGCGCGAGACGCGAGCGAAGGCAATGTTAAAATGAAACGGCCCCGCTCTCCGGAGGACCGTTTCATTTTAAACTTTAAATCGCAATCCGGGCTGTTTAATGTACCTTTCTTACTGATTCGCACCAAAGGAAGCCGTGCTAACCGGTACTCCTTCTTCGTTGATAAACTGCACTTGCTGGCGTGGATATACCGGAATGATCTTCTCCTGGTAGGCGGGTTTCGCTAGCTCCTGGGTGATGCGGAAAGTCAGCTCGCTTTTCCACCTGCGCCGCTCTCGGGCACCTACCAGGTAGCGAATCGTGATGGTGGTCCAGGAATCGTCGAGGGAAATAAATACCTGGGGCTTTTCGGCCACTTCATAGGCTAGTCCGGCTTTTTTGAGCAATTGCGCATACTGTTGCGCCGGCCCTCTCATGTAATTCCCTAAAAGGGTAGCAGAAACCTCCTCCAGCACCTTCATCGACAGCGGGATGTCTGATTCGTTCGCGATGGCTATGCCAAGCTCATCCCATACATAAGGAAAATCCCCGGTAAGGTTGATGACGGTGCCGGTAAGGATCTCGTTGTTCGGGAAAGTAACCATGCGCCCGGTGGGCTGCTCTGCCTGCACAAAGCCCGGTTGGTAGGGAGCCCCGATTTCCCAGACGGTCGTTGTCAGAAAATCAATACGGTATACATCGCCAAAAACCTCCCCCACCCGAATGCGGTCGCCCACGCGGTAATACCCCTGGAACGAATTGAGGAGCCAGCCCGTGAAGCTTTCAATCGGTGTCTGCAGCGACCAGGAGAGGGCCAGGCCAATCAAGCCAAAAGAACCGATCAGTGCCCGGATGTCGCCGGCCACCACGCTCACTGCCAGGCCTATTGCCAGTAGCCATACCGAGATCAGCACCAGTGTCGTGATGGCGTTGGCGCGCTGCCAATGCCCCAGCGACCTCTGGAGCAGCATCCGGAGTAGCCGGGTCAGTAGCCAGGCCAACAGCAGAATAGTGAAGGCGATCAGGAGTTTCGGAAGGTTATAGTAAAAGGTGTTCCAGAGGTCCTGCAGCGCCCCGATGGCCTCACCCGCCGATTCCTTGCTCGATTCCGCTAAGGAGCCGCCTTCCGCGATGCTATCGGTTAGGGGAGTTGTGCTATCTGTGGTAGCTTCCTCTAAAACAGCGGCTGTGTCTGCCACCGCGTCCTGCCGGGAAATATCCTGTGCAGCCAGTCCAGCCTCACCCGGCGAGGCCAGCATCAGCATAAACCCTGTTACGGCCACCGCCAGGATTGTGGCCTGCCTGAAGTTCTTGAGCCTGTTCTCGGCTGCGCCTTTGACCTTGGACGGTTTGGCAAAGCGCTTTTTGGCCAAAGCCCGTTTGCTGGTGTTCCGCAGGGTGGGTTGGCTGGATGGTGCATGTGCCCGGGCCATCCGTTGGCCTCCTGTGGAGCGAGATGGGGTTAATCGGCTGTTTCTTTTGCTGTAGAATGGCATGTATGGCTGTTTTTCCGGGTAAGTATAGATGTGTGTACTAACTGCCTGATGGCAGTGTTACAAATTGGCGCAAAGGCTAATGAGCAAAACTTCCCTGCAACCATTCATTTAATAACCTATTTTGCATCTTGCCAAGTTATTTTTAGCTATTCCTGGCGCTGCGGCGCTAGGCTTCAATCCTTGAAAAATACACAGCGCAGATACCGGCAAATGCCAACTATTTATCTGTTATAAAGTATAATAGGTGGCACTGATACGCCTTGGCATGTAACCACTGCAATTATTTGGAAGCAGCTGGAGCAGGTAGGCAAAGAGACAGGCTTCAACAAACTTAACCTTAAAAGACTAGTATGATTTTGAAAACATATCCAGGCAGCCCGTATCCGTTGGGCGCCACGTATGATGGAGAGGGAGTTAATTTTGCACTTTTTGCGGAAAACGCTACCGGTGTGGAGCTATGCCTTTTTAATTCGGCTGAGGATGAAACCGAGCATGTGAAGATCAAGCTGACAGAACGCACGCATCAGGTTTGGCATGTTTACCTTCCTGAAGTTGAGCCTGGTCAGTTATACGGGTACCGTGTGCACGGCTCTTATGACCCGAATAACGGACACCGCTTCAACGCCAACAAACTGCTCATCGACCCTTATGCCAAAGCCATAGCAGGCACTATTTCCTGGCACGATTCGCTTTTTGGGTACGATGTGAACAGTTCGGAAGGGGAACTGAGCTTCAGTGAGACTGACAGCGCGCCTTATATTCCTAAAGCCGTAGTGATCGACCCGAACTTTGACTGGGACGGTGACAAGGCTCCGAAGATCCCTTACCACAAATCGATCATTTACGAAACGCACGTAAAGGGATTCACGCAAATGCACCCGGACATCCCGGAAGACATCAAGGGCACTTATGCAGGCATCGCTCACCCGGTTACGATCAAATACCTGCAGGAGCTGGGCATTACAGCGATAGAGTTGATGCCGGTGCACCATTTCGTGACTGACCGCCACCTGCATGATAACGGCCTTACCAATTACTGGGGGTATAACACCATCGGTTTCTTTGCCCCTGATGTGCGTTACTCAAGCAGTGGCGTTTTTGGGGAGCAGGTTGTGGAGTTCAAGAATATGGTGAAAGAACTGCACAAGGCAGGGATTGAGGTTTTGCTGGATGTGGTGTACAACCACACCGCCGAGGGCAACCACATGGGACCAACGCTCTCTTTCCGGGGCATTGACAATGCGGCTTATTACCGTTTGGTAGATGACAACAAGCAGTATTACATGGACTATACAGGTACAGGTAACACGCTGAATGCCATGCAGCCAAATGTGCTCCGCCTGATCATGGACAGCCTGCGCTACTGGGTGCTGGAAATGCACGTAGACGGTTTCCGCTTTGACCTGGCCTCGGCTTTGGCGCGGGAGCTGCATGAGGTAGACAGGCTGGGCTCCTTCTTCGACATTATCCACCAGGACCCGGTGATTTCGCAGGTGAAGCTGATCGCGGAGCCTTGGGACATTGGCGAGGGTGGTTACCAGGTTGGTAAATTCCCTCCGGGATGGGGTGAGTGGAACGGTAAGTATCGCGACTGTATCCGCGACTATTGGCGCGGTGCGGATAGTATGCTGGGCGAGTTTGCCGAGCGCTTTACCGGAAGCTCTGACCTGTATGAGGACGGCTACCGGCGCCCAACCGCCAGCATCAACTTTATCACTGCGCACGACGGTTTCACGCTCAACGACCTGGTGTCTTACAACGAAAAGCATAACGAAGCCAACAACGAAGGGAACAACGACGGTGAAAGCCATAACCGCTCCTGGAACTGTGGCGTGGAAGGACCAACGGATGACCCTACTGTACTTGAACTGCGGGAACAGCAAAAGCGCAACCTGCTCGCCACGCTATTCCTGTCGCAGGGGGTACCGATGATTGTAGCGGGCGACGAGATAAGCCGTACGCAGCATGGCAACAACAATGCCTATTGCCAGGACAATGAGATTTCGTGGATCGACTGGGAAAAAGCAGACAAGGGCTTACTGAAGTTCACGCAGAAGCTGATCGAGTTGCGCAAGAACCACCCGATCTTCAGCCGCCGCCGCTGGTTTCAAGGGCAACCTATTAAAGGCGTAGGCTTAGAGGACATTGACTGGTTCCTGCCAGACGGCACCGAGATGACTGAGGAGAACTGGAGCCATGACCATGCGAAATCCCTGGCCGTGTTCATGAATGGTTTGGGCTTGCGTTCTGTAGGGCCTAAAGGCGAGAAGATACATGACGACAACTTCTACCTGATCTTCAATGCTTACCACGAGCCCATTACCTATAAGTTGCCGCTGAAAAAGTATGGTGAGGAGTGGACTAAGATTCTGGACACCAGCGAAAGTGAGATTGCCGACGGCAAGGAGAAATTCGCACCGCGCAAGTCGTTGAAAGTGCAGGGCCGCTCCATCGTGTTGCTGCGGAGCCCGGTGAAAGCGACTAAAAATAGCAAACAAAAAAAGGCGGCCTCTGCCAGTGTGGCCTAAACTGTATTGAATGAAATAAAAATGGCCCGGACAGGTATTGTCCGGGCCATTTTTTGTGCTTATCAAAGTGACAACTTACTGGTGCGAGTGCTTTTTCAAGGAGGCGATCTCCTGATTCATCTCCTCTATGCGGTTCATTTCCGTTTGGAGCTCCCGCTTTAGCTTGAGCTCTTTCTCGCGGGCATTCTTCTTATACTCATTGTACTCGTTGTCTATCTCATCGTAGGCCTTCTGCTTGTCAACTGCAGTTTGCCTGCTGCTGCGGTACTGCACCAGCATGATACCGGCCATCAGGAGCAAGACCACAATCACCACAAAGCTCAGGATGACATAGTTCTGCTTTTCCATATCCATGCCCAGCACCTGCAGGTTGGCTACGTTGTAAGCGCTTTGCTGCACTTCCTGCTCTTTGGCGGCGTATTGCTTTCGGATAGCCTGCAGTTGGCTGTGCTGTTTCTGTATGCTGTCTTTTGCCTCCACCAAAGCCTGCTCCGTGTTTTTGCCTGCCTGAACCATGGCCTGTTCACGGGCCTTAATGGTGTCCTGCACGCTTTTCCAGAAAGCATCCATTGATTTCACATTGATCACTTTGTAGTCTCTGCCACCTTCGGAGTAAGAGTTAGCCCCTGATTTGAGCCTGTTATACTGTTCGGTGAGCGAGTTACGGGCAGGACTGCCTTCTTTTGCCGTTCTCTGCGCGTTGGCTACATTCAATGTAAAAGCCAAGGATAAGAGTAAAAAGAATGCCTTCATGTTTTTCGGTGATTAAGTTTGGCTCGTAGCCAGGTTAAAAGAAAATGGTTCGTCTCTACGCTATGTGCAGCATGGCTATACCCGGGTGCACGCAAGACTAATAGAATAAACTCCCGATGGGCAGATTTATTGTTTTAGCGCTGCCTAGCTTTCCCATAGTGGCCATGCAATGCCAATGTAACAAAATAATTTATGATTTAGTGAATTGTTAATCAGGTTGTTGCACTCTGGTGTGCCTTAGCCAAGGATAAGGGCCAGGATACAGAAGGCGTCAATGATCAGCAGGGCTGGCCTCACTTCCCTGTGCCTTCCGGTGATCAGCTTCAAGACCGTCCAGCTCAGGAAGCCCCAGATGATACCCTGCGTGATGGAATAGGCAAACGGAATCAAGACCATAGCCAGGAAAGCCGGGATGGCATCATCCAGCTTGTGCCACTCGACTTTGGCAACCGGGCGCACCATAAACACACCTACCAACACAAGGGCAGGGGCAGTAGCGATAGAGGGTATCACAGACAGCAAGGGGGCCAGAAACAGGAAGGGCAGAAATAAAACAGCGGCCACCACTGCTGTCAGGCCCGTACGGCCACCTTCCTCGATGCCCACGGCAGATTCGATGAAGGCCGTTCCGGAACTGGAGCCCACCAGGCCAGCCAGGGTTGTGGCCACTGCATCCGTCAGCAACGAGCGCTTTACGTGCTTCGGTTCTCCGTGCTCATCCAGCAGGTTGGCAGCCTCGGCCAATCCAACAAACGTGGAGATACTGTCGAACATATCTGTGAAGACAAACGCGAAAATAACCGGGACCACCGCCCATTGGAGGGAGTTGATCAGGTCCAGCTTCAGGATCAGGCTAAAATCAGGCGCAGCAAAGGCACCCTGCCAGTGCACCATGATACCGGCGCTTTCGGTGGCATCCATACCCCACCAACGGCCCAGTGGGTAAGCGGCAAGTGTTGTGAACAATATGCCGAACAAAATGGCGCCCTTCACCTTTCGGGTTAAAAGGATCGCCGTGAAGATAAGCCCTGCCAGAAAAGTGAGCACGGCGGGAGTAAGCTCCCCAATGCTGACAATTGTGGCGGGGTTGGCCACGACAAATTTGGCGTTGGCAAACCCGATCAGGGTGATAAAAAAGCCTATACCGGCTGCAATGGCATAACGCAGGGGGCGCGGAATAGCCTGTAAAATCAGGGTACGGATGTTAAAGATAGACAGCAGCAGGAAAATGATTCCGGACCAGAACACAGCTCCCAGCGCCACAGGCCAGGGCAAACCCATCCCCAGCACGGCAGAGTAGGCGAAAAATGCATTCAGGCCCATACCGGGCGCCACCACAATGGGGTTTTTGGCGTAAAGCCCCATCATCAGGCTGCTAAAGAAACTAACGAGGATGGTCGCCGTGAGTACCCCTGCAAACGGAAGCCCGGCCTGGCTCAGGATGCTCGGGTTGACCACGATGATATAAGCCGTTGCCAAAAAAGTGGAGACACCCGCGATGATTTCCGTCTGCACCGTTGTGTTGTTTTTCTTCAGTTCAAAGTAATCCTGCATAGGATGGTAGTTTATACTATAACATGCGCGCTGCCTAGATAAGCAACATTTGGAAGGGCAAAATTAGCAAATTTTAAGGAGATAGGGGTATAAATGATGCAACTCGTGCTTAAAGGGCAACAACGGCACGCTCAGGCTAAATCACTCACATTACATTGCATTCAACAAAGAGTTCTGTTATTTTAGGCAATTGAAGCGCATTTGGCGCTATCCCACATTTTAAATCAATTTACAGATCATGTTTGTTCATCACGTATTTTTTTGGCTGAAGAACCCAGGTTCGGAAGCAGACAAAGCGGCTTTGCTCGAAGGATTGCAATCGCTCACGCCCATTGAAGTTATCAGAACTTCACATATCGGTTTGCCGGCCACTACCAACCGCGAGGTCATTGAGCGGGGCTATGCGCTGTCGCTTCTCCTGATATTTGACAATTTGAAGGATCAGGAAACCTATCAGGTGCATCCCGTGCACGAGGCCTTTGTGGAGAAGTGCAAATCGCTTTGGGAAAAAGTGGTGGTATATGATGCCGTGGATGCCTAGGGTATAAACTTGCAACCAACGTAATGCGTGCAGTGAAGGACAAGGTCGCTTACTTTACCTTGCAAGGCAGCCTCAAGGACTTCCTGCCTGTATCCAGGCTCCGGGAACAACTGCCTTATGCTTTTTCTGGTAGTCCTGCCGTTAAAGATGCGATTGAGGCGATCGGAGTGCCGCACCCTGAAGTTTTTGGGATACTGGTAAACGGAACGGGGGCAGACTTTCATTATTCCCTGCAGGCAGGGGATATGGTGAAGGTTTATGCGGCGGAATGCCTGCTGCAAAACCCAGGAATTATACTCCTGCAGCCCGACTTGCCAGTGCCTGTCAGCTTTGTGCTGGATGTGCACATGGGCAAACTGGCACGCAGCCTGCGCATGCTCGGCTTCGACAGCAGCTATGCCAACGACTACACAGACAGCCAGATCGCAGCCATGGCGGCCTCTGAAAACCGTGTGGTGCTGACGCGCGATGTTGGTTTGCTGAAACAGAAAATAATCCGTTGGGGCTACTGGCTGCGTTCGCAGCAACCTGAAGAGCAACTGCGGGAGGTGTTGCAACGGTTCCGGCTTACCGCGGCTATACGTTCTTTTACACGGTGTATGGCTTGCAATGGCGTGATCAGTTCAGTGCCCAAGCACCAGGTGTTAGCGCAGCTCCAGCCTAAGACAAAAGCCTATTTCGATCAGTTCTACCAATGCCTGTCTTGTGGGCAAGTGTACTGGAAAGGCTCACATTATGAGAAGATGCTGGCGAAAGTAAAGACTTTAGAAACCAGTGAATTAGGTAATAATGCTTTAACTTAAACTAGATGGATGATATAGCTGCGGTTGCACCTCTACGGATTGGGGTGGTGGTGTTAGCTGCGGGCGCGGCTACCCGAATGGGTTCCCCGAAACAGGCGTTGGTTTTTCGGGGGCAGACGCTGTTGCAGCATGCCGTGCAGGTAGCGCTCTCCGCTCAAAGCCATCGGGTAGTGGTAGTGACCGGGGCGAACCAGGGGGGTATGGAAGCGGGCCTTCCGTTCGATTCAAAGCTTGTGAAGGTACACAACCCTGATTGGCAGGAGGGGATGGGAAGCTCTATTCGGCGTGGACTCACGGCACTGCTTGATTCAGAGCCTGCTCAGCTTGATGGCGTGATCCTGATGGTTTGCGACCAGCCATTTGTCACTGCTGCACTCCTGGATCAGTTGATTGCTACCCTAGCAGCAACCAGTAAAGGCATCGTGGCCAGCCACTATAACAACACGCACGGTACGCCGGTGCTTTTCAGCCAAAACTATTTTGAGGAGTTGTTAGGGTTAAACGCTCAGGTAGGCGCCAAGAAGCTGCTGCAGCGGTATGCCCATGATAAAGCGGCCGTTGCCTTTGCGCAGGGAGGTATAGATATTGACACTCCCGAAGATTATGCGGCCTTAATCACTTAAAATTAAATTGATTAGCTATAAAAATGGCATTTTGGTTTTACGTTTTGCGATTATAGCCTTATCTTACCTTGAAATAACCAGATGGAATTATTATGGCCTCTTATAAACTGAACATCAACGGGCGTAGCTATCAAGCCGACGTTGAACCAGACACGCCGTTGCTATGGGTGCTGCGCGACCACCTTGGGCTTGTTGGGACGAAATATGGCTGCGGAATTGCCCAATGCGGCGCCTGCACGGTGCACATGGATGGAAACGCCATCCGCTCGTGCGTGTACCCGGTGGCTGCCATTGGCACAGCATCTGTCACCACAATCGAGGGCTTGTCAGAAAATGGTGACCACCCGGTTCAGCTGGCCTGGGATGAGGTGGATGTGCCGCAGTGCGGCTACTGCCAAGCAGGGCAGATGATGACGGCCTCAGCCCTGCTGAGCAAGAATCCCAAGCCAAACACCAAGGAAATCGAGAATGCCATGAACGGAAATATCTGCCGTTGTGGTACTTATCACCGTATCCGTGAGGCTGTTGCCTTAGCCGCCACCAAAACCAAATAGCCATGGCCTCTCTCTCAAAACCAAGTAGACGTAATTTCATGAAGCTGGCTGCCACAGCAGGCGGCGGGCTTTTCCTGGGCTTCAGCTGGACCAGTTCCCTGGCCTCGGAACTGGTTAGTGATGCCGCAGTTGCGGCTGGCAACATAGACTTCAACAGTTTCCTGGCTCTCTCCCCGGACGGCATCGTGACCATCTTCTCGCCGAACCCGGAGCTCGGGCAGAACATCAAAACCTCTTTCCCGATGATTGTGGCGGAGGAACTGGATGCAGACTGGAAAAAGGTAAAGGTGGTGCAAGCACCACTCGACACAAACAAATATGAGCGTCAGGTGACCGGCGGAAGCGGGGCCGTTCCGCACTCATGGGAACGACTGCGCAAAGCCGGTGCCACCGCCCGGCATATGCTGCTGGAGGCGGCTGCAAAGCAGTGGAAAGTGCCGGCTGCGTCCCTTAAAACAGAGAACGGCATGGTGCTGCACCCTGCCACCGGGCGTAAGTTAAGCTATGGAAAACTGGCTACGGCAGCCTCCAAGATACCGGTGCCCAAAGACGTAAAACTAAAAGACCCGAAAGACTTTAAGCTGATCGGCACGGCTGTCCGGAACGTGGACAACAATGAAATGCTAACAGGCAAACCCCTTTACGGACTGGATTTCTACCGGGAGGGGATGCTGTTTGCGGTGATTCAACGGCCGGAAGCTTTCGGCATGAAGCTCAAGTCGGTGGATGCCAGCGCGGCCAAAGCCATGCCCGGCATCGTGGATGTCGTTACCTTCCAGAACAACGTGGCGGTAGTAGGCAAATCGACCTGGCAAGTAAACAAGGCCCGCAAGGCATTGAAGATTGCTTATGAGCCTGACGGTGCCCTCGAGAGCAGCGCCGACCATAACCGTATCTTTAAGACGTTGCTGGATAGCCCGGACGCGACTGTAAGAAGAAAAGATGGGGATGTGGCAACAGCTTTCAAGAATGCCGCGAAGGTGGTGAAAAGCGAATACCAGTGCCCGTTCCTGTCGCATAGCCCGATGGAGCCGATGAACTTCTTCGCGCACGTGCGCCCAGACGGCGTGGAATTGGTAGGACCAACACAAACCCCGGAAAGAGCTCGTGACGTAGTGGCTAAATTGCTGCAGGTAGCTCCTGAAAAGGTTACCGTGGAGATGACACGCCTCGGAGGTGGTTTTGGCCGCCGCCTGAGTGCCGACTACGTGCTGGAGGCTGCTGAGCTCTCTAGCCTCATCAAGGCCCCGGTAAAAGTAATCTGGACCCGTGAAGACGACATGACAGGTGGCACCTACCGCCCGGCAGTACGTTACCGCTTTGAGGCTGCACTTGATGCCAAAGGCAATATGACAGGGTATAAGCTGCGTGGGGTAGGTATGAATGCTGGTAACTCCACCCGCGAGGATAATTTCCCCTCCGGAGCGGTAGACAACCTGTTGATCGACTCGGTGGAACATACCTCACCGATCACAACCGGACCTTGGCGCGCACCGATCACCAATTTCCTGGCTTTTGCCGAACAATCTTTCCTGGACGAAGTGGCGCAGGCTGCTGGCAAGGATCCTGTGCAGTTCCGCCTGGAGTTGCTGGATAAGGCCAAAAAGAAGCCTGTTGGAGAAATAAAGTACGACATCGACCGGATGAAAGGTGTGATTAACCTGGCAGCTGAGAAGTCCGGATGGGGAAAGAAGAAAGGTGTAGCCCAGGGCTTCAGCGTTTACTTCTCGCACCGTTCCTATGTGGCGCAGGTTGCAGAGGTAGCTTTGAAGGACAAGAAGCCTGTGATCAGCAAGATACATGCGGCGGTAGATTGCGGAATGGTCATCAACCTGAGCGGAGCCTACCAGCAGGTGCGCGGCGGTATCGTGGATGGATTGGGCCATGCCATGTACAGCAACCTGACTTTCAAGAACGGTGTGCCGGAGCAAAACAACTTCAATGACTACCGCCTGATCCGGATGAAAGAAATACCGGAAGTAGATGTGCATTTCATGCAGAACGGCATTGACCCGACCGGGTTAGGTGAGCCATCATTGCCGCCTACGGGAGGGGCTGTGGCAAATGCTATCTTCAAGGCCACTGGTAAGCGCCTGCGCGACCAGCCATTTATGGAGCAGCAGGAACTCAAGACCGTTTAACAGGCATTTTATTGCCCTGAAATTCATCAAAGCATGCCGCTGGGATAAGCCTTAAACTTATACCAGTGGCATATTTCTATTTATTGCTTTGCTTACCGAAGTGGTATAACTGAACTAGTATGAAGGTGATTGCCTTAACAGGTATAGCAACACATTTCCAAAAGGGATAGCTTGACTGCCCGAAGACAGAGGAGGAAGATGTTAACAGACAGACACGGAAGAAACATAAATTACCTGCGGCTGGCCATAACGGATCGTTGCAACCTGCGGTGCTTCTATTGTATGCCTGAGGAGGGTATAGACTGGATGGACCGCAAGGAACTGATGTCGTACGAGGAAATGCTGCGGCTGTGTGCTGTGTTTGTGGCAATGGGTATAAACAAGATCCGGCTAACAGGCGGTGAGCCTTTTGTGCGGAAGGGATTCATGCCTTTTCTTGCTGAATTGGCGCAAATACCTGGATTGGAACACCTTACCCTAACAACAAATGGCGTTCTCACGGCACCCTATGTGGCGGAAATGAAGCGGATCGGAATCCGTTCCGTGAACCTGAGCCTGGATACCCTGGACCGCAACCGTTTCTTTGCCATCACACGCCGTGACGAGCTGCCGCAGGTGATGGAGACGCTGGAGCAATTGCTACGGCATGACATCGAGGTGAAGTTGAATGCGGTGGTGATGGAAGGCCAGAACACGGATGATATCATCCCCTTGGTGGAACTCACCAAAGACTTGCCCGTGAGTGTGCGCTTTATCGAGGAAATGCCTTTTAACGGGGGAGCCGGCCAGGTAAAAAGCCTCAGTTGGGACCATGTACAGATTCTGGACACCATCAGAGCGAAGTTCCCGGACATTACAAAGCTGGTCGATCCGCCATTTTCCACCTCCTTTAATTATAGCATTCCGGGCCATAAAGGAACTGTAGGAGTTATTGCTGCCTTTACCCGTTCGTTTTGCGGCACCTGCAACCGCCTTCGGCTAACCCCGCTAGGGGATATGAAAACCTGCCTCTACGGCCACAGCGTCATGAATTTTAAAGATTTAATGAGGAATGGAGCCAGCGATGCAGCTTTGGGAACTGCACTTCGGGAAGCTATCAGCATGAAGGATGCCGATGGCTGGATAGCAGAGAAAAACAGCGCGGGCCATACCTCCCTCTCTGCGTCCATGGCCACAATTGGCGGCTAGGGCAGGCTGTTTATCTCAATAGATAGGTTATAGTATCTGCACCATACTGGCCATAGAGCCAAGATGCAGGTCAAGCGCGTTAACAAGCTTAAAAACACGATGGTAACCGTACAGGAAGCAGAAGCAATCATTCAGAAAGAAGTACGCGGGTACGGCACTGAGCGGCTGCCTTTTGATGCGGCACTTGGACGCGTGTTAGCCGAGGACCTGCGCACAGACCGTGACCTGCCCCCCTTTAACCGCGTGGCCATGGATGGCATCGCTATTTCCTTTGCAGCGTTCCGGCAGGGTGTCAGGTCTTTCAGAATTGCAGCAACGCAGGCTGCCGGTGACGCACCAATTACTTTGCCGGACGCATCCGCATGTATCGAGATCATGACAGGCGCGGCCCTCACGGCTTCCGCGGATACGGTCATCCGTTACGAAGACCTGGAGATAGAGAACGGCTTCGCAAAAGTCCTGGTTTCAGAAATCCGGCAAGGGCAGAACGTCCATGCGCAGGGCAAGGATAAGAAGCGGCACGAGGTAGTGGCTACCGCGGATCAAGTTATTTCACCAGGACTGATCGGGATGGCGGCGGCAGTGGGAGCCACTGAGCTGACGGTAAGAAAGCTGCCCAAAGTCGTGGTAATCTCTACCGGCGATGAACTGGTGGCGGTGGAGGAAACGCCCCTGCCTTACCAGATTAGGCGCTCCAACAGCCACATGGTGCAGGCGGCGCTCCAGAAATACCACCTGCACGCCGACCTGCTACATATCCCCGACGAGGTAGAAGCTATCAAGCAACACCTGAAAGAATGCCTGGCGCAGTACGATGTAATCCTGCTGAGTGGTGGCATTTCGATGGGTAAGTTCGATTTCATTCCCCAGGTGCTCGTCTTGCTGCAGGTAGAAAAGTTGTTTCATAAGGTACAGCAAAGGCCCGGCAAACCGTTTTGGTTCGGCAAACATCCGGGGGGCGCATTGGTGTTTGCCTTGCCGGGTAATCCGGCATCAACTTTTATGTGTTTGCACCGCTATTTTATACCCTGGCTGGAAGCTTGTTTGGGTGTGTTAAAGCCGCCAATGTATGCTGCTTTAACACAGGACTTTTCATTTGATCCGGCGCTGCAGTATTTCTTGCAGGTAGCGTTACAGGTTTCAGATAAGGGGCAGTTGCAGGCAACGCCCCTGGCAGGGAACGGCTCAGGCGACTTTGCCAACCTGGTAGCGGCAGACGCTTTTTTGGAGCTTCCAGCTGCGCAAGCTATCTTCAAGGCTGGTGAAGTTTACCGGGTGTGGCCTTTTAAATAAGAAACCAGCATGGCGATATATACTTACCCTTCGCGCAGTGAACAGGGAAAAGGAATCGTTACAGGGGCAATTCATCACTGGAAGGCGGACGATCAGAAAAAAGCCGGCTGATGAATGCTTACATTGCAGGCTGCTGTATTCGAAACGTATAAAATGAAATTTGCCAGTTCGGCGGACAAATCAAGATCAAAAAAGCATGGCTGAGTTTTCACATTTGAATGAAAAGGGAAAAGCGACAATGGTGGATGTGGGCGGAAAGCAGGTGACGCGTCGCACCGCTACAGCGCGTTGCCTCGTAGCCTTGCCTCCGGAAGTGCTCCAGAAATTGAACGAGGGCGATATTCAAACCAAAAAAGGCTCGGTGTTCCAGATCGCGATTATTGCGGGCATTATGGGAGCAAAAAAAACAGGGGAACTGATTCCGCTTTGCCACCCGTTGGGGCTGGACAACTGCGATGTAAGCCTGCACCTGAATGAAGCAGACGAACTCGTGATAGACTGCACGGCCAGCATCACAGCCAAAACCGGCGTGGAGATGGAGGCGCTGGTGGGAGCATCGGTAGCAGCCCTGACCGTGTATGACATGTGCAAAGCCCTGAGCCACGACATCATCATCAAGGAAACGAAACTGATAGCCAAGACAGGAGGTAAGCGTGACTTTGAAAGAGCATAAAAAACACAGCCAGCTAGCCCGCCCTGCCTACGGCAACTTTGCCCGAAACGAGTATGCTTTTGTGGGAGCGCCTTGTGGAGAGATAAAAGCATTGGCTGATCACCTGATTCAGGCGTTAGCAAAGAAGTATAAATGTGCTTACGTGGATGCCTCACATGCCCACGCTGATGCCGTGGATGCCCTGCCAGGCCGTCTGGGAGCAGGTGCCTTGGCAGAATACACCGACCAGATCACACACCATCAGATTGACCTAAGCCAGGCTCCAACTACTTTTCAGTTCAGGCAAACGTTCGCGGAGATAGACCTGGTACTGGTAAACGGAAATCACCAGCATTCCAAAGCACAGGTTGTTATTTTGGATGAGCGCAAACGGGCTTCACTACAGAAGAGAACAGCGCAACTGACGGATGTGCGGCTGTTGTTGCTGGCCGATGGGGTAGAAGAGGTTTTTGATTTTGTGCGGGAGGCTGTTCCGGGCTGGCAAGGGTTGCCCACTTTTAAATTGAGCGATACGGAGCAGATCATCCGCTTCTTTCAGGAGCAGATGCAACTGGCCATACCGGTACTGAACGGATTGGTGCTGGCAGGAGGGCAAAGCCAACGCATGGGGTACGACAAAGGCGCGATCAATTGGCACGGCAAGGAGCAGCGGTTTTTCATGGCAGAGCTATTGCAGGAGGTATGCCCGGAAGTATACATTTCGTGCCAGGCATCGCAGCAACCTGCTTTTGAGGCAAATGGCTACAGCACCTTGGTTGATACCTTTACTGGACTGGGGCCATACGGGGCCATCCTGTCTGCTTTTCGGGAGCAGCCCGATGCCGCCTGGTTGGTAGTGGCCTGCGATCTGCCATTGCTAAATGAAGCCACGCTAAATGAACTGGTGGGGCAACGCAACAGCGCTGCTGTCGCAACTACTTTTAGCAGTCCGCACGATGGGTTGCCGGAGCCACTGATTACCGTATGGGAGCCGAAGAGCTATCCGCTGCTACTGTCTTTCCTGGCGCAAGGGTATACCTGTCCGCGCAAAGTGCTGCGCAACAGCAATGTGCAGTTGCTGCAGCCTGCGCACCCGGAAGCTTTGCAAAACGTGAACACGCCGGAGGAACTGGAACGGGTAAAACGGATGATCAGGAAGTAAGTCCCCCTTTGTGGGAAGCCTGAATTGGGGGAGAAGGTAAGAGTTTCTGCATGCAGACGCTGTTTTCTATCCCCGCATACTGTCCATAATTAGGAATCTGCTCATAATGGCTTCTGAGGTATAACTGTATCGCCTCCGGCTGCGCCTTGCCGGTTTCCAGGACAAGCCGTGAATAGCCGATTTGCTGCGCCCATGTCTCTAGTTCACTAAGAACCGATTTTGCCACGCCCTGTCGTCTGCACGCTGGCAGCACATACATCCGCTTCACCTCCACGGCATCGTCAGCATAAGGCTTGAAGGCACCGCAGCCTACAGCCTGTTCTCCGGCATAAGCCACCACGGCATTTCTGATGCTATCAAGTTTGTTGAATTGGGCATAAAAAGAATGGTCCTCGCCGTCTCTGATGGCAAGGTCTGTATCCAGCAGGAGTACCAGGGCTACAAAATCTGCATTACTAGAATCTGTTCTGACAAGGGTTATCATCCAAATTAAATTTGAGGTATGGAACACTAAAATAGCCGAAGCATGTGATATTTTAGTGCTACTGCAAGATTAACTTTCTGGTGGGGTATAAATTGCCTCGCTTGTCTGTGATGAGCAGGAAATAGACGCCTTTGCCGAGTCCGGTAAGGTTGATGTCGGCTGTCGATGCGGTTTTGCACAGTACGCCCCTTGCATCGTAAACCTCCACGGCAGCCAGGTTGTCGTAGGCCAAATGCACCCGATCGGTTGCAGGGTTGGGGTATAGCATGCCTTGTTGCGCCACAGGGGCATCTATCCCTAGCAGGTTATCCGTCTGCAGGCTATACAGGGCCACCTTTCCCAGGTCATTCCCTTCGGCAGTGAGAAAATAATGGTTTTCCTTCAGGATGGCGATTGCCTCGATCTGCGTGGAGTAGCCTGCTGGCGGCCTGATCTGGTGCCGAACCACCTTGCCATTCGAAAAGAGGCCATTCCTAAAGCGACTGAGTTCCACTACAAAAGGCATTGTAAAGGAGTAGCCCGTGAGCAGCACCCTGTCAGAACCTGCCTGGTACGCGGCGCTTGTTACCAACCCATTCGTGTTTATGCTGTCTATTTTGTGGGCAGTATACGTACCGGGGGCTTTAGGCAGCGCATAAACATTGGACCAGCTGTTTCCCCAGTTTTTTGTGAACAGGAACAGGCTGTCGCCTCGTGCTATGAAAGCCTCTGCATCGAAATTGGTTGATAGGGACTGTGCGGAGTAGTCTGTCTGGTCAGCATAGCTGAATTTTATGATCTCGGCAGCCACGCTTGTGGTTCCCGCTGCGAAATACGCTGCAATAGGAATGCGGTAAATCCTAAGGTTGGTACGGTTGCCGTTGTTGTTGCCAAAATCGCCGATGTATATAAACTCAGCATCATGACAAATGTCCTCCCAGTCTACGTTGGTGGTGTTGGAGATAGTGACCCGGCGCGTTACCTGGCCGGTGAGGCTGTCAATTTCCAGCAGGGCAGGTTGCCAGCCTGAGTCGTTATGGGTAATGATCTTATGGCGAAGGTATATCAAACCGGAGGTTTCGTGTACGGCAGCATTCAGCGGGGTGACCAGTTGGAGTTGCTGACCAAAACACAAAACGGGGAGCGTGAGCAGGCAAATCAGAACAAGAGATAATCTCATACAGGATAAAGTATGCACCAGGATACTTATTTACAAGCCAATTTGCAGGGATTGGGTTCCGAGTGGCGCGCAAAACTATTGCTGTTTCAGCCTAGTTCATTATTCAGGAAGAGATTTGATCTGCTGTGTGAAGCAAGTAAATGATTCTGTTGTAGGGTTTTACGGATGAGCGGCTACCCAGACCTCGCCGTCTTCGAAAATCTCCTTTTTCCAGATAGGCACGGTTTGTTTCAGGGTATCGATCAGGAAGCGGCAGGCATCGAAGGCGGCATCGCGGTGCGCTGCTGATACTGCGATCACCACAGGCACTTCGCCCACCTGCAATACGCCTACCCGGTGGTGAAGCAGGACCCTGTGTAACGGCCATTTCTCCATCGCCTGCTCGGCCAGCTTGCGCATCTCGCGCAAGGCCATGGGTACGTAGCTCTCAAACTCAAGGCGCAGCACCGTTTTACCCTTGGTAGCGTCACGCACTGTGCCAATAAACACATCAATCCCCCCGCTTTGCGGCGACATGACCCATTCAATACCGGCTGCCATGTCGAGGGGCGTTTCTGTTACTTGTATATCGATCATCAGTTTCTGGTTAACCCCCGCTCACCGGAGGTATGATGGCTACTTCGTCGTGTGGTTGCAGGGAGTTTCCTGCTTCGGCATACTCTTCATTCACGGCAATCATGAATGAGGAAAGCTGCTGGAGACGCGGGTATCGGGCTTCTAGAGCAGCTTTGAGGTTGGCTACGGTGCTTTTGGCGGCCATGTCCACTTCCACCACCGAGGCCCCGAAGATGTCTTTGGCCACTCCAAAAGCCATGACTTTTATTTTCATATCGATCTACTTAAAACAGGTGTTTGTAAAGTACTTCAATACCCGCTACGAATATCAGCACAGCCGTCATGCGCCGAATCATGATTGGGTCGAATTTCAGGATGGCGATGCGCGAGCCCAGTTGGCCGCCCGCCAACACGGCTGCCCCCAGTAAAACAATACGCACCCCATTGACGGAGGGTGGCAACTGCGTGAGTTGCCCGAGTATACCGGATATGGAATTGACGAGTATAAAAACGCTGGCAGTGGCCGCAATCTTTTTAGGGTTATCCCACCGGATGAGGTTGAGCAAAGGGGAAAGGAAAATGCCGCCGCCGATGCCGAGCATGCCGGAAAGGAACCCAATGCCTCCGCCCAGCAACCCGTCTTTAGCATACGTGCCAGGTGTTGCCGCTACCTGAGTTGGCGTATCGGTGAACCGTTTGCGCGACCATAACAGCGCTGAGGCCACGAGCAGGCTGCAGCCCAACAATATAAAAAAGGTGCGTTGCTCGATGCGCAACGTGGCGCCCACAAAGGCCATGGGCACACTAAAGATAACCAGCGGAACAATTTTGCGCCAGTTAACGTGGTGGTTCTGTATAAAAAGGATCGTGCCGCCTGTTACCACCACAATGTTGCAAACCAGGGCAATCAGGCGCAGCTCTTTGAACGGCAGGGCATATAGGGCTAGTATGGCCAGGTAACTGGACCCGCCGCCAAACCCCACGGAAGCATAGATAAACGCAACAGCAAAGAAGAATACAAGCAGTTCCCAGTGTTCCATGCAAGGGGGTGGTATAAGCTGTTATCAGGATGTCGGAAGCACTATAAAGAAACTACTTTTTCCGGGCTTCGCTCACCTGCGTTGGTGTAACAGGCTTTGCCTTGTTCCCCCAGTTGTTTTGCACGTAATTCAGCACATCAGCCACCTCCTGGTCGGAGAGGGCACCTTGTGCTGGCATCACCATGTTGAATACCTGTCCGTTTACTTTAATTTCGCCGTTCAGGCCATGCAGCACAACGCCAATGGCCCGCTTTTGGTCCTTCAGCAGAAAATCGGACTTGGCTAACGGTGGGAAAACGCCCGCAATACCTTCTCCATTTGCCTGGTGGCAACTTTGGCAGTTGGTCTTATAAACCGCTTCGCCGCGCTTTGCACTGGCAGTGAGCCCATCTGTCTGAGTTGTGTATAAGTAACCTAAGGGTATAAGCACAGCAGCTACTATTGCTTTTATCATCATATCAATTTAATAAAACATCTAAATTAAAGCTTTTCGCGAAGCTATGCATGAACTTTTAAAGAAAGTGCTCTTTTAATGTGTAGAAAGCAGTGAGCAACGGGCCGAAAAAAGCCCATCGCGGTTACGCAACAGGCTTTTGTAAGGTATATACTGTAATGGGCTAATGGGCTTAAGGTTTGAAGATGCGCGCCACATAGCCTCCGCCTGGGGCTAGCGCAATTTTTAGCTTTTTGCTTTGCGGTACCTCCACCGTCTCATGCCGGTAATCGGAGGCCTTGCGGTGCGCGTTCATCCCGTCCTTAAACACCTCGGCTTTGTAATTTCCAGTACCTAGAAACGAGAGGTCCAGCTCCATTTCCCGAGCATCCCAATTGGTAAGGGCACCGACATACCACTCGTTTCCTTTGCGGCGGGCAATGGCAATGTGCTCCCCGATCTTGCCGCTCAGGGCAATGGTTTCGTCCCATACCTCCGGCACAGCAGCCATAAACGTGGTGCTTTCCTGCTCTTTCAGGTAATTGCTCGGGCTGTCGGCCAGCATGTTAACAGGCGATTCGAAAATCACACATTCGGCCAGCTGCCGGCTGCGTGTCCCCTGGCTCATGGGTTCGGAGTTTATTGGCCTATAGGTGCTGCGGGTGGCGTTGCGCATGGCTCCCTGGTTATAATCCACAGGGCCAGCCAGCATCCTAATAAAAGGCATGGTAACGTCATAGGTCACCTGGTCCACTTCCGGGCCCGACCACTTCATTTGCTCCAGGCCATGTACCCCCTCAAAGTTGATCACGTTAGGGTAAGTCCGCTGCAAACCGGTGGGTTTGTAGGCCCCATGGAAATCCATGAGGAGTTTGTTGCGGGCGCCCACTTCGGCAGCACGGTAGTAAAAATCCACCATCTTTTGGTCGTCGCGGTCCATGAAGTCCACCTTAAAGCCTTTCACGCCCATGTCGGCATAGTGCCTGGCCACCCGATCCATATCGCGATCGAAGGCATGGTAGCCAGCCCACAGGATTATGCCAACGTTCTTCTGCTTTCCGTAGCGGATCAGTTCTTCTAAGTCAATTTCTGGGATCACCTGCATCAGGTCGGCCTTCATGTTCACGGCCCAGCCTTCATCCAGAATCACGTATTCAATGTTATTGGCAGCTGCAAAGTCGATGTAGTATTTGTAAGTGGCGTTGTTGATACCGGCTTTAAAGTCCACGCCTTCCAGATTCCAGTCATTCCACCAATCCCAGGCCACCTTGCCCGGCTTAACCCAGGAGGCGTCTTTCAAGCGTGACGGAGAGGCCAGTTTATAGACCATGTCGCTATCAGCCAATTGCTTGTCGTCTGTAGAAATTACCAGGGTACGCCACGGAAATCTGCGCTCGCCTTTTACTTTCGCAATATAATCCTCGCGCTCGCGCACAAACATTTGCAGCATATTGTGGCCCGTTTGCTCTACCCGCTTCGGGTAAGGGGCAAACACGGCGGTCAGAGCCTTGTCACCGTTTCTGTTGATCAGGTACATCCCCGGATAACTTTCCAGGTCAGCCTCCGTGATGGCTACTTTTTTGCCGTTTCCTATATCTACTACCAGCGGTAGAAAGGCCAGCCGCGCTGGGTCGAGTTGGGAGAGGGGGGTATGGGTGTAGGTGTTCTCAAAGGAATTGTTGAACTGCTCCTCGATCGTGGTTTTACCATCCTGCTTTACATAAGGCACAATAGCGGTATGGTCAGCGGCGAAGTTAAAAGTTGCTTCCTCATTCTTTACCTCAAAGTCTTTCTTCCGCGAGGTAACAAAGCGGTAGGCCACCCCATCGTTGTAGGCGCGAAAAATAAGCCTGTAATCTCCGCGGAAATCAAGTTCAAGCTCGTTGTAGTTGTCCTCTACCTCTGCTCTTTTGTAAATCGGCGTTTTAAAGCGCTCGTCCACTGCACGTCGTTTGGTGTCCTTCAGGTGCGGGTTAGCCCCCAAGGTCTCCCCATTGGTTAGTTGCAGCGAAACGGGTGAAGGCGCCAGCACCACATCTTGCTCGTGCTGCACACCATACCGGATTTTGTCGGCTAAGGTGATAGCCGTGGTTATCTTACCGTCCGGTGACTTTAGCGTAATGGATGGGAACGTACTCGGGTTCTGCTGCGCCAGGAGGGCATGCCCATAAATCAGCAGCAGGACCAGAATCATGAATTTTTGCTTCATCAATTCGTATGTTGGGTTAGAATAAACGATGGTTTTAACGGGTGAAGATTCAATTTAGCAGAAGCTGCACTTTAATCCTTGTGTCAACTTGGTTTATCGAAGGGATGTATAGCATAGGCTTATTTTTTGCTAAAAATGTATCAGGTTTCCATTGTGATCAGGCTAACCGATGAGAAGCATACGAAAGCAAACAGCCACCCTATAACTGGGTGGCTGTTTGCTTTTGTTGCGGGATGCGATTATTTTTTCCAGTGGCGTTCGATGTGGCCGGCCCTTCCTGAGCCCACGTTGTAGCGCTGGTAATGCGCCGGGTTCTTTTTGTAGTAATCCTGATGATAGGCCTCGGCAGGGTAAAAAGGCTTCGCAGGCAAAATGGGCGTAACAATGGGGCCATTGAAAGGGCCATTCGCAGCCAGTTGCTTTTTAGACTCCTCTGCTTGCTGCCGCTGTTCATCGGAGTGGTAGAAGATAGCGGTTTGGTACGAGGATCCCCTGTCGCCGAACTGCCCGCCTGCATCGGTCGGGTCTATTTGCTGCCAGAACACCTCGAGTATTTCCTTGTAGGATATTACGGCGGGGTCGAAGGTGATTTGCACTGCTTCATAATGTCCGGTTGTGTCGGAGCATACCTGCTCGTAAGTAGGGTTTGGCAGCTCACCACCCGTATAACCAGACACTACTTTTATGACTCCTGGCCACTGGTCGAATGGCTTTACCATACACCAAAAGCAACCACCGGCAAAAGTAGCCAGCTCTAAATTATTCTCCTTGTTCTCCATGTCTCTAGTAATTTGTGCTACGCTTTAACAGGTAAACCGCCTAGCAGTTTTGACTTTTTTATACCCACTGTTTAACCTTCATATCAACTATGTAGAAGTGAGGGGTATATGCGGGGTTTGCAAAAGTGTGTCAGGGTTTCTACGCACTCTATGGCACATCGTTCCCTGAGCAAGCCATACCCACAACATCACATATCACCGCGTTCAGCTTTAAAGGCTGTAGCCCTACATGATAAAGCCTCTAAGTACACCGGAAAGCACTTTGTATGAGTCTAGCTTAGGGCGAGGTTAGAAAGTGTATAAAAGTTATTATACGAATGTATTTGTTTTTACAAATAGCTTTAAATCAGGTGCTAATGTTGTAATTCTTGAGTTAAGGTTTAAGTTGGTTGTAGTTGGGAATCGCCCTTCTGGACCTGTTGAAATGAATATGCTTATAAGGCCCATTTTACTTAAAGCGACTTCAGTCAGATGATGCATTGAGTTGAAGTAAACCTGGGGCGTTTAAAAAAGCATCAGCGCTCTATCTGTAACTAAGCCTGCTGCCAAATCAGGTTTATACATGACTTCAGCCCTATCATACTTAGATAACCTGGATTAGCTCTCCGGCGGCCATTGGCTAACATGCGCGCATCAGAACCTAGCATTTTCTTAAATCCTTTCCAGGGTGTTGTCTGATTGTTGGTCTAAGATGAAAGCCAAAACTTTAAGGGTGTATTTTCAATAACCTGATAATAAGCTTTATATATTGTTTTTATTAGACAAATGTTTTATTGGAATTTGATTCCTCCTTCCAAAGTGTTGGGCAGAGGGAGTACGAACCCGTGGCAGCAGGCAACGTATCAATTCAAATGCTGCCGATTAAGTGGCAAACGAAGCGGGGCCTTCAATTTAAGTCTCTTCTGCTTACCTAAGCCTGCTGCTAACCGATCGTAGCCTATAAACAAATCGCTCCGGCATCCATTCAACTACACCACAACACGCTATGAATGAAAAAAACAAAACCGAGGCCGCGCAGGAGGGGAAGCCATGGATTGCTCCCAAACAGCCTGTAACCCTGGTCGTCAACGGTACTTCCATGCAATTGCAACTGGCCCCCTGGACGACACTGCTTGACCTCTTGCGCGAACACCTGCAACTCACGGGCACCAAAAAAGGCTGCGATCATGGCCAGTGTGGTGCCTGCACCATCCTGCTGGATGGCAAACGGATCAATTCGTGTCTTACCCTGGCTGTGATGCATGATGGCGCTGAGATTACAACTGTGGAAGGCTTGACCAAAGACGGGGAACTGCATCCGGTGCAGCAATCCTTTATCGACCATGATGCTTTTCAGTGTGGATACTGTACCCCGGGCCAAATTTGCTCCACTATTGGTTTGCTGAACGAAGGAAAGGCGAAGACGCTGGCAGACATAAGAGACTTAATGAGCGGGAACATCTGTAGATGTGGTGCTTATGTGAATATAGTTAAAGTAGTGCAGGAAGCACTGGAAAGGGTCCAGACGTCATGAGAAGCTTTACTTACCACAGAGCTGCAGGTGTAGCGGATGCGGTGCAGCAACGCACCGGCCACACCGAAGCCCAGTTTATTGCGGGCGGCACCAACCTGCTGGACCTGATGAAGATTGATGTCATGCAGCCCCGCCACCTCGTCGACATCACCCGGCTGGACATCGGGCAGGTAACCGAAACGGAGGCAGGAGGCTTGCAACTTGGCGCCTTGGTGACGAATGCCGACACGGCTTACCATCCGCAGGTAGAGAAGCGCTATCCTGTTTTGTCGCATGCCATATTGGCGGGTGCCACGGCCCAGTTGCGCAACAAAGCAACAGACGGGGGTAACCTGCTGCAACGCACCCGCTGCTACTATTTTTACGATAAGGCCACGCCGTGCAACAAACGCGAGCCCGGATCGGGCTGCTCGGCTATCAACGGGTTCAACCGCATCCATGCCATACTTGGGCAGAGCAAGGCGTGCATTGCCACGCACCCCAGCGATATGTGTGTAGCCCTGGCTGCTCTGGCCGCTACGGTGCAGGTGCAGGGGCCAAATGGCCAGCGCAGCATTGCTTTCGCTGACTTTCACCGACTGCCAGGCGATACGCCAGAAATAGAAACAGATTTAGCTCCTGACGAGCTCATTACTTCCATCGAACTCCCAGCCGAAGGCTTTGCAACAAACTACGCTTACCTGAAAGTGCGCGACCGTGCTTCCTATGCCTTTGCCCTGGTGTCGGTGGCAGCCTGCCTGGATTTGGAGGGCGATACTGTGAAAGAAGCCCGCATTGCGCTTGGCGGCGTGGCCCATAAACCCTGGCGCTTGCCTGCCGCCGAGGCACTGTTACACGGCCAGCGCGCCACAGCTGCAAATTTCAGGAAAGTGGCAGAGGCTTACCTGGCAGGGGCCGAAGGGTATCAGCACAATACATTTAAAATTGAACTGGCAAAGCGGACCATTGTGCGTGCACTGCAACAGGCAACCGAAATGAAAGGCAAACGATGAAAACAAACTATGTAGGAAAACCCGCCAATCGGGTAGATGGGCGGCTAAAGGTCACCGGCGAAGCCAGATATGCAGCCGAATTCCATGCACAGTCCCTGCTTTATGGCTATGTGGTGTCCAGCACTATTGCAAAAGGTACAATCAAGGAGATCGACAGCAGCCAGGCCCTGCGACTGGAAGGCGTGCTGCAGGTATTCACACACGAGAACAGGCCCAAAGTAGCATGGTTTGATAAATGCTACCAGGATGAGGATTCGCCGCCGGGTGCACCTTTCCGGCCGCTTTATGACAAGGAGGTGCAGTTTAACCAGCAGCCCATCGCGCTTGTAGTGGCCGATAGCTATGAAGCAGCCCGGTATGGCGCCTCGCTGGTAAGGGTAACCTATGCGCAAGCCACCCATGACACCGATTTGCCTGGCAACCGCGATAAAGCCTACGTGCCGGAAGAGTATAAGTCGCAGGAGCCACCGGAGCCACGGGGTGATGCAGACGCTGCGTACACCGGTGCCGCTACACAAATTAACCAGGAATACTTGCAGCCTTCGGAGCATCACAACCCGATGGAGCCGCACGCCTCCACCGCCATCTGGCAGGAGGACGGTACCCTGACGATCTATGACAAAACCCAGAGCGTTAAGAACAGCCAGAAGTACATCGACCAGATTTTTGGGCTAAACCCGGAAGATGCGCGTGTCTTGTCTCCCTTTGTAGGAGGAGCTTTTGGATCAGGGCTGCGTCCGCAGTACCAGCTTTTTCTCACGGTGATGGCCGCATTGGCTCTGAAGCGCTCGGTAAAGGTAGTCCTTACGCGGCAACAGATGTTCTCCTTCGGCCATCGTCCAGCCACTATCCAGCAGGTACAGTTAGGTGCCGGCGCTGATGGTAAGTTAAAGGCCATTCGCCACAATGCTTATGCTGAGACGTCACGCTTTGAGGATTATGCCGAGAACGTAATCACCTGGGCCAACACGCTATACCAATGCGACAATGTCGCTTTCGACTACAAACTCATCGGGCTTGATGTGTATACCCCACTGGACATGCGCGCGCCCGGCGGCTCGACTGGCTTGTATGCCCTCGAAACAGCCATGGACGAACTGGCTGTGGAGCTGGGGATGGACCCAATAGCGCTTCGCTTGAAAAACTACACCGAAAAAGACCAAACCAAAGACGCCCCCTTCACCAGCAAAGAGTTAAAAGAGTGCTATCGGCAGGGCGCAGCGCGCTTTGGCTGGAGCAAGCGTAACCCAACGCCTAAGTCAATGCGGGAAGGGCACCAGTTGATTGGTTGGGGTATGGCGACGGGGGCTTGGGAAGCGGCGCAACAAAAGGCGAGCGCCAGGGCCACGCTTACCCCAAACGGTAAGCTAACCGTAAGCAGCGCCACAGCCGATATCGGAACTGGTACCTACACCGTTATGTCGCAGTTGGCTGCCGAAGCGCTGGGGTTACCCCTGGAGGATGTTACCTTCAAGCTTGGGGATTCCACGTTGCCGGACGCCCCTTTGGAAGGTGGCTCCTGGACGGTGTCGTCTGTCGGCTCAGCGGTGAAGCTTGCTTGCGACGCTGTGGGCAGGGAGCTCCTGCAGCTTGCAAAACAGCACAAGCCTGCCGCATTCCCCAACGCAGGTTTTGAGGAGGTCGAATTTGCTGAAGGTGCGATAAGGCTTAAAAAGGATGCTTCTCAAAAAGTGCTTTTAAAGGATTTGCTGCAGCATGTAGATAAAATAGAGCAGGAGGTCACTTCAGAGCCGGACGAGAAGCAGGATAACTATGCGCCTTTTGCCCACTCGGCTGTATTTGTGGAAGTGAGGGTGGATGAAGACTTCGGCACCATTCAGGTGGCGCGGGTGGTGAGTGCCATAGCCGGGGGCCGCATCATCAACACAAAAACTGCACGAAGCCAGATTCTCGGTGGCGTGGTTTGGGGCATCGGAATGGCGCTTGAAGAGGAGTCTTTGATGGACCATACCTTTGGGCGGTTCATGAACCACAACCTGGCAGAATATCATGTGGCCGTGAATGCGGATATTCAGGACATAGATGTTATTTTTGTAGAGGAGCACGATGACATTGTGAACCCTTTGGGAGCCAAGGGGCTCGGCGAAATCGGAGTTGTGGGGGTAGCAGCGGCTATCTCCAATGCCGTATACCATGCCACCGGCAAGCGGGTGCGCTCGCTTCCGATCACCTTGGATAAGGTGATGTTTTATAATGAAGCTTAGGTGTAGCATTTAAAGTTTAACAAACTGATTATTATTGCTCTATAGCAAGGGTGTAGGTTCGATGAAAGAGATTCAGGATATAGTGGCGGCTTATGAAATAGCGCAACGAGAGGGACTGCAAACTGCGCTGGCCACGGTGGTGCATGTGCAGGGGTCATCCTACCGCAGGCCGGGGGCACGCATGCTGGTAACCGAGGCGGGCCACCTGACCGGCGCCATCAGCGGAGGGTGCCTGGAAGGCGATGCGCTCCGCAAGGCCCGGCTTGTGATGGTGCAGCGGCAGCCCATGCTGGTAACCTATGACACCACCGACGAAGACGACGCGACCCTGGGCGTAGGCTTGGGGTGCAACGGCATCATCCAGATTCTTATCGAGCCGATCGATGCCGCTGATCCGGATAACCCCCTGCAATTACTGAAGGCTTTTCTGGAGCGCAGGCAGGAAGCAATATTGGTGACCCTGTTCTCGTTGGCAGACAAAAAAGCTGCCCAGGTCGGCACCCGGTTTTTGCTAAGCGAATCCGGTTCTGTGCATGGGGTAGCCCTGTCCGATAAAGAACTGCAAGTCGCGCTGCAAGCGGACGCGGAGGACGCTCTCCGGAAGGGAGAATCCCTGGTCTGTACTTATGTGGGCGAAACGCAGACGTGGTCAGGCTTTGTGGAGGTGCTGAAACCTGCTGTGCACTTGGTTATTGTTGGAGCCGGGAATGACGCATTTCCTATGGTGCAGTTGGCTGCTGTACTCGGCTGGAAAACGACAGTAGTGGATGGGCGCGCCAATTATGCCTCTGTAACCCGCTTTCCAGAGGTCTCGCAGGTGCTGGTGGCCAAGCCAGTGCAGGTGCTGGAACACCTTTCACTAGACCGGCACACTGTTTTTGTGCTGATGACCCATAACTATAACTATGACCTGGCCATGCTCCGCCAGCTTATACCCTTGGCGGTGCCCTACATCGGTTCGTTGGGGCCTAAGAAGAAATTAATGCGGATGCTGGACGAGTTGGAAGACGAAGGTATAGCCTATACTGCTGCGCAGTTACAGCACGTATACGGGCCGACCGGCTTGGATCTGGGAGCGGAAACGCCTGAGGAAATCGCCTTGTCCATCATCTCCGAGATCAGAGCGGTGCTGTCCCAAAAGTCAGGCAGCCCGTTACGAGGCAAAATGGATCCCATTCACCAACGGGCGCAAGATGAGATCAGGACGCGCTACTTAGCGGGCGCGCCGACTGTTACAGACTAACGCTGGTCTTTAGAGCACTAACTGCGCGTGTAGCTTATCGATCGTTTCCTGCGGGTCTGCGCAAAGGCCTGGATGCACCGGCGATGTCTGTACCACAGTGCTACGGGTAGCCGTGAGCCAGCGAAAGCGGGAGGCCAGCGGAAGTTGCCCGATGGTGCCGCCATTTTTACCACCTGCACAGATACTTTCGAAGGCACGGAGCCGCTCCTGCAGTTCCTCCACATCCAATGTGGCAGCGAAAGCCTTTAGGCGCGCAGGTGGCAAGGTATAAACCGTTTGGAGGAAACCCTTGGAGGCGCAATACAAGATCACCCCGACATTCAGGAATTCTTCGCGGTCCACACAGGGCACTACGCGGATAACGGCATACTCAAATAAGTGCTTTTCTTGCATTTTGCGCTTCTTTGACAAAAGTTTCTGAATGTGTAAGTCGGGTCTCGAGGAATTGAACGTAGGCCTGCCGGTGCTGCTCTGCGGTTTCGAATGGCGCATCGCCCAGTAGCCATTCATCAGGTATAAGCGCCACAACGGATCGGAGAAACGCAGGCGTGAGGAGCGCACGAAGGGTGGGGCCTACCTCAGCCAAAGCGGATGCTTTCGGCAGCAGCACGTGGTCTTTCACCTGCACAAACGGGCGCTTGGCCTGCTCTTCCCAGTTGTTCCAGGAGTGATGAAAGAACAACGAAGCGCCATGGTCAATCAGCCAAAGCTGCTTGTGCCACATCAGCATATTCGTGTTGCGCGGGGTACGGTCTACATTGGTCAGCAGGCAGTCGAGCCATACCACCTTCGAGGCTAGTTCGGCATCCACGTCGTTCACGAGCGCATCGAAGGTAATGGCGCCAGATAAATAATGCAGCGCCAGGTTGCGGCCTTCGCTGGCCCGAAGCAAATCCTGAATTTCTTCGTCCGGCTCGGTGCGGCCAAAGGCTTCATCCAGGTAGGCAAACACAAGCTCTGGTACCCGCAGTCCGAGTTTTCGGGCAAGTTCGCCGCCAATCAGTTCCGCAATCAGGGCTTTTACTCCTTGCCCCGCGCCATAAAACTTCAGCACATACTTAAACTCATCATCAGCCTCCACCAAAGCCGGTAGCGACCCACCCTCGCGTAGCGGGGTAACGTAACGGGTGACCTGTACATTCCGAAGGTCTGGTAAGTTCTCTTTCATGGGCACCGGGTATGTGGTAAGCGCTATGGCAGCACGTCAATCGTGCAAATGTGGCCAATTTTCTGCAAAACCTTCGCCTGGATTCAAGATTACTTGATGGTCGTTTGCAAAAGCAAGCCGCTGCAGGCGCTAGTTTGCAACTCGTATCCTGGCTCAACTCAATGAAAGGGGTTAACGAAACCCATATATTTTCCTCTAAGGAGCAGAGGGGGAATTTTACTGAACTGATAATCACAACCTAAATCAAACGTTTAGCTGCGTCCAAAGCGAAGCCCTTGCCGCTCCCTCATAAATTTAAGTTTAAACGCTTTTATTTATATATCCTTTAAATTTTATGTTTAACTTGAGGTACCGATTCTTAAATCAGCTTCACTAATTCAAATAACAATACTATGGATTCTCGTCGTGATTTCCTGCAAAGACTAACGTTTTCGGCCATTGGTTTGCCGTTTCTCAGCCTTGCCCAGTTTCCGGGAATAGCTGCAGCAGCACCACATCGGGCGGCAGAGGGGCCGATGCTGCGCGTGGCCATTATGGGGCTCGGGAGTTACGGTACAAGGGTGGCAGAGGCCATGAAGGACTGCCAGCATGCCAAGCTGGTCGGCGTTATCAGCGGAACGCCTGCAAAAGTGAAGGACTGGCAGCAGAAGTACAACATCCCGGCGCAAAACTGCTATACCTATGAGAACTTCGACCGCATCAAAAACAATCCGAATATAGATGCCGTGTACGTGATCACGCCCAACGGCCTGCACCGCGACCAGGTAATTCGGGTAGCCAGGGCAGGCAAGCACGTCATCTGCGAGAAGCCCATGGGTATAAATGCCAAGGAAGGACAGGAGATGGTGGAGGCTTGCCGGCAAGCCAACGTGAAGCTTTTGGTAGGGTATCGGATGCACTTCGAGCCCAAAACGCTGGAAATTATCCGGATGCGGGAAGCAGGGGAGCTGGGTAAGATCATGTTCTTCCAGGGGCTTACCGGTTTCACCATCGGAGACCCTACGCAATGGCGCTTGGATAAAAAGCTGGCAGGTGGCGGTTCCATGATGGACATTGGCATTTACTCGGTTAACGGTGCCCGTTATATGGTGGGCGAGGAACCTATCTGGGTAACTGCAGAGGAAAACAAGACAGATCCTGCCAAATTCAAAGACGGGGTAGACGAAACCATACAGTTTCAAATGGGCTTCCCGAGCGGGGCTGTGGCTTCCTGCCTGTCCACCTATAGCATGAGTCACCTCGACCGCTTCTTCCTGAATGGCAAAGAAGGCTATGCCGAGCTCAAACCCGCCACCGGTTATGGCCCTATCGAAGGCCAAACCCATCAGGGCAAACTTACCCAGCCACACAAAACACACCAAACGGTGCAGATGGATGAGATGGCCCACATCATCCTGGCAGGTAAAAAGCCTGTCGTGCCCGTTGACGGCGAGGAAGGCTTGAAAGACCTAAAAATCATCGATGCCATATACCTGGCCGCCAAAACCGGTAAAAAAATTGACCTGCGGGTATAAAATTGTCTAAGTTAAGGCAACTGGCAGCCTTGCGTAACATGCTGCGCTATGTGTCTGTTTTTGCTTGACAGAGACAATCGATAATTCCTGCAAAGCATTTGGCAGCATTTTATCGTATGCATTTTAATGCGCGCATCACGTATGGTCTGGAGAGATCAGGCAGGTTTGATGCCATCATTTTAAAACATTGGCATATGAAGAAACATGAAAGCGCCGCGCAGGTAGTTGAGCGGCATAAAAATGCAGGTAAGTTTTTCACAGTGGATGGAGTGCAGACCTTCGCGCTGGATGAAGGTGCCGGAGAAGCTGTTTTGTGCATTCATGGCGTACCCACTTCCTCTTTTTTATACCGCAAAGTAATCCATGAGCTTGCGGCAAAAGGATACCGGGGCGTAGCTGTAGACTTGCCTGGGCTGGGACTGGCAGACCGTCCCGAGGATTTTGATTACTCTTTCCTGGGTTTGGCGCGCTTTATGGGCAAGGCGATCAAAGCTTTGGGGCTGACCAGGTTTCACCTGGTGGTGCATGATGTTGGCGGCCCCATTGGATTTGCACTGGCAGCTGAGCACCCGGACATGATTCTGTCACTCACCATCCTGAACACCTGGATTGATGTCGTGAATTTTAAGAAGCCGCTCCCCATGCGTCCGTTCGAAAAACCCGTGTTAGGGGAGATGCAGCTGGCCGCCATGACCTACCCAACCTGGAACCTCATGTTTTCGAAGATGGGGGTGATACAGGCAGCGCAGATCCCCGGAGAAGAAATAGATGCCTACGTAGACTTGCTGAAACGGGAGGATGGCGGGAAGGCGTTTCTCAAGATTATGCGCAGCTTTGCCCATACCCCTGAATACAGGGCGTTATGCCTGAAAGCAGTGCAGCATGTAGCCTATCCGATCCAGCTGGTTTGGGGAGCCGAAGACCCGTTCCTCACCTTTGAGCGGTTTGGGATGGAGTTTTTGGAAGCAGCCACCATAGAGCACGTGCACCGGCTAAAATCCAGGCACTTTCTGCAGGAAGAAAGACCGGCCGAAATAGCGCGGGCCATCGCTCAACTGGCTGCCGCTACAAATCGGGTTGGCAAAGTATAGCGAAGGAGGCAGGGTTAGGACACGATCCAGTCCTCTGCCTCTTTTTCATTTGAAAAGTTGCGGACCATGAATTTAGTTACTCCCGCGGCTTCGGCCCTAGTGGCCACCGACTCCAGTGCAAGCTTTGAGAAGACGTTCTCAGGCAGCACACGGGCTATTTTGCGTAGACTGGTGGTAGAGAGCAGGTCGTAAAATTGATGGGCCATCCATTCCTTCGTTTCTGAACTCAGGCCACTTAAATGCTGACCGTTAGCGATCACATGCGCTGCTTTTGTATAGAGCAGCATCTCGTAAAGCTTTTCACCTCCTGCCACCATCTCCTCATACTGCACTGGCCTTAGCCATTTGGCCCGAAGCGCTTGCAAGGCAGAATCGAGTTCGATCATGTAAAAATCTGATTCAAAAAGAAGTCGACACGACATAGGAATAGGATGCATTTCACGATACTGAACTCAAAGATACATCAAACGCATCTTTTTATCGTATGCATCCTGTACTTCAGTGTTATTAGATTATTAATTTTGCAAGGCCTGAGGCATTTGCTCTCATACATGGGAGCCAATTGTGTAAAATATTTGCTTTATAGGCCTCAGGGATGGTTTTAAATACTTTTACCCATACATTAATTAAAAGCTGCCGCGGGTACATGGCTACAGGAGAAAGCGGCGTTTGGAAGGTAAACTTTTCTTGTGCTTCCAAGTTTTGATTCTGTATTGATATGATAAAGTGTTAATTTTCTAGTTGCATTTCCCTGCCTTCGCTGTTATTTTGCGGCACACTGCTTTCAGAATATTTGTCAGCATGGAGGGGAGGGGTGATGCTTAGGGAATTGGGTTTTCTCCCGTTGCAGCTTATTTGATTTACAGTTGTTGGCCACCTGATAGAGAGGCGCAGCACACCCCAAATTATACGATTCATGAGAGAGAAGGTAGCTAACGTTAACATAGCCATCAATAAGAATTACGATTCGGAATTTTGCGGAAGCATTCCGTTACACCTGGTAAACCTGATTCAGCCGCACGGGGTATTGTTGGTGTTGGAAAAGGAGAACCTGCAGATCGTGCAGGCCAGTGCCAACGCTAAAGACTTCCTTTCGCTTGCCGTGGAAGAACTGCAGGATATGCCATTGGCCAGCTACTTGCCTGAAGGACAGTTCGAAGACCTCAAAAGCAAGATCGAACTTCAAGCGAGCTATGAGAAAATCCCTTTCATCCTGACGTGGATGCACCAGGGGCATCACAAAAACTTCATTGCCCTGATCCACCCCAAGGAAGAATACGTGCTGGTGGAACTGGAGGAAAATGTCTCCAATGCAGCGGAACCCTCCTTTATCGGGCTGTACCAGCAGATCAAGTTCATCACCTCGCTGCTAAAGCAAGGCAACACCATAGCGGAAATGGCATACATTGCGGCCATCGAAATCAAGAAGCTCACCCGCTTTGACAGAGTGCTGGTATACCAGTTCGACCCACAATGGAACGGCATCGTGATCGCGCAAGCCAAAGAGGCGGATATGGAAGACTACATGGATCTGCGGTTTCCGGCCTCTGATGTACCGAAGCAGGCGCGCGACCTGTACTTTAGAAACCCATACCGCCTGATTCCATCGAGGGTATACGAGCCTGTGCGGCTCATACCCGTTGTCAATCCCCTGACTCATAAATTCACAGACTTGGCTGACTGCAACCTGCGCAGTGTGGCAAGTGTGCACCTGGAATACCTGGCCAACCTGGGGATCATGGCCTCTATGTCGTTGCCCATCATCATCGATAATAAACTGTGGGGATTGATTTCCTGCCACCATAAGGAAGCATTTAACCCGAGTTACGAGATGCGCTCCGCGTTGGAGTTGCTGTCCGGGATCCTGTCGGCCCAACTGAGTGGCAAAGAAAAGCAGGACACTATTCGACTGCGGTCGCAATTGCGCGGGATGCATGCGCAGCTGCTCGACCAGTTGTATAACAGCCAGAATTTTGCAGAAGGTTTGCTGCAGGGCACTAAGCAGCACCTGCTGGAACTGCTGTCGTTGTCGGGCGCGGCGATCTTCTATGATGGAAGATCCTGGGTGAGTGGTGTAACACCGAGCAAACAGGAACTGAAAGAATTGCTTGGCTGGCTGCGGCGAAACAATACCGATGCCTTGCTGGCGACAGATTTCCTGCCGCTGTTATACACCCAGGCAAAGGACTACAAGGATATAGCCAGTGGGCTGATTGTTTTGCCTATCAACGCAGAGCAAGGGGAGTATATCCTGGGTTTCCGGCCAGAGGTCCTGCAAACGGTGAAGTGGGGAGGCAATCCCAACCAAGCGATTCAAATGGAACCGAACGGAAAGCAATACCACCCGCGCAACTCGTTTGCCTCCTACAAAGAAACTGTGAAGTATACCGCCTTGCCGTGGCAGCCCGAAGAGCTGGAGGCTGCCGAGTTGTTGCGAAGCGCCGTGCTGGAGAAAATAGTGAAGGAAAAGTATTGATTTGATGCCCTTGCAAGGGTTTAGTTATCGAAGTATTTCATGAGTGAAGATATAAAAGGATCATCGACGAAAAAGAAACCATCCCCGCTGTCTGACCATTATTTGGTGGCCATTGGGGCCTCAGCGGGTGGTTTAGAGGCTATTCACCTGCTTTTCGATCATTTTCCGAACAACTCCAGTTTTTCCTTTGTCATTATCCAGCATTTGTCGCCAGACCACAAAAGCCTGATGGCCGAGTTGCTGGCCAAACACACC
This sequence comes from Pontibacter sp. CAU 1760, assembly GCF_054482735.1. Taxonomy (NCBI): domain Bacteria; kingdom Pseudomonadati; phylum Bacteroidota; class Cytophagia; order Cytophagales; family Hymenobacteraceae; genus Pontibacter; species Pontibacter sp. CAU 1760. The sequence continues at coordinate 88,213 of NZ_JBTLRL010000013.1, forward strand.
CGCATGCAGGTGCAGGAGGCAGAAGACAAGATGTTTACGAAGCCGAACTGTGTGTATGTGCTGCCCAGCGGCAAACAGCTGACCTTAGAACATGGGCGGCTTCGGCTGGCGGATAAAGAGCGTACCCGTAACCCTAATTTCGCCATCGATTTGTTTTTCGAGTCCATGGCAAAGGATAGGGGCCAGTATGCCATCGGCGTGATTTTATCCGGAACCGGCACAGACGGTACCAAAGGGGCAAAAGCCATTAAGAAAGCCAAGGGCATGGTGGTGGTGCAGGACCCCGACACTGCTAAGTTTGATGGCATGCCGCGCAGTGCCATCCATGCCGGAAACATGGATTATGTGTTGCCACCTGAGCAAATGCCCGAGGAGATCATAAAATACACCCAGAAAGTTCCGCTTATCCGAGCAATGATAGAAAAGATGGGAGAAGAAAGCGAGGAAAAGGTGCTCGACGAGATCCTGGCCTTGATTTGCACGCATACCCAAACAGACTTTAGCAACTACAAAAAAGCTACGATCGGCCGCCGTATCCGCAAGCGCATGGCCCATCTGAACTTGGATACGCTAAAGGAATACCTGGTGTATTTACAAAGGGAACATGCTGAGATAAAGTTGCTCTGCCAGGAGTTTTTTATCAACGTGACTCAGTTTTTCCGCGATCCGGAGGCATTTGAAATCCTGTCTTCAGATGTTATCCCGGCCATACTGCAACGTAAAGAGCAGAACGCAGCTGTAAAGGTATGGATTAGTGCCTGCAGCACCGGCGAGGAAGCTTATTCGCTGGCTATCCTGTTTTGTGAGGCTTACCAAAAACTGGGTCGCAAGGTGAATGTAAAGCTATTTGCCACCGACATAGACCAACGCGCCATCACGCAGGCTTCGAAAGGCGTTTACCCGGCCAGCATAGAGGCAGACGTCTCGGAGGAGCGCCTGAACAAGTACTTCTATAGAAATGGCACCCAATACGTGGTTCGGGAGGAAGTACGCAGGCTGGTGGTATTTGCCCAGCACGATCTGCAAAAGGATCCGCCTTTCAGCCAGGTCGACCTGATCACGTGCCGTAACATGCTGATTTATCTCAACTCGGAGCTGCAGAACAAGGTGCTTTCGTTGTTTCCGTACGCCCTGAACCTGAACGGTTACCTGCTTTTAGGGCCGAGTGAGCATATCGGGGATATGGCACCCTACTTCTCGGAAGAAAACCGAAAGTGGAAGCTGTTCCGCAAAGTGAAGGAGAGCCAGGGTATAAAACGCTACAGCTCCTCCAATTATTCGCCTGCAATCCCCACACAAAGCTATCAGGCTGTTGCAGCCACTTATACCCAAAATACCGCCCAGGTGCAATACACCAACGCATTCATGGATGCCGTGTCCGACGATTTCAAGGTGACGGGTTTCTATGTAGACGAAAATTACCAGTTGCTGCACGGCATCGGCGACATGAACCGCTTCCTGAAATTCCCAGACAAACGGCTACACTTTAACTTACTGAAAATGGTGCCGGAAGCACTAGCCGTGACACTGAGTGTAGGGGTGCGAAAGGCCTTGAAGGACAATGAGCGAACCACTAGCCAGGTAGGAGTGAAGCTGGGTGATGAGCGGCAGCTGGTGCATGTTTCCATCAAGCCGATCACAAATGATGCCTCCCAGGGCAGAACAATATTGATATTACTGCAGGAGATGGGCCCGGAGAAACCCACTCCAGGAGCACTGCCGCTGCCATCGGTGACGGATTCAGACTATTTCCAGCAGATGACCTCCATGGAAATGGAGCTGAAAAGCACCCGCGAGAGCCTGCACCTGACCGTGCAGGATCTAAGCACCGCCAACGAGGAGCTGCAGTCGAGCAACGAAGAGCTGATGTCAGCGAACGAGGAACTGCAAAGCTCAAACGAGGAAATGCAGTCGCTGAACGAAGAGTTGCATACCGTTAACTCCGAACACCAACTGAAGATACGCGAACTGGAGGAATTAAACGAGGACCTGGATAACTACTTCAGGAGCTCCAACATTGGGCAGTTATTCATCGATCACCAACTGATCATCCGGAAGTTCACCCCCACGATCAAGGACCTCATCAACATCATCGACAGTGACATCGGCCGCCCGGTGCATCACCTGTCGCACAACCTGAAATACGATTCGCTGCTGGAGGATATCCGGAAGGTGAACAACAGCTCGCAGGAGATTGAGAAGGAGCTTGAAACACAGACCGGCCATTGCTACCTGATGCGCATCATACCCTATCTGAAACGGGATGGCAACAAAGACGGCATTGTGCTGTCGTTTGTGAACGTGACGGCCACCAAGACGCTAAGCAACGTGGTGCAAGGGGTGTTGAACAGCTCTCTGAGCAGCATTATGGCTTTAAAGGCTGTGCGGGACGAGGAAGGCGAGGTGACGGATTTCACCTGGAGCCTTTTAAACCACCAGGCAGAGGATTTGCTGGGCAAAACGAATGCGCAGCTGACGGGCGTCGGGGTGCAGAAGGAGATGGGCTTCCTGCGGACCAGTGGCCTCTTTAAGAAATTTGTGCACGTGATGCAAACTGGAGAGCCCTTGCACATAGAGCAGCAGCTGCCTTTGAAAAATCAGCGCACCTGGTATGAGATTGTAGCCGTGAAGATGGGAGACGGGCTGACTGTGACCATGGCCGATATCTCAGAGAAAAAGCACGGCGAGGAGAAAACACAGCTAGCTTACGAAGAATTGAAGAAGGCAGAGGAAAAGCTGCTGCAACTGAACGATGAGCTGGAGCGCCGGGTATCGCTGCGCACCGAGGCGCTAGCCACCAGCGAAGAACGCTTCCGCCTGGTGTCTATGGCCACCAACGATGTGGTATGGGACTGGAACCTGGTAAACGATGTGATGTGGTGGAGTGGGAGCCTCTCGGACATTCTGGGGTATAACGCCTCAGACATGCCTGCCGGTGCGAAAGGCTGGTTTGACTTACTGCACCCAGATGACCGTGACCGGACAGTGCAAGGCATCAACAACGCCATTAACAATGGTAAAGAACAATGGTCCGGCGATTATCGGATAGCCAAAGCCGATGGTAGCTATGCCTATGTGTCGAATCGTGCCTATATTATGCACAACGAGTATGGTATGCCTTACCGCGTTATTGGCTCTTTTATAGATCTCTCGGACTTGCGGGCTACCCAGGAGAAACTGCAGAGCACCAATGAGCACCTGCTTCGGGTAAATGCCGACCTGGACACCTTTGTTTATACCGCCTCGCACGATTTAAAAGCCCCTGTCGCTAATATTGAGGGACTTCTGCTGCTTTTAGAGGACCAAATTGAATCCGCTGGTCCTTTGCCGGGCATGCCAACGGAGCCTGTGTTCGAGATGGTGAAAGGAGCCATTAGCCGTTTCAAGAACGTTATTAAAGACCTGACCGATATTGCCAAAGTACAGCGCGACTTAGACAATGCACCGGAACCTGTGGAACTGCAGCGTGTAGTAGACAGCGTGATTTTGAATATACAGGAACACATCTCCGCTGCCAATGCCCAAATCCATACGGACTTTGAGGAGGCCAAACTGGTTAATTTCTCGCAGAAGAACCTTTACAGTATTCTGTACAACCTGTTGATGAATGCCATTAACTACCGGTCTCCGGAGCGGCGAGCCGAGATAGAGGTGAAAACTAAAATGGAAGATGATGCCGTGGTGCTGATGGTGCGGGACAACGGCCTTGGCATGAGCAAAGACAACCTCAGCAAGATCTTTACCCTCTTCAAGCGTTTCCACGCACACGTAGACGGTACAGGGATGGGCTTATACATTGTGAAGCGCATGATCAACAATGCCGGTGGCACCATTGAGGTGGAAAGCGAAGAAGACAAGGGCACGACGTTTTATGTACGCTTTAAACCAGAAAGCCAGTATGATGTCGCTGTTACCGAAGCTACGGATTCCTCCGCGCAGGCTGATTTAGCGTAGGTTCTATTGAGTAAGCGAACAAGGCCGCCTCTTCCATACCCGGTAGAGGCGGCCTTGTTTATAAGCGTGTGTTCGATTGAAGTATATTTTACCAGGGATTATCCAGTTCATCCGCAGCGTCTTGCTGTGTATCCCCAAAGCCGGTGCGGGGATCATACGGTGTGCCTCTTCCCTCCAGATGATTGTTCAGGTCCAGGTGCAGTTTAATTCGGTCTAGCATTATAAATTCTTCCCACAACAGTTGGTCCTTCGCTGACAGTCGGTGTACGATGTCTTCCAGTTGCAGGCTTTTGCCGGTTGCTGCGGCTTCCGCTAAATATGGGTCCTTGGCGAGGAGGCGTTTGATTTGCTGTCGGAAATGCGCATTCAGCAACTTATACTTTTCCTCGTCCCAGTCGTTTTGGTGTAGTGCCATGTGCCTCAAAGTAGCAGATACAAAAAAAAGGAAGGCCTCACGATGGAGAACCTTCCTTATATTCTGAAATTTTCATTTCAACTTTTAGCCGAGTTCATTTACGGCGAAAGGGGATTTATGGTTTTAATTCCATCAAAAATATTTTCATTTTTTTTAAGTAATCACTTTATGTCTTCTTCCAAAGTGCTTTTAAGCCTTTTTACTATTTTCATTGATAGGGTGATCTTTATACATACCGTATGTAGACCTTAAACAGGGGGCTTTCCAAGTGGCTCCATACATCCTGCACTCCTGATATGCGTACAGCCTAGAGAAACCATTCAGGATAATGACTTATGAAGAAGCTCTTTCCCACTTTAATAGCGTTTCTGTTCGTGATTTCTGCCCATGCGCAGAATGCAGTTCCTTCCGCTAAGGTGCAGATCAAACAGGCTGAACTCGCTGCCCCCGCTGAAAAACGGGTGAATACTAAGATTTACGGATATGCACCGAACGGCAGTATGGTTACGCTACGGGAGGGGAGCAATGAACTGATTTGCCTGGCGGACGATCCCGCTCAAAAAGGCTTGTCGGTGGCTTGTTATCATCAGGATCTGGAGCCCTTTATGGCCAGGGGCAGGGAGTTAAAACAAGCCGGGAAAAGCTCTAAGGAGATTTTCGATATGCGGGAGCAGGAAGTAAAAAGCGGTAAACTGAAGATGCCGGCGCAACCCTCTACGCTTTTTGTGTATTCAGCCGACCAGGAAAATGTGCAAGCCTCGGGAGAAGTGAAAGACGGGTATTTGCGCTATGTGGTCTATATCCCCTATGCCACTTCCGAGAGTACGGGCCTCCCGCTAAAGCCTGAGTCACCCGCCATGCCCTGGATTATGTTTCCGGGTACGCACGGCGCACACATCATGATTAACCCACCGATGCAAAAAGATACTCCCTAAGCAGGACTAGATAAACTAACAGAGGTCCCAAACAGGGCTTTCATTCTGATGGAGTTATTGTAGGTAATGCCCTTGCTCGCCTCTGGCGAGTGTGTTTGTTCTTGTGGCGTCCTGCCACTAGTATGCCAGGCACAGTATTAAAGCGGCCACAGGCCAGGCTATCAACCACATTAGCCAGAGTCGAGCATAATTGAAAGAACGAAACGACTACAGGGTACTCATAGCATCAATCATAATCTAACTTGGCAATTAGCCACACCCCCTATACTTTAAGCTATTTGTTTGATGACGGTGGAGTAAGTGGCTCTGCGAATGGGCTGCAATGTTTTGCCGTTTAGTAACTCGACTTTGCCCTTCGCACGGAGCGCCTCAAATGCTGCCAAATAATTGTCTTTGGTATAAGCGGTATTCAAGCTTTGCTGCTCCCATACCTTTTCAATGGGTTTGAACTTCCATTGCGCAGGTGCTGCTTCAAGCCCCGCTACTAATTGTGAAAGGGTATAGAGGGGCTTCTGCTGAAAGAGTGCCAGCTGGTACTCCGGCCCTTGGTTGGCTACCCACAAAGGGATACCGTCTTTTTGAAAATCAGTGTAAGGCAGCAGTAATTCTTTCCACGCATGGTAGGTGCCTGCATCCGCGGTGCTGTAAAGCAGGTAATGCAGGGGAGTGAACGTTTCCGGGTGGTTGATCTGAAACAAAAGTGTATACCCATGCTGATGACGTAGTGCAGCAAGCAGATGCTGGAGCATATAGGTTTGGCGGCGGTATACATCCGTTTCCCTCTGGCAAAACGCTTTTATGAGCGATAACCGCTCCTGTAACACTTCAGTTAAAGCAGGGCTTATCTTTTTGCCTGCCAGGGCACGGACTAAAGTCTCCGGACGGAGCAACAGTAGCATATCCACCTGTTTCGTGCCAGTTATTGTGCCGAATAGCTGTTTTGTATGGCTGGAACGAAATGGATCTGCAAACACGAAGCCCAAAGCGTTACTAGAAAGTGATTCCTCCAAAGCTCTTTTAGCAGCGGCACTGTTTAGGGTACAGAAAGGGTTTGTTGTTTCCTCTGCTGTTTGTTGCATTTGTGAAGGCTGTGCAACGGCTGTTTTTTCTGTATGTGATGGAGCGTTAAGATATACATCCGCTTTATCCTGCAGGGTAGGGGGGTGCCTTGCAAGCAAGCGATTCCAGCTTGAAACACCAGGAATTTCACTGCTATGCAACATGTCCTCTGTATCGCACTCCAAATCTAAAATACATATTCGCTCTTCTGACCCACTTTTAACGGACAGATCCCTCTGTTTATACCATGCGCCGAAAAACTTCCCTAATAGTTCGTGCTTTATTTCTGCAAAGCTGCGTTGCTGCCTGAAATAAAGATTCGCTACTGCTTCGGACATCGGATGGCTAAATGCTAAGGATTTAAAAAGATATACCTGATTGGCATGCAAAGATGCTGTAAATTTTGTTGTGCTAAAATAATTGGCTTTTCTTTTTGCTAAAAATTGTAGTATATATAATTGATGCCTTAAGTTATTATCATTAAAGTCTGGTTAAAAAAAACCTTTATTCATACATCAAGCTTACGAGTGGCACCTTGTTACAAGATGAACCGTTGTTTGAAATGCTGGTCTATTCCTAAGTTGTTTAAAAAAGTATGAGCCTATAGTCGAATAACAGCCTAGTGTAAGACAGCTTGAAAGTTTTGAATGTCCATCGATAGATGTGGAATAGTAAAGTGCGCTTTTCGATTTAAACGCAAAGCGATTTTAATCATCCAGTTAAAAATTCCCCTCCTCGGAGGTAGGGCCGTTAAGTTCTACCTGATTCTGGCGTGAATCTCCAGATTCGTGTCTTAAAGTGAATGTTGAGTCTCCGACTCAACTGGCCCAGAGGGCCAGAAAATAGTAGGACACGAGCGAGGACGCTCGCGCCATGACTTAATGTAATGTAGAACTTAACGGCCCTACCTCCATGGAGGGGCAGGGGTGGGTTCTTTAGAACATCTTCATGCGCAATATTCAGTTGATAATGGTATTAGTCGAAACTAAGCTTGCAGTGATTGCAAATACAGCATTGGATACAATCCTTGCTAAACGATCTCTAAAATTGTGTCCAATTGCTCACCCTATGTTTAGCAACTAAGCTTTAAAAATCTTACCACTCGGTAAAAGAATTGGATCCAATTTTACGCTACCCTTGCGGGCCAATGATTAACCAGGAAATCACATAACTGAGCAGCACCACACCAAATCCCACCATAAAAATAGTATAAGATATCTTGAGCAGCCGATATTTCCTTGCCAATACTTTACCCTGCATGTAAACGTTATCAATCATGCTGTTATAAAGCAGGTCAGGATCATACATGATGTGCCGCATGTTATCCCGGTATGTGGCTTTAGGCAAGGCAACAAAGTCGCCGAAAAACAGAAAATCCAGTTGCTCTTTCATTTTGCTTTTGCGCCCCACATTCGGCCGCGTAGAGAGTACAGCGAAAATGATAGTCAGGACGCAGACGAGCGTGAGCAGCATGGACGGCACAAGCAGGTGGGGAGCCTCTTCTAACTTCCTGACAAAGGAGGAAATCATGATAGAGGCGATGATGGCGTTGATGGAGATCATCAGATTGGCTTTGCTGTCGGCCATCACGCTCAACTGCAGATGGCTGGCCATGGTCGTCCGGAACAGCGTTTCAATTCCTTTCAGTACTTTCTGTGCCTTTTGCTTTTCCAGTTGGCTGCGCAGTTTTTTATTTTCTTTCCACAGCGCCTCCAGTTCCTCATGCTGTTGCATCAGTTGCTCTTTTTGATCTTTGAGCTGCTTCAGCGCAAGTGCTTTCTCCACATCAAAGGTGCTTTGGGCATACCTCGTAAAAAAGGTATGTTTCTTCAGCATCCCATATTGTTGGTCCAGCCAATCATAGCGAAGCTTTAAGTTGCTTTTAGGCGATACATCCTGCTGTTCCTTTGCCTTTAGAAAAGCTGCATTGACTTCCAGGCTCATCACTGCGTCACAAAGAACCTCTGCTTCCAGGGTATGGGGGTGCTGCGGCAACTGGCAGGTCCTAATGGTGTGGATTATGTACTCAGCCTTCGCAGCCGAAAAATCTTGTTTGGAGAGAAAATCTAAGATGGAGGAAGAACCGGACGCCATGCGTCGATTCACGTGATACAGGTCATACAGCCAGGCAGAGAGCGTCACTCCCTGGAGTTCCTCCTGGGAAAGGTGGGTTGCCTGCGCTATTTCTTCCGTCCGCGCCACCAATAGCTTTGTATGGTCCAGGTTGTGCAATACATGCTGCGCATTGGTTTTGCGTATCAGCTGTGTTTCCACATAGCGCTTTACTTTCTGCAGTATGGCTGTACTTGCTGTTATCATATATGCTGGTTCCATCCCGAGCAAGTTGCGGTAACACTTCTTGCTCCGTAAAAAGTATATATAAGCTTGCGTACGGATTTAGTGGCAGGCATAGGCGTGTAAAATATTAATAATGTGTGCGTTAAGCTATTGGTGCGTTCAGCAGGATATTTTGATAGTTGTAAATATCAAAGAGCGGGTGAACCTTAAACGATTTGGAGAGGTTGGGGATACGAATATTCAAAGGCTTTTACCTGGCGTCGTCTATTTACTGGCCGAAGTTCATTCAAATAGAAATATCTGCTACCTTTGCGGGCTTAAATAGAGATTATGATTTCAGTAGATGCGGTTGCCGTTGAGTTTAATGGCGCGGCCCTTTTTAGCAACGTTTCCTTTAACATCAACGAAAATGACCGGATTGCCCTCATGGGCAAAAACGGCGCGGGTAAATCAACTTTGCTGAAGGTGATCGCGGGCGCAAGTAAGCCGACCCGCGGCAAGATCTCGGCGCCTAAAGATGCGGTGATTGCCTACCTGCCCCAGCACCTCCTCACGGACGATAATTGTACTGTTTTCGAGGAGGCATCCAAGGCTTTTGCCAGTGTGCTGGAGATGAAGGCTCAGATGGAGGACCTGAACAAGCAGCTTGAGACCCGCACCGATTACGATTCGGATGACTACTACAAACTGATCGAACAGGTATCGGAGTTAGGGGAGAAGTACTACTCCATCGAGGAAATCAATTTTGATGCGGAAGTGGAGAAGACGCTGAAAGGGCTGGGCTTTGAGCGGGAGCACTTCACACGCTCCACACAGGAATTCAGTGGCGGCTGGCGCATGCGCATCGAACTGGCGAAGATCCTGCTGCAAAAGCCTGATCTTATCCTGCTGGATGAACCCACTAACCACCTCGACATCGAATCAATCCAATGGCTGGAGGATTTCCTTGTTAACAATGCCAAGGCTGTTATTGTCATCTCGCACGACAAAACCTTTGTGGACAACATCACCAATCGCACCATCGAAGTGACGATGGGCCGCATCTACGACTACAAGGTAAACTACAGCCAGTATCTGCAACTGCGCCAGGAGCGCCGGGAGCAGCAGCAAAAGCAGTTTGATGACCAGCAAAAGGAGATCGCTGAGATCCAGGCGTTCATCGACCGCTTTAAAGGGACTTACTCCAAGACCCTGCAGGTACAGTCGCGGGTGAAGATGCTGGAGAAGATGGAGATCATAGAGGTGGATGAGGTGGATACTTCGGCCCTAAACCTCAAATTTCCGCCTGCGCCGCGGTCTGGTAACTATCCGGTGATTGTAGAGGAACTGACCAAAACATACGGGGACCATACGGTCTTCCAGGATGTTTCGCTGACGATTAACAGAGGCGAGAAGATTGCCTTTGTGGGCAAGAACGGAGAAGGAAAGTCTACGCTGGTGAAGGCCATCATGGGTCAGTTAGATTATGAGGGCAAGTTGCAACTCGGGCATAACTGCATGATCGGATACTTTGCTCAAAACCAGGCATCGCTTTTAGAGGAGGATTTAACCGTATTCCAGACCATCGACGAGATAGCGGTAGGGGAGGCGCGGACGCGGGTAAAGGACCTGCTTGGAGCCTTCATGTTTAGCGGAGATGCGGTGGAGAAGAAGGTGAAGGTGCTGTCGGGCGGTGAGAAAACACGTCTGGCCATGATCAAGCTTTTGCTGCAGCCCGTTAACCTGCTCATCCTGGATGAACCTACTAACCACCTGGACATCAAAACAAAGGATATACTGAAAGACGCGCTGAAGGCTTTCGACGGAACACTGATCCTGGTCTCGCATGACCGTGACTTTTTAGATGGACTATCTACAAAAGTTTTTGAATTTGGGAACAAGCGCATCCGGGAGCACTTCGAAGATATCACTGGTTTCCTGCGGAACAAAAAGTTGGAGAATCTAAGGGAAATCGAACGGAAAGCTGTGTAAAATCAAGTTTTTCAGTTTCGGAACTTTGGCTTGAATAAGATTTTAACTGCTTTAACTTCAAAGATTAAACTTAGGTAAGCAACTAATCACTTTTTTATTTGTTGCAATAGTTCAATTATATGCAGTTAGGTTTCTATCAGTTGATTTTGCTGTTATACTTTTTATGAAGCTCCACTAGATGCACCGATAGTGGGGCTATATGGAGTTTGAAAGGGGTAGTGCGTTATGGGAGGTGATTCTTTAACCTTTTATATATGTGTTTACATATATATTATAGAACTACTTGTGGATAACTATTTAAGAATTGGTACCTATAAAAAGTTAAAATTAGTTTTTACTAATTGATTATATGCTATTTGTGTTTAGCTTTGCAATATCCTAGGAAGCTGTAGCAGGAGTGACAACTATATAATCAGCCTTTTAGAGAAGACTTATTGATGAAAATAATACAGAAATAAATTGCTTAATATGTAGAATTATACTGGTTAAATATATTTTTTTATCTATATAAAATCTGTCTTCGAAGAACAACCCAATTACCTATACGATTACGATACAAATGCGTTACAAACTTTTTGCCATTTTATCTGGTGTTCTACTGCTGAATGCCTGCTCCCCGCGCAACCTGGCTTACTTCAGTGACATGGAAAACCAGGCTACCTATGAGGAGAAAATTGTGAATGCGACGGAGCCGCACATTCAGCCTTATGATTTGCTAAGCATCACGGTTAGTAGCTTAAACCCAGAGGCAAGTGCCTTATTCAATACAGGTGAAGCACGAATGGCTGCTACCAGCATCACAGATTTCAGCACGGTGCGAAATGCATCCTCTAATTTATCACGTGAGGGGTATTTGGTAGATAAAGAGGGTATAATCAGTTTCCCTGTATTAGGCGCAGTACAGTTAGGTGGGTTAACGAAGGCGGAAGCCACAAAATTCCTCACGGCTAAGCTGCGGGATCATCTTAAAGAACCTATCGTTAATGTGCGCTTCCTGAACTATACGATTACCGTGGTAGGGGAGGTGAATCGCCCTGCCACCTTCACCATCCCGGCAGAACGCATTAATATCATTGAAGCATTAGGTATGGCCGGCGACATGACCGCTTTTGGCAAGCGAGAAAATGTGTTGGTGATTCGGGAGGAGAAAGGTGTACGCCAAATGGCGCGATTAAATTTGAACTCAAAAGATTTCCTTAATTCTCCATACTTCTACCTGCAGCAGAACGATGTGGTGTATGTGGAGCCTGACCGCATGAAAGAAGTGCAGGCAAGTGCTAACACCCGAACACTTTCTATCATCGCAGCAGCAGCTTCCATTATATCCGTTTTCGTTGCCAGACTCTTTTAGGAACACAAACATGACAGAGAGAGAATTTTTTCAGTTTCAGGAGGAGCAGTCTGAGCAGATTGATCTGAAAGCAGAACTTTACAAATACCTGCGTTACTGGTATTTGTTTGTAATTGGTGCTGTCTTAGCTGTGGGAGTAGCTTTTATCTACCTCCGTTATGCCACACGACAGTATACTGTAACTAGTAAGGTGCTGATCCGTGATGATGCAAAAGGAGCAGATTTCTTGAGTGGTTCAGCATTGAGCGATTTGGATATGTTCAAGTCGTCTAAAAATGTAGATAATGAGATTGAAGTTTTAAATGCTGTGAGTCTGATGCAGCGTGTGCTAGCAGAGCTTTCATTAGAAACTAGTTATTACAAGCAAGGCCGCGTGAATGATGTAGAAATTTACGGAGAGGATGTTCCTGTAAAAGTTATTGTCAGCAAACTGGATTCGACTGCTTTTGAAAAAAGCTTTGTGCTTCATATTAAGGATAATAATGCCTATGAATTAGAAGAAGAAAACGAAAACGGCGAAACAGTTACCTCCATACATCAGTTTGGGCAGCAGCTTAAAAGAGACTACGGGGTATTTACCGTTGTAGCTGCGGCACAGGGACTAACTCCTGACATGCCGCGCGATATCATTGTTAATTTTCATAGTATCCGAAAGCTTGCCAATTATTATAAAGAGCAACTGACTATTGAGCCTGTTAATAAGAATGCAAGCGTGTTGGTACTAAGCCTAACAGTGCCTGTACGTGAAAAAGGCCAAGATATCATCAATAAATTAATTGAGGTGTACAATCAGGAAGCTGTAGAGGATAAAAACCTCATGGCTTCCAATACCATTCAATTTATTGATGAACGCTTGAAGTTCCTGACAGCCGAACTCTCTGATGTGGAGAAAGATGTAGAGCAATACAAGCGTAAAAATGCTTTAACAGATGTAAGCTCTGAAGCAAAGTTGTATGTAGAGCAGGCAAGTGTGTACAACCAGCAATTGGCAGAGTTTGAAATTCAGCTAGATGTATTGAACTCTATTGAAAAATACCTCAAAGGGAAGGGAGAGCAGTATCAGTTAGTGCCAAGTTCCTTGAGTATCCAAGACCCTACCTTATTAGGCCTGATATCAAAATTTAATGAGTTGCAACTGGAGCGTGAAAGGATGCTTCGTACTACACAAGCAAACAACCTGTTGGTGCAAAATATCAACGACCAGCTAGGAAATCTGCGAATCAACATATTAGAAAATATTCAGAACATAAAGCGCGGGCTATCTATCACCAAGGATAACCTCAATGCAAAGATGGCTTCCTTCGAAACGAAGATTCAGAAAGTGCCAGCGATCGAGCGGGAACTTTTGGAAATACAACGGCAGCAGGGTATCAAACAAGGGCTTTACTTATACCTACTTCAAAAACGCGAAGAGTCTGCTGTTTCGTTAGCCGCTGCGATATCAAATTCTCGTATCCTGGATCCTGCTATGGCAGGGGATGAACCCGTTAAGCCAAAGAAAATGCTGGTGTACCTGCTTGCACTTGTAGCTGGCATGGGTGTGCCTTTCGCCTACATCTTTATAAAGAACATGCTGAATGACAAGGTGCAGGACAGGAAAGATGTGGAACAAGCCACTGCTACGCCTGTACTGGGAGAGTTAGCGCATAATAAGTCTGATCAAGCCCTCGTCGTAACAGAAGGTAACCGTAGCCCAGTGGTAGAGATGTTCCGTCTGGTGCGCACAAACTTACAGTATGCCACCATTGGAAAAGAGAATAAGGTGATCCTGGTTACCTCCAGCATGAGTGGTGAGGGGAAAACCTTTTTCAGTATCAATCTTGGAGCAAGTCTAGTCTTAACCGGTAAGAAGGTAGTGGTGCTTGGGTTTGACCTTCGCAAGCCAAGGCTAATTCAGGAATTAGGTTTAACGGAAGGTGCTGGTATTACTAATTACCTGATTTCCAACACAACGTCTGTAGATGATATAGTGCAGCCTGTCGCAGCATTGAATGGGCTATTCGCCATCGGGTCAGGTCCAATTCCTCCAAATCCAGCTGAGCTGATGCTGAGTCCTAAGGTAGCGCAATTAATAAATGTTCTGAAGGAGAACTTCGACCATATCATTATTGATACAGCGCCTATCGGCCAGGTAGCGGATGCCTTTACGCTCTCCTCTTTCATTGATTCAAGTGTGTACGTGGTAAGATATAACTATACCTATAAGTCTCAGCTTCAGATTGTGGAAGATGTGTACAAGCAGAAGAAGCTGCACCACCCGATGATTGTACTAAATGACGCCCAGAAAGAGAATAGCTATGGATATGGATATGGCTATGGATATGGCTATTCTGAAAACAGCAAGACACCACTAAGAAATATCAAGAACAAATACCATACAAATTAATGGCTAGTTCAAAAGATTTGGTGAAAAATGTAATAATATACTCAATAGGAAGTATTGGGTCAAAATTGATTACATTTCTTTTAGTCCCAATTTATACATTCTTTCTAACAAAGGCTGAAATGGGATATTATGACTTAGTAATAAGCACTATAAGTTTATTTGTTCCACTAATCACAATTCAAATTTCTGATGCAACATTTAGATGGTTAATTGAAGTTAAACACGATTCAATACTTCAGAGTAAAATTATAACTAATGCATTAGTCGTAATTTTAGCCGGTATCACTATTGCCTTTACATTGTTTTCTATTACATTACTTTTTTTTGATATAGAAAATAAATTTGTAATATCATTAATTTTATTTCTATCTGCTTTATTGCCGTTGTTTCAACAAATAATCAGAGGTCTAGAGAAAAACAAATTATATTCAATAATGGGAATTATAAATACATTATTAATATTCTCGTTAAATATAATATTTATTATGTTTTATGAAGTAAGTGTTAATATTTTATTATTAGCTACAGCAATTGCAAATATTATAACTCTTATTTTGATATTTAGGTTATTGAATCTAAAAGAACATATAAGTATATCTGACATCGACTTCAAACAAATCTTAGAGATGATAACTTATTCGCTACCACTAATACCTAATGCAGTTAGTTGGTGGTTGATAAGTACAGCCAATAGATATATTATATTGATCTACTTAGGTAAAGAGGCTAATGGAATCTATGCATTGGCTAATAAGTTCCCTTCTATAATATTAATTGTAAATTCGGTGTTTTTGTTGGCAATTCAAGATCAAACTGTTAAAAGTGTATATAATAGAGAAACTAAAAGCTACTTTAGTCATATATTTAATAGATTTATGGTTATGGAATTGTCTTTTGTTTTGATGTTGATAACAATTACAAAATTCATAGTTTCAATCTCAATTGATAAAGAATTTTACAGCTCTTGGCAATATATGCCATTCTTATATCTTGGAGTGGCTTTTTCTGCATTTGCAAGTTTCTTAGGCACTGGATACTTAAGAGAGAAGAAAACAAGAGGGTTATTCACATCGACACTCATAGGTGGAGTTGTTAGCATTACAGTCAGTTACTATTATATTAAGAGTTTCGGTTTGTTTGCACCCGCGTTTGGAACATTTTTAGGCTATTTTGTTACTTGGATTCTTAGAATTTATGAGTCTAAAAGCTTTTTTAAGATAATTTTTAATGTTAAAATATTCACGGTCATGATGATGCTAAGTGCATTGTTTATGTGGCTACTGTTAAAGTCAAGTTTAAAAATTGACATACTTCTTTGCTTGACGGCTTTAATTATAGCATTTATATGCAACAGAGAAAGTGTTAAAATTATATTTGGAAAGTTACAATTAATAAACAATGCAAGGAAATATAGAAAATATTAATAAACTTAGGGGCATAATTTACTCTAATTTAGATCCGATAATTAATCAAGATTATTGTTTGTTAGATGTTCCTGATCATAAGAATATAGGAGATAATTTAATATGGGAGGGCGAATTAGCTTATTTAAAGAGACTCCCATATAAAATGATATATAGTAGCAATCTGTATCTTAGTGATTTTGGAAAAATAGGTCAAGAAAATATAATTTTGTTGAATGGTGGCGGAAATTTTGGTGATTTATATTCAATTATACAAGATTTTAGGATTAAAGTAGTAGAACATTTTGAAAAAAATAAAATTATCATATTTCCAATAACAGTGCATTATGATAATTTAGATAATCTAATCAGAGATTCAAGAATATTTAATGATCATTTTGATATCACCATTTGTGCTAGAGATACGCATTCATATAGTATATTAAAAAAATATTTTTACAACAATAAAATATTACTTATTCCTGATATGGCTTTTTGTATTGATTTTACAAAACATATAAAGAGTAGTATTGAAAATAAAGTATTGTTATTAAAAAGAAAAGACAAAGAGCTTAATAATAGTTTTGATTTAAATTTATTAATTCAAAAGGATGATTTAAGAAAAATTGAAGTTAGCGATTGGCCAACATTTAATATTTCTAGATTGGATAATTTGTTAGAAAAAATATATGTTAAAATCGAAATCAATGCTTCGAAATTATTTTTAAAAATTCCAGTATTAAAACAAATGGTTGATCCAAAGTATGGATTAAAATCTAAAATTAACCGTTCTAAATATATTACTACAGGTGTAAATTTTATCAACCAATATAATGAAATTTATACTACAAGATTACATGTGTTTATACTAGGGGTGCTTTTAAATAAAAAAGTGCATGTAATTGATAACTCTTATGGTAAAAATAAAAATTTTTATACTAGTTGGATGCAGGAATTTAATAACTGTGAATTAATTGAACCTAAAAGAAAATAAACATACTAAAACGAGCTTTTAAATTTAAACTCAATAGTTTATGAATTTAATCAGTGATTTTTAAATAAAATTAGACTGGATATCTTAAATTTTAAAATAATCTGATATAGTTTAACTTAGTCAAATTATAAATGCCAAAGTACCAAAATGACAGATTCAAACCCTTTAGTTTCAGTTTTAATTCCAACTTATAATGTTGAGAAATTTGTCGAAGAAGCTATATTAAGTATATTAAATCAGACTTATAAAAACTTAGAAATCATTATCGTAGATGATGCATCTTCTGATAACACTTTCAATATTCTAACCAATTTATCAGAAAAAGATGATAGAATAAAACTTTATAGGAATGAAAAAAACTCTAAAATAGTAGAATCTTTAAATTTTGCTTATAAAAAATCTTCAGGTTTATTTATAGCACGAATGGATGGAGATGACATAAGTTTACCCAATAGAATTGAGCACCAAGTTCAATTTCTTGTCAATAATGTTGATGTGGATCTTGTTGGTTTGAATGTAATTATTATTGATGAAGCAGGTAATAGTTTGAAGAATGAAAAATATGTTACTGATATTAATTTAATTAAAAGAGTAAGTCAGTTTGTAACACCAGTTCCACACTTCTGGGTGTCACGAAGATCAGTTTATGAAAACGTTGGACCATATAGAATTCCATCTGCGGAAGATTTTGATTTCTTATTGAGGGCTTTAGATCTTGGCTTTAATATATGTAATGTTCCTTTATTTTTATATAAACAAAGAATTCGACAAGGTAACACAGCTTCTACTTCAGGTCTAATACAAAGTAAATCGATAAGTTATATTAAAAAACTTCGTACTGAAAGGCTTAAAAATAATGGAATTGATTCCTATTCTTTAGATAAACTTTCCATCTACACAAAAGTATCATATATAGAGAGAAAACTATTTAATTATTCCTTATCATTTCATTTTAAATATCTTTCCAAAAAAGGCCTATCTAATTTTTCTGCATATTTCAACTTAATGATAGCTATTTTTATTATGCCAAACTATCACTTATCACATATTTATAACAGATTTAGGTTTAAAAGGTATTTGTAGTTTTTAAAAGCCTTTCTATTATGCAAATATGAAAGTAAAATTTGTAGTTTATTATTTTATAATACTTGTAGTACTTTATATTCAGCCTCTTGAAATCGGTGCTATAAAAATAACTATTTTATTTAATGTAACTTTATTGTTATATTTCACTCTATTCTTAATAAGAAGGCGCAAAATTCGTTTAAATAAACTTGGAAGATTTAGCCTGTTATCTGCTATTAAAACCTTTTTTTCAGTAGGTGTTATTTATTCGCCATTTAATGTATTAGTAGATACGTTTAGATCATTGATTTTTCCGATAACATATATTTTTCTATTTAATAAATTTAGTAGTTTATATTTAGCTAAAACTTTAATAATAGTTTCATTTGTTATAATATCTTCATCTCTATTTTTCGTTTTTGGTATCCTTGTACCTATTAATTCAGGTTATGATCTTTCCATATTTGGAAGTTATGCTTCAGGGTTTATTGGTGTATTTGAAAATTCTCATAGTGCAAGTGCTACTCTTAGCATTAGTATAATTATATTGTTGTACTTTTTGTTTATTAATCATAATTATTTCAAGCTTAGTAAAGTGTATACTTTCTGTCTATATATTACTTTAGCGTTAGGTTTATATATACTATATAAAACATATATTCGGACAGGTTATTTAATGCTTGTTGTAGGAGTGATGGTTTTATATTTGAAAACGTTTAAGCGTAGCTATATTATTCCTTCATTTATAATAGGTATACTGACTTTATTTTTATTATCATATTTATATAATAACGATAGTACCTTAAAATCTAGGTTGTCAGATTCACAAGAATATTCAACAGGAGATAAGACTAAAGATTTGGGGTCAGGACGAGTTATATTTCAACTAGCTTCTATTGAGATTTGGAACTCAAATAATTTTGAAGAAAAAATTTTGGGTATGGGCTTAGAGCCTTACAAGGATGAAATGGAAAAAAAGGTTGGGTTAAAAATATATGCTCACAACGGTTTTACTACTGCATTGCTTAAAGATGGACTAGTGGGATTATTATTATTTGTATTTTTCATATTTAGTATTTATTATTTAACCGTTAACTCATATTCTCAACATAAATTACTTGGTCTATCTGTCTTTTGGTCTTATTTGGCTTATCAAATGGTACAGGGTGGTGTGATTTCTTCTGTTATGGAGTTAATTTTAGCCTTGATTTTTGCTTTAGTGCAACAAGATAGTGTTGAAATAAAACAAAATGCTAAAATTAAGATAAATAGTAAATATGCAATTAATTAATGAAATTAAATTACTTAAAGGTAATTCAAAAGGCCTTTTTTTTATTATCTACTTTAGATTAAGCTCTTACTGTGCAAGAGGTAAACTTTTGTCCGTTCTTGGATTTCCTATTAGACTTTCTTATAAAATATTTATTCAATGGATTTTAGGCATAGATATTCCTGATACTACTCAAGTAGGGCTTGGTTTAAACTTATACCACGGTCAAGGAATTGTAATCCACAAAAATGTAATTATTAAAAACAATGTTATAATAAGGCAAAACACTACAATTGGAAACAGTAAATATGAAAATGATGTTCCTGTTATATGTGATAATGTTCAAATTGGAGCAAGTGTAGTCATCATTGGTAAAATTGTTATTGGGGAAAAAGCTATTATTGGTGCTGGATCAGTAGTAACGAAAGACGTACCTCCTTTTGCAGTAGTTGCTGGAAATCCAGCCAAAGTCTTAAAATATTTATATAGATAATTTATAATTTACTTTGGTAATATGCGAATTCTAATTACAGCTCCTAGTCTTAGTGTTAATGAAAATGTTAGTGGGATTTCATCTGTAGTAATTACAATTATAGAAAATAATC
The DNA here is from genome assembly GCF_054482735.1 of Pontibacter sp. CAU 1760. Lineage (NCBI taxonomy): Bacteria > Pseudomonadati > Bacteroidota > Cytophagia > Cytophagales > Hymenobacteraceae > Pontibacter > Pontibacter sp. CAU 1760. The sequence continues at coordinate 107,919 of NZ_JBTLRL010000013.1, forward strand.
CTAAAGTAAATTATATTCACTTTTTATCTGGTAACAAAGATATAAAGGCTTCTCTTTTTAATAGGTTTATTGATTTAGGTTTAAGTTATTATTTATTATGGAAACATATTCGAAATAAGAATTTTGACATCTTACATTTAAATTTACCTTTAAATTATAAATCTATATTTCGAGAATTGATTGTATTTTTGATAGTTAATTCCTTTCATATTCCCATAATAACCCATCTCCATGGAGGTACATTTCTTACAACTAAACCTCCACTAATTGTTTATAGAATTGTTAAATATATTTTAAGTAATTCAAATAAAATAATTGTACTTAGTGATTTAGAAAAAATACTAGTAACCAATATCTATAATCAAAAATCAAGTGTAGTTTTAAAAAATACCATTAATGTACCAACGAATAATTTTACTTGTAATAAGAATTCCACTGTTTTAAAACTTATTTTTTTAGGCAGACTTCATGAGTCTAAAGGATTAAAAATAATTTTTGATGCTGTGGATATTTTAAACGATGAGGGTTATCAAAATCATATTGATCTATCAATTTATGGCAAAGGACCCCTAGAAGATTTGGTTGTACAAAAGGTCAATACCATAAAAAATATTTCTTTCCATGGTGTTATCAAAGGAGTCTCTAAATTTAATGCATTTAATGCTGCTGATGTTTTTCTACTACCTTCTCTATATGGTGAGGGTTTGCCAATTGCTTTACTAGAATCTATGGGTTGTGGTGTTGTTCCAATTGTTACTAATGATGGGTCTATGATTGAAGTTGTTAAGCATAACCAAAATGGTATAGTGGTTGAAAAAAACAGTGCGACAGATTTAGCTTCAAAAATTAAATTATTACTTGATAGTGATTTATTAAAAAGCCTTTCACAAGAAACTACTAATTATTTTCAATCAAACTTTGATTTGAATAATTATATAACCACTCTAAATTCGCTTTATTATTCTGTTCTTAAGCATTAAATTTTTATTGAGATTTTATATAGTTGAGTTTAGCTTTATTTTGTCTTCTATCACATTAATGTTACTATATTAATTATATTATTTTATAATTAATGATTGTTTTAAAAATTATGAATTCAGATATATTTACAACTACTTGCATGGGTTATTCCCTTTTTACAGGCAATTTAAGTTTATTACCCGCGCTTGATAAAGTTGTTATTAATACTATAAATCAATATTCTTATTGTATTGCAGAAAAAGACGTTGATTTTAAGAATTCATTAATTGAATCCGACGTACTGCTTCCTGATGGTATAGGAATTGTGGCAGCATCAAAGTTTTTGAATCAACAGCATATTGCTAAAATTGCTGGTGCAGATTTGCATGACTATTTGTTGAGAAAATTGGAAATTAGTGGTGGTAAATGCTTTTATTTAGGCTCTTCCGATGAGACCCTTCGTAAAATAAAAGTGCGCTTGAAAAATGATTTTCCATCAATACAAGTGGCGAGCTTTTCCCCTCCTTATAAGCCACAATTCTCTCAAGAAGATAATGCTTTGATGTTAGCTGAGGTTAATGCTTTCAAGCCTGATGTTTTGTTCATAGGAATGACTGCTCCTAAACAAGAGAAGTGGGCGCATGCACATAAGGCGTTACTGGATGCAAATATCATCTGTTCAATAGGCGCAGTTTTTGATTTTTACGCTGGTACTGTAAAGCGTCCAGGGAAGTTTTGGATTAATTCAAATTTAGAGTGGCTTGGCCGTCTGTTTAACGAGCCTAGAAGGATGTGGAAAAGGTATATTTACTATGGTTTTGTATTTGGCTATTACCTGTTAAAGGAGAAAGTACGAAGTTGGCGGCCATTGAAGACTAATACAAACAGTACATTAAAGTCCATTTAAAAAGTAATTTTATTTGCTTCAGTTCTTTTCACGTTTTCCATCCACTGAGAATCTATACCCAAGTGTAGACAATAGTATCAAGTCTAATCGATAATTATCAATTTTCTTATAATACCAAAAGCTAAATGTTTGTATATTTGAGCTTTAATAAGTTCTTGTATTCGCTTCACCCATAGCTTATGATTCAGAGGTATACTAATTTTGCACGATTGCTCAATTTTGCGGCAGATTTCGTTCTTCTCAATCTGTCTTTGTATGCAATTTTTATTTTGCACAACCCTTCGCGATTAGGGGAGAATATAGATGAGGTTTATCGCTTAGATTTTCTACTTCTGAACCTGATTTGGTTCTATTGTGGCAGTGTTTTTAAGATTTATGAGAACATCTTTAAGCGTGACGCCATTCCTACTATGCGGGTGGTATTGAAGTCATTAGGCACATACATGGTTATTGCTTCCATCTTAAAGTTGGCTATCCCCAAATTAGAATTATCAGTGAGTTTTCTCACAAGTTCTTTTGCACTCTTTTTCTTCCTGCTACTTTCCTGGAAAACGCTCTTCCTGCTCGTCCGAAAGCCGCGTCGCTGGTCTGTTATCAAGCGAAAGAAGATAGTGATTGCGGGTGCCGGAACACTAGGGGTAGAGCTTTATAATTATATTCAAGACAACAAGCAGCTGGGGTACGATGTTGTTGGCTTTTTCGATGATTTTGTGCCTGCTGTTCCAAATGGTACTGTTTTAGGTCAAATATCAGAGTGTATTGATTTTGTAGAGCAGAATGATGTGGCAGAGGTCTTTTGTGCTTTGCCGGATCTCGCGCGCCATAAGATCCTTTCACTGATGGCGGAGTCTGATAAGCGTATGGTTCGTATTAAGTTGGTGCCTGACGTGAAAGATTACTTCAAGGAAAACTTTATGGTGGAGATGTATGGCCATATGCCCGTGCTGACGCCACGTCGGGAGCCTTTGGAGGATAAAGCGAATGAGGTGGCGAAACGAGCTTTTGATATCGTTTTCTCTTCTTTCGTTATACTGTTCTTCCTGAGCTGGTTTATACCGCTAATGGCGATTATCATCAAATTGGATTCAAAAGGGCCTGTCTTTTTCAAGCAAATTCGCTCCGGGAAAGACAACCAGCCTTTCTATTGCCTGAAGTTCCGGAGTATGCGGGTGAATGCGGCTTCTGATAGCTTACAGGCGACGAAGGGGGATGCGCTATTACAAAGGTGGGTCGCTTTATTCGTAAGACCAGTATAGATGAGTTGCCGCAGTTTATCAATGTGTTTATGGGCAATATGTCTGTTGTGGGGCCTCGTCCGCATATGCTGAAGCATACCGAGGATTACTCTGAGTTAATTGAAAAGTTTATGGTGCGCCACTTCGTAACACCGGGTATAACGGGTTGGGCGCAGGTGAATGGCTTGCGTGGTGAGACAGAGGATTCGGAGTCGATGGAGAAGCGGGTGCAAGCGGATATCTGGTACTTGGAGAACTGGTCTTTTTTGCTTGACTTAAAGATTGTGGTCTTAACTTTATGGCAAGCCATTAGGGGGCACGAGAAAGCTTTTTAAGAGAGAATTGATTGATGATTAACAGCAGCGGCCTGTAGCATGATGTGCTACAGGCCGCTGCTGTTTTTGGCTTTAACAATTATATGTCATTTCGACCAGCGGGAGAAATCTGGACTTCACGTTACTTATGAATGATTCAGATTTCTCGCTAAGGCTCGAAATGACAAATGGTACATTCATAAATGACAATTGGTGGGATTGATTTTATGCTTGTTTTAACTTTGAGGCGGCAGCTTCATCCACGAGCCAGATAATCTCTCCGTTTTCTGGTTTGATCAGTTGTGAAGGGTACTGTTGAGCGTTTCGTTCTCCTTCCAGTACCTCATAAAGGGCAGGGGCCTTTTTCTCACCGAAGGTCATGAAGCAGATGGTTCTGGCCTGGTTGATGATCAGAGCAGTCAGTGTGATGCGGTACATGGATTGGGGTTCTAAATAATAGGCCTGCACCCAACGGGACTGCTCCTTCAATACTTCTGTGCCCGGGAATAAAGAAGCAGTATGGCCGTCATCACCCATGCCTAACAGGATGAGGTCAAATTGAGTAGCTGCATTCCCGAAGAAGTTCTTGAGTTGTTCCTCGTATTTGGCGGCATAGACTTCCGGCTCGATTCCAGCTTCCCACATCGGGTAAATCTGCTCTTTTGGAACAGGCACCTTACTGAGTAGGGTGTCAAACGCCATCTTGGCGTTGCTCTGTGCATCTGTCAGCGGCACCCAACGTTCGTCGCCCCAAAAGACGTGTGTTTGCTGCCAGGGCACTTGCTCTTTGTAGGGCGATTCCGCTAGCATGTTATATAATTGTACAGGGGAGGAGCCGCCTGTTAACGCCACACTAAAGCGGCCACGTTCCGTAACAGCCGTTTGGGCTTGTTGGACAAACAGTTCGGCAGCGGCTTTGCTGAGCTGTGCTTTATCTTCAAAAATTTGTATCATCGTGTACTGTTTAATGAGGTAAGGTAACGGTCCAGGTATGGCCTTCGCGGGCAATGAGTGCCTCAGCGTTTTCAGGGCCCCACATACCGGCGGCATAGTTGGGGAATTCCAGCGAAGGGCGCGATTCCCAGGTTTCCAGGATCGGCGTAATTACATCCCACGCTACTTCTACCTGGTCCGAGCGCATGAACAGGGTGGCATCTCCCTGCATGGCGTCGAGCAGCAGTGTTTCGTAGGCTTCCGGTGTCTGGCTTTGTGCCGAGCATCCGTTAAAGTCGAATACCATTTCCGCTGGTGTGAGGGCCATGTCTAAACCCGTCTTCTTGGCCATGAAGCGCAAGCGAATATCCATTTGCGGCTGAATGTTGATGATCAGTCGGTTTGGCAGGATGTTCTCCGTCATGGCTGACGGGAAGGTCAGGTGCGGCACCGGACGGAATTGGATGGTGATGGAGGAGCTTTTTTCCTGCATGCGCTTGCCGGTGCGCAGGTAAAACGGCACGCCTTTCCAGCGCCAGTTGTCGAGGAAGAATTTCACGGCGGCATATGTCTCCGTGCTGGATTTCGGATCTACACCTTCTTCCTGCCGGTAACCGGGTACTTGCTTGCCTTTCATCCAACCGGGGCCATACTGCCCACGCACCGCGTACTTGCCCACTTCCTCCCGGGAGTAGCGCTGCACGGCATGCAGCACATCCACTTTGCGGTTGCGGATCTCCTCGGCCTCGAACGTGACAGGGGGCTCCATGGCCACCATGCACAAGAGTTGCAGCAAGTGGTTCTGAATCATATCGCGTAGGGCACCGGATCCTTCGTAATAACCCCCACGGTCTTCCACGCCTACCTCCTCGGCTACCGTAATTTGCACGTACTCGATGTAGTTGCGGTTCCAGAGCGGCTCAAAAAGGGCATTGGCGAAACGAAAGGCGAGGATGTTCTGCACCGTTTCCTTGCCGAGGTAATGGTCGATGCGGTAGATCTGGTTTTCCTGGAAGGTGTTGGTCAGGAGCTGGTTCAAGGCCTTCGCCGATTCCAGGTCGTGGCCGAATGGTTTTTCTACCACAATCCGGTCGCGGTTAGGATCGCTGGCAATGCCCACGTTACCCAGGTGCACGGTAATAGGCTCTATAAACTTCGGAGCTACCGAAAGGTAAAACAATCGGTTGGCCCGCATTCCCCAAGACTCTTCCAACGCGTGTATCTGATCGGCTAATTCCTGGTAGGAGCTCTCGTGGTTGATATTGGAGCGCAGGTAAAAAAGCTTTTGGCTGAAAATTCCCCAGGCTTCAGGGTCAGGTTTTCCGCTTCGCGAAAATTCTTCCACGCCTTCCGACAACTGTTGTCTGTAGCTGATGTTGTCGGTGTCCGTTCTGCCTAGCCCGATCATCGCGAAGGAGTCGGGCAGCCAGCCATCTAAAAAAAGATTGTAAAAGGCTGGCACCAGTTTGCGGTTTGCTAAGTCGCCGGTGCCGCCAAAGATCACGGCAATAGTGGGGGCCTTTTTATTGGCTGATTTCATATATGCTGATGCGTAATTCAAATTAATTTTTTCTTGCCAGGCAAGGGGTTATGTTTTACTGGCTAGCTTAATTCCACTGGGTATGGAAAGTGCCGGGCTTGTCGGTGCGCTCATAGGTATGGGCACCGAAATAGTCGCGCTGCGCCTGAATGAGGTTGGTTGGCAGGGTTTCGGTGCGGTAGGCATCAAAATAAGCCAGCGAAGCCATAAAGGCAGGCATCGCGATACCCTTGTCGATCGCCGTTTTCAGGACTGTGCGTATATCGCCCTGGCGGTTGCGTAAGTCCGTGCCAATTTTTTGGTCCAGCAACAGGTTTGGCAAATCGGTGTTCTGCTCATAAGCAGCCCGGATGTCGGTGAGACAGGCTGCCCGGATAATGCAGCCCCCGCGCCAAATTTTGGCAACTTCCTGCAACTGCAAGCCATAGTCATAAGCTTCCGAGGCTACCCGTAACTGGGCCATACCCTGCGCATAGGTCGAGAGCATGGCAAAATAGAAAGCGTTCTTCACCTGGTTTACCAGTTCCGGTTGGTTAGTAGTTTCCACTGCCGCGGTCTCACTGGCCAAAAGTTTGGAAGCCTCTACACGTTCTTCTTTGTATTTGGAGATGTCGCGCATCAGTACGGCCATGTCGATGCTTGGTACCGGTACCTGCAGGTCCATGGCGTTTTGGGAAGTCCATTTACCCGTACCTTTGCTGCGTGCCCTGTCTGAGATTAGGTTCACCAGGTATTGTCCGGTTTTGTCGTCTTTCTTCTTTAGAATCTCTCCTGTGATTTCTATCAGGAAAGACTGCAACTCCGTCTGGTTCCAGCTTTCAAACACCTGCTGTAAAGCCTCATCGCTCAACCCGGCTCCGCGCTTCAGCAGGTCGTACGCTTCCGCGATGAGTTGCATCACGCCGTACTCAATGCCGTTGTGTACCATCTTTACGTAATTACCAGCTGAGCCATTGCCGAGGTAGGTCACGCAGGGCTCCCCGTTTACTTTAGCGGCCACAGCTTCAAATACCGGGCGGAGGCGCTCATAGGCCTCTTGGTTTCCGCCTGGCATCATACTCGGACCGAAACGGGCTCCTTTCTCTCCTCCTGATATACCCATCCCGAAGAAGTGAATGCCATGCGCTGCCAACTCAACCACGCGGCGGTCGGTATCCGGGAAGTAGGAGTTGCCACCGTCAATCACGATGTCGCCTGGCTCCAGCAGGGGGAGGAGAGAGGATATGACCGCATCCACGGGTTTACCGGCGGGTACCAGAAGCATTAACGCGCGCGGCCTGCGCAACGCCTGTATAAATTCCTCCGCTGAAGTTGTTCCCTTCACGGGGCGGTCAGCGCCGGCTTCCACTTCTACGGCAGCAGCTTTTTCTGGGTCCAGATCAAGGCCTATCACTGAAAAATCGTGGTCCGCGATGTTAAGCATCAGGTTTCTGCCCATTACCCCAAGGCCAACCATTCCGAATTCATACTGTGCGTCTTTCATTTCTTATTAATCTCTATAGTTTTATACCCTCCTTTGCATGCGGATTTATTTCTTAAGTATTCCTAAAAAACAAAATGCCGCCTGCCGTCAGGCGTTGTCAATCTGTCTTGAAGTCACAATGTAAAAAATATCTTTCAACAATATATTCTGGCCGATGAAATAATCGGGTTATGTTGAAGGCGCTTTAGTTAGTAAAATTGCATAAAGTAAGGTAGGAGGTTGCTGAAAATAGAATTGTGAAGGAACTCCAGTGGCAGTGTAGGAAAGCTGATTATAGCTTTCCTATTGAGCTAAATACCCTACCCTTGCGTTTACCTCGCGGATGGAGGGTATAAATATTTTTTGCGTCATTTTCTTCCTGCGAGTAAGGTCGTTCCATGCTCTCTAACATAGGCATACCTATAGGCTTCCGGGTATCTAAAACGGACATCAAGTTTCTAACTTGACCCAACTGTTTCTTACACGCACGAGACGCTGAATCAGAATCGACCAGTTAGTTTAGGGGTGCTACATCAAACTGTTATTCGCAGTTTGGGGTAAATAATAAATGAGCTTAAGCTACAGCATCGACATACAAGTGAACGGGAATGGCAGCTAATGTTATAGCAGCACCACTGCTACCAGAAGTTATATGCTCAATTTGAATCAAGAAATAAAATTCAGTATACCCCGTGTAGGGTAGGGCCGTTAAGTTCTACATTATATTAAGTCATGGCGCGAGCGTCCTCGCTCGTGTCCTACTATTTTCTGGCCCTCTGGGCCAGTTGAGTTGGAGACTCAACATTCACTTTAAGACACGAATCTGGAGATTCGCGCCAGAATCAGGTAGAACTTAACGGCCCTGCCCCGTGTAGGGTGAATGCAATGGAAGGGAATACGGCTACCGTGTAGTAAGCAGGAGGAGTAAGGCGCAGGAAATCTGCGTTTACTCTAATGGTAAACCAAACTTTAGTCTATTTTGTGATAACAAAGGTCAAACTTTTCTTGACCTGAAACGGAAACCATGGTTGCGTGTGCTTTACAGATATGGGCAAGTTGATTCATGCCGTCTTTAGAGAATTGATTTTTAGGATAGGTGCACAATAAGGAAAAAACCTCTCGCTCGAAATAGCTGTTCCACATATGCTCCAGCTCAATGGTTGCCGCTTGGTTGCCCTGTTCCCATAAAATGGCTACCATCTCACCGAAGGCACGTATGCGCTTACCGCACGGGCGGACACTGTCAAAAACCGCTGCAATGGTGTTTCGAAATAGGTCCTCGTCTGGAACGCCATTTACCATGAATTTAGACAGGGTTTCAGATGCGTCTAAGGCAATATACTGGTTAGTTGCTTTTAAATTAGGTATGTCAAGTGCGTGGTCAGACAGCCGTTTTTCAAGTTGCTGTAAGTGTTCTTTAGTAGCAATTAGGATGATACACTCACCCACTGAAATGCCTCCGGCCACAAATCCCTCCAAGAGGTTTAACAGCTCATTTTCGCAGTCGTAGAGTTGCAGGACATGCGAGTGGGGGGCGACTTCTCTCCAAAATGTCTCCGAATTACAGGGTATCCATTCTTCCATAAGCGCTCTAAAGTTTAAGATGTACCTGACAAAAATCAGGTTGCTGCAAGCGTATTGCAGGTGTTATTCTATAAGCGCTTTACCACGCCACGCTAACATTTAAGTTTTAGCTGAAACACTCATATGTTACTCTTTTTCAACGATTATGATAAGATATAGTTCCAGCACGATGTTTAGTGTTGCACCATGTTTTAGCCTGTGTTAAAACATAGTATCAGGAGATGTGGGTTTAAAGCCTCTTGACTGGTAAGAACTAAATTCTGGAAAATTTTTAAATGTTTGAGAAAAAAGGGTTGGATATATAAGATGTCCTGGCCGCAATCCGGCTGCAATTTTATATAGAAAGGGATTTTCAAATGTGCTAACTCATTTCAACGTCATATAAGCAGTCAAAGATAATTTGGCGGAAGATGGCTTCCGATAGCCTGGTATGGCACAGACACTAAGACGCCTTGCAAATCAATAGTTTCCACCCAACTCAGGAATGATTGAATCAGGGACTCTTGGACAAACACATTATTCAGGACCGCTGTGCTTTTTAATCTATAGGTGATGGAAATTCGCGGTTTAAGCCATTCCCTGAATATTCTCCAGGTATTTCTGGCCTGAGCCAGTGTTTAATAACAGGATCTGCTGATCTGCGTGTAGGTATCCTGCAGAGAGGAGGTTTCGTGCGGCCATCCAGAGGGCTGCTCCCTCTGGCGCGACGAATAACCCTTCCGCTTTCCCAAGCTCCCGGAGGCCGGTTAACATTTCTTCTTCGGTTACTGCCACAGCTGTTCCCCCTGATTCTGCCAGCACCTGCAACATCAGTTGCTCACCAATGGGGCGCGGTACGGCTAAGCCGTTGGCTATAGTGGGTTTGCCACTATAGTGCTGTGCGTTCGGCTGGTTTCCTTTCCAGGTTTGCACAAGGGGCATGCAATTGGCCGCTTGCACGGCAATCATCTTCGGCAAGGTGGTTTCGTCAGTAATCCAGCCCAGGGATTTCAACTCTTTAAAGGCTTTCCATATCCCAATTAAACCTGTGCCGCCACCGGCAGGGTACAAGATTACATCGGGCAATTTCCAGCCAAGTTGCTCTGCAATTTCGTAGCCCATGGTTTTCTTGCCCTCCAGGCGGTAGGGTTCTTTAAGGGTAGATACGTCTAGTAAAGCACCTGCAGCATTCAACTTTTTAACGTGTGCCGCGCAGTCGTTGATAAGCCCATCTACTAAATGGACCTCTGCGCCATACCAGTAACATTCCTCCCGAAAGGCCTTGGGAGTATGGCGCGGCATAACCACCACGGCGCGCATGCCGGCCCGGGCACAATAAGCTGCCAGCGCAACGCCTGCGTTGCCGGCGGTAGGCACGATGCACCCCTCAAACCCAAATTCTTTAGCTTTAGACACGGCCATGCTCAGGCCACGAGCCTTGAAGGAACCGGTTGGGTTGTTTCCCTCGTCTTTCAAAAGTAAGTGGTGGAACTGGTACTGCGCGGCAAGGGAGGGGAGTGGCAGCATCGGTGTGAAACCTTCTCCCAGCGAAACGATATTTTTATCCTCCAACACCGGGAGGAGTTCCCGGTAACGCCACATACTACTAACCCGACCCTGCAACACCTTACTGTCGATTGCATCTTTTTGCAAATTATATCGGGCAAGCAATGGCAGTTGGCAACACGGCGACAAACTATGAAAATCAAAAGCACTAAATGAGCTTCCGCAATTAGAGCATGTCAAAGATTTGATTAAGCTGGAGGTAATCGTTTTTTGATCAATTTTCATGTAAGTACACTGGCTATTTTCAGGCAAATAGCTTTTCTGGCAGCAGGAAAACAAGCGATATTAAAGCATGGGCTATTCCATTTTGGAATACATACGCTTCATGAACTGAATAAATTTTGTAGCCGGAGCACTGTTCTCGGTGCCTTTCCGCTGTATAAACTGAAAGGAGCGCTTCACAGTTAACCCCTCTATTGCAACCTCTACCAATTCACCGGTTTGCAGCTCTTTTAGCACGGCCTGGCGTGGCAAAAAAGCCAGGCAGGTGTCAACCCGCACGAAGTTTTTTAGCGCTTCTGTGCCGCCCAACCTGATTTTTACCGGTATGTCACTCAACTGGATACCCTGTTGTTCTAAGGCCTCTGTCAGCACCGCGAGTGTCCCAGAGCCATTTTCCCGGAGCGCTAACGGAATATGGTGTAAGTCGTGAACCTCTAATCGCTCTTTTTTAAGGGGGTTCTTGGAAGAACAAACCGCAATCACCTCGTCCGTCAGGAAAGGGGTATAGGTGACCTGACTGAGTTTGTGGCCGCCTTCTACGATGCCCAGGTCGATTTCATGGTCGAGGAGGGCTTTAAGGATGTTCTCGCTGTTGCGGTTTTTTAGGGTAAGTTGCGCCTCGGGGTTTTGCTGCAGAAATGCCGACAACACGGGGGGTAATATGTATAGGGAGATGGTGGTGCTTGCGCCTATGACCAGTTTGAGCTGCGGCGAAAAGGAGGGGTTTAGTTCGCTAAGCTCTTGGTGCAGCTCATCCTGTAGCTGTTTGGCAGCCAGCAACTTTCGATAGAGCAGGCTTCCCGCCTCCGTAAGCAGGATGCTGTTCCCGATCCGCTCAAACAGCCCAATTTTATAATACGCCTCCAGGCCCTTTATCTGTTTGCTGATTGCCGACTGACTGATGTAGAGTGACTGGCTCGCTTTTGTGAAGCTCAACACCCGGGCGACTTCTAAAAAAACATGGTGCTTCTGAGAGAGCATAGCTTTTAGGGTATAAATAAAGGTAGACTATCTGCAAAGATGAGTCATTTTGCTGCATCCTGATAACCTGATATACCGAAACCATTGCGTTTTATACCACTAGCTTAGGTATAACGCATTCGATAGAGATCCACCAAACAGCATCTACGCAACCCAGCCAGATATGCCTGCTAATATAACCTGATTGGTTCTTTTTTGTCGTGGTTAATCCTTTTAAATTAAGTGACTTGTGATAAATTAAGCCTTCAATTGTGAATGAGTTTATACTAGTTTTGATGTCGTTGACGATTACAAATTTGGGTAGCCATCTTTGACAAATCACTCTAAAACCATCACCTTAAATCCTACTTAAAATTTAGAAAACGGAAGTTAAACAAACAGACTTTATCCGCGTTATAGTTATGTAATCGAAAACATTTATTAAGTTTGTAAAATAATATAGGGTGTGTCGATAATATCTTTCTGACGTATGTAAACAGATCGATCAGCTTAAGGGTATACTAAAGAGTGATTTAATCGAATGCGGCCTCTAGCCCGGCGCATCCTCAATCAAGAAAGAAACAAATAAATAGCTATACTATGGAACACAAGAATGACAGACATGTAGCCCCTGGAACCCCTGTATGGGATACCAACGAATCCAGAAGATGCCCTTTTTTGGGTGGCGCCATGCACTACACCGCTGGTAGCGGCAGGTCTAACCGCGACTGGTGGCCGAATATGTTAAACTTGCGCATACTGCACCAACATTCCCCGAAGTCAAACCCTTTGGGCGAGGAATTCAATTACGCTGAGGCTTTCAATAGCCTTGACCTGCAGGCCGTAAAGCAGGACCTGTATAACCTGATGACGGATTCGCAGGACTGGTGGCCAGCAGACTATGGGCACTATGGTCCGTTCTTTATCCGGATGGCCTGGCACAGCGCGGGTACTTACCGGATCATGGACGGTAGAGGAGGAGCCGGTTCAGGCTCACAGCGTTTCGCGCCGCTCAACAGCTGGCCCGATAATGCCAACCTCGATAAGGCGCGCCTGTTGCTCTGGCCTGTTAAGCAGAAGTATGGTAACAAGATTTCATGGGCCGACCTGATGATTTTGGCCGGTAACTGCGCCCTGGAATCCATGGGCTTCAAAACTTTTGGCTTTGCCGGAGGGCGTGAGGACGTGTGGGAGCCGGAGGAAGACATTTACTGGGGCTCGGAAGGTGAGTGGCTGGGAAACAAGGAGCGCCACGCAGGTGGGGTGCTTGAAAGTCCGCTTGCTGCCTCGCACATGGGCCTGATCTATGTGAACCCGGAAGGACCGAACGGCAACCCGGACCCGGTGGCTGCGGCCCACGACATCCGGGAGACCTTTGGAAGAATGGCGATGAACGACGAGGAAACAGTCGCCCTGATAGCAGGTGGCCACACCTTCGGTAAAACACATGGGGCAGCCGATCCAAGAGATTACGTAGACGTTGAGCCAGCGGGTGCCGGTATCGCAGAGATGGGACTTGGCTGGAGAAACAAGTTTGGGAAGGGCCATTCAGAGCATACCATCACCAGTGGTCTGGAAGGTGCCTGGACGACAACACCAGCACAATGGGGCCATGAATTTTTCCAGAACCTGTTTGGCTTTGAGTGGGAGCTGACCAAGAGCCCGGCGGGTGCCCACCAATGGAAGCCGAAAGACGGCGCAGGAGAAGGAACGGTGCCAGATGCGCACGACCCGTCTAAAAAGCATGCACCTTTTATGCTGACCACCGACCTGGCACTGAAGATGGATCCGGCATACGAGAAGATTTCCAGACACTACCTGGAGAACCCGGATGTTTTTGCAGATGCCTTTGCGCGTGCCTGGTATAAGTTAACCCACCGCGACATGGGGCCGCTTTCACGCTACCTAGGTCCTGAAGTGCCTGAAGAAGAACTGATATGGCAGGATCCGCTACCGGAAATTACCCATGAACTGGTGCATGAACAAGATATCAACGATCTGAAAGCTAAGATTCAGGACGCCGGGCTTTCTGTTTCGCAATTGGTGAGTACGGCCTGGGCTTCAGCCGCCACCTACCGTGGTTCTGATAAAAGAGGAGGCGCCAATGGGGCACGTATTCGCCTTGCGCCGCAAAAGTACTGGGAAGTGAATAACCCCCAGGAGCTAGATGGCATTCTGAGCACATATGAGCGCATTCAGAAGGAATTCAATGATGCTCAAACTGGCGGCAAGCAGGTTTCTATGGCAGACCTGATTGTGTTGGGTGGATGCGTCGGCATTGAGAAGGCCGCCAGGAATGCAGGGTATGAGGTGACGGTGCCTTTCACCCCAGGCCGTGCGGATGCCTCCCAGGAGCAGACAGACGTAGAGGCGTTTTCCATCCTTGAGCCAAACGCAGACGGGTTCCGTAACTACTTCGGCAACCACGACCACATATCTTCTGCAGCGGAGGAAATGCTGATTGACCGCGCGCAGTTGCTGACACTTTCGGCACCAGAAATGACAGTGCTGGTTGGGGGTTTGCGGGTGCTGAACACCAATTTTGATCATTCGAAGCACGGTGTGTTCACTAACCAGCCTGAAACGCTGACAAACGACTTCTTTGTAAACCTGCTTGACATGAGCACTACCTGGAAGGCAACTTCAGAAGCGGACAAGGAGTTTGCAGGCAGCGACCGCAGAACAGGGGAAGTGAAATGGACAGGTACCCGCGTTGACTTGATCTTCGGTTCTAACTCTGAACTGCGGGCCATCTCAGAATTCTATGCTTGCTCAGATTCTAAAGAGCGTTTCGTACGCGATTTCGTGAAAGCCTGGACTAAAGTCATGGAACTGGATCGCTTTGACCTGAAGTAATTTCAGCGGCTATTAGCGAAGTATGAGCGCTAAATAAATAAGTAAAGAAGAGGCTGTTTCGGGTGACTGGAGCAGCCTCTTCTTTTTTCAACTGTACAGCAGCACGAAAGGCAGATACTGTATATGCCTGTGAAATTTAGCAGGATACAAGCATTATTCTTCTTTGACGGGTCTCTTTTAAATGCCTGACTTTAGTTGATAATTAGAGCCGCCAGTGCCCCGGCATCCTAGTGGGGCAGTCACGAATGGGAGGAGTTGTGGTAACCGCTTTGGAGCGCATCAGGCAGGACACTAGAAAGCTGCCTAAGTGTATGCAGGTGGCCAACGGCAGCTTTCGAGGTGAGTGCTTGAACGTGCCTTAGTGCCTGTCACTGGAGGATGCCCAGCATAAAATCGAGGCTTGGCGAGAGGGGTATAACCACTTTCGTCCCTGTATCTCATTGGGTGACAAGACGCCAGAAGAGTGGCTGCAACATAACATGGTAGAACCAGAATTCTCCACTTCTGACCGACTCTAAAGACGGGAGGAACTCAATATTAGACCATTTTGATAATCAACAGATCCGTGGCAGTTGCTCTCCAAGTAGCATCGTTAACAGTCTTCTACCGCCAATGGCACTGGTCATGACGACTTGCTTTGGATGAGCTTCTGTGACAGACCCAATAATTGCTGCATGCTTGCCTTCTTCTAAATTCTGCAGTACGGATAGGAACTCATCCGAAATGGAGGCATCAATCACAGCTATAAACAAGCCTTCGTTGGCAACATAAAGCGGGTCGAGGCCAAGCATTTCGCAAGCGCCTTCTACCCGCTCGTTTACAGAAATAGCAGTTTGTATTAAATCTATACCATAGCCACTCTCTAAAGCCAGTTCATTCAGCACGGTCGCAATGCCCCCTCGGGTCGGGTCTCTTAAAAAGTGAATGCCATCTCCGAAAACATCTAATAGTTTAAAGATAGCAGGGGCAAGGTTTCGGGTATCGCTTTTAAGTTCGGTTTCGAATAATAATCCTTCCCGCACAGACATGATCGCCATACCATGGCACGCCGCCTGCCCACTCAGTATGATTTTGTCTCCAGCCTTAATGTTGCGAGAAGAAATGTTTGCCTTTGGATGTACTTCACCGATACCCGTCGTGTTAATAAACAGTTTATCTCCCTTTCCTTTTTCAACCACTTTTGTGTCTCCGGTCACGATCTTTACCCCTGCAGCTTCACAAGCTTTTTTGATGGCTACCAGTATCTCCCATAGTTCGTTTACAGGCAAGCCTTCTTCAATAATCAAGCTTAGGGATAGGGCGTGTGGTTTGGCGCCACACATGGCTAAGTCGTTCAGGGTGCCATTAACTGCCAGGTCTCCGATATTGCCTCCCGGGAAAAAGATTGGAGTGACTACAAAACTGTCTGTTGTGAAAGCCATCGGTTGCTTTAAACTCAAAACTGCCCCATCATGATGCGTTGTGGCCTCGGTTTTCAATATCCCAAAGATGCAATCAAGTAACTGATAGGTCAGCAGGCCACCGCTTCCGTGGGCCAACGTGATTACATCGAAATCCAGCTGCGGTAGAGGGCAGGTAAAAGTCGGTTTTGGGGAATGTATACTGCTTGTTTTATCCATACAGTTCGTTGACATATTATGCCACTCCTAAAGTTTGAGAGCCGGAATAAAAGTGATAATAGGCTGCACAGGCCCCTTCTGAGGATACCATGGGCGCGCCAATCGGTTGCGATGGCTTGCACGTGGTGCCGAAATTTGGGCAGTCCAATGGTTTCTTTAAGCCTTTCATGATGGCACCAGATATGCAGGTCTCGTTTTCTGGGCTAACTGTACTATCTACCTCAAACTTTCGCTTGGCATCATACAAGGCATACTTCTCTCTAATCTCTAAACCACTTTGATCAATCTCACTCAGTCCCCGCCATTCCCGGTTACTCACCTCAAACACCTCTTCTATGGCCTGTTGGGCAGTAAGATTTCCGTCTTCCCGAACGACGCGGGCATATTGGTTTTCCACTTTGTATTCTCCTTTCTCTAATTGCCTGATGGCCATGAGTATACCCTGCAAAAGATCTATCGGCTCAAACCCTGTCACTACGATAGGTATTTTATACTTTGCGGTGATAGGGTAGTAGGCGCTGTTCCCCATAATAGTGCAAACATGC
Organism: Pontibacter sp. CAU 1760; assembly: GCF_054482735.1. NCBI lineage: Bacteria > Pseudomonadati > Bacteroidota > Cytophagia > Cytophagales > Hymenobacteraceae > Pontibacter > Pontibacter sp. CAU 1760. Next base: position 124,601 of record NZ_JBTLRL010000013.1, read on the forward strand.
CCGGCACCCAAAAAAGCTTGTACCTTTGTTTCCGGGTCTTGAAGTAGCGTTTCCATGGCGGGAGGAACCAATACATGCGACGCAATGAGAGCGAAATTCTTCAGCTCAAGTTGATGTGCTTGCAACACGGCCAGTGCATTGGCGGGGGCTGTGGTTTCAAACCCGACGGCAAAGAAAACAACTTCCTTTTCAGAATGCTGCTGTGCAAGTTTAACGGCATCGAGGGGAGAGTAAAGCACCCGTACGTTTGCTCCTTCAGCTTTAGCTTGCAACAGGCTTTTTGCCGAACCCGGTACCCGAAGCATATCCCCGAAGGAACATAAAATCACATTAGGCAAAGCAGCCAGTTGTATCGCAAAGTCAATAAGGTGCATCGGCGTCACGCATACCGGACATCCCGGGCCATGCACCATCTCAATCTCCTTTGGGAGCATTTGCAGCAACCCATACTTTACTAAACTGTGCGTTTGTCCTCCGCATATTTCCATCAGTGTCCAGGGCTTCGTAACGGTGCGTTTAATTTCCGTCAGGTATTGCTCTGCCATCACGGGGTCACGATATTCCTTTAAATATTTCATGCGGGCAAATGTGTTTTAAGCTATTGATTTAATTCCTGAGAGTTCAGTTCATCCAGGTCTCCGGTACTGCTCAGGAATTTGAACACTTCCTGAGCTTCCTTTTCACTGATTAAGCTAATGGCTACCCCGGCATGCACCAACACATAATCGCCCGGTGTAGCTTCCGGCAACAAGGCAAGGCTTATGGTAAGCGCATTTCCTCCGAAGGAGACTTTGCCAGTTCTGAAAACCGGGTCTCCTTCATTTTGGAGTGTAAGTAGTTTAGCTGGTATTCCTAAGAAGCTGTTTTAAAAGGTAGTTATGGATAAAAAGAGTGCCCACTTTGGTTAAGAAAGTTGAACGACCAACTAATCAAAACCTAGGTGAGCACCAATCAAAAGAAACAAAAAAGGAAGCCT
>NZ_JBTLRL010000014.1:0-122381 GCF_054482735.1 Pontibacter sp. CAU 1760
TAAGGCTTCCTTTTTTGTTTCTTTTGATTGGTGCTCACCTAGGTTTTGATTAGTTGGTCGTTCAACTTTCTTAACCAAAGTGGGCACTCTTTTTATCCATAACTACCTTTTAAAACAGCTTCTCAGGCGCTACAGCTTTTTTCCAACCGCCTCCTTCAAAGCATGGTGCACCAGCGAGAGCTCGACAAACATCTTTTGAGGCGGGCGTTCTCCTCCTCAAGCTCCTTTACCTCCAGCCCTGAGTAGCGCTGGCGCCACTTGTATAATGCCGAGGAGGTAATACCCAGCTACCAGCATAGCTCCTGGGCGTTGCGGCCGTTCTCGTGCTTCTTGGGGGCTTTGATGATCTGTGAAGGTTGTCATCTACACTCCATTTAAATAAGGTTTTTTCAACTTTACAGCGGCTAAATTTTCGGGGAAGCTTACAAGGAGGATAGCATCATTGGCGCCCATATCGCACCCGGAGATATGGCCGTGATAGACAAGTCGCGCGAGGCCAAGCGCGGCGATATTGTGTTGGCCTATGTCAACGAAGCGTTCACCATCAAGCGACAGGAGCTTATCTCAAGGCTGAGAATCCATGTCATATGCACATACATATTACAGAGGCCGACGCAGGGCGTGTGTGGGGTGTGGTAGTGGGGACGGTGCGAACCTTCGGCTCATGACCTCGCTATTCGCCAGTGTAGACTGCAACAGCTTCTATGCCTCCTGTGAGCGCACTGTCATGGGTTTCCGGAAGCCCATGATAGTGCGCTCCAACAACGATGGCTGCATTATCGCCAGGAGCAATGAGGCGAAGGCGCTGGGCCTGCAGATGAGCCAGCCGGTGCTCCGGGGTGAAGGAGCTTGTGGAGCGGCACCGGGTGCAGGTCTTCTCCTTCAACTATGAACTCTTCGGTGACATGTTACCGTTGCACGACCAGCTTCACCGTCTGCACCTTCTCCTTTGTGGAGAGTTTGGCCAGGTAGAGGCCTTCTTCCAGACCTTCTGCCCTTACCTCGTGCTCGTACCGCCTGTCCCTCTCGGCCGTGCCGGCAGTCAGCTGCCTGACGAGCGCCCCCTTCAGGTCGTAAAGCTCCAACTTATACCCCTCCCCTTCCTCAAGGGAAAAGGCGATGGTTGTCCTATCGGAGAAGGTAGTGGGATAGGCCTGCAGTTCCTGCGGTGCTGCGGCAGCGTTTAGGGAGAAGAGGCTGGCAAGGCCTCTGATGCCAGACCGGTGGATGATGACATTGCCCTTGTCGATGGCCTGGCAGGCCGGGGCGTTGTCGTCGAGACTGCCGGCCGCACAGCCGATCTGGTTATCATACACCGTCTCCCCCTCACTGCCGTCTTCCTTGATGACCCATACCCTGAGGCGCAGCATATCCGGATCGTTTCCTTCCCCTAGGTCCCCATCTGTAGCAGCCACCAGATACCCGAACCTGCGCTTGTCTGTGCGGACACTAAATCCTTCCTGATGGAAGAGGGTACCCTGCCCTCTGTAGAAGGCCCTGTTTCCGGAGACGACAAGTGAGCCATCTTCCAAGCTGTTGCTGCGGAAGGCATAAGGGCCGCTTTCGATCAGGAAGAACCCTGGCCCCTGCACATCATCAGACGCACTGTTTCTATACCTTGCCAAAAAACTCCAGTATAACTTTCTGCCGTTTTGCATCAAATCATAGTCTGTGCTGACGGGCGTGTGGGACCAGCCACTGCCGGTTATATACCCAGCTTTGGGGTCATAGACGTGGACATAAAGCACGGTAGTCTGAAAGCTACAGCCCTCCTCTGCAGAGTAGGTGACGCTTACCTTATAGGCATTGGGCGCATCTGGCCAGTCGACGGAAATGGACGGTGTTCCCTGGCCTGTGAAGCCAGCGTATGCCGCGCCATCAGGGTCGGTGATGCTCCAGGAAAAGGAGGTGGCGCCAGGAGCAGCGGGAAGGGAATAAACAGAGCCCGTGGCACTCACATCTGCCGTGGAACTGCCTGTGATGGGTATCTCGGTCACAGCCGGGCACTGGTGGTATTTAATGGTCAGGAAATCATAGCCTGTTTCAGGGCCACCGATACTATAGCCCGTAATGATCAGGTTGTCGTCCAGGTCCAGGGCCAAATCCACAGCTACATTTTCGCTGCTGCCCATGCTGTTGTAGTGCTCAGCCCAGACCTGCTCCCCGGTAGCGGCGGCATAGCGGACAGTAGCGTAATTAGTACCGCTGAAGTCGCTGTTAGAGCTATAACCGGTGACATAGACACCGCCCTGGTTGTCCACGGCGATAGCCCTGGCTTGGTCATCGCTGCCACCGTCGTAGCGGCTGGCCCAGATCTCTTCGCCGGTGGCGGCGGCGTAGCGGACGGTGGCATAGTCCTTATTAGTGAAGCCACTGTTAGAGCTTTCACCGGTGACGTAGACGCCGCCTGTGTTGTCGACCGCTATGGCTATAGCCAGACTATAGCTGACGCCCTCGTAACGGCTGGCCCAAGTCTGCTCCCCGGTAGCAGCATCGTAGCGGACAGTAGCATAACCAAGAATAAAATCTGCACCATAGCTCGCACCGGTGACGTAGACACCGCCTTGGTTGTCCACGGCAATGGCGGCGTTAAAGGTAGCAGCGCTGTAGCGGCTGACCCAAGTCTGTTCGCCAGTAGCGGCATCGTAACGGACAGTAGCGTAGTCAGTACCGGTGAAGCCACTGTTATAGCTATAACCGGTGACATAGACACCGCCTTGGTTATCCACTGCGATGGCCGTGGCCTCACCAAGGGAGTCCTCGGGGCCATCATAACGCTGAACCCAGACCTGCTCACCTGTGGCAGCATCGTAGCGGACGGTGGCGTAGTCCTTGGTAGTATAATCGCTGTTATAGCTGGAACCAGTGATGTAGACGCCGCCTTGGTTGTCCACGGCGATAGACACGGCCACGTCAGAACCGCCGCCGTCATAATGTTTGGCCCAGACCTGTTCTCCGGTAGCGGCGTCGTAGCGGACGGTGGCGTAGTTGGGGGAGCCAGTTTCGCCATGGCTGTAGCCGGTGACGTAGACGCCGCCTTGGTTATCCACAGCGATGGCGGCGGCTATCGAGTTATGCTTATACTGCACAACCCAAAGCTGCTCACCAGAGGGCGCATATTTGATCGTAGTTATGCTAGAAAAACCTCCAGAACTGGTGCCCGTCACGTAACTGTTACCATCCTCGTCCGTGGCTACTGCTATCGCTCTATCAGCTGTGCTTACTATTTCATCAAAGCGGCTGGCCCAGGCCTGTTCTCCGGTAGCGGCATCATAACGGATGGTGGCGAAGTCGGAGGAGCCGGTTTCTCCGACGCTGTAACCAGTGACGTAGACGCCGCCCTGGTTGTCGACGGCGATGGCCCTTGAGATGTCAAATCTGCCTTCGTCGTAGCGGCTGGCCCAGACCTGCTCCCCGGTGGCGGCGGCGTAGCGGACGGTAGCATAGTCGGTATTAGGGTCACTATTGTAGCTGTAGCCGGTAACGTAGACACCGCCCTGGTTGTCCACGGCGATAGCCCTGGCTTGGTTATCGCTGCCACCGTCATAGCGGCTGGCCCAGATCTCTTCGCCGGTGGCGGCGGCGTAGCAGACGGTGGCGTAGTCGGTCTTAGTAAAGTCACTGTTATGGCTGGAACCGGTAATGTAAACGCCGCCTGCATTGTCGACGGCGATGGCCACAACTTCGTCAGAAAAGCCACCGTCGTAGCGGCTGGCCCAGGCCTCTTCGCCGGTGGCGGCGTCGTAGCGGACGGTGGCGAAGTCAGGGGAGCCAGTTTCGCCATAGCTGAGCCCAGTAACGAAGACGCCGCCCTGGTTGTCGACGGCGATGGCCCTTGAGGTGTCAAATCTGCCTTTGTCGTAGCGGCTGGCCCAGACCTGCTCCCCGGTAGCGGCGTCGTAGCGGACGGTGACATAGCCAGTACCAGTGAAGTCACTGTTATAGCTGGAACCGGTGAGGTAGACGCTTCCAGCGTTGTCAACGGCAATGGCGGCGGCACTAGAGATATGGGCGCTGTAGCGGCTGACCCAATCCTGTTCGCCGGTGGCGGCATTGTAGCGGACGGTGGCGTAGTCGAAGGAGCCGGTTTCTCCGACGCTGGAACCAGTGACGTAGACGCCGCCCTGGTTATCAACGGCGATGGCCATAGCTTGGTCATAGCTGTCGCCCTCGTGGCGGCTGGCCCAAGCCTGTTCGCCAGTGACGGCATCGTAGCGGACGGTGACATAGGCATCACTGGTGAAGTCACTGCTATAACTGTTTCCGGTAACGAAGACGCCTCCTTGGTTATCGACGGCGATGGCCGTGGCAATGGAGTTACCAACGAACTGCGCCACCCAGAGCTGCTTACCGGAAGGAGAGTATTTGACAGTGGTCATCTTGGGAAAGACTCCTGAACTGGTGCCCGTCACATAGCTGTTACCCTCTTCATCTACAGCCACGGCTACAGCACCGTCACCTGTGTTGCCCGTTCCGTTATAGCGTTTGGCCCACTCCAGCTTTGGCTGCTGGGCCAATGCTGTCAGACAAATAAGGTACAGCAGGACCTGTAGCCCTGCAAAGCGCATTCTTGTTTTCATAGTAAGTGCGGTTAAAAGTGTGAGTGACCCATCTAAGGCTGAAGGCTCCTGCCAGAGCGGCAGGCTAGAGAAGTACCTTAGGGTGATGTTAGGGAATGTAATGTGCTTTTGGAAAGAGCGCTCAATAGATAATACGATTTGTATTAAATAATGCGTATTTTAATTTGTATTATATATAGTGTATTTGGCTCACGACAGTAGTAATATGGTAAAGGAATAAAAGTTCTGGTCGAACAGCAGAAAGAGGTTTATTTGGAGGAAGGCATTTTAAAGAACTGAGCAGCAGGTAGTAGTGGAAAAATAGTGCTTCTCCAATTTAGTTTATAGAACTAAAATGACCACCTTGATATTCTCCTCTGTTTAGCTGATTTCTCGGCCACGCACAAAACAGCTTTGATGCCGTTGTTGGAGTTGCTCTTTTTTATAGGTTACAGTAAGTGCAATAGTGCTAGGGTATATCATCCTGTAAACGCACTTGCTTGTGGGAATACTCCCTCTATCGATAAGCATGCTGGTGACCATTTATGAGGAAATAACAGTGCCACCAAAGCTCATTTTAAGGTAACATACACGTGTTTATCCTATACTTAGGAGCACAGTAGAAATAATCCAAAGTTTAAACTTGTAGCAAACATATAAATTTCACTATCTTGTTATATCTTGTAAGATTTTTCATTTTAATACCTATACCTGATTACCACCTTTACCTATCCGCTTACCCATGTCTGAAAACCACAAACGCCAATTAGAGCAACAACTCTGGAACATTGCCAACACCTTGCGCGGCAAGATGGACGCTGATGAGTTCCAGGACTATATACTGGGCTTTATCTTTTACAAGTACCTCTCGGAGAAGATGGAGCTGTACGCCAACAAGATACTGGCCGAAGACAACATTAAGTACACCGACATAAACGAAACTACCGCAGAAGGGCAGGAGTACCTGGAAGCCATCAAAGAAGAGGCGCTTTCCAGTTTGGGTTACTTCCTGAAGCCTAACGAGCTGTTTAAGGAGCTGGCACGCAAAGGCAACTCCAATAGCAAAGAAGAAGGCGCAAGCAACTTTATACTGGACGAGCTGACGCTCGTGCTCAAGCACATTGAGCAAAGCACGATGGGTACCGAGAGCGAAGACGACTTTAACAAGCTGTTCGAAGACCTGGACCTGACCTCTACCAAACTGGGCCGCACCGAGGCTGCCAAAAACGATCTGATAGCCAAAGTGCTGGGCCACCTCGATAAGATAGACTTTAAACTGGAAGACACCGAAGCCGACGTGCTGGGCGATGCCTACGAGTACCTGATCGGGCAGTTTGCGAGTGGCGCAGGCAAAAAAGCCGGTGAGTTTTATACCCCACAAGAGGTTTCTAAAGTGCTGGCCAAGCTGGTAACCACCGGCAAAACCAAGCTGAAATCGGTGTACGACCCTACCTGCGGTTCGGGCTCTTTATTGCTGCGTGTAGCCAAGGAAGTAGACGAAGTGTCTAACTTTTACGGGCAGGAGCTTAACCGCACCACCTATAACCTGGCCCGCATGAACATGATCCTGCACGATGTGCACTTCCAGAAGTTCGACATACGGCAGGAAGACACGCTGGAGCACCCGCAGCACCTGGAGCAGCGCTTCGAGGCGATTGTGGCTAACCCGCCCTTCTCGGCTAACTGGAGTGCCAGCCTGCTGCATATGTCCGATGACCGCTTTAGCCAGTACGGCAAGCTGGCCCCGAGCTCTAAAGCCGACTTTGCCTTTGTGCAGCACATGGTGCATCACCTCGCCGATAACGGAACCATGGCGGTGGTGCTGCCGCATGGCGTGCTGTTCAGGGGTGCAGCCGAAGGGCACATACGCAAGTACCTGATCGAGGACCGCAACTACCTGGATGCCGTAATCGGTTTGCCGGCCAACATCTTCTATGGCACCAGTATACCTACCTGCATTCTGGTATTTAAGAAATGCCGTGAGCAGAATGAAAACATCCTGTTTATAGATGCCAGCCAGCATTACGAGAAGGCCAAAACGCAATGCTTCCTGCGCGATACCGACATTGAAAAGATAATTACCACCTACCGCGAGCGCACCTCTGAGGATAAGTATAGCTATGTGGCCAGCCTGCAGGAGATAGCCGAAAACGACTACAACCTGAACATTCCGCGCTACGTGGACACCTTTGAGGAGGAAGAAGCCATAGACCTGAACGAAGTAGCTGCCACACTCGCCCAATTGGAAGACGAGATGCAAAGCACCGACCAAACTATAGCTGCGTTTTGCGACGAGCTAGGTATAGCTAAACCTTTTTAACCCATGGAAGCAGCAGTAGAAATAACAGCAGCCGTGAAGAACGTACCTGCGTTGAGATTTCCTGAGTTTGAGGAGGAGTGGAAGTCTAAGGAATTGGAAACAATAGTTGACAAAACTATTTCCTATGGTATAGTTCAAGCAGGTGAGCATGTTGAGAATGGCATGCCATATATTAAAAGTCAAGATTTAAATACACCTTTAGGACTTTCAGAACTACAACGAACATCAGACGAGATTGCTAAGAAGTATAGACGTTCTGAAGTAGAACCAGGAGATATTGTCTTTTCTTTACGGGGCAATATTGGTGGTACTCAAATTGTTCCTGAATCAATTGAAGTTGCCAATCTCACACAAGGTACAGCAAGAATATCTGTATCTACCCAGTATTCAAATCATTTTGTAAGATTTGCTCTTCAGAATGCTAACACATTGAACCGTATATTGTCTGTATCTAAAGGCAGTACGTTCCAAGAGGTTTCTCTAGGAGTTCTAAGGAAGATAACTGTAAAAACACCAGACCTACCCGAACAGCAAAAAATAGCTTCTTTCCTTTCAGCCGCAGACGATAAAATCCAGCAGCTAAGCAAGAAGAAGACCTTGTTGGAGAAGTATAAAAAAGGGGTGATGCAGCGGTTGTTTAAATCGTCTGAATTAGGATTAGGCGGATTAAAAGATGAAAGGATTTCCGGAGGCGAGGACGGTGCGGACCCCATCCTAAAATCCGTTCATCCTAAAAATCCTAATTCGGACAGATTACGCTTCAAAGACGACAACGGCAACGACTTTCCGGAGTGGGAGGTGAAAAAGTTGGGGGAGGTTTTTGAAAGAGTAAAAACTAAGAATGCAGAAAACAATAAGAATGTTCTGACTATATCAGCCCAACAGGGATTGATAAATCAAGAGGACTTTTTCAATAAGTCTGTATCAGCTGATAATGTTACGGGATATTATCTCCTACATAAAGGAGACTTTGCATATAATAAGAGCTACTCAAAAGGTTATCCAATGGGTGCCATCAAAAGGCTCACAAAGTATGAAAAAGGGGTAGTGTCAACGCTGTATATCTGTTTCAAATTAAAAGACGGTAGTTTTGAAGAGTACTTTGAGCAGTACTTTGAAAGTGGAGGACTTAACAGAGAACTTCATAAAATAGCACAAGAGGGAGCAAGAAACCATGGGTTGCTAAACATGAGCGTTGTAGAGTTCTTTGCTGATGTTAGGTTGCCACGCCCTTCTCTTGAAGAGCAAATTAAAATCGCCAACTTCCTTACTTCCATTGACAACAAGATAACCTATACGTCCACCCAACTGGAACAGGCGCAGCAATTCAAGAAAGGCTTGTTGCAGCAACTATTTGTCTGAATTGGGATTTTTAGGATGAAGGGATTATAGGATTTTAATGTGCATGGGAAATCCTATCATCCTTTCATCTGTCTAATCTTAATTCAGACAATTTAAATCTGTCTAATCCTGCCAATTAATGATATGCAACATCAAGAATTAACACACAAGATTATTGGCTGTGCGATGAAAGTACATAGCACATTGGGTAATGGGTTTCAGGAGGTGATATACCAGCGGGCGTTGGCAATTGAGATGGAGAAACAGGGTTTGTCGTTTCAAAGGGAGCAGGAGATGAAGATCCATTATGCAGGGGTTGAGATAGGAACGCGTCGTGTAGATTTTTTTGTGGAAGGCGAGATCATGGTGGAACTGAAGGCGCTGATAAAACTGGAGGATGTGCACCTGGCACAAGCCATGAACTACTGCCAGGCTTATAACTTACCTATTGGCTTACTTATAAACTTCGGGTCAAAAAGCCTGGAGTATAAAAGAGTGTATAACGTGAACTATAAAAATGTCTGAATTAGGATTTTTATGATTAAAGGATTTTAGGATTATTTCTTAATTATGAATCCTTTAATCTCATAATCCGCCTAATCCTAATTCTGACAATATTAAGCCAGAGAATCTAAATCATCAATGGGAACGCAACCAGAACAGGTACTCGAAGACAACTTAATAAAGCAGCTGCAGGGGCTGGGTTATACTTATGTAAGTATAAAAGACGAGCAGGCGCTACTTGCCAATCTGAAAACCCAGCTCGAAAAGCACAACCAGGTAACGCTCACGCAGAAGGAGTTCGAGCGCGTGCTTAACCACCTCAACAAAGGCAACGTGTTCGACCGCGCCAAGGTGCTCCGCGACAAAATGCAACTTACTAAAGACGATGGCACGAGCGTATACCTGGAGTTTTTGCAGCAGGAACATTGGTGCCAGAACCAGTTTCAGGTAACGCAGCAGGTAACTATAGAGGGCACCTACAAAAACCGCTACGACGTAACGCTGCTCGTAAACGGTTTGCCGCTGGTGCAGATAGAGCTAAAACGCAGAGGCCTGGAGCTGAAAGAAGCCTTTAACCAGGTAAACCGCTACCACCGGCATTCGTTCAGTGCCTCCAATGGCCTGTTCCAGTATGTGCAGCTGTTCGTGATCAGCAACGGCGTGAACACCAAGTACTACGCCAACAACAAAAAGCAGGGCTTTAAGCAGACCTTTTACTGGGCCGACGAAAATAACAAGCTCATCACACAGCTGGAGGCTTTCAGTCGTGCGTTTCTGGAGCCCTGCCACATGGCGAAAATGGTAACCAAGTACATTGTGCTCAACGAAACGCACAAGGTCCCGATGGTGCTGCGCCCGTACCAGTACTATGCCACCGAGGCCATCATAGACAGGGTAAAGAACACCGATAAGAACGGTTACATCTGGCACACCACCGGCTCGGGCAAAACGCTAACCTCTTTTAAGGCTAGCCAGCTTTTAATGCAGCTACCCAAGGTGCACAAAGTTGTGTTTGTAGTAGACCGCAAAGACCTCGATTACCAGACCACCAAGGAGTTTAAAAGCTTCTCGGCAAGCAGCATAGACGGCACCGACGATACCCGCGCCCTTGTCAGTCAGTTGGCCGGAAACACCAAGCTTATCGTTACCACCATTCAGAAACTGAACAACGCCATCGGCAGCCCCCGTTTCTCCCCCAAGCTGGAGAAGTTAAGGGAAGAGCGTGTGGTGTTTATCTTTGATGAGTGCCACCGCAGCCAGTTTGGCGAGACGCACAGCCGCATCAAAAGCTTCTTTGCCAAAGCGCAAATGTTCGGCTTTACAGGCACGCCCATTTTTGCCGAGAACGTGATTAAAAACGACCTGGGCAAGCGCACCACCCGCGACCTGTTCGAGGATTGCCTGCACAAATACCTGATTACCGATGCCATCAAAGACGAGAACGTGCTTAAGTTTTCGGTGGAGTATGTGGGCCGGTACCGGGAAAAGGAGGGAAGCAACACCGAGATTGACATAGAGGTAGAAGACATCGACACCAAAGAGCTGCTGGAAGCCCCGCAACGCCTCGAAAAGATCGTGGACTACATTATTGAGCACCACCCACGCAAAACCCACGGCAAAGAGCTTACCGGCATGTTCTGTGTGAGTAGTGTAGAGGTGCTGATACGCTATTACGAACTGTTTCAGCAGCGAAAAGCCGAGGGCAGGCACAAGCTAAAAGTGGCTACCATCTTCAGCTATACTACCAACGAAGATAGGGTGCCACCGGCGATTATATGCTGGAAGAAGAGGAGGTAGCCATTGCCGCTGAACCACGGGTTGCCTATACCGCCAACAGCCATACCCGCGAGAAACTGGACGCTTTTATCGTGGATTACAACACGCTGTTCGGCACCAAATTCTCCACCAAAGACAGCCAGGCATTTTACAACTACTACAACGACATCTCGAAGCGGGTAAAAAGTCGGGAAATAGACATACTACTGGTCGTGAACATGTACCTGACCGGCTTTGATTCACCGCCCCTGAGCACGCTCTACGTCGATAAGAACCTGAAGTACCACGGCCTGATACAGGCTTACAGCCGCACCAACCGCCTCTACACCGAGCAGAAATCGCAGGGCAACATTGTGGTGTTCCGCAACCTAAAACAAGCCACCGACGATGCCATTGCCCTGTTCTCAAACAAGGACGCCAAGGATATTATCCTGATGGAGCCTTATGAGGATTACGTGGCTAAATTCAACATTGCCTTTGCTGAGTTGCTTAAAATTGCCCCAACCGTAAGCAGCGTGGACAGCCTGCCTAGCGAGGTAGAAGAACTGGAGTTTGTGAAAGCCTTCCGGGAGCTGATGCGCCTGAAAAACGTGCTCGCCACCTTCGCCGACTTCAGCTTCGACAACCTGGCCATGTCCGAGCAAAGTTTCGAAGACTATAAGAGCAAATACCTGGACCTCTACGACAAAGTAAGGACAGATGCAGGCACCGCAGAGAAGGAATCGATTTTGGATGATGTGGACTTTGAGCTGGAGCTGATCCACCGCGACGAGATAAACGTGGCCTATATCCTGAAACTGCTTGCCAAGCTTAACAACGCCAGCCCGGAGGAAAAGGAAAGGCAGAAGCAGGCTATCCTGGACACGCTCACAGGCGAGGCCACGCTCCGCAGCAAACGCGAACTCATTCGCAGGTTTATCGAAGAGAATCTGCCCCACATAGAAGACGCAGATGATGTTCCAGAGGCCTTTGAAAACTTCTGGGCCAGAGAACAGATGGCCGCCTTCGAGAAGATAAGCAAAGAAGAACAGCTGGACCCCGTGAAGCTACAAGCCGTGCTGGGCAACTACCTGTTTACGGAACGCAAGCCCCTGCGCGACGAGGTACTGGATATGCTGCCGGCCAAGCCCAAGCTATTAGAACGCAGACCCATCGCGGAGCGAATCACAGCCAGGATGATGGGTTTTGTAGAGACGTTTATTAGTGGGATGGGGGCGGGGTTGTAAGGTACCCACAGTAAGCACTATGTGCTAGCAGGCTCTTGTATTTGTCCGTAACATGTCCGAACTAAATAAAAAAGGCCCTCAGCATATTGCTGAGGGCCTTTTCGGTGGTCGCGAAGGGAGTCGAACCCCTAACCTTCTGATTCGTAGTCAGATGCTCTATCCAGTTGAGCTACGTGACCGTTTATTCTGTTTTGATGATGCAAAGTAAGGGCCTTTTTCCTTTATACGCAAGCCATGAGGCAATATTTACTTAAATTTTTTCGGCAGATTTCCGCAGCGCGCGCTTCAGTGCCCTGTCGAAAAGATAGTAAAGACCGCCTATCGAAATGATAATCAGGGCGATCATCAGAAACTGTCCGCCTTTGCCAGTATCCGGATTTTGCAGCACCGCCACCACATCGCGGGCCTGCGTGCCGATCCAGAAAAAGAACATGGTGCGCGGAAGCATGCCCAGTATACTGGCGATAAAGAATTTCCGGCGGTTGATCTGCAGCAGCGAGAGCACAAAGTTCATGAGGGCGAAGGGCAGTACCGGAGAGATGCGCGTCAGGATGATCAGGCTCCAGCTTTCGTGGCGCAGTTCCTGCATCAGGTTGCGGGCGTTCTCGAAGCGGTTCAGGAAGCTCATCATCTTGCCGTGGTCAATCAGGCGGGCCAGGGTATAGCCTACCAGCGCGGCGATGCCATACGAAAGCACAATGCCCAGAAAGCCGATCCAGCCCAGGTAAAAGCCGCTGACCAGCGCCACAAAGGTGGTGGGAGTAAGGGCCAGTGCCATGGTAAGGGAGATGACTGCAAAGTAAAGCAGCATCTGCCCCCACGAAAGGCCCGTGAGCAAGTCCTGGTGACTGTAAAGCACCACCGCTAGCGTGGAACTCACCACTATGGGCACCACCACCAGCAACAGCATCGATACAAACGTGGAAGCATTTTCGCGTATGAGCGTACGCAGCATTGGGAATTTCTTCATGCAAAAATCTATCGTGTGCTTTGTACGGTTACCCTTATGGGAATGTACAAAGAGGATTTAAATTTACCCACCCCTGCCCCTTCGAGGAGGGAAATTGCTACTGGTGTAATTTGCATCCCTACTGGATGGGCAGGGGTAAGTATAAATGTAGGCGCTAAAGCCCAACTTGCAATAGTAGACGCAATACAAAGGGCAAAAGATTTAAGCGACTTTGAAAACGAAAGCCACTGTACAGGCTGGGTATAGCGCAGTTCTTGCTTATGCCCTAATTTTTTTAACTTGCCGGTATACAGTACGGTAAATACAGAAACTATGAAGCATATGAAATTCGGGACAAAAGCAATACACGCCGGCGTAGAGCCAGACCCAACCACTGGCGCTATCATGACGCCAATTTACCAGACATCCACTTACGTACAGCGTTCCCCCGGCGACCACAAGGGGTATGAATACTCGCGCACGCACAACCCCACCCGCACGCAGCTGCAGAATGCACTGGCAGCCCTCGAGAACGGCCAGCACGGCTTGTGCTTCTCGTCGGGGATGGCGGCGATCGATGCGATCATCAAATTGCTGAAGCCCGGCGATGAGGTAATTTCCACCAACGACCTGTACGGGGGCAGCTACCGCATCTTCACGAAGGTGTTCCAGAACTACGGCATCAGGTTCCACTTCACCGACATGGGCGACCTGGACAAAGTGGCCGCGCTGGTGAACGAGAACACGCGGATGATCTGGGTAGAGACACCTACGAACCCGCTGCTCAACATCATCGACATCGAAGGCTGCGCCGTCATTGCCAAAAAGCACCACCTGCTGCTGGTAGCCGACAATACCTTTGCCACACCCTACCTGCAAACCCCGCTCGACCTGGGCGCTGACATTGTGATGCACTCGCTGACCAAGTACATGGGTGGCCACTCCGACGTGGTGATGGGTGCCGTGATTGTGAACAGCGAGGATTTGCGTGAACGCCTGGCTTTTATCCAAAACGCCTGCGGTGCCACGCCGGGGCCACAGGACTGCTTTCTGGTGCTGCGTGGCCTGAAAACGCTGCACCTGCGCATGGAGCGCCATTGCCAGAACGGTCGCGAGGTGGCCGAGTTCCTCAAGGGCCACCCGAAAGTGGAGAAGGTATACTGGCCTGGCTTTGAAGATCATAAGAACCACGCTGTGGCCAAAGCGCAGATGCGCGACTTTGGCGGCATGGTGTCGTTTGTGCTGAAAGGCGACAAGGTAGAGGACGCGGTAAGCGTGCTGGAGAAGTTTCAGTACTTTACCCTGGCTGAGTCGTTGGGTGGGGTAGAGTCGTTGTGCGGCCACCCGGCCAGCATGACGCACGCCAGCATTCCGCGCGAAGAGCGTATGAAAACCGGTCTGAGCGATTCACTTATCCGGTTGAGCGTGGGGGTAGAGGACATCGAAGACCTGCTGGCCGACCTGGAGCAGGCGATTGGCTAACTAGATGCTAGATTTTAGGCATTAGATATTAGATATCTTGTAGCGATAAGGGAAATGCTTGCTAAAGTAGCAGGCGCTTCTTTTTGTCAGGGCAGGTCTTAAACAGAAGACAGGTATAAGATTGTAGGGAGTAGGGTAGGATGCCTGTTGGCGATGAACAGCTTTATAAACACCCCTCCTGGCTTCTCTGACAGGGCCGTTAAGTTCTACCTGATTCTGGCGCGAATCTCCAGATTCGTGTCTTAAAGTGAATGTTGAGTCTCCGACTCAACTGGCCCAGAGGGCCAGAAAATAGTAGGACACGAGCGAGGACGCTCGCGCCATGACTTAATATAATGTAAGCATCAAACGGCCCTACTCCTGGCTTCTCTGAGGAGTAGGGCCGTTTGATGCTTACATAGCTTTCGCCCGCGTCTGGCACGTGTAAGGAATCACATCGGGCCCCTGGCCCAGTAGGAGTTTGGCAGGGGCAGGTAAATCCTTATACCTGCTACAACCGGCCCTTCTACATCGTAACTTGAGTTAAGAAATCTTTCCCTAACAACCAGGCCAGCTACCGCACATATAGCAACATGGAAAAGCACCCCATTTACTTTAAGGAGCAACAGCGCTTTCGGCAGCCCTGGCTGTGGGTGGTATTGCTGAGCGTAGCAGGGATGTTGTGGGCAGGCTTCATCTCGCAGGTGCTGTTGGGGCAGGCGTTCGGTGATAAGCCCGTCGCCGATGTACAACTGACCATAATTTTCGCGCTGGTGGGTATAGGCCTGCCCTGGTTCTTTTACAGGATGTCGCTGACGACGGTGGTGGTGCCGGGCGAGGTGCGGGTCCGCTTTTGGCCTTTCCACCGGAAGCCGGTGCGGGTGCCGCTGCATACCGTTCGGGAGTATGAGCCCGTCACCTATAACCCGATCGGGGAGTATGGCGGCTGGGGAATTCGGTGGGGGCTGCACAGCAAAGCCTACAATGTGTCGGGGAACAAAGGCGTGAAGCTGCATTTCTACAACAAGAAGCCCCTGCTGATCGGCTCGCGCCGAGCCCAGGACCTTGCAGAGGCAATACGACTGGCTAAAGAGGCGAAAGGATAAGAGAGCCTAGGAGAGACCTTGCTAGTATACCATTATCAACTGAATACTGCGCAATGAAGCAATTCGGTATATTGCCTACAACTCTAACCCACCTCTAGCCCCTCCGAGGAGGGGAATCTGCGCCTGTATAAGGGTCAGATGTAATGCGCAAGGCTTAACTGATACTGGTATTAGAGGAGCAGTTTATGCAGGGTACCGTGGCCTGGTACAGCAACAGCTTTTGTCTTACAATTTGACACACTATGCTAGTAACAAGGTTCCATAGGGATGCTCCGAAAACAAAACAGCCGGTGCCCTGGAAGAGCACCGGCTGTTTGCTTGTATTGTAACCCGGACTATGCTTTGATGCCCAGGATTTTGTATAGCTCAGAGAAATCTGGCGTCAGGATAATTTCTGTACGACGATTCTTTGACTTCGACTCCGCAGAACGTCCTGTGTCAACCGGCATGTAGAATGAACGGCCGGCAGCAGTTACTCTGTCAGGAGAAAGACCCTTATCAGTCATCATACGCGTGATTTCAGTGGCACGCAGTACGCTCAGGTCCCAGTTGTCAGTCATGTACTTCATGCCGCTCGCTACGCTTACGTCATCTGTGTGGCCTTCTACCATCACACCAACTTGCTGGTTTTTCTTCAGTACGCTTACCAGTTGGTCGATTGCTTTCTTACCACCTGCGTTCACTTTGGTGCTACCAGTGGCAAACAACAGTTTGTCAGACATAGATACGTATACCTTTCCGTCTTTCACGCTCACGCTCAGGTCACCCTGGTTAAAGCCCTGCAACGCAGCATTCACTTCGTTCTTCAAGTTGTCAAGAATCTTCTGCTGCTCGTTCATGGCACGCTCCATTTCCGCCAGCTTTTGCTCACGGTCTTTCAGAGACGTAGTCAGCTCGTCTACTTTCTGCTTCGAAGCAGCTTGCTCACGCTCTAGCGCTTCTTTGCTTGCTTTAAGATCATCGTACTTCTTAGAAGATACGCAAGAGGCCATCAGAGTTGAGCATAGCAACAATGAAAGCGAGGCTTTGAAGAAATTGAATTTCATGTGAATTGATTATTGTTGTTTGATTGGTAATAAAAACTTTGTTGCAAATATGAGAAAATTAAAAGCGCCTGACCAACATTACGGCACTAAAAATACTATATATTAATTATTTATAAAGGCAAACGTATAAGGTTCTGCTATATTTTATGCGCGCTATATTTTTTTTAATTTTTTTTCAGATGATGTTACGAGGCCGTTTTGATGCCTACAGGTAGCTTGTCAGATAGGGCCTGTAAACGCGGCTGCAGCCACCAAATGCCCACCGGCAGGAACAGGAAAAGAAAAGTTGTTCCCGCAAATTCACCCGTCGAAACCACGCGTTGTTGCTCCACGCTCACCAGCGACCGCGCTACAAAATACACCAGGTACAGGTAGCAGAACGTGGCCAGCAGGTGCATGGGCGCCAGCAAGAGCAACATGCCGTACGGGAAGTTACCGCTCAGGACACTCTCCTTTATAAGGCCGATGGTATAGATGAACAGCAGGGTATAAAGCAAGAAGTACAGAGCACACAGGTGAACAAAAATACGACTGATCTTGATCTGCTGCGGCAATTTACGATAAAGGCATACCCCTAGCAGCCAAAGCCAGGCCGTAAAGACAATCGCTGGCACGCCTTGCAGCAGCAGGGTAGCGATGGCACCGAGGGTGATATCGGCCGCATAAAGTAAGCGCGGCACGCCCTGCTGCAATAAGAGGGGCAGTATAAACAAGAGCACGAATGCCTGCCAGTGCTTTAACCGGAGTAGGGAATGGGCCAGCATCTGCTTAGTCGATCAGGTTTTGTGCTTTCAGCCAGTCAAAGATCAACTGATCAACCGGCGACACGCGGGGGCGGTCGGCATAGGTGAGCCATACCATTTCCGCTATCTCGGCACTGGCCTGCAGGGTGCCTTGGTACTTGCCGGTATAACACTGCATCATCACCTCTATACCCGCAGCATGCCCGTGGGCTTGTGCCCGGAAGATGCCCAGGAATACCAGCGTGGCCGGGTCCAGTTGCACCGTCAGTTCCTCCTCAATCTCGCGAAGCAGGGTTTGCGTGTCCGTCTCGCCAGCTTCGCGCTTGCCGCCGGGTATATAATAGGCATCTTTGCCCTTGCTGCGTGTGCTCAGTATCTTCCGGTCCTGAATCTCGATCCAGGCAAGCTTGTCGATTAACTTCATGGCACAAAGATATACCTTCTTTAGCAAGCCATAGCAAAGGCTCTCATGCCCACCGGAAACGGCATGCGCGTGGCTCCGTTTCTTTTCTGGGCCAAATGCGCTATATTGAAGAACAGAAACACGATACAACAGCAAACTACAACTACACACTAAAACGCATGACAAAGAAACTATTCTTCCTCTGCCTCTGCCTCATGGCGGGGTATGCAGGGTTCGCGCAGTCCAGGCCAGACTATAGCAAAATCACGCTGGTGATCCATGGGGGCGCAGGCACCATCACACGCCAGAACATGACGCCCGAAAAGGAAAAGGCTTACCAGGAGAAGCTGAACGAGGCGCTGAAAACCGGCTATGCGATCCTGGAGAAAGGGGGCACGAGCCTCGATGCGGTGGAAGCCACGGTACGCGTGATGGAAGACTCGCCGCTGTTTAATGCCGGAAAAGGCGCTGTGTTTACCAACGAAGGTAAAAATGAGCTGGATGCCGCGATCATGGACGGCAAAACACTGCAGGCAGGCGCTATCGCCAGCGTCACCACCATTCGCAACCCCATCAGCACGGCCCGCGCCGTGATGGAGCAGTCGGAGCACGTGATGATGATCGGCCCTGGGGCGGAGAAATTTGCCAAAGAGAAGGGTATGGAAATCGTAGACCCGTCCTACTTCCACACCGAGACGCGCTACAACCAGTTGCAAAAACTGCTCGACAAAGAGAAAACCGAGCTGGACCACAGTGGCGGGACCGGAAGCACCGAGAACATCTTTACGGAAGGCCAGAAGTTCGGGACCGTGGGGGCTGTGGCCCTGGATGCCCACGGCAACCTGGCAGCGGCTACCTCTACGGGCGGTATGACGAACAAGCGGTATGGCCGCGTAGGCGATGTGCCGATTATTGGGGCGGGTACCTATGCCGATAACAATACCTGTGCGGTGTCAGCCACGGGGCACGGCGAGTACTTTATCCGCTCGGTAGTGGCCCACGACATTGCCGCGCTGATGGCCTATAAAGGCCTCTCGCTGCAGAAAGCCGCCCATGAGGTGGTGATGAAGAAACTGGTGGAACGCGGGGGCGAAGGCGGCGTGATTGCCGTGGACAAAAACGGTAACATAGCCATGCCGTTCAATTCAGCAGGCATGTACCGGGGCTACATGAAAAAAGGAAAGTCAGAAGTAGCGATCTACAAAGACTAGGGCTAGCATCAGGTAAACCAGGGAATAACAGAAGCTTGATCCGCGTCTTGAACAGGCTGTCCCCATCGCTTCCTTTCCGCTCCACGCCTGGGGTAGGGGCCCTTCTTAAGCTGGGGCGCGTTTTCCCGCTCGGCGCTGTGTAACTGAAGCCGCCCCCGGCACCTCCCGGAAAAACCAGGTACATTATTGCCTTAATCATACAGGAAAGCAACGTTTAGGATCACAAATATTTGTTTATCATCCTATAGGAGGCGTTAATTTCCGAGTTGGCGTTGGCATACCAAAAACAGCCACGGGGCACACTAACATTTAGTGTGCCCCGTGGCTGTTATAGATAGTTGATGGTGAGGTTCAGGAATCGCTTTGCGTGATCCAGGACCAGGCGGCATCGCGCTGTTGAAAGTCGAAGTACTGCATCTCGCCACTGACAAACGGCCTCGATATTTTTACCAGCCATTCTTCCCATTTACGGTCGCCCACAATAGCTGCCTTGCTTATTTTGTTGGCGTAAGCGATATCAATTTTAAGATCTTCCCAGATGGCCTGAGGCGTTATCTTCTCCAGGTCCAGCATCTCGGCATATACCCGTATTTTATTAAAATGCTCCACCCGTTCCTTAAACAGCGGACGCAGGATGGTGTAGTCATCGGCATCCAAATGCCCGCTTACCCGCAGCGCGATCAGGTCTGGGGAGTCATGTTCTATCAGCTGTAGCATCGTTCCTGTTTTTTCGGTTGCACAATATTTTTACAAAACAGCCGGAAGGTATACCTATGGTTACTTTTCCAGTTGCTTCAATTTTTTGTTTAGTACCGAGGCAGAGGTTTCGGTGCGGCCATCGGCATACTGAATAAGGTAATCCTTGCCGCTCATCCCGGATTTAGATGCCAGCTCATCAATAAAACCCCGGGCAGTCTTTACATCGGCCTTGTGCTTTTCCCATTTCGCCTGCAGGTGGTCCGCTGCCTCTTTGCAGCTGTGCTTGCTGCCGTTCCGGATAAAGGTGGCATCCTTCATGCTGCGCACATAAGTGATCAGTTCTTGTACTTTCTGGCTTTCGGTCAGGCGCGAACTGGTATGGGAATGAGACGCGGCCAAAGCTTTCTGTTGGGCAGAAGCCGTTGAAATGTTCGCGGAACCTATGGCCAGAAACGCTAATAAGAGGATAGGAAATTGCATGGTTTATATACAGGATATTTAGTTAAGATATAGCAAGTATCATGCACTTATACTACATTTTCGGCGTTAAGTGGTGCCAACCCTTTATTCTTTTAAAAGAGCGTCTTATAATTAAACTTTATATGAGAAAAGTGTTTTTGTTTTTCTTGTTAGTAGCGTTTGCGCAACAGGTATCTGCACAGCAAACCGTCGAAACCCGGTTAGGGTATAGCTACAATAACGAGGAGGATTTCTCGGATGAGTGGCAGTACCTTTCCACAGATTTGTACCTGTTAAATGGCAAGCGCTTTACGCGGGTGCTGAACGAGTTGGAGAAAGGAGTGCGCAAGCCCAAGAAAAACTACAGCACTGGGGTGGAGTCGCTGTTCATCACGGCGCAGCTCAAAAACCTGAAGCTTTTCGGCAGCGACGAGATCGTCTACCCGCTCTATAACTTCCAGGTAACGGACGATGGCAAGGAGTATAAAACGCAGGTGAGCGACCAGGTAGAGGTAGTCAGGATTATTGACAAAATGCCTTTGAGCGCAGCCAGCTCCAGCATCGATGCCGTGATCAAGGCGAAAGCCATTGCCAACAATGAGGGTGACCAGGTGTTTAATCTGGTGGCAAACCAACTGCTCAACATCTCGCGGCTCACCACACCGTCCGGGGCGGTGCTGTCGTTGGTGGGGGAGTTCGGGAGTTTGCTGAATGCCCGCAATGCCCGCAAAGAGTACAAGTTCAGTTCCACCATTCGGCTATACGAGGGGCAGAACTTCGATACCCGCCTGCATTCGGTGCGGGTGTATGCCTTTGTGCCCAGCGATGTGAAAGCCGTAAGCCTGAAAGCCGCGAAACTGACCGACTACCTGAAGAAAAACCCGAACAAGCTGGACTGGAAAGTGATGGAGGAATTGATCGCCTACCAGGATTACCCGGTGATGGTGGTGGCGAACTTTAAGTCGCTGTATAAAATGGATGTGCTGACGGGAGATGAGGTGAACTCGGAGCTGATTGAGAAGCGCCGCCAGAAAGTGCAGCTCGCTTATGATAACAAGTTTCTGAACGAGGAGGCTTACCGGCAGGAGAAGCTATACATCGAGTTCCTGAAAATATTCGCGGAGATGAAGCTGAGCCTGAACAGCTATCGCCTGAACTACCGTAACAACAGCCCGGAATCGAACGCCAAAAACCTGTTCGGGATCGTACAGGAGTATAAGCGCCTGCAGGGCACCTTCGATACCCGGGAGGCGGCCTTCAAGGAGAATCGCATATACCAGAAAGTGTTTCGGGCAGAGTATGAAGCCATCCTCAACAACGCGAACCTATACCTGGAGGCGGACCACAACCTGAAAAATGGCAAGTTGCTGGTGAACACCCTCCGGACGCTCGAAAACGACCCGAAAGAGTGGGACACGCCTGCTAAACGCGAGGCGGCGCTTGCCAGGCTGTACGCGGTGGAATTGCCCAGGCCGGAATTCTTGTCTGCCTCTATGGAAGGCGAGGCTATCCTGCGGCTAATCAGCAAACTGGAGGAGTTGCAGTACAGCGAGGTGTTTGCCGCAGAAGTGTCGCAGCTGAGTGCCGCAGATGCCACGTACGAAACCCTGCCCAAACGGAACGCCCTGCTCGACAAAGCCGCCGCCAGCAAATGCCAGTCGTGCCGCGAAAAGGTACGTGAGGCAGCCACCGCCTACAACAAGCGGTACGAAAGTTACAAGCTGCAACAGGCCCTACGCTTGAGGCAATCCCTGAACCTGTCCGCCGAACAAGCCGTGTTCAAAAGCCTGGGGCGGCGACAGTGCATTGCCGGAAACCTGGAGTCCGTAACCGCTGCTAGCACAGAGACAGCAGACGTGTATACCGCCCGCCTGCGTGAAAGAGTCAGGGAGTTTGAGAAGAGCATCCAGGCGCTGGACCAGCTAAATAAGCAGGCCTTAGACGCAACACGGCTACCCCAGGTGCAGGAGTATAACGCCAGGCTCACGCAGCAGGTGCAGGACCTGGAGCACCAGTACACCCTGCTGGGCCAACTAACGCAGCACCTGAGCAATTGTAGCGAAGGAAGCTAACGTGGTATAACCCTGCCAAAAGCGGTTGCGTTTGGGGAATATGCTAGAAGTACAGGAAACATTCAATTATCTTTTCGGCATCGAGGACCAATCCCTGACCTGGTGGCAGATGTCGTTTAGGGCGGTAGGTGTGTTTTTTGCAGCGCTGCTGATCATTCGGATCGGGAGCCACCGCATCTTTGGCAAAAACACGGCCTTTGATATTATCCTCGGTATTATATATGGCTCTGTGCTCAGCAGGGCTATCACGGGCAATGCGCCTTTTTGGCCAACCATCGCGGCGGCTTTAACACTAGTGTTATTGCACAAAGGGCTGGCCATGCTCGCATACCGTACTAATTTCGGCTTGGGTGATGTGATTAAGGGACGCCCCCGGGTACTGATAGAAAATGGGGTGATGCAGCGGGATGCTTTGCGCGACACCAGCATTACGGAGAACGACCTGTTAGAGGCGGCCCGAAGCACAGGTGCGGTTACAGAGCTGAGCCAGGTGGAGAAGGCTTATTTAGAGCGGAGCGGGGATATCAGCATCATTCTAAAAGAATCATCAGACGAAAAGTGATGCAAATAAAACGGCCACTCCCGCTGCTGCAGGAGTGGCCGTTTTGTGAATCATAATTTCAGAAGCTTACGCCATCTGAGAGTCTAATTTCTGGGAAAGTACGTTCTTCGGAACAGCACCAACTTGCTTGTCTACCACTTCGCCGTTCTTGAACACGAGCAGGGTGGGGATGCTGCGGATACCGAATTTAGCAGAAGTCTGCGGGTTTGCGTCTACGTCTACTTTACCGATCACGGCTTTGCCTTCGTACTCGCCAGCCAACTCCTCTACAATTGGGCCTACCATGCGGCACGGTCCGCACCACTCTGCCCAAAAGTCTACCAATACTGGTTTATCTGAATTGATGATCTCGTCAAAATTCGCGTCTGTGATCTCTATTGCTTTGTTAGCCATAACTTTAACTTTTTTGAATTAAATTCTGATTTTAAATATAGTAACAATTATAAGTTCGTCAAATATCTACCCAAACTGAGCCCACCTGACAAGCTGTCTTGTTACTTTCATCCTTTACCGGATAAAATACAATAATTACTTACGTTGATTCGGCTTCAGGGATACCTTATTAGTTGTAGCAACAAATGTTGTGAATAAAAGTTTTGAAAGCAAATGCTTCCGGCCAAACAAGCATTTCCCCGGTTCTGACTGATTGTGCAATACGACACAGATAAGAGCAGAAGGTATACAAAAGTAATGGGTAAATCCTGAAGGGAGTAGGGTGAACAGTGGCTTTAATCGTGTCGCTGTTAAATCTGGGCTCTTAACTCAAAACGTATGTAGATATCCACTTTAAAAGATTACACTATGAAAAACTTATTTACTTACAGCGCTGTGTTTGCCGCTGCCTTGCTCACTTTTTCATCCTGCGACCCGGAAGATGACTTCAACTTCCAACTTCCGAAGGAGAACGAGAAAACAGCTTATGTAAGCAGTAACACAAGCGGCATGGTTACGATGATTGAGCCAACCGGGATGCATGATTTCAAGATGAAGCAAAAGAGCATCGCCTCGAAGGATGCGGACGGCATTTACTACAACCGGGAGCGGAAAGAGCTTATCCTGGCATCGCGCACAACCAACCGGGTAGAGGTATACCAGAAAAAGAAGAACAGCGATATGCTGGAGATCAAGACCACCAGCAACCCGGATTTTACAAATGCGCGTGAGATAGCCGTTAGCGGCAACATGCTTGTGGTGGTGCAGGATGCTGACCCGGCTCTGAACCAAAACCAGAACCGCCTTTTTGTGTATGAGCGCACACCAAGCGGCGTGCGTCTTAGAAACACTTACGATGTAGGCTTTAACCTGTGGGGCATCCATGCCGAAGGAAATACCTTGTATGCGGTAGTGGATAACTCCAGCGACCTCGTGTCTTTTGACAACTTCTTCTCAAACAGCAACGGCATGATTCAGCCAACCAAGCGTGTGACCGTGGCAGGCATTGTCCGCACGCATGGCCTCACGTATTCTAAAAAAACGGATAAAATGGTGCTGACGGATGTAGGGGATGGTGCTGTGGCTACCGACGGGGCTTTAGTTGTTATCTCAAACTTTATGACGGTGTTTAACAGCACAGCCAATGGCGGCACAATTGGCGCAGGTTCTCAGGTAAGAATTGAGGGCAGCAACACGATGCTGGGTAACCCGGTGGATGTCGCGTATGACGACAAGACCGGTCACCTCTATGTAGCCGAAAGAGCCAATGGCGGAGGCAAGGTACTTATCTTTGCCATGCCAATGGCTAACGGAAACCCAGCGCCAGGTTATTCAAGCATGGTAGCAGGGGCTTCTTCGATCTACCTCGACCAAAAATAATTTTTCGATAGTTTTATGTTGGGGAGGGCAGTCTTTTTGAGGCTGCCCTCCTTTTTTGTGCCCTCCCGTTTCATAACAGAGGCTGGTAAAGAATCTAACTGGCCTCCAACGTTTGTTTGTCCTCCGTGTCGCCATATAGCACAGGCATGCCCTCTTGCGGAGGGTTGCTCAGGTCCATGCCATGTACATCTTTTACCTGGTGCTGGAACCAGCGGGAAAATTCGTCATTGCCATCCCCAAAATGCTGGAAAGCCTCTTTGGGGTTCTCACCGGTCAGTGTTAAGACCACGAAATCCCCTTGCGGCAGTTGCTGCAGGAACACCCGTTCCCTGATGTTGAGTTTCTGCCTGGATTCCCTGTAAGCGTCTCTATACTTTCCGTTCAGGTCCTGCATAAACTGTTTCCACTGCGCAAGTTTGCCCTCCTGAATCGGAACAGCCATCGAAAGTGCATTTGCCATAGTTTTGGTATTTTATGGTTGTAAGATTGTATTTTGTACGCAGCCAAACAAGGGGAGGAGGCTCCTTTCCGAAGTATCTGGTAAGAGGTATAAAAAAAGAGGTATACCACCGGAGCAGCATACCTCTTTTTTTTCTTTATGACAGGTACTTGCCTGAAATATAATGGGTTACAGCAATTTGCACTCGCCTAGTCCCAGGTCCTTGATAGTGGGCAGGAATACTTTCGGGTCGATGCGGTACTTGCGGGAATACGTAGGCAAAGCCAGTTTCTCCTCCGGTACGTGCAGCGTAATCTCCAGGCGCTTCTGGCCCGGGCTGGCAACAATGGCCCCTTCCAGTGCCTCGGCCAGGTTCGGCGTGAAGTGCTGCAGGTTGATGTTGAGTTGCACGCCCTGCGCCATCTTGTCCAGTACATCACCCAGAAGTTGGATGTTCTGCGGCTTCAGCTCCCACTGGTCTTCAGTTTTGTAGCGCAGCTGCACTTTGCCTCGGATAAATAAGTATAAACCCATCTTAAGATAAGGCGAGAACTTCACGTAATCTTCCCCAAACAAAGCCATCTGCATCGAGGTGTCGTAATCCTCGATGGTGAACAGCGCAAACGGGTTCCCGTTCTTAGCGGTGCGAATCACGATGTCCGTCACCATACCCGCCACGTTCACATCACGGTTCTTGTATTCCTCAATGCGGTCGAGGGAGCAGGTGCAGTAGGAGTCAATCTCCAGCTTAAACTGATCGAGCGGATGGCCCGACATATAGAAACCAACCACTTCCTTTTCGCGGCGAAGCATCTCAGCCTGCGTCCAAACGGGTACTTCCGGTATCTTTGGCATTGGTGCTGCCACAGCGGCTCCGCCTCCAAACAACGATTGCTGCGCGGCCTGCTGCTCTGCCTGGTAGTTGTTGCCAAAGCGCACGGCCTTTTCCAGCAACGGCATGGTCTCGCCTTCGGGCACCTCAATCAGCTGAGCGCGGTGGTATAGCTCCCACGAGTCGAAGCAGCCGGCCAGCGCCATACTTTCAAAAGTCTTCTTGTTCACGGCACGCAGGTTCACGCGCTTGGCAAAGTCGAAGATATCCTGGTAAGGGCCGTTCGCCTCTCTTTCGGAGATAATCGCATCTACCGCCGATTCGCCGGTGCCTTTGATCGCCGCCAGGCCAAAGCGGATGTTGCCTTCCTCGTTCACATTGAACTTCAGCAAGGATTCGTTCACATCGGGGCCGAGCACCTGCACGCCTTGCTTGCGCGCCTCCTCAATAAAGAACGTCACCTTCTTGATGTCGTTCATGTTGTTGGTGAGCACCGCGGCCATATACTCGGCAGGGTAGTGCGCCTTCAGGTAACCGGTCTGGTACGCCACCACCGAGTAAGCGGCAGAGTGGGAGCGGTTAAAGCCGTACTGGGCAAACTTCTCCATCACGTCGAACACCTCAGAGGCTTTCTTGGCGGGGATTTTATGGATTTCGGCGGCTCCGGCAATGAATTTCTCACGCTCCTCGGCCATCTTCTTCATGTCCTTCTTACCCATGGCGCGGCGCAGCAAGTCGGCACCACCCAGCGAGTAACCAGCCAGGATCTGGGCCGTCTGCATAATTTGCTCCTGGTATACCATGATCCCGTACGAGTAATTCAGGATCGGCTCCAGCAACTCATGCGGGTACTCTACCTCCTCGCGCCCATGTTTCCGGTTAATGAAGTTCGGGATGAACTGCATCGGGCCCGGACGGTAGAGGGCGTTCATCGCGATCAAGTCTTCAATGTTGGTGGGCTGCAGGTCCTTGAGGTACATGCGCATACCCTCCGACTCGAACTGGAACGTACCGATGGTGTCGCCGCGCTGGTAGAGCTGGTAGGTTTTCTCGTCGTCTATCGGGATGTTGTCGATGTCGATCTCAACGCCGTGGTTCTTTTTGATGAGCTCCATGGCATCCTTGATGATGGTCAGGGTTTTCAGGCCCAAAAAGTCCATCTTCAGCATGCCCGCGCTCTCAATCACCTTCCCGTCGAACTGGGTCACCAGCAGGTCAGCGTCTTTGGAGGTCGAAACAGGGATATAATTGGTGATATCATCTGGGGCGATGATCACGCCTGCCGCATGTATACCAGTGTTACGAACCGAGCCTTCCAGCTTTTCGGCCAGCTTTAGTACAGCGGCGCGGTGATCATTGCCCTCACGGATAGCAGCCAGGTCCAGGTTCTCCATGAAGGCCTTGGCCAGCGTAGTGCCCGGCGTATCCGGTACCATCTTGGCCAGTTCGTTGGCTTCGGCAAGCGGCAGGGAGGTAGAACGCGCTACGTCTTTGATGGACGATTTAGCCGCCATGGTACCGAAGGTGATGATCTGGGCCACCTGCGTTTTGCCATACTTCTCCACCACGTAATCGATCACGCGCTGGCGGTTCACGTCGTCGAAGTCAATATCAATATCGGGCATCGATACACGCTCCGGGTTCAGGAATCGCTCGAAGAGCAGGTTATACTTGATCGGGTCGATGTTGGTGATACCGATGCAGTAAGCCACTGCCGAACCGGCAGCCGAACCCCGGCCCGGCCCCACAAACACGCCCATGTCGCGACCACGGTTGATGAAATCCTGTACAATCAGGAAGTAACCGGCAAAGCCCATCGTCTCCACAATGCGCAGCTCATAATCCAGGCGCTCTTCAATTTCTGGGGTAATGTCGGTATAGCGTTTCTTGGCACCCACATAGGTTAGGTGGCGCAGGAAGGCATCCGGCCCGGCGTGCTCCGCAGGAATCGGGAAGTTGGGCAGCAGGATGTCGCGCTTGAGTTTGGGCGGCGTGATCTTGTCCACGATCTCATTGGTGTTGTCCACCGCCTGCGGCACGTCCTTGAACAGCTCGTTCATCTCGGCCTGCGTCTTGAAATAGAACTGGTCGTTGGGGAAGCCGAAGCGCGTTTTCGGCCCCGCCTCATCAATACGGTTCAGCATCTGGCGCACACTGGATTGGTTGCCATACTTGTTGCGCACATTCTCCACCGTGTCATAGATCACCTTCTGGTCATCCGACAGGAAGCGGTAATACTTCGTCTGGAAGTCACCCACCGGTGTGCTTTGGTCCTCGCCGGTGTTTACGCAAAGCAGAATATCGTGCGCGTTCCAGTCGTCCTGGTCCACATAGTGCGAGTCGTTGGTGCAGATCACTTTCACGTTATACTTCTGCGCCCACTTCAGCAATACCTGGTTAATGTCTTCCTGGCTTTTGCCGGTACCGTCGATGTTCATCAGGCCGTGGCGCTGAATCTCGATGTAGTAATCCTCACCGAACACATCGAGCCACCACTTAAAGATCTCCTCGGCTTCTTCCTCGCTTTTCCAGAGGATGGCCTGTGGCACCTCGGCACCAATACAGCAGCTGGTGGCAATCAGGCCTTTACTATACTTCAGCAGCAGTTCCTTGTCAATACGGGGCCACTTGCTGTATACGCCCTCAATGTAAGAAAGCGAGCAAAGCTTGGCCAGGTTCTGATAGCCCTCCTGGTCTTTGGCGAGCAGCAGCTGGTGGTGGCGCACATCCTTTACCTCCTTGCTGAAGGTTTTCAGGTGGCGGTCCTTCACGAGGTAAAACTCGCAGCCCACGATCGGTTTCACGTTATACTTGTTGGCCTCGGCCACAAAGTTGAAGGCGGCGAACATGTTGCCGTGGTCGGTCATGGCTACGGCGGGCATGCCATCGGCCTGCGCCTTTTTCATGAGCGCGCTGATGCTGGCCTGGCCGTCGAGCAGCGAGTACTGGGTATGGGTATGTAAATGCGAAAAAACGGGCAAATCTCTAGGAATTAGAAATTAAAAATTATGAATTAGAAATGGCTTTAAAGCTAGAATAAGTAGTTCCAACTATATCCAAACCGAAGAATTTTAGAGGCAAACTATGACGATCAACAAAGCAAAAACAGCTAAGCCTCACCCTCATAATTTTTAATTTCTAATTTTTAATTCAGCTTGGCACAAGCCATTAATGGGATGTTAAAATTACGGAAAAACGGCCCACCTCCCAAACCTTATGCGGCCTTAGCTGTAACAAAATAGCTGGCACAATAGTCTCGGCGAGGACAGAAATAAGTGCCAGGCAAGGAAAGCCTTCCCGTGGCGCCTGTAGTTGTCTTTTGTGCTTTCCATAAAAATCCATCATACTAAAACCACCCACACGTATAGACAAGGCCAGCACAGGGCAGGAGCGAATGAAACTATGGCAGCAGTAAGCAGATTGGGAGACATGTTCAGGGCATTGCGCTCGCGCAACTACAAGTTGTTCTTTGTAGGGCAGGGAATCTCCTTGATCGGCACTTGGATGCAGCAGGTAGCGTTAAGCTGGCTGGTATACCGCCTCACCGATTCTGTGTTCCTGCTCGGCGCCGTTACGTTTTCCAGCCAGATCCCTTCTTTTCTGCTCGGTCCCTTTGCCGGGGTGCTGGCCGATAAGTTCAACCGCCACAAGGTGCTGCTGCTCACCCAAACGCTTTCGATGGTGCAGGCTTTTACGCTGGCCGCCTTGGTGCTGACCGATACCATCGAGATATGGCACGTACTGGCCCTGAGCGCCATCCTTGGCACCATCAACGGGTTCGACATCGCCACCCGGCAGGCCTTTGTGGTGGAATTGGTGGAGAAGCGCGAGGACATGAGCAATGCCATCGCGCTGAACTCCTCCATGTTTAACATGGCCCGGCTGGCCGGCCCGCCCATTGCCGGGCTGTTGATTGCGGCAGTAGGCGAGGGAGTATGCATCCTGATCAACGCGGTTAGTTATCTGGCGGTGCTGGGGTCTTTGCTGCTGATGCAGTTGAAGCCTTTTGAGCAAGTGCAGCAGCAGCGCAAGGTATGGGAGTCATTGAAAGATGGTTTCCGGTATGCCTTCGGGTTCCCGCCAATCCGGGCGCTGATCGTAATTGTGGCCTTGCTGAGTTTATTCGGAATGCCTTTTACGGTGCTGCTGCCGGTGTTTGCCCGGGATATCCTGCACGGTGGGGCCAATACGCTTGGTTATCTGATGGGAGCCTCGGGCTTTGGGGCCCTGGGTGGGGCCTTGTTTCTGGCGCAGCGCAAGTCTGTGGAGGGCTTGGGCAAAGTGATTATTTATACCATGCTGCTGTTTGGCTTCGCGCTGATGGCCTTCTCCTTCTCGGAGGTGTTTTTGCTCTCGATGGCGATGATGCTCATCAGTGGCTTTGGTATGATCGTGACGATGGCCTCCTGCAACACACTGCTCCAAACCATCGTGGACGACGACAAGCGTGGCCGTGTGATGAGCCTTTATGCAACGGCTTTTATGGGTATGGCTCCGGTGGGGAGTATGCTGGCAGGGGCCGTGGCCGAGCACATTGGGGTGGCCTATACATTGGCAGGCTGTGGATTGCTGTGCGCCGTTAGCATTGTGCCCTTTGCCGTAAACCGCCCGAAGCTGCGGCGCATGGTGCAGCCCATCTACGAGCGCCTGGGCATTGTGCCGGAAATTGCAACAGGCCTGCAGACAGCCTCCAACCTAAGCGCAGCCCCGAAGGAAAGGCGGTAAAAGGGGCAGGTCGCGACCCAATGCCGTCAGCTTACGAAATAGCTTTATCCAATCTGTCATCTCGACGAAAGGAGAGATCTGGGATTTTTTATGGTCATGTGATTTTTCAGATTCCTCGCAAAGGCTCGGAATGACAGCTACGCCTTAAGTTTACAACATTGGGTCGCAGCCTGTTCGCACGAGAATGATCGGCTTTAGCCCATGAAAAAGGCCCGCTACGTGGCGGGCCTTTTTCATGGGCAACATTTGCTGAGAGCTATTTCTTTTTGATTTGCAGCTTCTCTCCAATGCTCACCGAGAAATCTGATTTGTTGTTCCACTCCATGATGTCTTTGATCGTGACACCGTACTTGCGGGAAATCTGGTACATGCTCTCGCCACTGGCCACCGTGTGGTAACCGTTTGCCGGGGCGTTGCTTACTTCTGTTGTGGCATTCGTTTCAACTGACTCAGCGGCACGGCTTGTAGGCGCCTGTACGCGCAGTTCCTGGCCTAACCGGATGCTGTTATCTGCCAGGTTATTCCAGTTTTGTAATTGCCCCGGTGTTACGCCGTACCGTTTTGAGATCTGGTAGAGCGTTTCACCGGTGGTTACGGTATGGTATGGGCTGGACACAGCTGCGCTTTTTGTCGCGGACGCTGCTGTTGCCGGTTCGGTAAGCGGTTCGGCAATATAGAGTTCCTGCCCAATCTTCAGCGGGCTGTCTCCCATGTTGTTCCAGTTGGTGATGTCGTTGATCGTCACGGCATACATCCTGGAGATGCTGTAAAGTGTTTCGCCCTGGCGTACGGTATGCTTGGTTGGCGCAGGGGTAGCAGCGGTTGATGTCTGTTTGGCTGGTGCTGCCACCGGCTTGGCTTTTGGCGCTGGTTTCGAGGCTGGCTCCACAAAAACATCCATCACCTCGTCTGTGGCCGTGTCGTCCTGGTCATCCGCACTGTTGTTCCAATCTTCCTCCGGCGCTGGCGTAGCCATGGGAGTAGAGGCCGGGAAAGTAGCCTTTTCTGTTTTAGACTGCTGCTCCGTAGGCTGCGGCTGTGCGGCAGGAGTAGTTTTGGCCGCAGTTGCCTCGGGCTTTGTGGTTGGGTATAAGATTACCTTTTTCGGCTGAGATGCAGCTTGGTCTTTCTGCTTTGCCTCCGCTGTCACGGCTTCGGCCGTGTCAGTCGTCATCGGGTCGATAAAGCCATCCTCGTCAGTAGCCGGAGCAGGTGCTGCTTCGGCGGAGGCTGTTGCAGGCTTTATCCAGTTTTCCTCCTCCTGCTCTTCCGGCTTGTCCTTCTTAAATCGTTTGAAGCTGTCTATAAATCTTCTGAAGATATTGTCTTTTTTCGCTGGCGCGTCCTGGTGGCTAACTGCTGTGGCCTTGGCTACAGTGGCCGGCCGCTTTTCCTGCGTAGGGGTGTTATGGCTAGCCACAGCAACAGTTTTTTGCTGCTTCAGGTCGCGCACCTCCACCGGAACGCTGGACGGGCGGCGGTGCTGCAGCCACAGCACACGGCCAGGGGATGGCACCTCCGAACGGCTCATGCGGTTTTTAAACAGCAGGTAACTCAGCCGGATGCCATAGCGCTGCGAAATCTGCTGCATGGTTTCACCGTGTTGTACCACGTGGTATTCTACATCGGCATTAAAGCGCTTTGGCTCGGTATAATAAGTCTGTCCCGCTACGATGTTATCGAAGCTCTGCATGTCGTTATAGCGCAGGAACTTGCGCGTAGGCAGGTTCGCTTTTCGGGCCAGCTGCTCTTTCGTTTCGCCTGGTTGGGCTGTAATCGTGCTCAGGCTATTCTGCTCTAACCGGATGATAGAGCTCAGGCCACGACGGGCAGCGGCAGGTGTGGTATCCTTAGAGGCCAGCAAGCCGGCATCACTGCCGTTGCGCACCGGTACCATCACGTAATAGTCTTTGTCGGATGGAATGGAGCCGCCCAACAGCCATTTGTTATACTTTTCCAGTTCGATGTAATCGGTTTTGGTTGACATGGCAATATCTGCCAGACTCTGGCCAGGGGTGCCGCGCATCTCACGCAACGATAGGGCTGGCGGGTTGCTTTTGCCTACAAACGTGTCGTAAGCGACTTTGTGGGCCAGGAAAGTCAGAATGTAAGGGTGCGACCTCTCAGTGATGTCCATTTTGCGGGCACCGTTGTCAGCAGGCTGGGTATAAGGCTTGGCACCGGAATAGCCCTGGTAGTAAGACAGCAGCGAGTTGAGCCAGTTGTTGTAGTACTTGTTGCTTCGCAGGAAATATT
Organism: Pontibacter sp. CAU 1760; assembly: GCF_054482735.1. Taxonomy (NCBI): domain Bacteria; kingdom Pseudomonadati; phylum Bacteroidota; class Cytophagia; order Cytophagales; family Hymenobacteraceae; genus Pontibacter; species Pontibacter sp. CAU 1760. The sequence continues at coordinate 32,502 of NZ_JBTLRL010000014.1, forward strand.
TAGCAGCCCCGCGACTTGCCTCAATGATGTGGCGGCGCTCGTCTACTTTGTTGTCCATGCGCAGGTTAAAGTCAGAGGCAGCCTCACGCTTGAACTGCCAATAGCCCACCGCATTAGAGGTAGACACGGCATCGCCGATCAGGCCGCTTTCCTGCAGTGCCAGGTACTTGTAATCGTCCGGCACGCCTTCCTCTTTAAATACGCGCTCAATAATCGGAAAATAGGCATCGGCCAAATCCACTTTTAACTTAAAGTAAGTCTGGTTGCGGTGCAGGGCATCCACCTTCTTCTGGATTTCTTCCTGGGCACCGCTCGAAAGCGTCAGGTGCAGGTCGGCGAAGTATACGTTGCGGGGAACGGTAACGAACTGTGCCAGTGCCAGCAGGGGCAAAAGCAACAGAACAAGAAGGCTGCTGAATGATTTTCTCATGGCTTGGTACTTGGTATTTGGCTAATCGTTGTTTAGGGATGTTCTACTTTCTGTTGAGTTGTGGCTACTTAAATAGCTATGCGCTAATATGTTTGAAAGGTACTAGTAGTCTTGCAAAAATAACGCAATTTGCCTCGGAATTTAAAACGCTTCGCTAAGTTCTTCGCTTCTAATTTCCACCAATTTTAGGCACTGCAGCAAACAATCGCAGGCTTTTTAAGCTAAGTATCAGGATGGTAGCGGCTTAGGTATTCATGCCAGGTGGTAGCGCTTGCTGGTGGCAAAAAATAAAAAAGGGAACCCGGTTAAGCTTCCCCCTTTTAGTGTTGAAACAATAATCAGTTATATCTTTCGGGCAACCAGGAGGCCGTCACGTACCGGGAGCAGGATATTCTCCACGCGCGGGTCGTCGTGCACCTTCTGGTTAAAGTCTATCACGGCCTTGGTATCCTCGTCGAGCTTCTTGCGGTATTTCTCCAGCACCTTTCCGCTCCAGAGTACATTGTCGGCAATGATATACCCCCCCGGTCGCACTTTATCGATCACCATATCATAATAATGGGTATAGTTGATCTTGTCGGCATCTATAAACACGAGGTCAAATTCCGCGTCGATGGTCGGCACGATTTCCATGGCATTCCCCACGTATAGCTTCAACTGTTTGCCCCAGGGCGAGGCATTGAAGTAGCCGCGCACGCGTTCCTCCAGTTCCTCGTTCTTGTCCACGGTGTGCAGCGTGCCCTCGGGGTGCATACCCTCTGCCATACATAGTGCCGAGTAACCGGTATAGGTGCCAATCTCCAGTATCTGCCGGGGCTGTATCATCTTCGAGAACATCGACAACAGGCGCCCCTGCTGGTGCCCCGAGAGCATGCGCGGTTTCAGCACGCTCAGGTGCGTCTGGCGGTTAATCTTGTGCAGCAGATCGCTTTCAGGGGAGGTATGGTCCTCGGAGTATCGGAGCAGGTCTTCGTCTATGAACTCCATATTTGATTGTTGAATGGTTAAATTGTTAAATGGCTGTGACTAAATGATTGAAAAACAACAATTAAACAATGTAGCAATCAGCCATTAACTCGGCACGTAATTCAGGAAACTGAGCTGGTCTTCGCGCAGCACGTCGTTGGCAATATCCACCAGGTCGCCGGATTTGATGCTTTTGATCTTGTCGAAGATCTCATTCAGCGACTCTACCTTGCCCTGGTCCAGGATGCTTTTTCCGAGCATCATCATCAGGCCCATGTTGCTTTCCTCGGCCATGGCTAGCTGACCCATCAGTTGCTCTTTAGCAGTATGCAGTTGCAGCGATCCAAGCGGTTTCTCGCGCAGCTTCTTCAGCTCCTTCAGCACCAGCGATGTGGTACGCTTGAGTTGCTTTTTCTCGGTGCCGAAATAGATCGTGAGCAAGCCTGTGTCCACGTAAGTCGCATAGTTGGCATCGATGGTATATACTAGGCCATGCTTCTCGCGCACCGCCAGGTTCAGGCGCGAGTTCATGCCGGGGCCGCCCAGCAGGTTCACGAGCAGGAAATAAGGGATACGGCGGTCGTCGGTGAGGGCATAGGCCGGCGCGCCAATCACGCAGTGGGCCTGCGAGATCGGCTTCTCCATCGTGATCGACTTTGGCGCATAATCGGAAAAAGGCACCCGCTCGCGCTGCTTTTTGATCTCGGGGATACCGCCCAGGTATTTTTCGGCCAGCTTCAGCACTTTCTCAAAAGGCAGGTTGCTGACAGAGCAGAAAATAAGCGCGTCGGTGCTCAGGTTGCGGTCGATGAAGCTGAGGAAATCCTGCTTTTGGAAGCCGGACACGCTTTCCCTGGTGCCCAGGATGTTGTTGCCCAGCGGGTGGTTTTCGTAGACCACGGCATCAAACTCATCTACAATGGCGTCCTCGGGCGTGTCGAGGTACATGGCCATCTCTTCGAGAATCACGCCGCGCTCTTTCTCAATCTCGCGCTCCGGAAACACCGACCGGAAGGTGATGTCGGTCAGCAGCTCAAAAGACTTATCAAAATGCTTGTCAAGCACAGAGGAGTAGAAGCAGATTTTCTCTTTGGTGGTATAGGCGTTCAGCTCGCCCCCCACCGATTCGAGCCTGTTCAGGATATGGAACGACTTGCGTTTCTCGGTTCCCTTAAAGGCCATGTGCTCCCAGAAATGGGCAATCCCGGTTTGGTCCGCCAACTCGTCGCGGCTGCCAATGTCCATGATAAAGCCGCTGTGGGCTATCTTGGTATGCTGCACCTGCTTGTGAACAATGCGGATTCCGTTGGGTAAGGTATGGATATGATAATCAGGCATTCAATCTAAAATTAGCCTGCAAAGGTACGGGAAAGCGCGCTCAGTTAAAAGCTATCCGCCTTAGGCTTGACGGGGGATGGCATCTTTGGCAAGCAGAAAGCAGGGTAGGTGCCTGGCTTAATTATTTTACATGACGGCTGCTAGCGGTCAGCGCCCATGGTGCCTATCCGTTGGTAGTAGAAGGAATTGCCGTCATATACATCCATGGCAATGGTAAGCGTGTCGGCGTCTACGTGCACGGAAAGGGAACCAAACGGATCATCCCCGGAGGCCGCCTTATTGCCCTCATAGAAGATGATGCGGGTAATGGGCTGGTCTGTCAGGATGGAAGTGTCCTCGACCAGCTTATACCTGCCTGTTTCCCTTACCCCGTTGTCAAAGCGGGTATAGGTGTCGGCTGTGAAGGAAATGATATTGCCATTACCTGCTTGATAGGTTCTCAGGCCGCTCCAGCCACCGAAGCTGCTTCTCAGTTCCCAGGTGCCGATCAGGTCGGGCAGCGGTACGGCGCGTAGCGCCTCGGCTCTCTCGCAGGCAGTGGCCAGCAATAAAAGGCAGAAGAGTGTAGCAATGTATAAGGCGCGTGTCATGGCAAGGGGGCTGTTGGTTCCTGTTTAACTGACCCCTGCCAGGCCAAAAGGGTTGCAAGTCATTCGCCTACTTCTTGCCAGGGAGAGAGAGCTTGCTGTTTTTGCCCCCTACATTGATCACAAGGCCAAGGGAGAACACGGCATACCCGGCGGTCAGGACATCGCGGTTTTTGAGCCCGAAGTTTGAGCCGCTGGTATACTGCAGCTGCACCGAGGGGTTTAGGGTAAGGCGCGTGTAAAAGATCGGCTCCAGGAAGATGTTGTCCTCTTTTTCTTGTGGCACCCCGTTGAGCAGGTGCTCGTCCATGGTCACGTAGCTGGCGCGCAGGGCCGTGCCGTAATTCAGTGGGAATTCCTTGCCAAACAGGTGCAAGGATTTTCTTCGCTTCGAGCTGAAGTTTACTTGTGTAAAGTACTTGTTAAAGCTGGTTTCACGGCGCTCGGACGTCATCACGCCCTTCTCGTTCTCGGATTTTTTGGTACGGTCGCTGCTGCCTCCTCCGAAGCCGCCGTATACCTCCAGGATGCGGTTGTTGTTTGGCCCAAAAGTGGTGAAGTAGCCGCCGCCAGCCTCCAGCAGGTTATGTTGGAAATCCTCTTTCTTGCGCTCGCGGTTCAGCATAGAGCCGTTTACCAACACGCCAAAATGGTCTGATACAGCGTAGGCCGTGTTAAATGTGATGTTGCCTTTGGGCGTAATATGGCCAGCAGCACTCAGCTCCCCCCGCTGGGTGAACATCGGTACGTTAGGGACATTGGGCATGTACGCCGATACGCAACCCGACATGAGAACCACGGTACTGCAAAGGCTGATCAAGTAAAAAAATCTTTTCATAAAGGTAATTTGGCAGGGCGCTACAGCGCAAACATGTGCTTTGCTGCTGTTAAGGCCAAGTTTAAGACGAATGCGAATTAGGTAAAATGCCCAGGAAGCCTGACGCGCAGTTGTTTGCGCCACCGGCCTTTAGCCAGATGCAAACCCGTTACCGGCTCACACAAATATCAAAACAGTAATCGACAATTTACAAAGTTTGGGTAACTATTATGTTAAAGCGACTTTTGGCTGAGTGTAAAATGGGGCTGGGCTTTGGGCTATTGCGTAAACAATTTTATCTTGCTGATTAGCTCTAAAAAAGCTCGATAATCACCTGTAACCCCCAGTGGCTTTCCGGCAACTCGTTTTTTGAGTTACCCTAGGTAGCAAGCGCAGCATGAAGAAAATACTGATCATACAAACGGCCTTTTTAGGGGATGTAGTACTGGCCACAGCACTGGTAGAAAAACTGCATGCTTTTTACCCCGAGGCCCAACTGGATTTCCTGCTGCGAAAGGGCAATGAGGGATTGCTGAAAGACCACCCCCTGCTACACCAGGTCATGGTTTGGAACAAGCAGGAGGGCAAGTACAAGAGCCTGATGAAGCTACTGAAGCAGATCAGGGCTGAGCAGTACGACCTGGTGGTGAACGTGCAGCGCTTCGGCGCAACCGGTATCCTGACGGCCCTTTCGGGGGCAAAGGAAACAGTAGGCTTTGAAAAGAACCCGTTCTCGCGCCTGTTTACGCGCCGTTACGTGCACGACGTAAACTCCGGCACGCACGAAGTAGAGCGCAACGACATGCTCATCCAGAGCCTGACCAACGCCATACCCAGCAAGCCTAAGCTATACCCCAGCCCCATGGATTTTGCGCAGGTAGCGCAGTGGAAGCAGGAACCATACCTGTGCATGGCGCCTACCTCCGTTTGGTTTACCAAGCAGTACCCGCAGGAGCAGTGGGTACGGCTGCTGGACAGCCTGGCAGGGAAGGGGTATAAAATCTACCTGCTGGGCTCTCCGGTCGATAAGCAACACTGCGACGAGATTCTCAGCCAGAGCACCAATTCCCGTGTCGAGAACCTGTGCGGCCAACTGAACCTGCTGCAGTCGGCGGCCCTGATGCGCGATGCAGTGCTAAATTATGTAAACGACTCCGGCCCGATGCACCTGGCCTCCGCCCTGGATGCCCCGACCTGCGCCATTTACTGCTCCACAGTGCCCCGCTTCGGCTTCGGACCGCTGGCAGAGTTTGCAAAAGTGGTGGAACGCGAGGAACCGCTGTACTGCCGCCCCTGCGGGTTGCATGGGTATAAAACCTGCCCCGAAGAGCACTTTAAATGCGCCCGCGAGATACGGAATGAGCAACTGCTGGAGGTGTTACAGGTTAGAGAGGGGAAAGTTGGGGAGTTGGAGGGGTAAAGAACCAGAAGACCAGTGAATGAAGTATACCGCCAGATTTTTTCGATGGAGCTGATTGTCATTACATCGCCGAAGCCGGTGGAAGCGGAGCAACATGTCTGCTGCCAGCTTTTTGAAAGGGGGCTGCAGACGCTGCACTTACGGAAACCCGCGGCGGGTATAGCGGAATGGCGCCGTTGGCTGCAGGTTATACCAGCGCAGTTTCATCCGCGCATCATGCTGCACGCGCACCACGGCCTGGCGCAGGAGTTTGCTGTCAAGGGGCTCCATTTTCAGGAAACTGATAGCGCCAGGGCCACAACAACAGCAAAGCATCAGTTGGTTTTCTCCACCTCTTTCCATACCCTCGAAGCACCGCGGCAGCCCCACGCTCCCTTCGATTACGCCTTCCTGAGCCCCATTTTCCAGAGCATCTCCAAAAAAGACTACCCTGCCGCGTTCGATTTAGATGCCGTACGTGCTGCGATACCCAAAAGTAGTGTGCCGCTAATTGCCTTGGGGGGGATTACGGTAGGCAAATTAGCGCAAGTGCAGGCACTGGCTTTCGCAGGGGCCGCTGTGTTGGGGGCAGTATGGGAACATCCGAAGCCTTTGCAAGCTTTCGAGGCGTTGCGGCAGCGCTGTGCTTTGGTAAAGGGCTTACAGGAGTAGTAGAGGGTTATTTTAGCGGGATGGCTTTTGACAAGAGCGTGAGCAGTCATGTGTCTGAAGCGTTAGCAGTGTTGGCCCTTCGGCCGGTTGGGTTACAAACCCGACAGTATTGGGAGGCACGGGTTGCAAACCCGCGCCAGGCAAGGACCATGGTAGAGAATTGGCGCGATTCTTCAGAATTGGGCCTTTTTACAATATTGCGTCTGTGACTTAACCAGCCTGGAGGGCCAACCCATCTACCGGCAATTCATACCACCGCCCACTTACCAGGCGGCTAACCCACCCGCCAGGTTATAGAACTGCACCTCCGGGAAGCGGGCTTCCAGCAGGGCAATTGCGCGTTTGCTGCGGGCACCTGACTGGCACAGCACCACCACCTCGGGCTGCAGGACCAGGTTATCGAGCACATCTTCCAGTTCAGACAGAGGCACCAGGTCGCCGCCAATGTTGCAGGCCTCAAATTCCTGTGGTTCGCGCACATCCAGCACCTGCACCGCTTTGCCCCCCGACTGCCAGGCCTGCAACTCGCTGGCGGATATTTCCTTGGCCACGGCACACGTTACGCCATAGCTACTTTGGAGAGAGGTGACAGTATCGGCTAACTTGGTGCGTGGGAATTTGATGGAAGAAAACGTAAGGGAAAGCGTATCGAGCAACAGGAGTTTACCGGAGGCCACTTCGCCCAAGCCACAGATGATCTTAATGGCCTCTGTGGCCTGCAGGGTACCGACAATGCCGGGCAGCACGCCCAGCACGCCGGCCTCGGCACAATTTGGGACCTCACCGGCGGGCGGAGGCTCCGGGAACAGGCAGCGGTAACTCGGGCCGTTTTTGTAATTGAAGACAGACAATTGGCCTTCGAACTGTGAAATGGCCCCGAAAACCAGCGGCTTTTGCAGAATGGTACAGGCATCGCTTACCAGATAGCGCGTCGGGAAGTTATCCGAGCCGTCGACCACTACATCATACCCCTTTACTAGTTCCAGCGCATTGCCTACATGGATACCCTGCGGGTGCAGCTCAAATTGCACATGCGGGTTTTGCTGTGACAGCTTACTGGCGGCCACCTTTGCCTTCGGTTCTCCCACATCGGCAGAGGTGTATAGGATTTGCCGGTGCAGGTTACTTTCGCTCACCACATCCATTTCGGCAATGCCAATCGTGCCCACACCCGCCGCTGCCAAGTATTGCAGCGCCGGGCAACCAAGGCCACCCGCACCAATCACCAGCACCCGCGCCTGCTTTAACTTTTCCTGGCCTGCTTCTCCTAGTTCAGGCAGTATTATCTGCCTGCCATATCGCTCGCTCTCTGCTTTGCTTAGCATTTTTACTGTTGATTGTTAATCGTTAGATGGATGATTTTCAAACTCTTGTATGGGAAGTGCTAGCCTCTAACCTAACACGTTGTCCCAGTCTTTCCAAATGGCGTCATACCCCTGGTGCCGGATCATCTGTACGATTTCGGCCGGCGTGCGCTCATCGCTAATCTCGAATTGCTCCAAGGCATTTATACCACTCGCATACCCCCCTGGGTCTGTTTTGGAGCCTGCGCTGATCGACGTAATCCCTAATTTAATAACATTATTGCGAAAATGCTGACTCTCGCGGGTCGAAAGCGAAAGCTCTACCTGCTCGTTCCAGATACGGTAGGCGCAGATGAGTTGTACCAGTTCGCGGTCGCTCATGTCCACTTTGGGAGGAAGGCCGCCCGAAAAAGGACGCAGCCGCGGAAAGGAAATGCTGTATTTAGTTTGCCAATACGTGCGCTCCAAGTACTGCAGGTGCAGCGCCGTGAAGAAACTGTCGGTGCGCCAATCCTCCAACCCAATCAGCACGCCCAGGCCAATCTTGTGTATACCTGCTTTGCCCAACCTATCCGGCGTATCGAGGCGGTACTGGAAATTCGATTTCTTGCCTTTGGGGTGATGCTTTTTGTAATCCACCTGGTGATACGTTTCCTGGTATACCAGCACCGTGTTCAAACCCAGCGGCGTTAGTTGGGCATACTCTTCCTGGTCCAACGGTTGCACCTCCAGTGAGATATGCGAAAAGTAAGGCCGAATCAGCGAAAGCACCTCCTTAAAGTATTCTACCCCCACGGTTTTCGTGGCCTCGCCGGTAACCAGCAGCACATGGTCATACCCATAGCTTTTGATCACCTCTACCTCTTTCAGGATCTGCGCCGGGTTGAGGGTGGTGCGGGGCATAGGGTTGTCGAGGCTGAAACCGCAATAGGTACAGATGTTCTGGCACTCGTTGGAGAGGTAGAGCGGGAGGTAGAGCTGCAGCGTTTTCCCAAAGCGTTTCTGGGTGAGCTGCTGACTCAGGGCCGCCATCTGCTCCAGATAAGAGGAAGCGGCAGGCGATAGCAGCGCCTTGAAGTCCTCCAAGGTTCGGACAGGCTTTGCCAGGGCCTGTGCTACATCGGCCGCAGTTTTGGCGTAGATGCTCTCTTTGACCGCATCCCAGTTATGATTTTCGAAAATAGCGCTAAAACTCATGTTTCGTTAAATTTAAGTAGTGACAGGTCCCGACCCAGTGCCGTTCCCGCTGCCAAAGCTGTCATTCTAAGCCTTTGCGAGGAAGCTGAAAAATCACATGACCATAAAAAATTTCAGATCTCTCCTTTCGTCGAGATGACAGATTGGGTAGGTTTATTTCTTAAGCTGACGGCACTGGGTCAGGACCTATTTAATCGTGCACCGGCACTCGTGCATCTTTATGACTCTCATACAGGTTAAATAGGGCAGTTCACTTGTCTTTCCGCTGCCTAAACAAGCTGATGCGCGGACAGGCCGCGAAACCCAATTATACCTCATCCAGAAATGAAGTGAGGGGGCTGCTGGCTTGGGCCGTAATACCGGTTGGAGCCAGCTTTGCCTCATAGGCCATACGTCCGGCCTCCACCGCCATTTTAAAGGCACGGGCCATCTGCTCCGGGTGCTGCGACACAGCGATAGCGGTATTCACCAACACGGCGTCGGCCCCCAGTTCCATCGCTTCTGCGGCATGCGAGGGAGCACCAATGCCCGCATCCACCACCACGGGTACGCTGCTTTGCTGGATGATGATCTTCAGGAAGTCACGCGTCAGCAGGCCTTTGTTGCTGCCAATAGGAGAGCCCAAGGGCATCACGGCGGCTGCGCCGGCATCCTCGAGCCGCTTGCACAGCACCGGGTCAGCGTGGATGTAAGGCAGCACCACGAAGCCCAGCTTTGCCAGCGCCTCGGTGGCTTGCAGCGTTTCGATGGGGTCGGGGAGCAGGTATTTGGGGTCTGGGTGAATCTCCAGCTTAAGCCAGTTCGTCTCCAGGGCTTCCCGCGCCAGTTGGGCCGCGAAAACCGCCTCTTTGGCATTGCGCACCCCCGACGTGTTGGGCAACAGGTTGAACCGCGGGTGTGCCAGATGCGGGAGTATATCATCCTGCCCGTGCTGCACATCCACGCGTTTGAGGGCCACGGTCACCAGTTCGGAGCCGGAGGCCAGCAAGGCATCCTCCATCTGCTGGCCGGAGCCAAATTTGCCAGTGCCTGTAAACAGGCGGGAATGAAACGTTTTGTCTGCTATCTGAAGTGGTTTCATGAGTGTAATGTTGGGTTTGAGATAAGGGCTTGGTTGAAGGCGGCTATGGCAGCCGCCTTGTCGGGAGCGTGGGTAATGGCCGAGGAAACAGCAACGCCCTGGATGCCGGTCGTTAAAAGCTTTGGTACATCCGCCGCCTCAATGCCGCCAATGGCTATGAGGGGTATAAAAATGCCAGCTTCCCGGCACTGCCGCAGGATAGTGCTATACCCCTCGAGCCCTAAAATCGGGCTGAGGTGCTGTTTGGTGCTGGTGAAGCGGTATGGCCCGAGGCCGATGTAATCCACCTCCTGCTCGGCCAGTCGCACGATGTCGGCAAAGGTATTGGCGGTGCCCCCGATAATCTTTTTCGGCCCCAGAATACGGCGCGCCTCCCGTGGCGGCATATCCTGCTGCCCCAGGTGCACCCCATCAGCATCTACCTCGGCTGCCAGCGCCACATGGTCATTCAGGATAAAGGTGCTGCGGTAGTGCTGGCAAATAGCTTTGGTTTGCAGGGCCAGCGCTTTCCATACCTCCTCGGGCTGGTTTTTTACGCGCAGTTGCACCCAGTCGGCCCCGGCCCGGCACGCCGCCTCGGCGGCCATGGCATGCGTATGAGCGGCGCACTCCTGTGTAATATAATGTAGTTTCGAGAGCATATTTAAAAATGATGATAGCCTAACAAAGTAGCGTTGCTGTTGAGGAAGCGGGTGGTATAGTCTTTCGCCCTGCGGCAAGCCTTGTGCAGCGGGTAGCCCTGCGCCAGCAGCGCCGTAAGGGCTGCCGACAGCACACAACCGGAGCCATGCTTGCCCTGCGGCACAGCGTGCTTAGGACGAAAGGCCTTTGACTCACCCTCGCTGTACAGATAATCATACCCCGGCCTGGCGGTATTGTGTCCGCCTTTTAGCAAGACATGGCAATGCCGGCTGAGTGCTGATGCTGCTTCCGGTGGTGATAAATCAGGCATGAGCTGCTGCATTTCGTTCCAGTTCGGGGTGATGAGGTATAGCCGCTGGCAAAGCTCCTGCAGTTGCGCCGCCTGTATTCCCCGGTGAAAGGTAAAACCTGCGCTGGCCTTCAGAATCGGGTCCCATACCAGCTTCGTTTCCGGCGACAGGCGGTGCAGCAGGTTCAGTAACTGCGCTAACACCTCCACGCTTTCCACTAGCCCAATCTTGGCAAAGGGCACTTTATACTTTCCGAGTAGCAGCGTCAGTTGCTTCTCCAGTTGTGCCATCCCCAGCCAGTCCAGGCCTGCAAACGCTGCCTCGTGCTGGTACGTGATGGCTGTGCACACGCTCAGCCCCTGCACTTTCAGCGCCTCAAAGGTTTTGGAGTCTGCGGTTATGCCTGCGCCACCGCTGGGGTCGAACCCGGCGATGGAGAGGGTATAGGGTCTGGGTTTGGGCATGGCTGTGTATTTATGCTTTCGTTGTGCTGGCCTAGCGCTGGCGCGAGCTTGTAGCTCGTGTTCTGTATGAAATTAAAGCACGTGTACTATGCTTCGGTACGCTGGCGCGAGCTTGTAGCTCGTGCTTTGATTTTTGCTGATACAAAGGGCACGAGCTGCAAGCTCGCGCCAGCGCTAGAACCCTATGAGTAAATTTCTGAGCCCTTGGCTTTGAACGCTTCGGACTGCTCGGCCATGCCCTGTTTCAGGGCTTCTTCGGCAGTGGTTTCCTTTTGGCGGGCATAGTCGCGGACCTCCTGCGTAATTTTCATCGAACAAAAGTTCGGGCCGCACATCGAGCAGAAGTGGGCAACCTTGGCACCTTCGGCGGGCAGGGTTTCGTCGTGGTACTCGCGGGCGGTATCGGGGTCCAGGGCCAGGTTAAACTGATCTTGCCAACGGAATTCGAAGCGGGCCTTGCTCAGGGCATTGTCGCGGTACTGCGCCCCGGGGTGGCCTTTGGCAAGGTCGGCGGCGTGTGCGGCCAGCTTATAGGTGATCACACCGTCTTTCACGTCCTTTTTATTGGGCAGGCCCAAGTGTTCTTTCGGCGTTACGTAGCAGAGCATGGCCGTGCCATACCACCCGATCATGGCCGCGCCAATGGCCGAGGTGATGTGGTCATACCCTGGCGCGATGTCGGTGGTGAGGGGGCCGAGGGTATAGAACGGGGCCTCGCCGCACACTTCCAGTTGCTTTTCCATGTTCTCTTTGATAAGGTGCATCGGGATGTGCCCCGGCCCTTCGATGATCACCTGCACGTCGTGCTTCCAGGCAATCTTCGTCAGTTCGCCCAGTGTTTCCAATTCGGCAAACTGCGCCGCGTCGTTGGCATCGGCAATGGAGCCGGGGCGCAGGCCGTCGCCCAGCGAGAAAGCCACATCATAGGCCTTCATGATTTCGCAAATTTCCTCAAAGTGGGTATACAGGAAGTTCTCCTGGTGATGCGCCAGGCACCATTTCGCCATAATCGAACCTCCGCGCGACACAATGCCCGTCAGGCGCTTGGCTGTAAGCGGAACGTAGCGGAGCAGCACGCCGGCATGTATGGTAAAATAGTCCACGCCCTGCTCGGCCTGCTCTATCAGCGTATCCCGGAAAATTTCCCAAGTCAGGTCCTCGGCCTTGCCGTTCACTTTCTCAAGCGCCTGGTAAATCGGCACGGTGCCAATCGGGACCGGGGAGTTGCGGATGATCCACTCTCGTGTTTCGTGAATGTTCTTGCCCGTCGAGAGGTCCATGATGGTGTCGGCACCCCAGCGGCACGCCCAGACCGCTTTCTCCACTTCCTCCTCAATGCTGGAGGTAACGGCCGAGTTGCCGATGTTGGCGTTTATCTTCACCAGGAAGTTGCGACCAATGATCATCGGTTCGCTTTCGGGGTGGTTGATATTAGAGGGAATAACGGCACGGCCGGCAGCTACCTCCTGGCGCACAAACTCGGGCGTGATGTAGCCTTTCGGCGTGTTGGCCCCAAAGCTTTGGCCTGGGTGCTGGTGCCCCATTTCGGCCTCCGCTGCCAGGCGCTGGTTCTCCCGGATGGCGATATACTCCATTTCGGGCGTGATGATGCCTTTGCGGGCGTAGTGCAACTGTGTTACATTTTGGCCTGCCATGGCGCGGTATGGTTTGCTCAGGTGCCCGAAGCGCAGGTCGTGTAAATGCTCATCGGAAAGGCGCTCCTGGCCGTAGGCGGAGGTGATGCCAGGTAGTTGTTCCACATCGCCCCTTTGCAGTATCCATTCCTCACGCAGGCGCGGCAGTCCCTGGCGCACATCAATGTCCAGGTGTATGTCGGTGTAAGGGCCGCTGGTGTCATACACGGTTACCGGCGGGTTCTGTTCGCGCTCTTCCACACCTAAGAATTTGGTCACGGTTTCCTCCAGCGCTATTTCGCGCATCGCCACCTGAATGTCGTGCAGCTGGCCGGGGATGTATACCTTGCGGGAGCCCGGAAAAGGCGTGCGCGTGATGGTATGGGCGGTTGGTGTTTTCTCTTGTCTCATATGTTCTTCTTGCTAATAGATTTTCTGTTGAATTGAATGCACAGCACAAGCGTTTGCCTGTGCCATGGTAAACCGTAGGCTAGAAAGGGAATAGGTCAGCCGCCCTGGGTGGCGCGGATCAGCGTCAGGCGGTCGTGGGGCTTCAGCTGGTGCGTGGCCCATTGCGCGCGGGGCAGCACCTCGTTGTTGATGGCAATGGCAATGCCGCGGGAATGCGCCAATGCCAAAAGCTGAAGCAAAGCGGTTACGGTGGGCGGCTCCGGGAGCTCCCTTTCTTGGTTATTCAGGAAAATGGTCATGGTTCGCTCGGGTTGGGATGCAGAAAGCACTGGCGCTTACCGGCCGGGCGGAAACAAGAAGAAGTAGGAGGACAGGTGTGTATCTCGTCATGACTTTTCCCTTCGTCAGTGCTAACTGTATCAGGTTCAGAGGGTATTTCTCAGTCCTGCCTTTATGATTTGGCGACAGGACACCCCTAAAGTGTTGGCTAAAGGTAACGGAAGTCTGGCGGGATTTCCAAATTTGCCAAGCATTTTATCTCCAAAAAATAAGGCCGGCGATGCAAGATTATACCCTGGCAGCGTTGGAGCCGTATGCGCTAATCGATTGCCAATAGACCAGAATTTAGTAAATTGAGCATGAAACTGAACGAGAACCTTTCAAGCAAACGATGAAATATCACCCAATAGGGCAGGACCTGTTTAACCATAACCGGAAGAACTTTGCCCGGCAGCTGAAGCCTTCTTCTGTCGCTGTCTTTCACTCGAACGACGTGATGCCCACCAATGCCGACGGCACCATGCCTTTCCGGCAAAACAGCGACTTATTTTACCTGTCAGGGGTAGACCAGGAGGAAAGTATCCTGTTGCTTTTCCCGGATGCCAAAGACGAGCGCATGCGCGAAGTGCTGTTCGTGCGCGAAACCAACGACCACATCCTGACCTGGGAGGGGTATAAGCTTACCAAGGAGCAGGCGCGGGATATGTCTGGGATCGAAAGCGTGCTCTGGACGCACCAGTTCGAGCAGGTGCTGCGGAGCCAGTTGGCAGAGGCAGCACACATTTACCTGAACACAAACGAGCACTTGCGCGCCGTGATAGAGGTGGAGACGCGGGATGCTCGGTTTATAAAGCAAATAAAGGAGCAGTATCCGCTGCACAGGCTGGAGCGCAGTGCTCCGATCATGCACAAGCTGCGCGCCGTAAAATCAGAGCAAGAGGTGGCGCTGATCCAAGAAGCCTGCAACATCACCGAAAAAGGGTTCCGGCGCTTGCTGGGCTTTATCAAGCCCGGCGTGATGGAGTATGAGATAGAGGCAGAACTATACCATGAGTTTCTGCGCAACCGCTCCCGAGGGCCTGCTTACGCGCCTATCATTGCCTCGGGTGGCAACGCCTGCATCCTGCACTATGTAGACAATAACCAGGAGTGCGAGGCCGGTGAGCTAGTGCTGATGGACTTTGGGGCGGAGTATGCCAACTATGCCGCCGACCTGACACGCACCGTGCCTGTGAGCGGCAAATTCACACCACGCCAGCGCGAGGTATACGATGCGGTGCTGAACGTAATGAAAGCCGCGACGCAAATGCTGGTACCCGGTAACACCATCGACCAGTACCACAAGTTTGTGGGCACCGTGATGGAAAACGAACTGATCAGGCTAGGCCTGCTGAACGAAAGCGATGTGCGCAACCAGGACCCGGTTCACCCGCTTTATAAAAAGTTTTTCATGCACGGCACCTCCCACCACCTGGGCTTGGATGTGCATGATGTAGGCAATCGCTTCAGACCTTTTGAGGCGGGCATGGTGTTTACCTGCGAGCCGGGGATTTATATCCGGGAGGAAGGGATCGGTATACGGCTAGAGGATGACATTCTGGTAACGGCCCAGGGGCCGAGAAATCTCATGAGAAACATCCCGATTGAGGCCGATGACATTGAGCGCCTAATGCAGCAGCGCGCCCTATGATATAAGAAAAGCCATAAATACTGTAAAACACTAAGGTTGCCAGCGGAATGCTGACAACCTTTTTTGTTGGCCTCACACTAGAATATCAGCCTTTTCAGTAAAAAAAAATGCCCTGTACAACCTTGCGTCCTGGTATCAGTTTGTAAGATAGTACCGAAGTGTGCTATTGTGCATCCCTGTAACAGGGCGTTTAGAACACCTGATGGTGAAGGTTTTATGCTTAATGCTTTCTTTCTGTGCCTATGGATAAACTTTTCCTCTCCCTAAGATTTCGTGCACCCGACGCAGAACTGCATCCTGATAAAAGGTTCTTTTTTGGGCATATCAGAAACACCTTGCTAAACATGCACGTATTGTCATATCAAAATATACTTTGTAAAATCATGCAAACACAACTTACAAAACTATGTAGACTCGCTTTAGCGCTGGTGGTCTTGCTCACAGCAAGCAACCAATTGTACGCGCAAAGCTCGGATCAGCCAATGAACCTCCAGATATACGGAAGTGCTTTACAGTATAAAGGTGAGGTAGAAAACCAGTTCTGGGAAAGCAAAAAGATGGAGTGGGGCGGAGGTCTTAACCTGAACCGCTATATCAGCCCTTCGCTAGATGGCGGTCTGCACCTGACCTACGGTAGTGCAGAGGCCAATAATGGCGGCAACATGTTTGACGCGCAAATGGGAACGGCCATGCTGGCCCTGCGCCTGAAGATGTATGGCAACATCCTCAAAGAAGATGCTTTCATCGGGCCATACCTGCAAATTGCGGGTGGTGGTGCATGGGCCAAAACAGACGCGACTCGCGCTGACGGCACTACGCAGCAGGACGATAAGTTCTTTACATCAGCCCTGAAAGGCGGTGCTGGTATCCGTTTCCGTTTTTCTGATGCCGTAAGCGCCTTCATAGAAACGAACTACATGATCATCGGCCAGGACAAGATAGATGGCTATGACACGGGAGATAATGACCGCTTCCTGATGCACAACGTAGGACTTGGCTTTAACTTAGGCAAGGCTACAGACACAGACGGCGACGGTGTGCCAGACAGAAGAGATGACTGCCCGGACACGCCAGCAGGTGTGCAGGTAGACAAGAGAGGTTGCCCGCTTGATGGCGATGGTGACGGAGTGGCGGATTACCAGGATCAGTGCCCTACAGAGGCTGGTACTGCGGCCACACAGGGGTGCCCTGACCGCGACAGCGATGGTGTAGCAGATAAGGATGACCGTTGCCCAGACCAGGCAGGTACAGCAGCCTTACAGGGTTGCCCGGATGCTGACGGTGACGGTGTTGCAGATGACCAGGATCAGTGCCCAGACACTCCGGCAGGTGTGCAGGTAGGCCCAGATGGTTGCCCAGTAGACTCTGACGGCGACGGTGTGCCAGACAACGAGGACAACTGCCCGACCTCTCCGGGTACTGCCGAAACGAACGGTTGCCCTGAGCTTGACCAGGCTACCCTGAAGCTGTTGGAAGAGAAAGTGCGTTTCGAGTTCGACAGAGCCCGTGTGCAGGAGTCTTACAAGCAGCTGCTCGATAGCATTGTGGTTGCCTTGCAGAAATATCCAGACCACGTGTTGCTGATCAAAGGACATGCAGATTACATCGGTTCGGATGAATACAACCAGGTACTGTCTGAGCGCAGAGCCGAAGCTGTAAAAGAATACCTGGTACAGCGCGGTGTGCAGAACCCAGACCGTATGGTAACTAAAGGTTATGGCGAGACGCAGCCACTCGTGAAAGTGAACGAGCGCTTGTCGCGTCGCAGAACTGAGAGCGCAAGAGCGAAGAACAGAAGGGTTGGTTTTGAAATGAACACGCCTGACCTGAAGCTTAACCTTGAATAACAGAAACCGCTTAAAACAAAAAGAGGCCGCTTTATCAGCGGCCTCTTTTTTTATGTGTCCTACTTCTGAAAGTGATTCCCGCTTCCCCCAAAGTCTGGGAACCCTTTAACAGTATCTTGTGGCTATACCAGGTAAAGGAAGTGGCTATTTAGCGCTTTCCTGTGCCTGCACTTGCCTGGCAACATAAGCCGTGAGCTGCTGCGGCGTTAAGATCTCGCTCAGGGCAGAAAAGTATTTGTTGGTAAGCTCAGCGGCTATCGCCTCGGTGCCTGCTGCATTGTTGTTGAAGAGTACAGCAGAAGTAGAAAGCTCCTCTTTATACGTCTTGTTCAGATCCTTAAGGTAAATGTACTGCATTTCGCTCAGGTGCAGGTTGCTGATAACGTTGCGGTCTACTTGCTGAACCAGGATGGTCATGGCTGCCTTTTTTTCTGAAAGTGTGAAGGTGCCGTTAGCGAATACAGCTGTGACATTGGTTAAGAAGGCAAAGGCTAAAAAGGCTACAAGAGTTAAGGACTTTTTCATAAGGCTAAATTTTAATTGGTTGTTTGTGTTGTGCTAGCCTTAATTCAATCGGTGTGCCAATATATATGAAACCCCTTATTTTATCAGAAACGGGGGGTTTAGGTTTTTAATTTAGTATTATCTCCAAATTTGGGACGAAACTTTTCGTGTTTGGGAAAAGTCCTCAGCAATGAAGTGCCCGTTTGCAGCTAGTAAGTAGCGCACTGCCATCCCTATTGTTGCACCCTTTTCAACTTGCTCCAGCAAAACGGAGTGATGGGAATCCGCTGCGTCGCTGCTCAGGTCAATGCCAGGGTTGCTGGAACTTCAGGCAGAAATTTTAGGTTCGGTTGCAATTGCTCCCAAAACTGAGTGAGCCCCATGCCGTGTCGCAGCGTCGCGAGTCAAAAGGGATGGGTAGGGTATAAACAGTTAACTAAACCTGCCTCATCTGGATTTGAACCAGGGTACTAGAGTGATTTAAATTGCGGTTTAAGCCAGTGCCACGATGCTTGGTCAGGAGGTATCCTTATATCAGAATTTTGCTGGTCGAAACCGGGCTGATGAAATGTAACAACAACCATGGAAACAATTCTGCCCTTCTGTTAAGCAACCTGCTGGAAAAGGGAAGGGCGGTGAGGTTGTTCGCGCAGTAAGCAGACCCTCTCAGGATGGCAAATACGATTATCCTGAAGACCTTTCCCCTTC
Source organism: Pontibacter sp. CAU 1760 (assembly GCF_054482735.1). Lineage (NCBI taxonomy): Bacteria > Pseudomonadati > Bacteroidota > Cytophagia > Cytophagales > Hymenobacteraceae > Pontibacter > Pontibacter sp. CAU 1760. The sequence goes on from NZ_JBTLRL010000014.1 coordinate 50,762, forward strand.
GGAGGATTAGTTAGTCAGCCTAATAACTTGTATCCCGCAACTCGAAGTAGCGTATCTCCAATACTCAAAGCAAAAAGAGGCCGCTGTTTTAGCGGCCTCTTTTTGCTTTGAGTATGTCCTGTTGTCTTGGTAAAGAGTTTCCATCTTCCCCCAAAGTTGGATTCTCTTTTATAACTGAGTTCTTGTAACCAATAATAAACCAGTGATATTATTTAGCGCTTTCCTGTGCCTGCACCTGTTTGGCAACATAAGCCGTGATTTGCTGCGGCGTTAAGATCTCGCTCAGGGCAGCAAAGTATTTGTTGTTAAGCTCAGAGGCTTTCGCCTCGGTGGCTATAATGCTGTTGTTGTAAAGGGCAGAAGCAGCACTAGAAAGCTCTGCTTTATATGTCTTGTTCAGGTCCTTAAGGTAGATGTACTGCATTTCGCTTAAATACAACTCGCTGATCATGTTGCGATCTACTTGCTGAACCAGGATGGTCAGGGCAGCCTTCTTTTCTGAAACAGAGAAAGTGCCGTTGGCAAAAGCAGATGAGATGTTTGTTAATACGGCGAAAGCTAAAACTACTACAAAAGTTAAGGACTTTTTCATAAGGCTAATTTTAATTGGTTGTTTGTGTTGTACTAGCCTTAGTTCAATCAGTGTGCCAATATATATTAAATGCCTTATTTAATCAGAAATGCGGTTTTTGAGTTTGAGAGGCTGTGTTTATTCCAGATATGGGACATGCTTTTGTCGTGTTTGGGAAAATTCTCAGGGATGGATTAACCTTTGGCAGCTAATAAATACAGCACTGCCATCCGTATCGCTACACCATTTTCCACCTGGTTCAGGATAATAGAGTGATGGGAATCTGCTGCGTCGCTGCTCAGTTCTACACCGCGGTTGATAGGGCCGGGGTGCATCAGGGTGATTTCCTTATCCAGGCTATCCAGCATCTTTTTGTTGATACCGTAGTATAGCGTGTACTCGCGCAGGGACGGAAAGTACTTCATCTGCATCCGCTCCAACTGTATGCGCAGCACGTTGGCCACATCGCACCACTGCAGTGCCTTGCGCACATCTGTTTCTACCAGCACACCCAGTTGCCGGATATGCTTAGGCAATAAGGTGGTCGGGCCGCAAACCATTACCTCAGCACCCAGCTTTTGCAGTGCGAAGATATTAGAAAGCGCCACCCGTGAATGCAGGATATCGCCCACGATCACCACTTTTTTACCGGCCACATCGCCTAGCCTCTCCCGGATCGAGAAAGCGTCGAGCAAAGCTTGCGTGGGGTGCTCGTGCGTACCGTCTCCGGCATTTACAATATTGGCTTTGATGTGGTTTGAGAGGAAATGCGGTGCACCGGGGCTAGAGTGGCGCATCACGATCATATCCACCTTCATGGCCAGGATGTTGTTCACCGTATCGAGCAGGGTTTCGCCTTTCTTAACAGAGCTGCTGCTGCTGCTAAAGTTGATAACGTCGGCAGATAGCCTTTTCTCGGCCAGCTCAAACGAAAGGCGCGTGCGCGTAGAGTTCTCGAAAAAAACGTTGGCAATGGTAATATCACGCAGCGAAGGCACCTTCTTGATCGGCCTGTTCAGGACATCCTTAAAATTGTCGGCCGTCTCAAAAATGAGCTGGATGTCTTGCGGGGTAATGTCTTTGATGCCTAACAGGTGCCGGACGCTGAGCTCTTGCATGAGTGGGATTTTAGTCTTCGGTTTTGGTAATCAGCCATATATTGTCTTCCGGGGCTTGCTGCTCCTTCCACTCCACCAACACCCGCTGGCTTTGCAGGGAGTTAACGTGGCGGCCCACATAGGTGGGCTGTATGGGCAGCTGGCGGGTATACAACCTGTCTATCAGCACGAGCAGCTCCACACTGGCCGGGCGCCCGTAAGCGATCATGGCGTCTAGCGCGGCCCGTACGGAGCGGCCCGTGTACAGCACATCATCCACCAGAATCACTTTTTTGCCCTCTACCAGAAAATCCACCTTGGTGGCGTTTGCGGTAAGCGGGGTCTCGCGGCGGCGGAAATCGTCGCGGTGAAAGGTGGTGTCGAGGTAACCGGTCGGCACTTGCTTGCCCAGGATAGAGGCCAGTGTCTGCTGGATGCGCTGCGCTACAAACCTGCCACGCGGCTGCAAACCCAGGATAACAGAATCAGAAAAGTCGCCGTGGTTCTCGATGAGCTGGTGGCAAAGGCGCAGCAACATGATCTCGAGTAGGGGAGTGTTTACGATGAGTCTTTTCTGCATAGCCGGAAGTATGAGCTACAAATATAACGCACCATATTAAGAAGCGGAAATAATTGTTAGCCGGTTAATGGATTTCATGGTTGTGGAGGAGTGCCGGCACACTTGCTTTTATACCGCCTAAACAGGTGTGTGAATCGGGTTGCTGTACTGCCGGGTATGATCAAAATGATAGTTTGTTGATGTAGAACACCATCCGTGAGGCCTCGTTCCTGGGTTTGATGCGCTGAAAGCCATATGCCGCGAAATTGTTGCCATACCACTTGATGATGCCCGGGAAACGGGTATCCTGGATCTTTTCGTTCTCTTGGTAGGTCAGCAGCGTCAGCTCGGTTTCCTCGGGGGTATACTTGCCTTTGTCGAGGATGCGGTAAACGATCTTGTCATTTTCCGGGTAAGCCATCACCACTTTCCCATCGGGCATCAAACCGACCTCTATGGCGTGTACCAGCTCAAAGGTTGTGAGATCCTTCAACGGGAAAATGTTGTCCCAGAGCAGCTCGCCCTCTTTATTAAAGCCAAGGGCCACGGCATGGGTGCGTTTATACCCCTCCTGCTGTCTTCTGCCTAAAGCAATGGTCCTGTCGATGCCCCAGTTATTGTTAGATTGGCTGTATTGCGGAAAATAGGCTTCGGCAGCCAGGATGTAGCCATCCGGTGCCAGAATCAGGTCGTGGAGGAGCAGGCGAAAACGGTAGCGTGGGTTTTTGCCCTGCTTCAGGCGGGCTGCCTCGCGACGGCGGGTGCGTTCCTCCTGGCGCGGTTTCAGGTACTTGAAAAAGTTCTTGAGCTGCAGCATGCTATAAAAATTGCCCTCCTCATCAATCACTGAGGTGGTGAGCGGAGCCGAGAAGAAGCCTTGGTTGTAGCGTAGGTCGCGGGTGCCGAAGGTGCCGAACAGCATTTTCTGGGCACTGTCGCCTGGGGTAATCTCTGCATTTAGCAGGCTTCTTTGTTCCTGTTGCAGTATAAATTGGTTGTTCAGTAGCCTGCCTTTAGCATTAAAGCGCTTGATCTGCATCCGCGATACCCGCCCGTTCGACTCCGTGATCACGGCATCAACCTGGTTCCGTTCCTGGTCAGCGAGTAAATCCGAGAACGTGGACTCCTCACCATACACAGAGGGCAGCAACTGTACCTCGTCGGTGCGGGTGTTGAGGTGCAGTAAGGTGGGCTTCTTTTCCTTTTTGTGGTGGCCGATGATAAAGTAATTTCCCTGTAGCACAGAGAATTCATAGAGCGCATCTATCGGGTCTAGCTCATACCGCTTCTGCTGCATCTGGCCAGTTGCCTGGTGTATGCGCACGAAGGTATAGTGGCGCATGTCGTCTTCGCCAAAGGCCAGGTACAGGTAGGGGGCCGCCGCATAGGAACGCAATAAGTCGCTGTCGGCCGGCATCGCGAGGGTATCAGCCCATACAGGTTGTAGCTGTGTACTGTACTTGGTGAAGTTGAACGTGACGTTGGTGAGCCAGGCATTACCTGTTTTATGGTATACCAACAGGCCGCTGTCGGGCATGGCCACTACCTCTGCCTCAGTCGTTTCCACATCGAAGGGCAGCTCAAGGCGAATCGGCTGAGACGGTATTTGCGCCATCAGCGGGAACAGCAAAAAGAAGAAATAACAGCAAAGCAGGCAACGAATTAGAACCATATAGTACCGGGTTGTGGACGCAATCGGGTATTGGTATAAAAGAAAAGAGCAGCTAAAGCATTTTACTGCGTTTAGCTGCTCTTCGTTGTACGGGCGCCAGCGTTTTAAGGGTGAATTAGTTGCCCAGGGCTAGCAGAATGTCAAATTCCTCGGCTGCAAGCGGCATCACTGACAGGCGCGACTGGCGCAGCAAGGCGATGTTCTCCAAGCGTGCGTCTTTCTTGATCTGCTCCAGCGTAACCGGCTCTTTAAAGTCGCGGAACGGCACCAGGTCAACCACTACCCAGCGGCCATCGTCGGTGGTTGGGTCGGGGTATGCCGGCTTGTCTACTTTGGCAATCCCCACGATCGCCTTCTCCGACACACTGTGGTAATAGAGCACCAGGTCGCCGGGCTGCATTTGTTGCATGTTGTTGCGGGCCTGGTAGTTGCGCACGCCGTCCCACATAGTGCGGCCATCGCGCACTAAGTCGGCCCAGGCATATTTATCGGGTTCTGATTTTACAAGCCAGTGTTGCATTCTAGAGTATAGTGTTGAAGATTGATGTATTTTGTATGTAGGCGCTGCATTTGCAGTATGTTGCGTGCCGCAGCCCTTAGCGCTCCTGCTTCCGGGCTACGCGTTGAAGATAAAGGTGCCGGATGATGTGGATGAAGCTCCCCACCAGCAAGCCGGTCAGGAGTGCCTGCCAGAAATCAGGAAGCCTCCATGTGAGCGAACTTGCGGCAAACAGACAGAGCAAGACCGCAAAAACAATCAGCTTGGTTGTGAACGTAAGGTGGTCGTAGAATTTCATCTGCCAGGGCTTTTAGTTTTCAGTTGATCCGTTGACCTGTCCCTGCGGAAGGCGCCGAATCTTTAGCACTCCGTCTTTAAGGGAGATGATTTGTACCTCGTAAGATTGCGGAGGGTAACTTTCAGGCTGCATCCGTACCTGTACCAGGTCCTTGTCCAGCTGCTCCCATTCCCCGGTTTGCTCCTCCAGTCCATCCATAGGGGCAATCTCATACCGCTTAATCGTACCACCAGACTCCAGGGTGAAACCGGTGCGGCCCCGCGAAGGCGGGAAGTTGTACGTGTTGGGGCGGTATACAATTGTGTCGCCTTCATCTTCCTCGAAAGAGTGCAGCCAGGTTTTATTAACCAGGGCCTCCGCCAGCTTATCCTTTTTGTGGCAGGTGGCGGCTAGCAGCACAAGGCTTAACAGGCAAAGCAAGGAGGCGTATTTCATAGTCAGGTGTTATTTATAGGGCTAAGATAGGCATTTCCGGCGTTACATAGAAGCACGCTAATGTAAATCCCTCACCAGACAGCAGTTAGAAAACAGCTGCCCCTGTTTGATTATAAGCGGTATGGCAGGCATGGTTCGGAGGCATTTTCTATCTTTGTATCTAGACTGAGACGCGCTTTGGAAAATAAGAAAATCATAAAACTTTTTAAGCTCACTTCCGAGCTGATGGAGCTGCACGACGAGAACCCGTTTAAGGTACGCTCCTACAGCAATGCCATGGGCGCACTGGAACTGGTGGAGCAGCCTTTGGCCGGTATGAGCCAGCAGCAACTGGAAGCCATTGGTGGGGTAGGCAAGGGCATTGCCGCCAAAATTGTGGAGATCAACACCACAGGCTCTTTCGAGGAACTGGACCAGCTTTTGGCCGCTACCCCTCCGGGCGTGGTGGAAATGCTGCGCATAAAGGGCATAGGGCCTAAGAAAGTGCGCACCATCTGGAAAGAGCTGGGCACTGAATCGGTGGAAGAACTGCTGGAGGCCTGTGAGCAGGACAAGCTGAGCAAGGTAAAAGGCTTCGGGGCTAAAACGCAGGACAACATCCGGCAGGCGCTGCTCTTCACGCAACAGAACCGCGGAAAGTTGCTCTTCGCGGAGGCCGAGCCTGCCGCCGGTGCGCTGCTGCAGCAACTGAAAGAAGCATTCCCACAGGCACAGGTTTCCCTGGCCGGCGATGTACGCCGCTGCATGGAGATTGTGGAATCCCTGCAACTGGTGCTGGCCACCGGCACGCCGGATGCAGCTGTGGTAATACTTAATAAGCTGGAGGGCCTGGAGCAGGACGAGAAAGCTTCCGGGCCGCTGGTGTGGCGCGGACAGCATACTGTAAGTGGCCTAAGCACCGAAGTGTTCCTGGTGCCCGCCGACCGCTTTGCCAATGAATTGGTGAAGCGGTCGGCCTCGGTGCAGCATCTGACCACTGTGTTTGCAGCCGGCAAAACGATGCTGGCCGTGCTTGGGGAGGAGGATCATGCGACAGAGGAGGATGTATACGCCTCTGCAGGTATGGCCTACGTAGTGCCGGAAATGCGCGAAGGCACCACCGAGCTGCAGCTGGCCATGGAAAACAAGTTGCCGAAGCTGCTCGAGCTCACGGACCTGAGAGGCAGCCTGCATAACCACAGCACCTATTCCGACGGCGCCCATACCCTCGAGCAGATGGCTACTTTCCTGAAGGAACAGGGGTATGAATACCTGGGCATATCAGACCACAGCAAAACAGCCTCTTATGCCGGCGGTTTGCGCGAGGGCGATGTGCTGCGCCAGCAAAAAGAGATCGACGAGCTGAACCAAAAGCTGGCCCCTTTCAAAATTTTCAAGGGCATCGAGTCTGATATCCTGACGGATGGGTCGCTGGACTATGAGGAGGATATCCTGAAGACGTTTGACTTTGTGGTGGCCTCGGTGCACAGCGTCCTGAACATGGACGAGAAGAAAGCCACGAACCGCCTCATCACCGCCATCGAGAACCCCTATACCACCATACTCGGGCACCCGACGGGCCGGTTGCTGTTGCGCCGCGAGGGCTACCCGATCAACCACAGAATGGTGATCGATGCCTGTGCTGCAAACAACGTTATCATCGAGATCAACGCAAACCCCTGGCGACTGGACCTGGACTGGCGCTGGGTGCAGTATGCGCTGGAGCAGGGCGTGATGCTGAGCATCAACCCGGATGCCCACCATACCAGCGGCTATGCCGACATGAAGTACGGGGTACTGGTAGGGCGCAAAGGCGGCCTCACCAAAGCAATGGCCTTCAACACCAAATCGATGGAGGAAGTGGCGCAGTATTTCCGGGAGCGTAAGGCGAAGATAAACTAAGTAAAATGCCCAAAATTCTCATCCTGCGCTTTTCCTCCATCGGCGACATCGTCCTGACAACGCCTGTGGTGCGCTGCATTAAGCGGCAGGTGCCGGGAGCGGAGGTGCATTATTGTACCAAGAAGGGCTTTCGGGGCATATTGGAACCAAACCCCCACATCGACAAGGTACATGCGCTGGACGGCACCCTGAGAGAACTGGTGCAGCAACTGAAAGCCGAGAACTTTGATTATGTAGTAGACCTGCACAACAACCTGCGCACCCGCGTCATCAAGGCGCGCTTGGGCAAACCCAACCGCAGCTTTAACAAGCTGAACTACCAGAAATGGCTGATGGTGAACTTCAAGATCAACCGGCTGCCCGATGAGCATGTTGTACAGCGCTACCTGGCCGCCGCTGCGGCACTGGGTGTGGAGGACGATGGCCAGGGGCTGGACTACTTCATACCTGCTCAGGAGGAGGTAGCGCTGCAGACGCTGCCGGAACCGTTCCAGAGAGGCTATGTAGCCTTTGCCATCGGGGCGCAGCATTACACCAAGCGGCTACCCACCGAGCGGATCATAGAGCTGTGCGAGCGGCTGCACCAACCCGTCATCCTGTTGGGAGGCAAGGAAGACGCCACCACCGGAGACGAGATCGCTGCCCACTTCAAAAACCGAGCAACAGACAACGAACAACAATCAACGGTTCTTAACGCTTGCGGAAAGTACAGCCTCAGCGGTTCGGCTTCCTTGGTGCGACAGGCCACGCAGGTTGTCAGCCACGACACGGGACTAATGCACATTGCGGCGGCCTTCCGGAAAGACATTATCAGCGTTTGGGGCAATACCATACCGGAATTCGGCATGTACCCTTTCCGGACGAAGTACAAAGTGCTGGAGGTGCAGGGGCTCAGCTGCCGCCCTTGCTCCAAGATAGGGTATAGCAAGTGCCCCAAAGGCCATTTCAGGTGCATGCGGGCCATTTCGTTTGACGATTTAATAATTAACCATGCAGAAGCCTAGTTTGAATTGGAGTGAAACAGACGCGCAGTTTTTGGAGGCATTGCTGCTGGCTACAGGCGGTGAAAACGGTGCTATCTTACAGGATGTGCTGTTAATGGCTGATGCGGTAGACGGTACCGTGTTCGGGCTGAAGGAAGTGGAGGAGGCGCTGCTGAAGTTGGTGGCAGCGGAGTATGTAAATGTGCGAAAGAACAAACTCTCATTAACTGAAGCCTTTCTGCAGCACTACACGCCCCATGCGGAGGCTACCAGCGAGCAGGAGCATTTGCTACAACTGTTGCGAACAAACGAACTGAAAGAGCAAGGCATGGCAGAGGCAAGTGAAGCGATGAAAAAATACAAGCTCAAAAACTATTACCAACAGTATATCGAGCAGTTCGGCGGCTAAGGCCGGTTTATACCTGATTGTAGCTACTATAAACTGCATTGCCCGCTAACGCATAGTTGGAGGTGTGAATGGCTGCTGAATTTCACCCTCCTCCGAGAGCAGGCAGGACGATCAAGCTCCACTATTAACCGTTAAAAAAGTCCAGCCATTCTGCTAATAAACTTGGCAGGAGGGAAGTTAAGCCTATGCTCTCCGCTACCAAGATCCTTTTAGGTGGACATAAGACAATGGAACATAATGACTACCCTACCCCGAAAGCAGAGCTGATCCATTCTGATAAATTTGCAGTTAAAGCTCTTATCTGTCCTAATGTTGCCATGTTATTTTCTGTTACCAGCTTCCGACTGTTGCCTGCTCTAGCACTTGTTTCAACTTTTTCAGGTCTTTTTGATTGGCTTTTTTCATCATAAAAGCCATAAAGGGGGCCACCAGCTTCGAGAAGCCAGTGGGCGTGCCGTTGTTGCGCAGGGTCATGCGGGTAGTGGCCTCATTTACTTTGTGCCAAGTATAGGTGGTCTGCATCGGGAAAGGGCCCTCGGCGGTGCGCATGACAAGGCGATGGTCGGTGAGTTCGGTTACCTGGTAGGTATAGGCCAGCCGTTTGCCCAGAAAGTGCGCCACAAAGGCAACCTGCGAGCCCAGCGCCAAGGGCTGTGGCGTTTTCCACTCCACCGACTTGATATTATCGTGCCAGATAGGGGCGTTGTCGGGGTTGGCGGCAAACGCCCGCACCTGCTGCAGCGGGCGCGCTATGGAAATGTGGGTGGTAACATCTACCATGGTAGGGGTCTCAGGTATGGTTTAGGCTTGAAGGGCTGCGCCACCAGTGGCGGCGGGTAAGGCCCAGCAGCAGCAAAGTCATGGCTAGGTATACCAGCGCAAGCAACTGCCAGCTGTAAGTTAGCACATCTGTGCCAATAGCGTGCGCTGCGGGCAAATTCTCGAAAAAGAAAACAGGCGCGTTGATGGCCCCGTGGGCTGTGGCTACCACCAGCACGTTTCGGTCGGCCCACAGCCACAACTGGGTATAGATAATGGCAAGCGCAAAAAGCAGTACCAGAAACGGAAGCGTGAGGGTGGGCGGGCCCAAAAGCTTCGGGAAGTGCCACAAGGCCCAGATAAGGATGACAAGGCCGGTGGCCCCCGCCCGCGACCTGCGCTGCAGCAGCGTGGGCAGCAGCCAGCCGCGCCAGCCCAGTTCCTCGCCTATACCCACTAACCCGATCTGGAACAGGTAGTGCAGCGCCAGGTAATGCCACTGGCTGGATAGAATGCTATACACCTGCCGAAGGGGGAGGCCAGCCAGGTGCAGCGTGGCAAGGTATACCAACAGCGTGGTGGCAGGAAGGAGGAGCAGGAGCCTCAACGCTTTGGGCGTGGGCCGCAGTTGGCGCAACAGTTCACGGGGGCCACGACCACCGGATTGGGCATTACTTACCAGTAGGGCGGCAAAACCCGGCCCCAGCACCACAACAGCAATGGACAGGTAAGTGCGCAGCAGCGTATACGTTGGCCCGATTGTGAACGGAAGCGCCTGCCACACCAACCAGCCCCCATACGAAAAAAGAAAGGCAAGCAGGGTGAAAGCCGCTACAGGGCTTTTGCGCAGAAATGAGACAGGCAAGCGTACAGTGCTTTTTTGCTTCATAGGCAAGTGTGTTTGATTTCTTTGAACCGCTCTCTTGTCAGCTTATACCGGTTTACCTCTTGCTCGAAGTTCAGGGAGCCGGGAATGGTTCGGTAGCGCTTTTCGAACGTAAAGCCGACTCTGCTTAATGTTTTGTTAGGGGCGGGATTCAGGGCGTAGGGTTCGCAGTAGAGCTCCTGCAGCTGAAGGTTCTCAAAAAAGTGGGGAAGTGATTTGCGGACCAGTGCTGTGCCCATGCCTTGCTGCCGGAGTTCAGCTTTCCAGAGGTGCAGGTGCATGTACGCGGATTGCCCGTATTGGATAAGATTGACATTGGCATGGCCAACAGGGCTTCCATCTACCAGCCAAACCATGGCGTAAGAAGCCTTTTCTGCCAGGGGCGTGGCTATTTGCTGGCGCAGCATATTGGTCAAAGCCTCGCGCGCAGGCAGCTTGCCGAGGTCCACACCCATACTGGTTAAGTAGGCAGGTGATGCCGCTAGCCAATAATCCGCGATGAGCGGTATGTCGTTTAAGGTAATCTCTCTTACAGCAAGTTTTTTGTTCATGGCGCTCATTAGAGGAGGATGACGGCTTCGGCCTTGAAAAGCTGCAAGAATAGCAAACCCTATGCAGGAGTCTGTTTGATTGAACATTCCGCATAAACTTTCAGTAGAGCCGGGAAGGAACAATTACCTTCAGCCATTGTCAGGCATTAAGCCGATGGATTATGGTGTTTCTCGCACTTCTTCTAATAATATACTGTCAATCGTTTGCTCACCTGCGTCCGCTGATTTATGCAGAACAGATATGTCTCCAGTGGTTTCCAGCACAACCGCTTCCACCTGACTTAATTGCAGGATGTTTGCCTCCCGCAGCTTTGCGATCAGCTGTGATCTTTCGATTCGTGCGTATTTTAAATTTTCCTCTAGTATCTGATCTCCCTTCATCAGCAAAAGGGGCTTGTTGGAAATGGCAGAGCTTAGCGCGTGGAATCTTTTTTGCAAGAGTGAAGAAATAAAAGCTAGGGAAAGAAGACTGGCGATGGCTACAGAGCCATGCGCAACAGAAGTGCCGGATGTGAGGGTAGAGGCGATGATACTACCAACAGCAACTGTAAAGGCAAAGTCATACACTGTAAACTTCGCAAACGACCTCAGGCCAATGATTCTGGTTAGTATAATGACGACGAAGAGCAGCATGATGCTGCCAAGCACAGTTTCCAGGAGCGGGTCACCCGTATCATATATCCATTTCATAGCTTGATTGTTTTTGTGGCTTGTGTGTAACGGCTTGCAGCTATCCAGGATTAGCGATTTCGGACCCTTATACAATAAGATAGCTTGCATCTAAATAGAAGTACAGAAACTGATTGTAACACTGAACCTAAGCCTGAGGAGAGCTGCTGTTATGCGGAGTTATTTATTTCGTCTCTTTGCACCCGATCGTATCTGCTAGCCGCGAGGTCATCTCAAATCCTTGCCTTATTGCTCTGATTTATTTAAAGAATGAAGTTATGATTATTCTTTAAATTATATGTTCTGTTTGTTACTAAGATAAATCTTATAGGGTTGTATTGTTTCCTGTTTCGAAGCCATGTAATAAGGAACCACACAGTTCCCGCTTCCTGTGTTTCTGATAGATTATACCTGGAAAGCAGAAGCGCCCTATTAAATTTAACAGGGCGCTTCTGCTTTGGAAAATGTGTTGATTTGATGGATCTTTAACTGGTGCGGCTACGCTATCTTATCAAAGCCGAGGTAAGGGTGCAGCACTTTCGGCATATTGATACTGTCTGGGGTCTGGTTGTTCTCCAGGATAGCGGCCACAATTCGCGGCAGGGCCAGGGCACTTCCGTTTAGGGTATGCAGCAGTTGGGTCTTGCCAGATTCTGTTTTGTAGCGCAGCTTCAGGCGGTTGGCTTGGTACGTCTCGAAGTTAGAAGCCGAGCTAACCTCCAGCCAGCGGCCCTGGGCGGTAGAGTATACCTCCATGTCGTAGGTGAGGGCAGAAGTAAAGCCCATGTCGCCACCGCAAAGGCGCAGCACACGGTAAGGCAGCTCCAGTTTTTGCAACAGGCCCTGTATGTGCAGGCTCATCTGCTCCAGTGCTTCGTAAGACTTTTCGGGCAGGGTAATCTGCACGATCTCTACCTTGTCGAACTGGTGCAGGCGGTTGAGGCCGCGCACATCGGCTCCCCAAGAGCCTGCCTCGCGCCGGAAACAAGGGGTATGCCCTGTGTTCAGCACCGGCAATTGCGCAGCTGGCAGAATCATGTCGCGGTAAATGTTGGTGATCGGCACCTCTGCCGTCGGAATCAGGTATAGGTTGTCTTCGGTGGCGTGGTACATCTGGCCTTCCTTGTCGGGCAGCTGGCCGGTACCAAAGCCCGAAGCCTCGTTTACCAAAATTGGAGGCTGCACCTCCATGTAACCAGCGGCAATGGCCTCGTCGAGGAAAAAGTTGATGAGCGCTCGCTGCAGGCGCGCGCCCTTTCCCTTGTATACCGGGAAACCCGCCCCGGTTATCTTGTTACCCAGCTCAAAATCAATGATGTCATATTGCTGGATCAGTTCCCAATGCGGCTTCGCGCCAGCAAATAATTCCGGAATTTCACCTTGCTGGAGAACTACTTCGTTGTCTTCCGCTGTTCTACCCATAGGCACGCTCTCGTGCGGTAAGTTTGGCAGCTTATAAAGGGCCTGCTGTATTTGCTCCTCCACCATGGCCAGTTGCTCGGCTAGGACTTTTGTTTTCTGCTTCAGCTCGGAGGTCTGCGTTTTAGAGGCTTCGGCCTTCTCACGTTCTCCGTTTTTCATCAGCACGCCTATTTCCTTCGAAATAGCATTTGCCTTGCCTTGCAACTCATCGTGTTCGCTTTGCACCTGGCGGCGTTGCTGGTCGAGTTCGAGTAGCGCAGCGACTTCTTCGGCCGCGTTTTTGTAGTTTTTCTTGCTCAGACCATCAATTACGTGCGCTGTCTGTTCTCTTAAAACTGTTAACTGTAGCATAGTTGGGTAGTGAGTATACTTGCAAAAATATATTTTTTTAAGGAGTTAGAGGCATTTCCGAGATATTTTCGGAGAAATTTGAAACTTTTCATATAAAATACTCCGTAATATTTGTTAATTATAAGGCATTGCAATAACATTGCGTTACAAATTGAGGAAGGCCCTTCCCTGTGCCCTCTCTGAACTCTATCGCAACCTATTCTTTTTTTCCTAATTTATTAACAGAACCTCTCGCTGCGTTTGCTCACTGTGCAACCTGGCAGGCCAATAAACTACCATATCGTTATTTATGTACAATATTGATGAATTGAAAGATCGACTTCTTTCAGAACTCAAGGAAATTGCTGAGGACTTAGGTGTAAAAAACTTCAAGAAACTGAGCAAGCAAGACCTTGTCTACAAAATCCTCGACCAGCAAGCAGTAACCCCACCCGACCAATTGCCAAAAAAACACAAATCAGCCGCCAGTACTGCCGCCATAAACGCTTCTGAAGCATCTGATAGTGCAATTGAAGTGGCGGAACCAGAAGAAGTGGCTACCTTAGAGGCGCCCGTTCAAGCGCCTGCTAAGCGAGAAAAACGTCCTGTGCGTGAGCCGGCACCTGCCCGTTCCGACAGCAACACTGCCGCAGTTCCGGCCCCTGCCCCCGCCAAAGACCATGGCACCCAGAATAGCCGTGAGCGCGTAAGACGCGACAGCAGAGACGATTCCCGCTCTTCTGACCGCAACAACTCAGACAACAGAGGAAACGACTCGCGTGACACACGTGCAGAGCGCGATAACCGCAATGACAATCGTGGCAACGACAATCGCGGGAACGATAACCGTGGAAATGACAACCGCGGCGACCGAAATGATAATAACCAGCGTCGTAACACCCAACAGCAAGCCAATACCTCTAACTTTAAAGAGTTTGATGGTATAATCCTGAACGAGGGGGTGCTGGAGTTAATGCAGGATGGATATGGCTTCCTGCGTTCTACCCATTACAACTACCTGGCTTCTCCGGACGATATTTATGTGTCTCCTTCACAGATAAAGCTTTTCGGCCTGAAGACAGGTGATACCGTGAAAGGACAGATCAGACCACCGAAAGAAGGCGAAAAGTATTTTGCCCTCCTGAAAGTGGAGACAGTGAACGGCCGCACCACCGAAGAGATCCGTGACCGTATCCCGTTCCAGCACCTCACGCCGCTTTTCCCGGAAGAGCGTTTGAAACTGACCACTAGACCAAACCAGCTTTCCACCCGTATCCTCGACTTGTTCGCGCCGATCGGTAAAGGCCAGCGTGGCATGATCGTGGCGCAGCCAAAAACAGGTAAGACTGTGTTGCTGAAAGAGATCGCTAACGCGATTTCTGAGAACCACCCGGAGGTATACCTGATGATTCTGTTGATCGACGAGCGTCCGGAAGAAGTAACGGACATGGCGCGCAGCGTAAAAGCGGAGGTAATCGCCTCTACTTTCGACGAAACTGCCGAGCGCCATGTAAAAGTGTCGAGCATTGTACTGGACAAAGCCAAGCGCATGGTAGAGTGCGGCCACGATGTGGTTATCCTGCTGGACTCTATAACCCGTCTTGCCCGTGCCTATAACACCGTAGTTCCGTCATCTGGCAAGATTCTGTCGGGTGGTGTGGATGCGAATGCGCTGCACAAGCCGAAGCGTTTCTTCGGGGCTGCCCGTAACGTAGAGAACGGCGGCTCGCTTACTATTATCGCCACAGCCCTGATCGACACTGGCTCGAAGATGGATGAGGTGATTTTTGAAGAATTCAAAGGAACCGGTAACATGGAACTTCAGCTGGACCGCAAGTTGGCCAACAGAAGAACCTACCCTGCGATCGATGTGCCTGCTTCTGGTACACGCCGCGAGGACTTGCTGATGGACCGCGACGAATTGAACCGTATCTGGATCCTGCGCAAGTTTATGTCCGATATGAACTCAATCGAAGCAATGGAGTTCCTGAAAGACAAGATGACCGGAACCAAGAGCAACGAAGAGTTCCTGATTTCGATGAACGGCTAAGCGCAAGTTTAGCGCTATAATCATAAAAAGCACAGCCCGCTTGCCGAAAGGTAAGCGGGCTGTTGCGTTTAGGATAAGTATGAATCAGGATTTACAATGCAAGCCACGTGAATCCTTAAACGCTATAACCTCCATCGTTAAAACTCCCCTCCTTGGAAAGGAGGGGCAGGGGTGGTTTGACCTAGCACTTTTTATCATGTTATTTTAACAATAGGCTCTTGCAAGCGAAAGTAACCACCCCCCTCCTTGAAAAAAGGGAGGGAGTGTAGCTATGCGTCTTTTGCGACAACGTATCCACTTTGTCACGTTCAGATCAGCCTATTGCCAGAACCTATAGCCCGGTTGCATGAGTAGGTATACCGTGTAGGTCATTACAAAACCAAAAACCATGTGCGCGAAAATAAGCGTGAGCAGGTAGGTTTTAAGGGCTAGTAAAGGAGGCTTTGGGTGGATCATAAAGTAAAAATACCACACTACCATAGCGACAAGGCCATGTGCCAGCCCTAAGAGCAAACCCCACGAAGCGGAGAGCAAACCAACACCGGCATCCCACAGGGCCAGGTAAAACAGCGCGAAGAACACTCCCACCGCATAATGCGCCACCGTACCCACGGCTTTGGTGCTCACCGCATCCGATAAGCTCCCATCGGGGTGCGTGCGCGACAGCAGCATGGTGCCCAGTATTTTAATGACCTTCATAACCCGGTGGGTGGCAAATGAGAGCAGGTAGAGGAATGCCGTCATGGCGGCGGTGGCGGCGAGGCCACCCAACAATGCGTAGAGTAATTTCATACAGGTAGCGTTTGTTTACCTTGTATACGCAGGCAGCACCGGATGTTTAGGGCAGGTTAAAACCAGGCGCGTGCCGCTATCATCATAATAAATGCGGCACTAATGCAGATAGAGGAAATTTTGTTCATCAGCATGGTATTGTCATAATTTACTTCGCTTGCGTGGCGCTGCGCCTTGAGTACCCAGGCTGTGAAGAAATAAAGGACAGGGGCAGTGCAGGCCAGGAAAATGACGATGTTCTGCACTTGCGCGGTGCTATAGTAAAGGTAAAGCAGCAGCGCAGTGCCTAGTAGCAGGCTGATGCCTGCAAAAAGGTAGGTGCCCCGAACGCCGAGTAGTAAACTAAGGGTTTTATCGCCGCGCTGGCTGTCTTCGGTGTGCTGGTAAATTTGGGTGAGGGGGTATGAGCCGCAGAGAAACAGGGTGCTAACCAAGGCAAACCAGATAATGGGCGGTTGCAGGATGGCTAAAAGCGGCATCCCGACACCAATCAGCACCGTCAGAAAAGTGAAAGCGCCCTGAAAGAAGGTAACAACAGCCGTGCTTAGGAGCGGGTATTTCTTTAGCCGGATGCCCTCATAACTATATGCTTTTGAAACCAGCAGGTAAACCGCGACCAATACTCCAAAGAAAAAAGACAGCAGTAAACTTAGCCCCACCGCCAGCACATCAAAAAGCCACACCAGGTGGATGAGCTGTCGCGAGACTTTGGGAGGATGCTTGAGGCCCCCGATGCTGCCCTCGTCGCGGTCGTAGTATGAGTTGTAGCCGTTGCTGGCCGGGTACACGAGCAGGTGCAGGATAACAAACACCGCCACTGCCCGCCATACCGGATACCCCGCCCCCGTGCTCAACGCAAACCAGAAGATAGGCATCAGGTAAACAGAGAAGGGAATCCGCATCAGCGTCAGGGCGTCTCGGTAGCTTTTCATAAAGGATTGGTCGGTTGATTGGTCACGCAGGTCAAGGCAATATACTGCTTCTCCCACGAATAATTCGCTTCCACAACATCACCGCTTCGGATAGCCAATGATGTAGATGACGTGTTTGCCCAGGCGTGCCCCTGCCTTCCCGGTACGCCAGGTATAGCCGGGAGTATCCAAGGATTGAACCATACCCTGTAGCATGTGCGGGGTATAAATCCGAAGCAGCGAAACAGTGCCATCCCAAATGATCCCCAACGGAATAAGCGGTAGAAGATAGGTGTAAGCTATCCGGCTAAAGCGAAAAGGGCGGATGAAGGGGGTTACCAACAGAATCAGGAAGGGGAACACCGCCCAGAGCAGGAGCAACTCCAGCCAGCTTTTACTCGCTCCCTCAAATACCCCAATGGCCGCTTTCTGGCTGGCTGCCTGTTGCAGCACAGCCTTTGCCACCGCAGGCGGGAAATGGTGGAAAGAAGAGAAGATGGTGCGAACACCGGTTATTTGCTCGGGTACTGCTGTGGCATCAACGGGCGCTGCGATATAATCCAGTGTGCCGCCAGAAGTTTGTGCCAAGTAGGCATAAGCGGCTAGGTTAGGGTATAGATCAGTAAGAGTCACCTGGATGGGCGTGCCCATGCGCTGGCTCAGTTGCCGTTGCACGACTTCGATGCCACCACCAGCCCCCGAGCAAAGGTCAGTGATATGCCGCTGCTGCGTGCGCTCCAGCAGCTCCTGCAACAGGGGCAAGGCTGCCTCATAAGCATGCAGCTTTGAGATCATGAAACGAAGGAAATCGAGCATGCCCTGCCGGATGACGTGCGGAAACCAAGGCTGGTCTTCTAACTCAAAAAGCTGGAGGCGGAAATTCAAGGGCTCTGTTTTATAAGCCGTACTCTGCCCCCGCCCGAAAGGTTGCCTGCTACTGCACTAAGCCGTTTTTGCCTGCGCCTAGCTTCAGGCCATCGCCAGTGTTACTGAACAACTGCCAGTACTCTTCAAGGGCATGCGTCGGATCCGGGGAGACGGTCAGCGTGCTGCGGTCTGTGAAGTGCAGTGTAAAACCGTGATGCGCTTTCCACTCCATGCGCTCCACCACCAGTGCCGGTAGGCGCTTGGTCAGTTCGGTCAGGCGCTGGTCGCGGAAGCTGGAGCCGGGTGTTTTCCAATCCCAGACCGGGTTTGGGAGCCCGGCTTCACGCTTCCGGATGTATACATCGCTGTCCTGGATGCGGCTCCCGTCAGCCAATTGTAACTGCCAGGGGCAATTAACCGCCAAGGTCATTTCGCCGATATCCAGAACTAACCCTTGCGGTGTGGTGTAGTGCGTGCTGCCAAAGTGAAAGTACTGTACCAGTCCGTTTCGGGTTGTTTTGGTAAGCGGTAAGCCATTGGTGCGTGTAAATAGCTGATCAGGAGTGTGTTGCATGGGTGTGCGGTTAAGAGGGGTGCAAGCGACTGTAAAGATAGGCAGCGCTTCAAAAAGAGGCAGCGTTTTTTAGGAAGTTTGTGAAGTTTTGAACCTATAAATCTTAGAAGTTGTGTACAAAAGGTATATTTGCAACCGTTTTGGCAAGTGCTAAGACGA
The DNA here is from genome assembly GCF_054482735.1 of Pontibacter sp. CAU 1760. Lineage (NCBI taxonomy): Bacteria > Pseudomonadati > Bacteroidota > Cytophagia > Cytophagales > Hymenobacteraceae > Pontibacter > Pontibacter sp. CAU 1760. The sequence continues at coordinate 69,136 of NZ_JBTLRL010000014.1, forward strand.
TATTTTTTAAGGGGAATTCCTCTAGGTAAGAAAGCATGCTGCAAGAGCAAGAAATAGTAGAGAAGCCAAAGAAATCGGTTTATAAAAACACCATCCAGGTTTTCTGGAAGATTCTTTTTTTGGGGTGTGCCTTTGTGCTGGGTTATTTGCTGAGCGTAGATAACAACCTTTTTTACCTGTTTGGCTCCTCGCCAAGCCTGGACAAGCTGGAGAACCCGCGCTCTGACCTGGCCTCGGAGCTGTATACGGCCGACGGGAAGCTGATCGGCAAGTACTTCAGGGAAAACCGCAGCCCGATTGGGTACGACAGCCTTTCGCCGATGCTGATCAAAGCACTGATCGCGACGGAGGATGTGCGCTTTTATGAGCACTCCGGCATCGACCCCGCTGCCATTGCCTCGGCGGTATACGGCAGCCTGCACGGCGACGCGCGCGGAGCCAGCACCCTGACGCAGCAGCTCGCCAAAAACCTCTATAAGACCCGTACCGACGACTCTAAAGGCGTGTTGGGCCATATACCCTTGGCTAACCTGGTTATCTCTAAAACAAAAGAGTGGCTGACGGCCATCAAGCTGGAGCAGCGCTATACCAAAGAGGAGATTCTGGCCATGTACCTCAACACGGTGGACTTCGGCTCCAACTCCTTTGGTATAAAAGTGGCCTCTAAAACGTTTTTCAACACTACTCCGGATAGCCTCAAAACAGAGGAGGCAGCCGTGTTGGTGGGTTTGCTGAAAGCCCCTACTTACTATAGTCCTCGCTTTAACCCCGAGAATGCCACCCGCCGCCGCAATACGGTGTTAGCGCAGCTCGCCAAATACAATTACATCTCGCAGGCCCAGGCCGACTCCCTGAGCCAACTGCCCCTTACGCTCGATTACAGCGTGGAGAACCACTACGACGGGCCGGCTACTTACTTCCGGGGCGCGGTGGCTGAATATCTGCAGGAGTGGACCAAGCAGCATGGCTACGACCTGTACCGCGACGGCCTGAAGGTATACACCACCATCGACTCCCGGATGCAGGCGCATGCCGAGGAGGCTATGGAAGAGCACATGCGTGCCCTGCAGCGCCGATTCGACAACCACTGGAAAGGCAAGAACCCCTGGGTGGATGAGAAGGACAAGGAAATACCGGGCTTTATCGAGCAGACCATCAAGCGCACCGCTTATTACCAGCGCCTGAAGCAGAAATATGGCAACGACACAGCGGCCATCAACAAAGAGCTGAACACCCCGCGCGAGATGATGGTCTTCACCTGGGACAACGACTCGCTGGAGAAGAAGGTGACCATGAGCCCGCTGGACTCGCTGGCCTACTACAAGCACTTCCTGCATGGCGGGATGGTAACCATGGATCCTTTCTCGGGCCATATCAAGGCCTGGGTGGGCGGTATCAACTTTAAGTACTTTAAGTACGACCACGTGAAGCAGGCGCGCCGCCAGCCGGGTTCTACCTTCAAGCCCTTCGTGTATGTGGCCGCCATCGACAACGGCTACGCCCCTTGCGACAAGATCGTGGACAAGCGCATCACGATCAACTACATAGAAAAAGGCGAGAAGAAGAGCTGGTCGCCCACCAACGCGGACTGGCAGTACACGGGTGCACCTATGACGCTGCGACGCGCGATGGGCAAGTCTGTCAACTCCGTCACGGCACAGCTGACGGAGAAGATAGGCTGGGAAACCGTGGTGAAGTACGCGCACCGCCTGGGCATCACGAGCCCGCTGCAGGCCGTGCCTTCCATTGGCCTGGGGCCGAGCGATGTGTCGATCTACGAGATGGTGGGCGCCTACAGCACGTTCCCGAACCAGGGCTTCCACACCGACCCCATGTTCATTACCCGCATCGAGGACCGCAACGGCAACCTCATCCACCAGTTTGTGCCGAAGCAGAAGAAAGTGTTGAGCGAAGAGACCGCTTTCCTGATGATGCACATGCTGAAAGGGGGTATGGAAGAGCCGGGCGGCACGTCGCAGGCCCTCTGGGAGTATGACCTCTGGAAGGGGAATGAGATTGGCGGCAAAACCGGCACTACCTCTAACCACTCGGACGGTTGGTTTATGGGCGTGACAAAGGATCTGGTGACAGGGGTATGGGTTGGCGGCGAGGACCGCAGCATCCATTTCCGCACCTCGCAACTGGGGGAGGGCTCTAAAACGGCTTTGCCTGTGTTTGGCCTGTACATGGAGCGCATTTACAAAGACAAGGACCTGGGGTATACCATGGGCCGGTTCCCGGAGCCCACCGTCAAGATCACCAAGAAGTATAACTGCACCACCGTGCTGCCAAGGCCGGTTGTGCCAGACTCCACAGAGATTGACTCTGTACTGGAACTGCTGAACATCGGCAATGTCCTGTAGGTGCTGGGTAGTAACTGATGAGTCCTCCTTTCTTTTGGCAAAGGATTAGCGCGTTTTGGTGTACGCAACGGCTCACTGAGTAATAGTATATGAAGGGGCATATATCATTATAAGAAGTTATAACAACTATTTACTGCTGCGTTGCTTGCATCTGAATTTATCTTAGCGTAGGTTTAGCCCCTCAATGGCAAAGGTTATTATAAAATATCTTCTCACTCTTTGTATTCTCCTGCTAGGCGTATCCAGTCATCTGTATGCCCAGGCCTGTCAGGATTTTACGGGTGCCGCTTTCGTGAAAAGCGTTGCAGCAGCGGAGTTGATAAGCCATGTGGCCCCTTCAAAAGCCCAAAACCCTGTTATCCAGTCCACTTCCGCTGAGGAAAGCTTCAATACCGATGCTTTGGAGGTGGAGGAGGACAAAGAATACTTTTCCCTCTTCAAGAAATTATCTGAGAGCAGCCAGTTCCTTGCCGCTCTTGTTCATGCCTTTACATTCGGGTATCTGTTCCGCTTTCTTACAAAGTACGTAGGGTACAGCAGGCAGCACATACCTTTCCTTTCATCTTACAGGTCGCATATTATACTCCGCGTATTTCAGGTATAGTATAACCTCCTGCGCAGGCCTTTTCCCAATGGCCTGCCATTCCATTGTGCCGTTTCCAATACCAACCCAGCGCCCGGCAGCATGCTGCTATGGCGGTTGCGTGTTTGTATGGCCCTGCGCACGCCGCTTTTAGCAATTCATCAACAAACCATCCTATCAATTTAAAGGCAATTTATCATGAAGAGAGTTTTCATGCTCTTGGGTTTGTGCGCCCTATTGGGCCACTCAAGCTGTACACAATCCAAAGGAGAAGAAAAAAAGGAAGCAGAGACTAAGTTCATGGTCACGAGTCCGGTGAAAATGGATACCACCATTACCGAGGATTACGTGAGCCAGCTCAGCTCCATCCAGCATATAGAGATCAGGGCCCTGGAGAGGGGCTATTTGCAGAAAATCTTTGTAGACGAAGGCCAGTTCGTGAAGAAAGGGCAGCTACTGTTCAAGATTATGCCTAACCTATACGAGGCGGAAATGCAGAAGGCGCAGGCAGAGGTAAATTTTGCAGAAATAGAATACAGGAACACCAAGCGGTTGGCGGAAAGCAACATTGTGGCCCCGACGGAGCAGGCGATGGCCAAAGCCAAGCTCGACAAGGCAAAGGCGGAGCTGTCCTTGGCGCGGGTTCACTTGCAATTCACAGAGATCAGAGCACCCTTCGATGGCATCGTCGACCGCTTTCTGGTGCGGCAGGGGAGCCTGGTAGAGGAAGGTGACCTGCTGACGAACCTATCGGACAACAGCAAGATGTGGGTATACTACAACGTGCCGGAAGCGGAGTATCTGGATTATGAAAGCCAGGCCAAGCAGGACAGCAATGTGAAAGTGAACCTGCTGATGGCCAACAACAAGCTGTTCGCCTATCCGGGCGTGGTGGAAACCATTGAGGCCGACTTCAACAACGAGACCGGCAACATCCCCTTCAGAGCAGTGTTCCCTAACCCCGACGGGCTTTTAAGACACGGTGAAACAGGCAGTATCCGCATGAGCGTGCCACTGACCGATGCCCTCATCATCCCGCAGAAGGCCACTTTTGAGGTGATGGACAAGAAGTATGTCTTTGTAGTGGACGAAAGCAATGTGATACGATCCAGGGAAATCACCATTGCTGCCGAGCTGCCACATATTTACGTGGTGAAAGATGGCCTGACCTCCAGCGACAAGTTCCTGCTGGAGGGCTTGCGCCTGGTGCGTGAGAAGGAAAAAATCCAATACAAGTTCATGGAGCCTGAGTCTGTCCTGGCGCATTTGGATTTGTATGCGGAGTAATCAGGTATCCTAAAATATAGAAACCATGTTTAGCAAGTTCATACAAAGGCCTGTATTCGCGATTGTAATATCGGTCATGATTGTGTTTATGGGTACGCTGGCCATCAAGAAGCTGCCGATTTCCCAGTTCCCGGAAATTGCGCCTACCGCCGTCAACATCTTTATCGCTTACCCTGGTGCCAGTGCCGATGTACTGGTTAACTCCACGCTGATTACACTGGAAAACGCCATCAACGGTGTGCAGGACATGCGTTACATCGCCACCGACGCAACCAGCGCCGGCGAGGCTACCCTTCGGGTGATCTTTGAGCCAGGCACTGACCCCAACGATGCGGTGATCCGGGTGAAAACCAGGGTGGACCAGGTGATGCCGCTCCTGCCCGAGCTGGTGCAACGCGAGGGCGTGGTGATCACGCCCATCCAGCCAAGTATGTTGATGTATGTCAACCTCTATTCCACGGAAAAGAGCATGGACGAGAAATTCCTGTTCAACTACGCCACCGTGAAGATGATTCCGGAGATACAGCGCACCAAAGGGGTGGCCAGGGCACAGATATTGGGTAGCCGCAGGTATGCCATGCGCGTGTGGCTGAACCCGGACCGCATGCGCGCCTATAGCATTTCTGTAGAGGAAGTGATGAAGGCGTTAGGGGAGCAAAGCATCATCGGCCGACCGGGGAGGATTGGCCAAAGCTCAGGTATAGCCGCGCAGTCACTGGAATATGTACTGACCTACAAAGGCAGGTATAACAAGCCCGAAGAGTACGAGGGCATTATCGTTCGGGCAAACGCCAAAGGCGAGAGCATTCACCTGGGCGACATCGCCACGGTAGAGCTGGGCAGCGAGTTCTTTGACATTTACTCGAACCTGGATGGCCATCCGTCAGCGGCTATTGTACTGAAGCAGAACTATGGCAGCAATGCCAGCGACGTGATTGAGGAGGTGAAGGCCCAACTGGAGGAGATGAAAGCCACCTTCCCTCCGGGCATGGACTACAAGATCAGCTATGACGTGTCGCAGTTCCTGGATGCCTCTATTGAACAGGTGATCCATACCCTGCGGGACGCGTTTATACTTGTTGCCATCGTGGTCTTCATCTTTCTGGGCGATTGGCGCTCCACGCTCATACCCATCCTCGCGGTGCCGGTATCCCTGATCGGGGCGTTTTTCGTGATCCAGTTCTTTGGGCTTTCCATCAACTTAGTGACGCTTTTCGCGCTGGTACTGGCAATCGGTATTGTGGTGGACGATGCGATTGTGGTGGTGGAGGCCGTGCATGCCAAAATGGAGGAGGAGCCGCATTTATCACCTTACCTAGCCGTTAAAAAAGTGCTTGGCGAGATCAGCGGGGCCATCATCGCCATCACGGCGGTGATGGTGGCGGTCTTCCTGCCTATCTCTTTTATGTCGGGCCCGGTGGGTACGTTTTACCGCCAGTTCTCCATCACCATGGCCAGTTCCATTGTTATTTCGGCTATCATCGCCCTCACGCTTACGCCGGTGCTCTGTGCCATGATGCTGAAGAACAACCATGGAAAGCAGAAGAAAAAGAACCTCCTTACCAAGTCGCTGGATAGCTTTAACAGCGGGTTTGACAAGCTGACCGGGAAATATGTGGGCTTACTGAAACTGATCGTGAGCAGGCGGTGGCTCACCTTCGGGATATTGCTGGCCTTCGGGGCGGGCATTTTCTACGAAAACCAGGTACTGCCGGCAGGTTTCATCCCGAACGAGGACCAGGGGACCATCTACGCTATTATCCAGACGCCGCCGGGCTCCACATTGGAGAAAACCAACCAGGTGTCTCAAAAGCTGCAGAAGATCTGTGAAGAAGTCGAGGGAGTAGAATCTGTGTCTTCGTTGGCGGGGTATGAGATCATGACCGAGGGCCGCGGCTCTAACGCCGGTACCTGCCTGATCAACCTGAAACCCTGGGCCGACCGGGACCATACTGTGCGGGAGGTGATGGAAGAGCTGGAGGAGAAGTCGCAGGGCCTGGGCGCGGTGATCGAGTTCTTCGAACCTCCGGCCATACCGGGCTTCGGCGCCTCGGGCGGTTTCTCGATGCGCCTGCTGGACAAAACCACCGATACCGACTACCACGAGTTTGACAGGATAAACCAGGAGTTCATGGATAATCTGGGCAAGCGGAAAGAGCTATCGGGCCTGTTCACCTTTTTCGCAGCCAATTACCCGCAGTACGAGCTGGAGATAGACAATGAGCTAGCCATGCAAAAGGGTGTGTCCATCGGGGCTGCCATGGAGAACCTCAACATCCTGATCGGTAGCACCTATGAGCAGGGCTTCATTAAGTTCGGGCAGTTCTTTAAGGTGTATGTGCAGTCCGACCCCCAGTTCAGGAGGCTCCCGTCGGACGTGCTGAAGCTTTTCGTGAAGAACGACCAGGGGGAAATGGTGCCCTACTCGGCCTTCATGAAGCTGAAGAAAACGCAGGGACCTAACGAGGTGACCCGTTTCAACATGTATAACTCGGCAGCCATTCAGGGGCAGCCAGCGAAGGGGTATACCACGGCGGATGCCATTCAGGCAGTGCAGGAAGTTGCCAGCGAAACCTTGCCGAGAGGGTATGACATCGCCTGGGAGGGCCTTTCTTATGACGAATCGTCCAGGGGGAATGAGTCGCTCTATGTGTTCATCATTGTGGTGCTTTTTGTGTATCTGGTGCTGGCGGCGCAGTACGAGAGCTTTATCATACCTCTGGCGGTGGTGTTCTCCTTACCGGTCGGGGTGTTTGGCTCGTTCATGCTGCTGAAGCTGATGGGGCTGGAGAATAACATCTATGCCCAGATCGGCCTGATCATGCTGGTGGGCCTGTTGGGTAAGAACGCGGTGCTGATCGTGGAGTTTGCCGTGCAGAAGCGGCAGGAGGGAGCCACGATTCTAGAGGCTGCCATAGAAGGTGCCAGGGTGCGTTTCCGGCCAATCCTGATGACTTCCTTTGCTTTCATCGCCGGCCTGATCCCGCTGATTATCGCCACGGGTGCCGGTGCCATTGGGAACCGCACGATCGGAGCGTCTGCCCTCGGGGGTATGTTATTCGGAACCATCTTCGGTGTGGTCATCATACCCGGCTTGTACTACATCTTTGCCCATCTGGCGGATGGCAGGCAACTGATCAAAGGGGAGGATGAAAACCCTTTGACGGAGGATTTTGTGCATGAGAAACATGAAAAGCTTTTAACGGAGGAAATTGAATACAATGCTTAAGAGAGTAATAGCCGCAAGCTTGGGAGTGGCTTTCATGTCGTGCACGTTTTCGGCATGCAAAACTCCAACCGTCGTTGAGAGGTCGGTGAACAGGGCAGTGCCTGCGCGTTTCAACGATGCGCCGCAGGATACGGCCAATACCGCAGAAATAAAGTGGAAAACCTACTTCAACGACCCCTACCTGACTGCCCTGATTGACACAGCCCTGCAGCATAACCAGGAACTGAACATTACGCTGCAGGAGATTCAGGTTGCCAGCAACGAAGTCAGGGCCCGAAAAGGCGAGTACTTACCCTCCGTTGGGCTGCGCGGCGCGGCGGGTGTGGATAAGGTGGCGCGGTACACCAATATCGGGGCCATGGAAGCGACCACCGACATCAAGCCAGAAATGGAAATGCCGGAGCCACTACCGGATTTTATGGTGGGTGCCTACGCGAACTGGGAGGTGGATATATGGCATAAGCTGCGCAACGCCAACAAGGCGGCGGTCATGCGGTACCTTTCTTCGGTGGAGGGCAAGAATTTTATGCTGACGAACCTGGTGGCCGAAGTCGCTGACGCTTACTATGAGTTGCTGGCGCTGGACAATCAGTTGGAGATCGTGAAGCAGAACATCGGCCTGCAGACCAATGCCCTGGAAATCATAAAGCTCCAGAAAGAGGCAACAAGGGTAACGGAGCTGGCTGTGCGCAGGTTTGAGGCACAGGTGCTAAGCACCAAAAGCCTGCAGTTCGAGATTCAGCAGCGCATCACCGAGACAGAGAACCGAATCAACTTTCTGGTAGGCAGGTATCCGCAGGCTATAGCAAGGGATGCGAAGGGGTTTAACGATCTGGTGCCGGGGGCCATACATGCCGGTATCACTGCTCAACTACTGGAGAACCGCCCGGATATAAAGCAGGCCGAGCTGGACCTCGTGGCGGCGAAGCTGGATGTGCAGGTCGCCAAGGCAAACTTTTATCCCTCTTTGGGTATATCGGCAGGTATAGGCTTTCAGGCCTTTGATCCAGCACTCTTGGTTCAATCTCCCAAATCTATCCTGTATGGAATGGCAGCCGAGTTAGCAGGCCCGTTGATCAACAGAAATGCCCTTAAAGCGACGTATTACAGTGCCAATGCCAAGCAGATACAAGCAATTTACAATTACGAGCGTGCTGTTTTGAATGCTTACATTGAGGTTGTCAACCAACTGGCAAGGCTCAACAACTTAGAGAAGAGCTACGATTTGAAAAACCGGCAGGTACAAGCGCTCACCCAGTCTGTTGCCATCTCCAATGAACTGTTCCGGTATGCCCGGGCCGATTATATGGAAGTGCTGATGACACAGCGCGATGCCCTGGAGTCTAAATTTGAACTGATTGAAACCAAGATGCAGCAAATGAATGCCAAGGTTCATATTTATCAGGCGTTGGGCGGCGGTTGGAATTAAGCCTGTCGTGGCACAAGTTTAACAGGCGATGCATAACGTTCAACTGGCTGCAAGAACAAATTTGTAGCCGCATCAGCATTAAATTAAGAAAGGTCTGGGTGCTATAGCCCAGACCTTTTTTGTGATTGCCTAACGAAGCACTACGTGCCGGATAGCCAAATCCTATTCTTGCCAGCCGCGCCATGCGCAGCTAATCCCAGTATGAGTACTATATGAATGTAGTTGTTTCCTCAATCCTTCTCCTCCTTGTAAAAAGATTCCAATGCTTCCTCCAAATGGTTGTACTCGTAAGTAAAACCGGTTTGCAGCACCTTGTTGGCGCTTACCCGCTGGCTGGCTAGCACCACCTCGCTCATCTCACCCATCATCAGGTTAATGGCAAAAGCCGGCACTTTGGGTAACACCAAGGGGCGCTTCACGGCCTCGGCCAATTCCTTCATGAACTCGCGGTTGGTGACCGGGTGGGGGGCTACAGCGTTGTATATGCCCTGGTACTGTCGATCTTCTATAGCCCGTATAAACAGGCGGCAGGCGTCATCCACATGCACCCACGACATATACTGGTTGCCGGAGCCCAGCGGGGCACCTGCCATCATCTTCACCGGCTTTACCATCTGGGGCAAAGCGCCGCCTTTGGTGCTGAGCACAATGCCCAGGCGTATAATAACGGTGCGGAGTTCAAGGGCATGCATTTGCCAGGCGGCATTCTCCCAGGCGCTGCATACCTCAGCCAGGAAATCGTGTGAGATGGTACTCTCCTCCGACATCAGTATGTCTCCGGAGTCGCCGTAGATGCCGATCGCAGAAGCCGAGATGAAGCCTTTTACATGGTGCTCGGCGTTTTGTAAATACTTGTAAAGGAGATTCGTGCTTTTTACGCGGCTGTTGATGATTTCCTTTTTTCGCTCCTCTGTCCACTTTTCCTCCGCCAGGCTTGCGCCCGCCAGGTTCACGATATAGTCGGCGTAAGTAATGGCGTTATCATCTATGTACCCATCCTTCACATCCCATTTAAAGGTTTTATAAGTCGAGACTTTATCCGGATTCCGGCTCAGATGGGCTACTTCATACCCTTGGTCGATGAGCATCTCAGAGAGCCTCATCCCAATAAGTCCTGATCCACCAGTAATCAATATTTTACCAGACATAGTTGTTCTTGTAAATCATTCGCGATAGAACTTCCCTATACGGAACTCAGGTATATTTAAGTTTACAAATATAATTTAGGAATAAAAAAAGCTGGTTTTCGGGCAGGTATAAAAAAGGGGCGTTGGCTACTTGCTGCTGCGGATGTGGCCTAAAAATTCGCTGCGGTACTGCTCTTGCTCAAACAGGCCGGAATATTCGGCTGTGATAGTGCTGCTGCTCACATCGTTCACGCCCCGGCTCATCACGCACAAGTGGTCCGCTTCGATCATGACGGCCACATTATCAGTCTGTAATGCCTGTTTCAGTTCGTTCGCGATCTGCATTGTCATGCGCTCCTGCACCTGTGGGCGGCGGGCGAAATAATGCACAATCCGGTTGAGCTTAGAGAGGCCAATCACGTGCTCGTTCGGGATGTAGGCCACGTGGGCCTTCCCAATAATCGGCACGAAATGGTGTTCGCAGGAAGAGTAAACCGTGATATCCCGCTCCACCAGCATTTTGTTATACCGGTACTTGTTCTCAAAACGGCGTGCCACGGGTTTGTTGTCCGGGTGCAGGCCGTTAAAAATCTCCTTCACATACATCTTCGCCACACGCAGCGGGGTGCCTTTCAGGCTGTCGTCTGTCAGGTCGAGGCCCAGCGTGTGCATGATTTCATGAAAATGCCCCTTGATGATGGCAATTTTCTCGTCGTCGGTCAGGTCAAAGGCATCCGGGCGGAGGGGCGTCTCTAACGAACTCATTACATGGTCATCCATTGCCTCGTCGTCTCGGTTTATATCTAGCTTGTGGTTATCCATAGTATTCCACAAAGTTTCTTTCTGTTTCATAAAGTGTTACGGCTAATTCGTACTCCGGGCTGATTTTGTCCCGAAGCCTGTTCCAGATCACCACCGCGATGTTCTCAGCTGTCGGGTTGAGGCTTTTAAACTCCTCCGTGTCCAAGTTCAGGTTTTTGTGGTCGAACTTGTTGAGTATTTCCTCTTTAATCAGGTCGCTCAACTTCTTCAGGTCATACACATAGCCTGTTTCGGGGTCCACGGTTCCGTTCAGCTTCACATAGAGCGCGTAGTTGTGCCCATGGAAATTAGGGTTGTTGCACAAGCCAAATACTGCGCTGTTCTTTTCGGCGGTCCAGGCAGGGTTGTGCAGCCTGTGCGCTGCGTTAAAATGCTCCTTTCGGCAGATGTTTACTTTCATAGGATGTAAAACAGTGCCAGTGCCTGTAATGTTAGGAACCAGCCGATCTTTTAGAGGCTGCGAAAGCTATAAGCGTGTAAAGTTAGCGCACCTGTGTCTATTCCCAAACCAAATCAATGTGAAATAAATTTCTTATAGGCAGGCTCTTTGCCATAAATGGGTCACTTTTAGCCTTGTGCCAGCCTATTCCTGAGTACAGCGCACATGATGAAGTAGTTTGTAGGCCTGAGCCGGGAGTTATAGAGAACTCTTATGTTTAAAGAGAATCACAGGGTACGCTACAGCCTCATCCAGCGCTGAATTTCCTTGTCGGCAAAGCGTTCGTCGCGCCAGCCCACAAAGGTAGTGCCTTTGGCTTTGTTGTAGTTGCCGAACCAATGCTGCAATACTGCTTTCACGGCAGGATAGTCAATGCTGAGCCCCTTAAAGTTAGTTGCCTCGATCTGGCGCTCGCTGGGCCTTGCCGGTACCGCAAGCACGATGTGCTGCAGTTCGCCATTCGTCTGTAGCTGTAGCAGCCCGATAGGGATAACTTCTGTTATGGTACCGCTCTCCAACCGCTCTGACAATACCAGTACCTCTAGCCCTGTGCCCTCGCGGTCGATCTCGGTGGAGGGTATGAACCCTAGGTTTGCCGGGTAGGGAAGGAAGTCTACCACACGATCGTTTCCAGCCTCCTTCTCAGGTATAAATTCTTTCTGCGCAGCATCGTATCGTATTTTGTGGCTGCTGCCCGCAGGGGTCTCGATTACGGCCTGTAGCTGCTTGTTGCTGGTGTAAGTAGGCAGGTCCGCATAATCAGGTTGGCAGGCGCTAAGCACAGCCAGCGCAAGCAATAATAGGTAGTGGGCAATAGATCGTGGCATGGGCGTAGGGGATAGGATAAACAACAGCTGCAAATATAGGCGGTATGTATGGCAGTAGAAAGCTAAGCACCGACAGGCACCTTAATAGCAGAAACCAAAAAAAGGAGCCGGTTTTTGCCGGCTCCTTTTCCACTAAAACTATGGTAATTTATGAAAACAGGTATTTTTATCTTCTCTCTTTGATACGAGCAGCCTTGCCCTGTAAACCACGCAGGTAGTACAGACGAGCTCTTCTCACTTTACCTTTTCTTACCAACTCGATTTTCTCGATAGATGGGGAAAGAAGTGGGAAAATACGCTCTAAGCCAATCTGGTTAGATACTTTTCTTACAGTGAAAGTCTCACCGTTTGTGTTCACGTTCTTACGCTGAATCACAACGCCTTGGAACTGCTGCACACGCTCCTTGTTACCCTCACGGATTTTTACGTGTACGTTTATAGTATCACCCGCCTGGAAAGTTGGGAAAGAGGCACGCTTGTCAGTAGATTCCTGCTCTATAAATTTAATTAATTCGCTCATGGTGGCTATGTTCTTAAAAGTATCTTCTTCAAATTTCGGACTGCAAAGATATGTAATAATTTCTTACTTAAGAATATCTGCAGAAAAAAAATATAATATTTAGCTGCCTTTTCGCTATGAGTTTGAGGCGTATAGCAACCAATTCGTTTTTAAAGGCTTGAACAGCCGCTTCTTTATTCGTTTAGCAGGTCGGGCCTGCGTTGTTTGGTACGTTCCACAGCCTGCTCAAAGCGCCATTCCTCAATCTTCGGGTTATTGCCCGATAGCAGGATATCAGGCACTTGCATGCCTTTGTAATCTGCCGGACGGGTATAAACCGGCGGGGCCAGTAAACCGTCCTGGAAAGAATCGGTCAGCGCCGAGGACTCGTCGTTCAGCACACCGGGTATGATCCGGATGATCGCGTCCGCTAGCACAGCCGCGCCCAGTTCACCGCCTGACAGCACATAGTCGCCGATGCTGATCTCGTGGGTCACGTAATGCTGCCGCACACGCTCATCCACGCCTTTGTAATGGCCGCATAGGATCACCACATTCTCTAACAGCGAAAACTGATTGGCCATACCTTGGTTCAGCGTCTTTCCGTCCGGTGTCATGTAGATGATGGCATCGTAGGTGCGCTCGGCTTTGAGGTCGGAGAGGAGCTTGTCAATCGGCTCGATCATCATCACCATGCCGGCGCCGCCACCGAAAGCGTAGTCATCTATTTGGCCGTGCTTGTTCACAGCATACTGGCGCAGGTCGTGGATGTGTACCTCCACCAGGCCTTTTTGCTGCGCACGCTTCAGGATAGAATGGCTAAAGGGGCTTTCCAGCAAGTCGGGCTGGCAGCTGATAATATCGAAACGCATGGTTATTTCTCCTCCTCTGTCTCGTCGTCGAGGTCATCGGCATCATTCGGGCCGGATGGCTGGGTATAAACCTCCAACAAACCTTCCGGCAGTTGCACATGCAGTTGCTTTGCTTCGTGGTCCGCCCGCAACAGTATCTCATCCATCACCGGCACCAGCATCTCCTGATCCAGGTACTCCATTACCATCAGCTGTTGCTGGGGCAGGTCGTAAAACTCCTTCACAGTGCCCAATGGGCCATGGTTCTGGTCGATCACCTGGTACCCGATCACTTCATGGAAGTAAAATTGGTTTTCTTCCAGTTCCGGCAGCTCGTCCAGGGGCAGGTACACGGCGGTGTTGCGCAGCGCCTCGGCCTGCTCGATGGTTTTGATATCCTCGAACTTAATGATAAAGCGGCCTTTCTGCACTGGCTCCAGGGTATCTATAAAAAAAGGAATCAGCCTTCCTTTTTGCTCAAGAAAGACTGATTCCAAATCTTCATAATCTTCGGGATAGTCCACGTCGAAAAACGCAACTACTTGCCCCCTGGTGCCATGTGTTTTGACGATAAAGCCTAATTGAAAGCAGTCATCAATATTCATGGCACTGCAATTATGCTTGCTCTTCTGTCGTAGCTTCGCCTTCGGCAGATGCCTCCGGAGCTTCTTCAGCCTCAGCAGCAGGAGCGTTCGCTGCAGCTTTATCAGCCTCACGCTGACGGATAGCCTCAGCACGAGCCTCTTTAACTTTCGTCTCAGCATCAAAAGCAGCTTTCTTCGCAGCAGCTTTAGCAGTACCGAGGTCCTGACGCTTGCTTTCGATTTTGGCTTCTTTTGCTTCTTTCCACTCAGCCAAACGGCTGTCAGCAGTTTCCTGAGAGATAGCACCTTTGATCACACCGATTTGCAGGTGTCTTCTGAAAAGAACGCCAGTGTAAGAAAGCATTGCTTTTACAGTGTCGGTAGGCTGTGCACCGTTCATCAACCACTGGAACGCCTTGTCTTCGCTGAAATCGATAGACGCAGGGTTAGTGTTTGGGTTGTAAGTACCCAGTTTCTCGATGAACTTACCATCACGTGGTGATCTTGCATCGGCTACTACGATATCATAGATAGCTTTTTTCTTGCGGCCTCTGCGGGCCAGTCTGATTTTTACTGCCATTGTGTATATAAAATTTACGTCGGTGGAACCCGTCCACCATTTTAGAACCGCAAAGGTAAGAATTTTTGGCTTACCAAATGCAATACTCCAGGGATTAATAAATGCGTATGCCTCACTTTTTCAGCAGCATAATCAAATCGAGCGCTGCCTTTTATAACCGAAAAGGCCCCTCTTTTTCTGGAGGAGAGGAAGGCACCTGATTTCTTAGGGCTGTGCTGGTACTCTCAGTCGTTTGCCTGAATACTATTCCGGTAGGCTATACTAAACTGTACCCATGTACAGGTAATGGCGGCAATCGACCATCTATTCCAAGCGTGGCAACAACAAAGCACTATGTTAAAAGCCAAGTATGCTCAGGAGAAATTATTCGTATATCCTATTGAATAAGGAGAGCTACCCTCAATAGATCGGGCGGAAGTTCATCCTGTGTAGGCAGGTCTGTGGATCTGCCTACTTTGTTTTCAAAGACTTCGAGTTTGTGGCGAAGGAGACGCTTTCTCTCCTGATCTCCGGAGGGGGACCGTGCCGCTTGGTCAATGCGCCTAGTCCAAAACGATGAAGTGACCATTTTGAAACCTGTTATAAAAGTAAAAGCCCTCCGTTGCGGGAGGGCTTTCCTATTGTGGTTAAGCTGCTGCTTTTATTCTAGGCTTAGGCGCGTTATCCTTTACCTTCGCTGGCTTCAGCTTGATGATGCTCAGCTTGTCCAGCGTCCAGATCACAGGCCAGGTTGGGTCTACTTCCCACCACTTCACCCCGAAGTTTACACGGTTAGGCAACTTGTGGTGGTTGTTCTGAAACAGCTCGCCGCCTGTCAGAAAATCGAAGAAAAGCGAGTTGCGTGACTTGTCGTTGTTATCGAAGTTCTGATAGCCATACTTGTGGCCGCTCCAATTCACGATCGCGCCGTGTACCGGGCCCATCAGGAAGTGGAACGGAAGTAAAAGGTACATCCACCACTGCGTGGCAAAGGCAATGTAAAACAGCACATAAAATACGCCCCACCCAATGCGCGACAGGTATGAGTCCCCGATTTTCTCTATGGCAGGCCATACCGGGTAATCGCCGTCAAAACGGCGCTCCGGCTCCACGCGCTTGTTGAGCACGTTGTTGTAGATTTCTTTTGTCTTCCACATCATCGTGAACGCATTATTAGAGAAATGCGGCGAGTGCGGGTCTTTCTCTGTGTCAGAGAAAGCATGGTGCATGCGGTGTAAGATGGCATAGGCGCGGGGCGACAGGAAAGACGATCCCTGGGCAGTGTATGTCAGCAGATAAAATGCCTTCTCCCAAAACGGGTTCATCGTGAACATTTTATGCGCGGCATAACGGTGCAGGTAGAACGTCTGTACGAAAAGCGACAGGTACCAATGCACCACAAAGAATACTAATATGGCCATAAAGGTAAGGAATGATTATGATGGTATAAATTCAAACAGAGAGCAGGTTGCCATAACCGTGCCGTGTGTTTTGCAAAAATACAATTCGAATTTGAATGTTAAATAGAGATGAGGGTGTAAAAGTTCATAAATAAAATAAAAACCTTATTGCCTTTCTCTATCAACTTACCTGAAAGGTGCCCAGGTGGCATTCTGAGGCGGCAGGGCACTAACTGTAAGTTTTGTTTTGAGGGTAGGGTGCTCGAACTGCAACTGGCGCGCATGCAGGGCAATGCTTTTGTCGGGCAGCGGCTGTGGAGCGCCATATTTCAAGTCACCCAGAATAAAGCAGTTCATGGAGGCTAATTGCACCCGTATCTGATGCGACCTACCGGTGATAGGGGTCACTTCCAGCAGGAATTTCCCCTGCTGCTCCTGCAATAGGGTATAATGCAGCTCAGAGCGCTGGCCACTTTTGTTTTCCTTGGCGTAAGCCTTGGTAATGTTCTTAGCACCGTCCTTGATCAGCCAATGGACTAATGTGCCGCGTTCCTGTGGCGGTCGGTTTTGCACGACCGCCCAATAGGTTTTCTGGGTCTTCTTACTCCGGAACAGCTCATTCAGCCGCGTCAGGGCCTTGGATGTTTTCGCCAGTAACACCACACCGCTCACAGGCCGGTCCAGCCGGTGCACTACGCCCACAAACACATTGCCTGGCTTGTTATACTTCTCCTTGATGTATGCCTTCGCGAGGTCTGCCAAGGTCGTGTCGCCCGTTTCATCGCCATGCACAAGCAACCCTGCCGGTTTATTCACCGCCAATACATGGTTGTCCTCATACAGTACCTCTAACATATTTTTTAATTACGAATTACGAATTACGAGTTCCGAGTATATGAGAGAGCGTTGAGAGATCTTTGGAATGTGTTATATAAATGAACCCACCCGAGTCCCTCCGAGGAGGGCAGTAACAGATGCACCTGGTATGATTTATACCTACACCTAAACCTAAACCCATACCCCCCATTCGTAATTAGGAACTCGTAATTCGTAATTAATACGCTTCTTTCTCGTTCGGGAAGTCAAGGCGCTTGACGTCTTTGATGTAGTTGGTCACGGCATCCGTCATCACGGTGTGCAGGTCGGCGTAGCGGCGCAGGAAGCGTGGTTTAAACTCTTTGTTGATGCCCAGCATGTCGTGCACCACCAGTACCTGCCCATCCACGTGCGGACCGGCACCGATACCGATGATCGGGATGGTAAGCGTTTCGGCCACGCGTTTGGCCAATGCGGAAGGAATCTTCTCCAGCACAATGGCGAAGCAGCCGAGTTCCTGCAACAGCTGCGCGTCCTCGATCAGCTTCTGCGCTTCCGCGTCTTCTTTGGCGCGCACAGTATACGTCCCGAATTTATAGATCGATTGCGGCGTAAGTCCCAGGTGGCCCATCACCGGTACACCTGCGCTCAGGATGCGGGTAACAGAGTCTTTGATCTCAGCGCCGCCCTCCAGCTTTATACCGTGTGCACCCGACTCCTTCATGATGCGGATGGCCGAGCGAAGTGCCTCCGAAGAATTGCCCTGGTAAGAGCCAAACGGCATGTCTACCACCACAAAGGCCCGGCTAACGCCACGCACCACCGAAGAGGCATGGTAGATCATCTGGTCGAGGGTGATGGGCAGAGTGGTTTCATGGCCCGCCATTACGTTAGAGGCCGAGTCGCCCACCAGCAGCACGTCTGTGCCTGCGCCGTCCAGAATGGTCGCCATCGAGAAATCGTAGGCCGTGAGCATGGATATCTTTTCGCCGCGCTCCTTCATGTTCTGAAGCTGGTGCGTGGTTACTTTCTTTACGTCGCTTTTATGAACAGACATAGTCGAATCAGTTAGGAAGTGTAAAGCTATAAAATCTGCAAACAAAAACAGCCACTTGCAGGGTGGCTGTTGCTGTTTATCTGTTCCATCCGGACTTGCGCTTGGTCAGTTTCAGGTCGCGGAGCAGGGCTGAGCGGGCATTAATGGTGAGATTATACCCCCGCTGCAAACCAAACGGGATCCAGCTGATGCTCATGTCCCAGCAGTGCAGGTCGCGGTGAATATTCACGGTGGCGTAGGAAATGTTATTGCTGGTGATGTCATACGTGCCATTGTAGGATATCTGCCACTTATCCGTCAGCCCCAAGGTGCCGTTTATACCCACTGTCTTGTCTATCCTGTCCTCGGCAAGCAACGAGGTGGCAGGCGTGTAATAGAGCGTAAAATCCAGCGCCAGCGTCCACGGAATTTTAAAGTCAATGTAATCAGGCAGCAGCGGGTCCATGTCCTGCTGCAGCGCCGGCAGGTTGGTCGGCGAGGTGGTTTCTGATTTGCGGGCTTCTGGGTTTAAGTTTGCCCGCATGTTCAGATTAGCGTTAGTCAGGCGTGCCAGCCTGAACTGCGTTGGGTTGAAGTAGTACTCGTTTACCTTTCTGCCTATGCCCGCATCGTTATACTCCAGGTTGTAGGGGTCAAAGGTGGAACTGAACGTTACATCCAGAAGCTTGAACAGGCGGGTGTTCATGGTCAGGCGGATAGGCGCCAACTGGAAAGAGTCGGCCGCGAAGTCAAAACCCGAACTCACGCGCAGGTTATCGATCAGGCTCACTTTCTCAAATTTGTTCTCAGCAGTCGCGGTAGAGTCGTTCTTTGAGCGCACCTTCATCTCGATGTTGTTGTCGATGGAGAAGTTAAGCGAACTGCTGAGCGAGGTGCCTGGTGCCCCGGTCCTGAACCTGGAGAGCGTCTGCACGCGCGGCTGGTTGTTTGTTTCGTTGATGCCTGTGATCAGGGTTTGGTAGAAGCCAAAGCGGGCATCGCCAAAGTCGGGGCGGTAGTTATAGCTGATGCTGGGCCTGATGAGGTGGCGGATGGCCTCTACGCGCTTGCCCTTGATGTAGGCCGTTCCGTAAATGGTGGTGCTAAGCGAAGCGCCTCCCGAATACTGGTATACCCTGCCAAAGCCTGTAGTGTCTACATCCACTTTCTGCGACTCCTGGTCGAAGCGGTAGCTATACTTTTCGTCCAGCCAGGTTTCGCTGTAGCTCACAGATGGCGAGAAGTTAAAGAAGCGGAACACCTTGTAGTTGCCCAGGCCGATGCTGAAGTTATGGTCGGCTTGCTGGCGGCCATTGTCCCATATCTCACGCAGGTTGTCAAAAGCAACAGGTAGCAGTGTGTCGCGTTGCGTTTCCCCGATAATGCCGCTAACCCCACTCAGCCTGCGGGCCGGAATCCTGTTGTTCACCTCGTTGCGCGCGCGCAGGCTATACCCTATCGTAAAGTTCTCATACCAGCTACCGGTGGCAGGCGCGTTGCTAAACAACTCATACAAGTTCACCGTCGTCATGCTCAAACTCAGGTCGGGCAGCACAAAATTCATGGCACTGGTCGTGGTGTTCTGGTCCTGGCGCGCACTAACGGTATAGCTGAACGGTGAGTTCGGGATTGTTTTCTGGTAAGTGATGCTGGAGTTGAAAGACGGCGACAGATAGTTGGCCGACCCGGTATAGTTCAGGCGCTGATGCAACTGGCTACCCGCGTTCACGCTCGCCGAGAAGCGGCCGCGGCCCGGCTTCTGCACCGGCGTGTGCGACCACCGCACCCAGAATGTACGCTGCGATTCCGGCAACACATCGTAAATGTTCGTTGCCGTTGACCTTGCCCGCTCTACATCCGCCTCATCGTTCTTAAAGTAGTCGTAGGTTAGGCTTAGGGAGCCACGGTAGTTGTAACGGTTTACATAATCCGTCCGGCTGTCGATGTTATACCCCCCCAGCGAGTAAATGTCGCCTTGCACCAAGGTGCCCATGTAGTCGTTCCAAGCAAAGTAGTAGCCCATGTCCTGCAGGTAAAAGCCCCGCGTGTTCTCGCCAAAGCTCGGCACCTGTATGCCCGAAGACCTTTTCTGTTGCTTGGGGGTAGGGAAGAGGCCAAACAGGAAGCCCAGTGGCGTGGGGATGTCGCCGATCACGAGGTTGAAGGGCCCCGACATCACCTTGTCGTTCGGGATGACCTTGAACTTCTCGGCTCCTATATAAAAGTGCGGGTGCTCCAGGTTACAGGTGGTATAGCGCGAGTGCAACCCGAAAAATTCGTTGTTCTCGTTTCTTTTTACTACCTCGGCATGTATATATCCCTCGCCTTGCTGCGTTACTACTTCAGAGATGCGCCCCCGACGGGTTTTATAATTGTAGGCGATGTTTTTGGCTGCGTAGGTTTCCCCGCCGTCCTTAAATAGAGGCACGCCGATCTCTTTACCGGTCGAGTCGGTAACAGCGGCGGCGGTCAGCTGGTTGGTTTCGTAATTGATCTCAATGTAGGCCGCCTCAAGCGACATGTTGCCATAATTTATTTTGGCATCACCATATAAATGTACAATCTGGCTGTCAACTTCAAATTGGATGGAGTCTTGGGCAGAATATTTGATTGTCGTCTCGATGTCGCCGCGCGGAGCGGAGAGCGCCACAGAGTCTGGAGCGGTAAGCGTGGTATCTTGCCCAGTTCCAGCGCGTTGCAACCTGTTCTGCCCCGATACCGCAAAGGGTAGGAGAAGAGCACTTTGCAGTAGCAGTAAAAAAATTAAAAAGTGGCGCAAATCTTCAGAGTTCCCTAAAAGTTTACTTATTTTGTACAAAGTTATTGTTTAACTTTTAACTAACGAAAGTTGTGAAGAATATTGTTGCTGTTTCGTTTTTGGCTGTTGTTTTACTGTTGTGCTCATCCAGTAAATTAGAGTACAAAAGAGATTACAAAGTAAGAACCGTTGTGATAGATGCGGGGCATGGCGGGAAGGATGTGGGGTGCAACGGTAAATACTCGCACGAAGCAGACGTAGCCCTGAGCCTGGCCTTGCAGGTGGGCAAGCTGATCGAGCAGAACCTGCCCGATGTGAAGGTGATTTATACCCGCAAAACAGACAACTTCGTGGAGTTGATCGACCGGGCCGGTATCGCCAACAAGAACAACGCAGACCTTTTTATCTCCATCCACCTCAACTCAGGGCCCGCCACGGCCTACGGCACCGAGACCTATACCATGGGTATCCAGAAGTCGGAGGGCAACCTGCTGGTGGCCAAGCGCGAGAACGCGGTGGTGCTGCAGGAAGACAACTACAAGCAAAACTACAACGGGTTCGACCCTAATTCTCCTCAGAGCCATATCTTATTCACGTTACACCAGAGCGCTTACATCGACAACAGCCTGCGCTTTGCCGACAAAGTGGAAAGCGAGTTCCGCTCAAAAGTAGGCCGCAAGAGCCGCGGCGTGAAGCAGGCACCGTTCCTGGTGCTTTGGAAGTCGTATATGCCAAGTGTGCTGATTGAGTGCGGTTTCCTGACCAATCCTACCGAAGAGAAATTTCTTAACGATAAAACCGGGCAAACGTATATGGCATCAGGTATATACCGGGCCTTCAAAGAGTACAAGCGAGAATTGGAGGTCATGAACTAATCAACGCCCCCTTACGTGAAAATATCGAAAGAAGTAAAAGTTGCCCTAATGGGTATAGTAGCCATCGGCCTGCTGTATTTTGGCTTTATGTTCCTGAAAGGCTCCAACCTTTTCTCAGACACCCGCCGCTACTATGTGATGTATGACAACGTGGACGGACTGACACTGTCTAACCCTGTCATCCTGAATGGTATACAGGTCGGCTCGGTGCAGCAAATGAAGCTGATGCCGGAACTCGGGAATCAGATCCGGGTGGAGCTGGATGTGCAGGAAGACATACAGATAGGAGATTCTACCATTGCCTCCCTGGCCAACTCCGGCTTTCTGGGGAGCAAAGCCGTTGTGCTGTATTTAGGGAAGAGCACTAAGATGTATAATGGCGGTGAGCAGCTGATTGCCTTTAAGGAAAGCAGCATCACGGACCTGATCTCTACCAAAACTGTCCCTGTTATAGACAAGGTGGATACCACACTTGCCCGCGTGAACCGGCTCCTCGATAGCGAGGCCAAGGGAAACGTGCAGGACATCCTGGCCAATACCAAGGCAACCACCGAGGCTATCAACCAGATTCTGCGTGCCAACCAGCAGAACATCAGCCAGATCACTGCCAATATCAATGCCCTCACTGCCTCGTTGCGCAAGACAGAGCGCAACATCAACCGGTTGGCCCTCAACATGGCCGATATCACAGATACGCTGAAGCAGGTGGAGATAAATGAACTGGTTCGGAATGCGAACAGTGCAGTGGCAGAACTGGAGTCGGCAGCCTCCAAGCTCAACTCGAGCCAAGGCTCTATTGGCAAACTAATGAACGACGAAACACTGTATGAGAACCTGAACGGTTCTACGGCAGCGCTGAACAACCTGCTTCGTGATATACAGGCTTACCCGAAACGGTACGTGCAGTTCTCATTGCTGGGTCGCAAAGACAAGTATAAAGTGGACGAGACAGGCCGTGTCATTACATTGGAAGAAGTGAAGGAGATGCAGGAAAAGCACCCAGAGGAATTCAGGACGGTGCCGGACACGGTATACGTGCCTGTGCCGCAGGCAAGCGGCGCCTCCGCGAATCCGGTGAGGAAAGACTCACTCAGGTAGCGCATCGCTGTAAAGGTAAAATCGTATATTTGTCAAATCCGCTTCAAGGGGCGGATTTTTCTTTTACTGTCTATCCCTATACATACCTAAAATCTTACATGGATATCGAATTCAATAAGAACGAAGACGCACTGAAGCAACTCACTTATCAGTTAGAATCAAGACTTAAGAAAGTACACTTGGGTGGCGGCGAGAAGCGCATCCAGAAAGAGCATGCCAAAGGCAAAATGACTGCCCGCGAGCGCATCGCCTATTTGCTAGACGAAGGCACCGAGTTTTTAGAGGTAGGTGCATTTGCCGGTGAGGGGATGTATGCGGAAGTGGGCGGCTGCCCGAGTGGCGGCGTGGTAACGGGCATCGGCTACATTAAGGGCCGCCAGTGCGTGGTGGTAGCCAACGATGCTACCGTGAAAGCCGGAGCCTGGTTCCCGATCACGGCCAAGAAGAACCTGCGTGCCCAAGAGATCGCTATTGAGAACAAGTTGCCGATTGTATACCTGGTGGATAGCGCCGGCGTGTTTTTGCCGATGCAGGATGAGATTTTCCCGGACAAGGAGCACTTCGGGCGCATGTTCCGCAACAACGCCGTGATGAGCTCGATGGGTATTGTCCAGATAGCTGCCATCATGGGGAGTTGCGTGGCCGGTGGGGCGTACCTGCCAATCATGAGCGACGAGGCCCTGATTGTGGAGGGGACGGGCTCCGTGTTCCTGGCAGGGTCATATCTCGTGAAATCAGCCATTGGCGAGACCATCGACAACGAGACGCTGGGTGGCGCGACTACGCATTCCGAGATTTCGGGCGTGACGGACTATAAGTGCAAAGACGACCAGGAGGCGCTCGACCATATCCGGAACATCTTCGATAAAATGGGCGACAACCCAAAAGCGGGTTTTAGCCGCGTAGCGCCTGCTGCCCCTCAACTGACCGACAAGGAGATTTACGGCCTGTTGCCTTCCGACCGGGTGAAGCCATACGACATGATGGACATTATCCTGCGCCTGGTGGATAACTCGGAGTTTGAGCCTTACAAAGACCTGTATGGCCAAACGCTGATCTGTGGCCTTGCCCGCATCGACGGTTGGTCGGTAGGTATAGTAGCAAACCAGCGCAAGATCGTGAAGAGCAAGAAAGGCGAAATGCAGATGGGTGGCGTGATTTACTCGGACTCTGCCGACAAGGCCGCCCGCTTTATCATGAACTGCAACCAGAAGAAAATTCCGCTCGTGTTTTTGCAGGATGTATCCGGGTTTATGGTAGGCAGCAAGTCCGAGCATGGCGGCATTATCAAGGACGGCGCCAAAATGGTCAGTGCCATGTCCAACTCAGTGGTGCCAAAGTTCACTATTTTGGTTGGCAACAGCTACGGGGCCGGTAACTACGCCATGTGCGGCAAAGCCTATGACCCGCGCCTGATCTATGCCTGGCCAACAGCGCAATTGGCGGTGATGAGCGGTGCCGCTGCGGCCAAAACGCTGTTGCAGATTCAAGTGTCCTCCCTAAAAGCCAAGGGAGAGGAAATAACCCCGGAAGCTGAAGCCGAGCTGTTAGAGCGCATTACTAACAAGTACAACGAGGAGCTTTCGCCCTACTACGCTGCGGCCCGCCTGTGGGTAGACGGCATTATCGATCCGCTGGAAACGCGTAAGGTAATTTCGATGGGTATAGAAGCGGCCAACCACGCCCCGATCGAAAAGCCTTATAATGTAGGCGTGATCCAGACCTGAGAAAAATTCAAAATTATGAATTAGAAATTAGAATTGAGGGTTTGTTTTATATAGCTATCCAAGCTTCTAATTGCTATTTTTGAATTTCAAATTGTTGTATAGTGACGAAGAATGAAATAAAGGCGCTCATCTCGCTGCTGGAAGACAGCGATTATGAGGTGGCGCACCACGTGGAACAGCGGATTGTGTCGTTGGGGGAAGGGATTATACCGTTTCTGGAAGAGGAATGGGAGGAAACCCTCGATTCTGACCTGCAGAAGAAGATAGAGGACCTGATCCATAACCTGCAGTTTGAGGGGTTGCTCTCCCGGCTAAAGATTTGGAAAGACACCGGGGCAGAGAACCTGCTGGAGGGGATGTGGCTCGTCAACTCTTATATGTACCCGGATGTAGAGTTCAGCGAGATCAACAAGGTCATGGACCAGCTGTACTTTGACGCCTGGACGCACATGAAAGATGAAATGCACCCCTATGACCAAGTGAAAGCACTCAACAACGTGCTTTTTCGGGAGAAACGCTTTTCGGCCAACACCAAGAACTTCCATTCGCCAGCCAACTCCATGTTGCACCTCGTGCTGGAATCGAAACGCGGGAATCCGCTGACGCTGTGTGTGATTTATATGACCCTGGCCAAGCGTTTGGGAATGCCGGTATATGGGGTAAACCTCCCCAACCTGTTCATCCTGACGTATAAAATGGATGGCCTTCAGTTTTACGTCAACGTATATAATAAGGGGCTTATCCTCTCTAAATCCGACATCGACAATTATATCCTGCAGCTGAACCTCAACCCGATCGATATCTTTTATGAGCCTTGCTCTAACCTGGATGTTGTGAAGCGGGCCCTGCGCAACCTGGCTTTTTCGTTTGAGAAAATGGATGACTTGGAGAAAGCGACCGAGGTAACCAAACTGCTCACTGCCATCACAGACGAGGACAGCCCAATATAGCGAAGGGTGAAAATAGTATCAAACAAAAAAGACAGCTTCAGGGCTGTCTTTTTTGTTTGATAAAGGGTGAAAAAAAAGCGCTCGTAATTAATATTGTTTGATCAAGCAGCCTGTAGCGCGTTGGTCCTGGGCTGTAAAGGTTTTATTGGCCAGCACCGAATCAATCACGTTTTTGAGGTAATAGTTTTTAACACCTGTCTCTACTTGCGGGTTATCGTCAATAGCACCTTTATACTTCAGCACAAACTCATTGCCTGTGTTATGCAGCACAAATACCTCAGGGGTTTTGGTGGCGCCAAACTGTCGGCTTACCTTCTGCCCGGTATCGGCAAGGTATGGGAAGCTGTAGTTCTTCGTAGCCATTTCTTTCAGGGCTTCACTCTCGTTATTCACGCCGGGGTTTATGAAAACAAACTGCACACCGCGGCTTGAGTAAGAGCTGGCAAGCGTCACGAGTCGGTTCTCATAAAGCTTGGCATACGGGCACTGGTTGTTGGTAAAAACCAGCACCACAGTTTTGGCATCCGCAAAATCGTTCAGCGACATGGCTTGCTGGTTACTCCCCTTCAGCGAGAAGTTGGCAACCTTGTCGCCCAACTGGTAAGTACCCGACTGTGCATACGCTCCTACAGAGAGCAACAGGGCGGCAATAATAGGGACTACATGTTTCATATCGTTAATGTCAAAGTGTGTCTACACAGTACGTAAGCACATGGCCCTGCAGTTCTTCGTGCCTGACCTCATATGCCTTCGAAAAACCAGTTGTCTGCACCAAACCTTGCAGTACGTTGGGTGCGAAGCCAGGGCAAAGCACCAGGTTTTCCTTGAGTATAAGCTTCTTACGGCTGTAGAGCTTGTAAAGTGTTTCTTTCGCACTCCAGTAAAGGCAAGTCAGCTTTTCGCTTGTAGCCGTGAGGTTTTTTTCCTGATCAGTTAAAAACCGGTCTGCCACGCGCAGTGCCTTCGGTGTGATTAGTTCAATATCTATGCCAACCTCGTGCTTTTCAGAAAGTATTACTGCAGCCAGCTCCGGGGAGTGCGTAATGGAAACGTGCAGCGGCTGATTTGGGAAGTAGGGCTTGCCATCGGGGTTGCGGGCCAATACAAGAGGTTGATCTGTAAAATGGTGCAGGAGGGTATATACAAGCACCCGGCTGGCCAGCCACTCTACCCGGCGGCGCGGGTGCACCTGCCCGGCTAGCGCACGGGTGTCAGCATGCGCCGGCAGGGCCGCTAGAAGCTCTTCCTCGGCTTCGGTTATTTGCCAGACGGCAAGCATAGCATCAGGTTGCAATGACCGTGAAAACAACAGGGGCATAGGCGTAGGCAACGGGTTTTGTGGCGAGGGTCGGCGTTGGTTTGCCGTATTTATTGTAAATTTAGCTAAAATTAAAGATTACGCAGTATGGCCAGTAACGTACAAGTTCAGAAAATAGCAACCCTCACCGGTCACCGCGATTGCGTTTACACGCTAGAGCAGTCGGGGGAGGAGCATGTTTTCTTCTCGGCGGCGGGCGATGGCATGGTCGTGGCCTGGAACCTGAACGACCCGGACAACGGTGAGCTGATGGCTCGGGTGAGTACCTCGGTCTATGCCCTGGCTTATATGCCTGACCGCAACTTGCTGTTGATCGGGCAGAACCAGGAAGGGGTGCAGGTCATCGACCTGCAGGATAAGAAGATACTCAAGTCGGTGGCGCTGCCCAAAGTGGCAATTTTCGATATCCTCTACGTGCCCGAGCTGCAGCGGGTCTTTGTGGCCATGGGTAATGGGGCCGTGTGTGTGCTGAGCAGCGACACGTTTGAGCTCAACACCATCCTCCAGAAATCAGACCAGAGCGCCCGCAGTCTTGCCTATAATTCATTCACAAAGGAGCTGGCCGTGGGCTACAGCGATAAAGCTGTGCGTGTGTTCGGTGCGGACTCATTGGAATTAAAACATACGCTTGGGTCGCATACTAACTCGGTTTTTACGGTGGCTTACTCGCCGGATGGGCAGCTTTTGCTAACCGGTAGCCGCGATGCGCACCTACGGGTATGGGAGGTAGAGAAGGGGTATACCGAGCGGGGCTATACCATCGCGCACATGTATACCATCAACCACATTGCCTACAGCCCCGATGGCCGGTATTTTGCCACCTGTAGCATGGACAAATCCATCAAGATATGGCATGCGAAGACTTTTAAATTGCTGAAAGTGATCGACAAAGTCCGCAACGCCAGCCACGGCACTTCGGTGAACAAATTATTTTGGTCGGCTCATCAGAATCAGTTAGTTTCGTGTAGTGACGACCGCACCATTTCGGTTTGGGATATAAAACAGCTTGAGTTATGAAAATTACACCGTTAGAGATCAGACAAAAAACGTTTGAAAAGGCTTTTAGAGGGTTAGACAAGGATGAGGTGAACGCCTTTTTGATGACGCTCTCGCAACAGTGGGAAAAGCTGCTGGACGAAAACCGGGACCTGCGCCTGAAACTGGAGGCTTCGCACCGCGAAACCCAGAAGCTGCGCGAGGTAGAATCGTCGCTGTACAAAACGCTCAAGACTGCCGAGGATACGGGGAGCAGCATCGTGGAGCAGGCTAACCGCTCTGCTGAGCTGAAGGCCCGTGAGGCAGAACTGCAGGCCAACGAGCTGCTGAACAAAGCTCGAAACGAGGCACGCCAGGTGCTGGAAGAGGCGACAAAGCAGTCAGAAAAGCTGATTGTGGAGATGCAGCAGGAAGTGAGGCTGCTGGAGCAGGATTACCAGCGTATGGAGGGGTATCTTGAGACCATGGTGCGCGACCTGAAGAACCTGGCGAATGAGGCGCTGGAGAGAGCCGAAAAAACAAACGCAAAACCAAAAGCCAACGCACACAGTATTCTCTCAAGAGCTGCCGACGTAAAAGTAGAAAGCGCCGAGCTTCTAAAAAGCCTGAAAGAAATGAAAACAACGAACGAATCACACACCTATCAACTTCCGGAGTCAACTGTGGATAATGCGCCGGTGGCTATAAGCCATGCGAATGATTATCACCCGTTAGGAGACCCGGCGCCAGACGTGACACAACCGCAGCCGGAAGTGCCAACCCCAATCGAGCCGATGGTGCCAAATGTGCCATCGCCCGAAATTGAGCAGCCAGCGCCAGACTATCCCGGCCGCGTGCCCTCGCCAGGCATTGAGCAGCCTGTGCCCGATGTGCAGCCTGTTACACCGGACAAGCCGGAGATACAGCCCCCGCTTACAGAGCCATCGCGCAACAGCTACGCCACCCGTGAGCCTGTGCGAGAAGCCTCCGGGTCGTTTTTCGACGAGATCAGGTAATTAATTAAACTGACACAGCAAAATCACCACTGCAAGCGATAGTATGACAGCTTGCAGTGGTGATTTTGCTATACATACCGCTTCTTAATTTTTCGCGCTTATGGGACAGATCGCACTCGAGGGAATGGAATTCTTCGCCTTCCACGGTTTTTACGACGAGGAGCAAAAGATCGGCAACAAGTATGGCATTGACCTGGTGATTGACGCGGACCTGCGCAGTGCCGCCGAGAGCGACAACCTGCACCAGACTGTTAACTATGAAGTGCTTTACAAATTGGTGCTTGCCGAGATGGTTATTCCGGCGCGCCTGTTAGAGCACCTGGGCCATCGCATCATCGACAAGGTGTATGATAGATTCCCTTTTGTGAAATCGGTGAAGGTGAATGTGTATAAATTCAACCCCCCGCTTGGTGGCATCTGCAAGTGGGCTAAAGTAAGCCTGGAAGAAGCACGTTAAAAAAGCTAGCAGATCAAATCTCATCAAGCAGTTGACTTTATTCTTAGAGTCAGCTGAGGCAGCTATAACTTTTAAACCAGCTTCAGCAGCTCGGCCGCTGCCGCGAAAGCAGACGTTTGTCCGTTTTTCACTTGGGCTTCTATACCCGCCAGTTGGGCCTTTACCTGGGTGTGGGCGTAAAAATTGTCTTCCAGCCCTTGCCGGATCGCCTCGTATAGCCACTGGAGGTTCTGATCGCGGCGTTTTTGCTCGAAGAAGCCGTTTTGCTGTGTCAGGTGCAGGTAGTCGGTGATGGTTTGCCAGATGGTGCCGAGGCCAGTTTGCTGCAGTGCCGAGCAGGTACTAACCTGCGGAAGCCACCCCGAGGCGGCTTTGGGGTATAGGTGTAACGCATTCTGGTACTCCGCGCGGGCCGCTTTGGCTTTGTTTGCGTTAGTGCCATCAGCCTTGGTAATGGCAATGGCATCGGCCATCTCCATAATGCCGCGCTTGATGCCCTGTAGCTCGTCTCCGGCACCAGCCAGCATCAGCAGCAGGAAAAAATCCACCATGGCATGCACCGCCGTTTCAGACTGGCCCACGCCAACCGTTTCCACAAAGATGGTATCAAAGCCTGCCGCCTCACACAGGATAATGGACTCGCGGGTGCTGCGCGCCACACCACCCAGGGATTTGCCCGCAGGCGAGGGACGTATAAATGCATTGGGGTTGGTGGCTAGGGCGTCCATCCGGGTTTTATCACCCAGAATACTGCCGCCCGAGCGTTGGCTGGTAGGGTCGATGGCCAGTACGGCCAGCTTCTTGTGCTGTTCCTGTATCAGAAAGGTGCCGAAGGCCTCGATGAATGTGCTCTTGCCGACACCTGGCACCCCGGTTATACCTATCCGCACAGAATAGCCGCTGTGGGGTAGCACCGCGTTGATCACTTCTTGGGCGAGTTCCTGATCGGAGGGAAGTTTGCTTTCCACCAATGTAATGGCACGGCTCAAAAGCACCCGGTCTCCCGCTAAGATACCATCCACATACGTTACTGCACTGAATCGCTTGGCCAAGGCTCTACAAGTTAGGTTGTCGGTTACATGCTGTGTCGCACAAATTTATACTTAATGCTGAAAGCATCCTAACGGCAAAAGCCAGCCTTGGGTAGGCTGGCTTTTCAACTAATAATCAGACTTTCGGTAATTCACAGCCCTTGCGGGAAGTTCGGCAGGCCAAGGTCGCTTTTTTGTTTTCCTAAATGAAAGCCATCGTCGGTGTATGTGCTGGCCTTGCCTTTTGCATTTGGGTTGCTGATCACGCCGAGGTAATAATTGTTTTGGCGCGCGACATACAGTTTGCCATCCGGAGCGACCTGCAAGGCGCCCACGCGCGGACTAGCCGAGGTGCCCACCACCACCGCCGAATTGGCTATTGCATCCGAACCACCCGCGTTCAGGTCAAACTGGATGATCTGGGCTTTGCCACCTCCTACGCCATTAGCTGTACCATAAAGTTTGGTCCCGTCAGGCGAAAAGGCCACGCCATAGGCTTCAGCATACCCCTTCAGAAGAATCGGGTCGGCGAGCTTGCCTGTGCTGCGGTCAAACGACATTACCTCGAAGTTACTTTCAGAGTCCCAGAGCGCGGCTGCCAGTTTAGTGCCATCCGGCGAAGGAACTAAGTAGCCAATAGCCTTGCGGTTCGGGCCGCCGTGCACCGTACCTACATTGCTGAGCACTGGTTGCACGCTAACGCCGTCACCCGACACCAGGAAAGCCATGTAGGCATTGCTGTTCCAGCGATGGGCGATCACCCACCAGTCGCGGTTGTTGCTGTGGCGTACTGCGGTTAGCTTCTCTGTGGCAGGGGAAATCAGGAAGTTGTTTCTCGAAATTACATCGCCTGCGCCATCAGCTTTCGTCATGTCTACCACGGTATAGCGCAAGCCATTCGACTGCGCCTGTATATCGGTTGTGAAGATGTAATAGATACTTTCGCTACCAGGCTTTGGCAGGATAAGGGCCGATTGCGTGGACGATTTTCCGCCCATCAGGCCGTTGCCGTTTGGCATCACGCGGTGGCTGCCATTCCAAACGGTGATGCCGTTGGTATAAAGCAGCAGCTTGCCATCTTTGTCAGATAAGGTAGCGCTGCCTTCCTCGGTAAACAAGCGGCTGTTGGTGGGGGTTGCCGAGTCGCCGGAGAATATAATACCAGCACCCTTGCCAAAATACCAGTTCGATTGTGGGCCTTGCGCGAAAGCCGTGAAGCTACTGGCAAAAAGCAGGGCTGCCATGGTGAGGTGTCTAATTTTGGTCATCGTTCAGTTGCTTTGGTTGGTCTTCTGCCAAGTGATGTGCAAACGCAGTGCCAAGTGTATTTGGTGCGTATGACATTTGATTTATACCTCCTCAACTAAAGAAACCCTTCCGGGAAAAGCAAAAGAGGAGGCACATCCTGTACCTCCTCTTTTGAGGGTAAGCGTATCTTAGAAGCTTAGTCCTGTAGCACTGCCTCCTGTTCTGCTGGCTGTAGAAGTTCCGGATGCAGCGTAAGCAGTTTCAGAAGCACGCCGTTCGTCCAGCCGAAACCGTCCTGGTTCGGGTACTCGCCGCCGCCAGCCTGTAGGCTCAGGTCCTCTACATTGTACTTCTCCATCAGCTTGCCTGTTTCCCGGAACACTTCCATGTTGCGTTTGGTCCAGTTGCGGGCGATGGTATCAGCCAGGCGGTCCTGCTTATAATTGCGCATGGCCTGGATGGTCATCCACTGCAGCGGTGCCCAGCCGTTGGGGGCATCCCATTGCTGGCCGGTATGGTTAAGGGTGGTCACCACGCCACCAGGCTTCAGGAACTCCGCCTCAATGCGCTGCGCCACGGCTACGGCCTGCTTCGGCTTGGCCATGCAGAAATATAGCGGGAACACGGCTGCAAGCGAAGGGATGTTGGTTGTCGTGTTTTTAACGAAATCGTAGTCGTAGAAGAAGTCCGTTTCATCGTTCCAGTTATACTTCAATAAGGCTTTGCGGCGGTCTTTGGCACGGCGCTTAAAGGTTTTGGCTTCTGCTTTTTTGCCCTCCATCTCAGCTACCTGGGCCAGGGTCATTTCCATATGGAACAACAGCGCGTTCAGGTCTACCGGAATCAGCTCGGTGGTGCGGATGGTGCCCAAGGTGCTGGCGTCCTCGAACCAGCGGCTACTGAAATCCCAGCCCGATTCGGCTGCTGCCCGGATGTTGCGGTAAATGTCCTCAGGGTTGCGGCCCGACTGCTCGGCTAACTCTACATCTTCGCGATAGGATTCCGGGCGTGGGGTTGCGCTATCGTCCCAGTACCGGTTCATCACGCTGCCATCCGGCATGCGCACCACCCGGCGATGGGCAGGGTTGGCCGCACTCAGCGTGTTGGCACCCTCCATCCAGAAGTCATACTCCTTGCGCAGGGCCGGGCCATAAGCTACCAGCGTTTCCTTACCTTTTTGCTGGGCCAGTATGCGAAGCATCAGGGCATAAAACGGAGGCTGCGAACGGCTCAGGTAATACCTGCGGTTGCCATTCGGGATGTGGCCTGTGGTGTTGATCAGGTGCGTGAAATTATCCACCATGTGCTCGATCAGCTCGGTTTCGCCGCTGGCCTGCAGGCCAAGCATCGTAAAGAAGCTATCCCAGTAGTAAATCTCGCGGAAACGGCCACCCGGCACAATGTACTCGTTTGGCAAGGGAATCAGCGAGCCGCCGCCGGCTCTGGGCTCCCGCGTCAGCACGGGCCACAGGCGCTCTATGTGCTGTGTTACTGTCAGGCTGGTGTCGGAGGTGAAATTAGTGGTTGGCTGTTGCGGCATTTCGAAATTCCTCAGCACAAAGGCCTTTAGGTCGAAGTCCGGCTGCGTTTTCTGCTGCTGGTATTCCTGCAGAATCTGATCAATAGGGGCAAGCGGAGTGGTGTCCGGAAACGTTTTGGAATCGGGAAACACATGCTGAAGCTGCACTTGCTCAAAGAGTTCACCTAGTTGCTCTTCTGGCCGATACAGCTGCTGCGCCTGCAAGGGCTGTGCAAAATATAGTAGCGTAAACAAAAAAAGGAAAATTGACTTATACGAATGAGTGAAAATTTTTCTTTGCTTCATTTTAGTATAGCGGTTGATATAAATCTGTACTACGCAAAATAGAGGCAAAGCAACAAATAAACGAACTTCAACTAATATAAAAAGGATATGCACTATGCAATTAGCCACATTATTCAGATTGTCATGCAGATTCTGAGAATCTTGACACCTCCCGTTGATGTTAAAGACCAAGTGGCCTTATTTGTAAAAAATTGATTTGCCTGCTGCTAATAAAAAAGGCAAGCGTTGGCTTGCCTTTTTTATTGAGAATTATACTTTTCGTTGTTGTAAAGCTGATTGATTCTGAGGCTTCTCTACTCTAGGGAGCGCATTTACAAGAGGTTTTCACGTGGAAAGCTTTTGTTTATACCTCCTTTGAAACTGTAAGTCGCCTAAGCTCTTGCCATTATTCTATTACGACTGCGGTGTCGGCCACTGGCATGTTATCCTGGTTGTTGTTCAGATCATCATCCCCTAAGTAATCGCCTTGTGTGGCTTCGGGTTGCAGGTCGTCGCTGGCAGGCTCGGTTTCGCTGCTGCAAGCGGCAAAGGCCAAAGGCAGCACAAAGCCCATCACCATTTTCAGATAAAAGCTGTATTTTTTCATCGTTTTGCGTGTTTACGTTACGGATTATAGTTCTCTGGCAGCAGGCTGCCAGTCCATTGAGAACGTAAGCGCAAGTATTAAGTTAAAACTGCGGGCCTTGCACCAACAGCCCTAACGCTGTGCAAACGGGTACTGCCGAAATGTTGCCTGCCCCATAGCGTCTTTCTCGTAAAGGGCCGCTACGTGCTGTTGATAGGACGGCGGCACTTGCTCTTCTCCGGGTTGTACCCGCGCGGGCATAGGGCTGCCCTTTATAAAAAAGTATACTTTGGTGTTGCCGTACTTGGTGTGCGGCATCATGTTGCCGTATTGCTCCATGTCATTCCAGAGGGTATCATCCACAGAAACGGCGTAGATGCGGGTGATGGGGCCGGTGTTGTTCTCGTTGCGGTACATGGCCACTTCCCTGAAATTGCCCGGCAGGTCGCTGGTGTTGGGTATAGAAAGTGTGTCGTAAATAAACCAAATAACGAGGGCGGCAGTGAGCGCGATAAGAAGATGCTTCAGTTTCATGGTAGAGAGGTATGTTGCTATAGAACTACTGCCAGCTGGTCTTATTTAGTTTCGGGCTTTTTTTAGCAGGGTTACGATGACGAGATACAGGACAGTTGGCAAACCTACCCATACCACCTCGCTTTTAATAACACGCCAACCCCATTCGCCAAAGAAGTTACTCACGCCAATCGGGGAAACCTGTATAGGCCGCCAGGGCAGGAAGTAGCGGGTGCTGTCGAAAGGAGCGAACACAGCAACTCCCAACCCGCCGTTGGTCAGGGCATCGAGCAGGATGTGAGAGGCGGTGCACAGCGTGAAGAACAGGGTATAAGCTATCCCTTGCTTGCTGAACAGTTTTGTGTCCCGGAAAAAGACCGCCGTAACAAGTATACCCAGCAGCAAGGCAAATACCAGCGAGTGCGAAAAGCCCCGATGCCCGAACATGTGCCCGTATGGTACGCCAAACTTAAACATGACCACATCCGCATCCGGAAAGATGGTGCAGAAAATACCTAGTATCCAGAATTTAGCAGAGGTATAAAAGCGGGGGTATGATTTGCCAAGGGCTACTACTGCCAGGGCGTGGGCAAAGGCTGATGCCATGTGTGGTTAAGGATGTTTCGGGTTGAAGATAGGTATAAAATTAATGGCTTGCGCGAGTCACAGACTCGCTTTTATAAGGCGACACGGAAGTGACTTCCGCGCCAGAATAGTAGCTTAAAATAAATGAAAGAAGGCAGGTAACTAACTCATGTATAAACTCGTGCTTACAGCATGAGCGACAAGTATAAGGCTAATGCGCCAAACGAACTATACTTCATCACTATGTCTGTGGTTCAATGGGCTGATATATTCACGCGGCGGGATTATTGTGAAATTCTTTGTGACAGCCTAACTTACTGCCAGCAGTCGAAGGGCCTCACGCTTTATGCCTGGTGTATCATGACCAACCACTTACACCTTATTTGCTCTGCCCCTGCGTTAGCCGCTGTTGTCAGGGACTTTAAGAAATTCACCGCAAAAGAAATTTATAAGTCCATTCAGGAAAACCCGCAGGGAAGCAGGAAAAAATGGCTGCTATGGCTGATGAGAAGTGCCGGAGAACTAAGTCCGAAGCATGAAGAGTACAGACTGTGGCAGGAGGGCTACCATCCGATTCTACTGCACAATAACCAACTGATGGAGCAAAAATTAAACTACCTGCATCGAAATCCTGTAACGGCAGGTTACGTCAATGAACCGGAGCATTGGAAATACAGCAGCGCTTTAGACTATGCTGGTGGCAAAGGCAGGCTAGACATCACATTCATCCAATAACTCTAAAAAGTCAAATTTACTCACTCTAAAATAAACTACCTGGCGCGGAAGTCACTTCCGTGCCCGCCCTATAGACGCGAGTCTGTGACTCGCAGGAGTTTTGCTAAGCAATTTTTAATAACAAACTAACAGAATTTATATAAGAACCATCATTTTATGCCTAAATACTTTTATTATAAGATGTAATTCACCTAATTCATTATAAAATCATATAGTAGTTTTCTCTAAATTATTTCATGTATACAGAACTCAATATAGGTGAGCGTCTTAGATTAGCTCGGAAGGCAGCTAAATTAACAGGTGAAGAATTAGGGCAAATTGTTGGGATTGGCAAATCACAGATATCAAATATTGAGAAAGGTATAAGTGAACTTAAACGGTCTAATGCGATAGTATTTAGCGAAGCACTTTCTGTATCGCTAGATTGGTTAGTGACTGGTATAGGGGAAATGAGAAATAACACTAACAAGCTAGAAAACTCCTCTTCTTTTAGCAAAAGCCTAATTACTTTTAAGGCCAGTAATTCCATTCAAAATTCCCAGCCCTCCTCCTGTCAACAAGCACTTGCTGTGGCTAAAGTCAAAATTGAGTTGTTAGAGAAAGCACTCCAGGACAGGGATCAACAGATTGAGTTTTGAGGGGGCTGTTGATGAAGAAATAGTCAGGATGTCTTTACCTTTTGCTTGCGCGAGTCACAGACTCGCTTTTATAGTAAGGCGCGGAAGAGACTTCTGCGCCAGAATAGTGTGAAAGTAGAATTTGTAAAAGGTGGAAAGCAAAAGCCACAATAGGTTTTATACCTGCTGTGGCTTTTTTATGGTAAGTGGTTTACTTTTATCCTTCTGCCTGCTGCATCAGTTTCTCCAGAATGTCCTGTGCGGCTACCGAGATGATGGTGCCGGGGCCAAACACCCCGACAGCTCCGGCTTTGTACAGGAAGTCGTAGTCCTGGGCCGGAATCACACCACCAACAATCACCAGGATATCCTCGCGGTTGAGTTTGCGGAGCTCATCGATGAGTTGCGGTACCAGCGTTTTGTGACCGGCTGCCAGCGAGGAAACACCTACCACGTGCACATCGTTTTCGGCGGCCTGCATGGCTACTTCGGCTGGCGTCTGAAACAGCGGCCCGATGTCTACGTCAAAGCCGAGGTCGGCGAAGGAGGTGGCGATTACCTTGGAGCCGCGGTCGTGGCCGTCCTGCCCCATTTTAGCTACCATAATGCGTGGCCGGCG
This sequence comes from Pontibacter sp. CAU 1760, assembly GCF_054482735.1. NCBI lineage: Bacteria > Pseudomonadati > Bacteroidota > Cytophagia > Cytophagales > Hymenobacteraceae > Pontibacter > Pontibacter sp. CAU 1760. Next base: position 105,899 of record NZ_JBTLRL010000014.1, read on the forward strand.
GCCTTCCATTTCTTCAAACTTATCGGCCAAGGCCTTGGCCCGTGCAAAGTTTTCGTCGTCGGTTAGTTCTGCTGAATACACGCCTGATATTGCTCTGATTACTGCTTTGTGTCTGCCATATACTTTCTCCAGGGCATCGGAGATCTCGCCGAGGGTAGCTCTTCTGCGTGCCGCCTCCACAGCCAGCTCCAGCAGGTTGCCGGTGCCGGACTTTGCTGCGTTGGTGAGTGCCTGCAGGGCATTCAGGACCGAGCCTTCATCGCGCGACGACTTAACAGAGACCAGCCTGCGCAACTGCGATTCACGCACAGCGGTATTGTCAATGTCGAGGATGTCTATTTCCTGCTCTTGCTCGGGCTTGAATTTGTTTACGCCTACAATAATATCCTTCCCCGAATCGATGCGCGCCTGTTTGCGAGCAGCCGCTTCCTCAATGCGCATTTTTGGCAGCCCGGTCTCGATGGCCTTGGCCATACCCCCCAGTTCCTCCACTTCCTGCATCAGGGCCCAGGCTTTGTGCGCAATCTCATGCGTTAGCGCCTCCACATAGTGCGAGCCGCCCCAAGGGTCTACCACCTTGGTAATATTAGTTTCTTGCTGTAGGTAAATCTGCGTGTTGCGGGCAATACGCGCCGAGAAATCTGTTGGCAGGGCAATCGCCTCGTCGAGGGCGTTGGTATGCAAACTCTGCGTGCCACCCAAGGCAGCAGCCAGGGCTTCCACGCAGGTTCTGGTTACGTTATTGAAAGGGTCCTGTTCTGTTAAGCTCCAGCCAGAAGTTTGGCAATGCGTGCGCAGGGCCAGTGATTTCGGGTTTTTGGGGTTGAACTGGCTGATCAGTTTAGCCCACAACATGCGGGCGGCGCGCATCTTGGCAATCTCCATAAAGTGGTTCATGCCAATAGCCCAGAAAAAAGAGAGCCGCGGAGCGAAATCGTCGATGTCCATACCTGCTTTCAGGCCAGTGCGCACATACTCCAAGCCGTCGGCCAGGGTATAAGCAAGCTCAATATCCGCCGTCGCGCCGGCCTCTTGCATGTGGTACCCTGAAATGGAGATGGAGTTGAAGCGCGGCATCTTCTTCGACGTAAACTCAAAGATATCCGCGATGATCTTCATGCTTGGCTCGGGCGGGTAGATGTATGTGTTGCGTACCATAAACTCCTTTAGGATGTCGTTTTGGATGGTGCCGCTCAGCTGCTCCGGCTTCACGCCCTGTTCCTCAGCTGCCACAATGTAAAAGGCCATGATCGGCAACACCGCACCGTTCATCGTCATCGACACCGACATCTTATCCAACGGAATCTTGTCGAACAGGATCTTCATGTCTTCCACCGAGTCGATCGCCACACCGGCTTTGCCTACGTCGCCTTCCACACGCGGGTGGTCAGAGTCGTAACCGCGATGCGTAGCCAGGTCAAAGGCAACGGACAGGCCCTTTTGCCCTCCTGCCAGGTTGCGGCGGTAAAAGGCATTGGACTCTTCGGCGGTGGAGAAGCCAGCATACTGGCGGATCGTCCAGGGCTTTTGCACATACATGGTGCTATAGGGGCCACGCAGGTAAGGCGACAAACCAGCCGCAAAACCCAGGTGCTCAAATGCCTGCGCATCCTCAGCTGTATAGAAGGTCTTCACCTCAATCTGCTCAGGGGTTTTCCAGGCTTTCGGCTCCAGCGGGTCCTTGGGCCCTTTGTTCGCCGAGGCTACCTGGTTAATATCTATGTTAGAAAAGTCAGGTTTCATGTTGTAATTTTGAATGACTGAATGATTGATTGTCTGAATAATAAATAGCTGACTCAGTTATTCGATTATTCAAAATTCAGTTATTTGCTTAGCTCGCGTGCTCCGAGGTGACTACCCAGCGGCTATCTTTCAGCTTCCACACCTGCGATGACACTCCGCCCATCAGCTGCTTGCCGTTCAACTCAATCTTCCACCGGAAAACGAAGTATACGGCCTCTGGTGCCACTTGCTCAATATGTAATGGCTCATAGGTATATACCCCCATGTTGCTGCTGTCCGAAAAGTCTTGCCGAAACAACTCCAGCACCTCTTGGTAGCCTTTCTCTATTCCGTTCTTACTTACCCAAAGCATCTCCGGGGAATTCCAGTAGTAAGTCATGGCAGTTTCCAGGTCGCCTTGATTCCAGGCAGCAATCTGGCCTTCCAACGCTTTGATCACTTCTGGGGTGGCATCAACTGTTAGTAAGTCTTGTGGTTCGGTTGCTGTTGTCATTTAGTGGCTTTTGAGTGATCAGGGGCACCATACGTTTTGCGGGTGGCTCTTGAGTGCGCATAACTTAGTCCTTATCGTTTGCTAACCGTTTCTGCACTACTTTCAGGATCGAGGAAGTATCGCAGCCGTCGAAGATGAATTCTTCGTAGCCGTTGGCCAGCATCTCTTCCTTCATGTGCTCTGGGTCCTCAGCCAGGATTATCGTTGGCTTAGCATGGTGGTTACGCAGCCTTGGTCCAAACTCGCGGGCGAAAGCACTTTCCGAAGCGGCCACGATCATAACATCGGTAGTTGCGCCACTAAGCTGCTCCGAAGCGGCCTCCACCGATTCGAACTGGCGCTTTTCTGTTTCGAAACCGGCACAGCTGAAAAACTCTAGTGCGAAGGTGGCGTTTACCAGTCGCTGCTCCCCTTTGCCAATCACTGCCACCACTGCTTTCGGGCGGCGGTTGCGCTTGCGCACGTGCAGTTCCGTGGCCATGCGCATTACCTCGGTAGGGTATGCGGCCCGGGTGGTGTCAAAGTCTGCGCTCTGGATCAGTGCCTCAGGGTCGAAGCTGATGTTCTCCTTCGGGTTCGGGTATTTGTTGGTGCCTACCAGCACATCCCGGCCGGTGGCAATGTTGCGGAATTTTTTGCGGCTCACTTCCGTGATGGACGTTAGTATAAACCCGCTGTCGTAAGCGGCCTCAAAACCGCCTTTCTCCTCTACTTCTTTAAACAGCATCCAGGCTTTGTGAGCCAATTCGTTTGTCAGAGACTCCAGGTAATAGGATCCGGAAGCAGGGTCTATGGCTTTGTCAAGGTATGCTTCTTCTTTCAGGATGATAGACACGTTGCGGGCAATGCGCTCCGAAAATTCGTCCGAAGCCTTAAATGTACTGTCGAATGGCAACACCGTTAACGAGTCAGTGCCGGCAATGATGGCTGCCATGGCCTCGGTGGTGCTGCGGAGCATGTTCACGTACGGGTCCAGGGTGGTTTGGTACCAGCTGGAGGTGGAACTGTGGATGCGTAGTTTAGCGGCCTGGGCAGTATCGGCCTGATAGGCTTCTACCACTGCGGCCCATAGTAAGCGCAACGCACGCACCTTCGCAATCTCGAAGAAGTAATTGGTGCCCGATGCCACACAGAACTGCATGTTGCGCAGCACGGCATCAATAGTTTGACCGGCCTTGGTCTGGCGGTCGATATAGGCTACTGCGGCACTGAGTATGTAGGCAATCTCCTGCGTGATGGAGGCACCGATGCTGCTGAAGTTCAGTCCGCAGATGCTGATGCCGTAAAAATCAGGGCTGAATTTGGTCAGTTCCAGCACGTCTACAATCTCCTTGTTCTCTTCCTGCGAGAGCACGCCCTTTGCCGTCATGGGCTCATAATTCAAAAAGCCATTCAGGTTGCGGTGCGATACCTGCTGGCGTTCCATCTCCTGGTACAGGCGCTTCAGGAAGGCTGTAGGTTGCTGGGGCAGGGTATAACTCACGCTCCGGTGGCCGAGGTCAATCTTGCCGGCGAGGTAGGGCACGTCAAATGCCTCAGGGTGCTGCACGGTAAAATGGATACCATCAGCCCCGCGCTGCAGGGCGTCCGCGGCTTTGTCGATGGCGGCTTTGCCATCGCCGGAGGCGTCTACCTGCTTCACATTAAGCCAGTTATTATCACCGGTCTTGTTGCCTCTCAGGAAAGGGAAGTCGCCGGGCTTGTGGTCTGAGAAGGGCAGGTGGGCAATGTCCTCCTGCGCATAGTAGGGCTTAATCGCAATGTCTTCGTAGGTATGCCAGGTCAGGCTTTCCAGCGAAATATCGCGTAGGTCTTTGCGTGCTTTCTGCTCCCAGTCCGCTTGTGTGGCAGGGGTGAAGGCTGCAAACAGGCGCTGCTGGTTTTGCTGCTCGTCCGTCATCATGCTTTCAGTTAAGTGCGTTGTAAAGATAGGTTTTTCTAATCATTTAGTTGCAGGTTGAAGCGGGCGCTGCGCCTCCCCAACATCCCTTTCAGGTAAGCCTGCTCATATACGCCTGGTACATCCAGTAGCCAATCAGCAGCCAGATAATGACAATAACGGCCGCCATCACGTAATTGGCCTTGCGCTCCATTAGGCTTTGCCTGGCCTGTTGCCGATAATGCGCCAGCACCTGCTCCGGTATCAGCTTGATGGACAGCCATATCCCAAGCGGGAGCAGCAGCATGTCGTCGAGGTAACCCAGCACGGGTATGAAATCAGGGATCAGGTCAATGGGGCTGAAGGCGTAAGCCACCGTGATCACCAGCACTACCTTGGCGGCAAAGGGTATACGCGGGTCCCCGGATGCCAGGTATAGCGTGTATACATCCTCTTTCAGTTTCCGGACCATTTCCTTCCATTTTCGCAGCATGGTTTAATGTACGGGAAAGGGTACCCGGAAGGTCGGCCTGAAATTGAACCGGAGCGCCACGAAGGATTTTCGCACCATCAGAAAAAGAAGTATCTTCAACGCTTTACATTTAGTGTAACAAACCAATATGATCAGGAAATATACTTTCAAGAAACAGGCTGGCCTGCTGGCCTTAGGCCTCGGGTTGCTGGCGAGCCCTGCCGGGGCCCAGGACAGCAAGCTACTGCGCAAGGCCATGGGTATGGCCGACAAAGTGGAGCCGCAGGTGATTGCCTGGCGCCGCGATTTCCATGAACACCCGGAATTAGGGAACCACGAAACGGAGACGGCTGCTAAAATTGCTGCCCAGCTGAAAAAGTTTGGTATTGAGGTGGAAACCGGTGTCGCTAAAACAGGCGTGGTCGGTATCCTGAAGGGGGGCAAGCCCGGCCCGGTGGTAGCGTTGCGCGCCGACATTGACGGCCTGCCGGTAACTGAGCGCGTGGATTTGCCTTTCGCCTCCAAAGCCAAAGGCATGTATAATGGGCAGGAGGTAGGCGTGATGCATGCCTGCGGCCACGACACCCATATCGCCATGCTGCTGGGCACAGCTGAAATACTGTCCGGGATGCAAAACGAGTTGAAGGGCACCGTGAAGTTTATCTTCCAGCCAGCAGAGGAGGGCGTGCCGGAAGGGGAGGAAGGCGGTGCCAAACTGATGGTGAAAGAAGGTGTACTGAGCAAAGGCCCGAAGCCCGACGTAATTTTTGGCGTGCACATCAACTCACAAACCGAGGTCGGAACCCTGAAGTACCGGCCGGGTGGCACCATGGCCAGCGCCGACGTCTTTAAGATCAAGGTAAAAGGGAAGCAGGTACACGGAGCCTACCCGTGGAATGGCGTGGACCCGATTGTTACGTCTGCCCAGATCATCAACGGGCTGCAAACCATCATCAGCCGCCAGACAGAACTGACCGAAGATGCGGCGGTGGTAACGGTAGGAATGGTGCATGGGGGCGTGCGCAACAACATCATACCGGAGGAAGTGCTGTTGGAGGGAACCATACGCGCCCTGAACACAGAAATGCAGCAGAAGATACACGAGAAGATTAAACTGACTGCCACCAAAATTGCCGAGAGTGCCGGTGCAACTGCCGAGGTCACGATCATCCCGCAAACACCCGTTACTTTCAACGACCCGGCCCTGACGGCCAAGATGCTGCCAACCCTGCAGCAAGTGGCAGGCCGCGAGAATGTGGTGCTGACCAAGGCTGTGACCGGAGCCGAGGACTTTGCCTTTTACCAGGAGAAGATCCCTGGATTTTTTCTGTTCGTGGGAGGTATGGCCAAAGGAAAGAAGCCATCGGAAGTGGCCCCACACCATACCCCCGACTTTTACATTGATGAGAGCGGCCTGAAGCTCGGCGTAAAAACCCTAACCGGCCTCACGCTGAATTACATGGAAAAACCGGCCAATTAAATTTAAGCCCCCTACACACCAAAGCCCCGGGTATCCGGGGCTTTGGTGCTTTTAACAACCCTTACAGAGCGTTATAATAAGTCACCATTCGGGTCAGGTGAGCTTCATCGCTAAAATTAACTTTGTTGGTTTTCAGGTACTGCTGCATTTCTGCCTGGTGTAGCTTAAAAAGGGCCTTGTTCTGCCTTTTGGAGTTGCCTACCTGATGTACTTCCATGCTGTCAGCATACTTAATAAAGTAGGTTACCTTTTTTAAGACCCTGTCTGACTTTTCGCCAGCGTTTAGCGCCACATTGTAGTTGGCCCGCAGCAATTCGGTGTCTACCTTACGGTAAAGGCTGAGGTTCTCATCGTTCACCAGCACTTCCAGAAAGCCTTTCGCAGGAGCGCCTGCCAGCGTCAGTCCTGCGTTTGCTGCATTAAAAAAGTAGCGATTGCCTATTGCCGGGTCTGCCAGTTCAAACGCATCCACGAGGTGGTTGTAAAAGACACGGAGTTCATCCGGTGTAGGGTTTGGGGCGCCTGTCGGGTTTAGCAAGAACTGGTTGTGCTCGATATCATACTTAAACTGCTCGGTTTGCAGCACCCGGTTCTGCGAAAAATAAAGCTTGCCCTTGCACCAGTTGTCCGTGAGGTAGTTCGAGCCCAGCACCTTAGGCTCATGAGTGTCGATGTCCTCGTTTTGTATGGCGCGGTGCTGGCCAAAGCCTGTGCCCACATTAGTGCTCAACTCCCCGATAAAATTGGGCATGGCCCGCGCAGTTTTGCCGGAGTACATTGATTGCGCATACAGGTTATCTGTCAGCAGGAGGGAGAGGATAAAAGTGAGCGGTAGTACTGTCTTCATGGGCAGATTGGTTTATAGGGTAGAGAGGTGGGCATTGCCGGAATATCTTTAAACTACGATTTTGGAAGGTTAAATCCAACCTGGATAGGACGCACTTTGGGCAAATGCCTTGCCTGGGATAAGACGCTGTGTAACTGCAGCAAGGGTGTGGGTGAACTCGTGAACTGCTGTGTACTGTAAGCGGACCTGTTACACAGATTTGTTTAAAATAAAAAATCTGATGCAATTCCGGCCAGGCTATTCTACCTGCAATGTGTTATAAATTAATATGTTACCCAAAACATGGTTTGTGAGGTAAATAAATATGTATGTAATAAAGTGATGTAAATTTGTTAAAATAGTTATATTTAAATCCTTTATCAGCTATACCTGTACGAACCGGCAGAACCTATGCCACTTGGTTCGTGTTAAAGGGGCTGGTAAATTTGTTGCCTGATTCTGATACACAATCAACTCATGACTCACTTTTTTACCAGAGCCGCAGGCGTTTTGCTGCTGGCTTTGAGCTTTTCTTCCTGCCAGCGCCCCTGGGTGGCATCCGCCGACTTGGCCGAAACCGATGTTCCGGTGGCAAAGAGCCTGCCGGCAGATCCGCAAACGGAGGCTTACATTGCCCCATACCGCAAGCAGGTAAATGACAAGATGGAGCAGATTATCGGTAACGCTCCGGTAGCACTTGGCAAGGCAGAATATCAGTCGCCGCTCGGCAACTTTGTAGTAGACCTGATGCTGGAGCAATCGCGGGCGCTCTATGGCGGGCCGATTGATATGGCAACTACTACCAACGGCGGCTTGCGCATACCCATCCCGGTGGGTGCCGTGAAAGTAGGGACCATCTTTGAGCTGATGCCTTTCGAGAATGAGTTGGTGGTGCTCACGCTGGATGGCCAAACAGTGCAGGAACTGTTTGACTTTGCGGCTGCTGCAAAATATGCTCCCATCGCTAATGCCACTTTCAATGTAAAAGACGGCAAAGCCACCAACATCAAAATCGGCGGGAAGCCTTTTGACCTAAACCAAACATATACCATCGTAACTTCGGATTACCTGGCAGGCGGAGGTGATAACATGAGCCTGTTCAAGAAAGCGCTGAAGACAGAGAAGGTGGGCATCATGATGCGCGACGCTATTATGCAGCACATTGAGCAACTTACTGCCAAAGGCCAGCCCATTGGTGCTGATACCACCCGCAGAGTAACCGTGCTCCCTTAAGCCTGTACAACCATGATCAATAGAAGAGACTTCCTGAAGAACGCGGCCCTCGGCACAGCGGGCATTTCGCTGCTGGGCATGCCCTTTGCGGCAGAGGCGGCACAGCAAATTAACCTCACCATCCTGCACACCAACGACCAGCACTCGCGCATCGACCCTTTTCCGGATGACGGGCGCAAGTATGGCGGCATGGGGGGGATGGCCCGTCGTGCAACGTTGGTAGCGCAGATCCGGAAGCAGGAGCCTAACGTGCTGCTGCTGGATGCCGGCGACATTTGGCAGGGCACGCCCTATTTCAACTTCTTTGAAGGGGAGATGGAGTTTAAGCTGATGAGCGACATGAAGTATGACGCGGCCACACTGGGCAACCACGACTTTGACAACGGCCTGAAAGGGCTGGAGCGGCAGTTACCCCACGCCAGCTTTCCTTTCCTGACCGCCAACTACGACTTCTCCAACACCATCCTGAAAGACCGCTTTCAGCCTTACAAAATATTTGAGAAGCAGGGCCTGCGCATTGGCGTGTTCGGCTTGGGTATTGAGCTGGAGGGCCTGGTAGGTAAAAACAACTTTGGCGATACCCTGTACGCAGACCCTGTGGCGATGGCGCGCGAAATGGTGCAGGAACTGCGCGGGAAACAAAAATGTAACCTGGTGGTCTGCCTTTCACACCTGGGGTATAGCTATAAAGATGAAAAAATTGACGATCTTAAGCTGGCCAAGCAAGTAGCCGGCATCGACCTGATACTGGGCGGCCATACCCATACTTTCCTGGATGTGCCTGATGTTGTGCGGCATGAGAGCGGCCACGAGACACTGGTAAACCAGGTAGGTTGGTCGGGTTTGTTCCTGGGCCGGATCGATTTCTCTTTTAACCGGAAATCAAAGCAGAAAACAGGTGTGTTAACCGCCGTTTTGCCGGTTAACACACCTGTAACAACTTCGTAAAAAAATAATTTTTTGTTTACGGATATTTAATCAAATTTGTAACCCCCTGCCGCTAAAGGAGAGGTTTGTTACACCAAACGAATCTTGTGAGTTTTGGAAAACTGGATGATCAAAGACTGTTCTACTGTATGGAGTAACTGCCTGCAGGTGATAAAGGAAAATATTGGCGAACAAAGCTTTAAGACTTGGTTCGAGCCGATTAAGCCTGTATCGCTGCGTGACAGTGTGCTTACTATACAAGTGCCGAGCCAGTTCTTTTACGAGTGGCTTGAGGAGCACTATGTGCAGCTCTTGAAGAAGGTAATTTACCAAGAACTCGGTAGCGAGGGGCGTTTGGAATATTCCATTATCGTGGATCGGGGAAATGAGGTGAACAAACCGCAAACGGTTAACATCCCTACCAAGAAAATTCCGCAGGCAGTGGTCAATTCCTACAGGCCGGAACAGAACTTCATCAAGAGTCCGTTCGAGTCGAAAACCATCGACCGCAACTTCCTGAACTCGCAGCTGAACGGCGCCTATAATTTTGAGAATTACATTGAGGGGGACTGTAACCGTTTGGCGCGCTCGGCAGGTTTTGCCGTGGCCAACAAACCGGGTACCACCTCTTTCAACCCGCTGATGGTATACGGCGGTGTGGGGCTTGGCAAAACGCACCTGGTGCAGGCCATCGGTAATCACATCAAGAATAGCGACCCGAACAAGTTTGTGCTGTACGTCTCATCCGAGAAGTTCGTGAACCAGTTCATCGAGTCTGTGCGGACCAACAACGTGCAGGACTTTGCCAATTTTTACTTGCTGGTGGACATCCTGATCATCGACGACGTGCAGTTTTTGAGCGGAAAGGACAAGACCCAGGAAATGTTCTTCCACATTTTCAACCACCTGCACCAGTCTGGTAAGCAAATCGTAATGACGTCTGACTGCCCGCCGCGTGATTTGAAGGGCTTGGAGGAGCGACTGCTGTCGCGCTTTAAGTGGGGCCTGACGGCAGACCTGCAGAGCCCGGACTTTGAGACACGTATGGCCATCATCCAGAAAAAGATGCAGAGCGATGGCATCGACATTCCGGATAACGTGGTGGAGTACCTGGCCTACAGCGTAGATACCAACGTGCGTGAACTGGAGGGTGTGCTGATCTCTCTGATCGCGCAGTCATCGCTTAACAGAAAAGAGATTGACCTGGAGCTTGCCAAGCAGGCCCTGAAGCATATCATCGAGGATGTAGAAACGGAGGTAAACCTAGACTTCATCCAGAAAACAGTGGCCGAGTACTTCCAGGTTAGCCTGGACTCATTGAAAGCCAAAACCCGCAAGAAAGAGATCGTGACGGCGCGACAGGTGGCCATGTACTTCGCCAAGGAGTTTACCAGTCATTCCCTCAAGTCCATCGGTTACCATTTCGGTGGCCGCGACCACAGCACCGTTATCCACTCCGTTCAGACCGTTTCCGACCTGATCGACACCGACAAGAAATTCAAGGTAAGCATACAGGAACTACAGAAAAAATTCAAGTCCAAGGCTGGCTAAGCCTGGATTGCATAGCGATACCTAAAAAAGAGAGGGGCTGCACAATGCTGTGCAGCCCCTCTCTTTTTTAGGTATCTTGGATCTAAGCCGTATGGCTCATGCCTTCTGAGACCACAAACGGACGCTCTGAGGCCATGTCACGAATCTTGTTCTTGATCTTCTCCAAGTCCTTTTTCTTGCGCACCTGTTTCAGGTCCAGGTATATCTTCGATTCATTTTGAAGCGTAACCCGCAGAGCCAATGGCGAAATATGCACCTCTTTGATGTCTGGGATAGCAATGATGTGCTTGGTCCGGAATACCCCGAACTTCTGCACAATATACTGCTGCGTTACCTCAATGTAAGACTGCACCCCGAAAACAGACGTGTTTTGCAGCACCACATAACCCAGGAACACCAGGGCTAGGCCGAAAAACGCATAATAGAAGTAGCCTTGCTGGGAAGCCTTCTGCGACAGAAGCAACATACTGGCCCATGCAATCCAGAAGAGTGCCAGTACTATCTGCACCGTGAACGAAAGTTTTGCGCTGCGCGTGGGACTTAGCTGCACAATAAGGGAAGACCGAGCATTACTACTGCCAGATGCTGCCATACGAAAGGGGTTAGGTGAAACATGAGCGGCCTGTGTATAGACCATCCGCAATATAATACTTTTATTCCTGAAGTGTAGCGTCTACTGTGATCTCGGGCACCGCGCCCAAGGCCTTCGAAACCGGGCAACCCTCTTTAGCTTTTTTCACCAACTCCTGGAATTTCTCGTTATCCAGGTCCGCAACTTTGGCCTCTGTTACCAGTTCAATCTTCTCGATCAGCGGTCCACCGTCTTTCTCGCCGAGGTATACGGTTGCTTTGGTATGCACAAATTCGGGGGACAGCTTTTCGCCTTCTATCAGGGCACTCAGGAACATCGAGAAGCAACCGGAATGCGCGGCACCGATCAGTTCCTCCGGTGAGGTTCCGCTGGTGCTGTCACCGAAGCGCGATGCGAATGTGTATTTGGCTTGAATTGCCCCGTTGCCTGATTTTACCTCGCCCTCGCCGTTTTTAAGGCCTTTGTTCCATCTGGCTTCTGCTCTGTGTTTTTTCATGTTTTATTGATGTTATAAGGTTTTTGAAAGTACTCGAAACTGAGAAAAGAACCTAAAGTCTGAAGGCTTTTCTTCGTGTTGAGACCTAAGTAAATACTCCGATGTTTCCGGTTGGGTTATGGCAATGCGGCTTTAACTAAGTATCTTTACCTCACACTAAATTGGGAAAAATGGGTGTAAAATCATTGTTGAGCAGGCCAATGGCTGCTTACGTACATAATAAACATCAATACTGGATCCAAAATCCAGTGGAGGCACAGCAGGCCATCTTTCAGAAACTGATCAGTAAAGCATCCAATACCCAGTTCGGACGCGATCATCGCTTTGCAGCCATCTCCACACACGCTGACTTTGTAAAAGCAGTGCCGGTACGAGATTATGAAGGGCTGTCTGGCTACTTTAACCAGGTGAAGGAAGGGAAGCAGGATATCCTGTGGCCCGGAAAACCGATTTACCTCGCCAAAACCTCCGGTACTACTTCTGGCACCAAATATATTCCCATTACCCGCGACTCTATACCAAACCATATTAACGGTGCCCGGAATGCCTTATTGGCCTATGTGCATAGCACAGGACGCTCAGCTTTCCTGAACGGGAAAATGATATTCTTATCTGGCAGCCCAACCCTGGAGAAAGTAGGGGGTATAAATACCGGCCGCTTATCAGGTATCGCCAACCACCATGTGCCGGGTTACCTGCGCATCAACCAGTTGCCGAGCTACGAGACCAACTGCATCGAGGACTGGGAAACCAAGCTCGACCAGATCATCGAGGAGACCATCGACCAGAACATGACCCTGATCTCGGGCATACCACCCTGGGTGCAGATGTACTTCGACAAGTTGCAGCAGCAAACCGGCAAGAAAATCAAAGACATATTCCCGAACTTCCAGCTGTTTGTGTACGGCGGCGTGAACTTCGAGCCATACCGTAAGAAGCTGTTTGAGTCAATTGGCAAGCAGGTAGACTCTATTGAGCTCTTCCCGGCCTCTGAGGGCTTTTTCGCTTACCAGGACAAGCAGGGCGACAGTGGCCTGCTGCTCTTGCTGGATGCGGGCATTTTCTATGAGTTCATACCCGTAGATGAGTTCTTCAATGAGAACCCTACCCGCCTGACCATCGGCGAGGTTGAGATTGGCGTGAACTATGCCCTCGTGATCAGCAGCAATGCCGGACTTTGGGGCTATTCCATTGGCGACACTGTGAAGTTCACGTCCACCAAGCCTTATAAGCTGATTGTGAGTGGCCGCATCAAGCACTTCATCTCCGCTTTTGGCGAGCACGTGATAGGCGAGGAGGTAGAGAAGGCGATGAAGCTGACCATGGCAAAGTTCCCGACCGTGGAGTTAACGGAGTTTACGGTGGCCCCTTACGTGAGCCAGAGCCAGGGCCAATCCTACCATGAGTGGCTGATCGAGTTTACCCGGCTCCCGCACGACATGCAAAACTTCGCGCACGAACTGGACGCCCAATTGCAGCAACTCAATAGCTATTACTACGACCTAATCAAAGGCAATATCTTGCAACAACTGCGTATCACACCGCTTCAGGCAGGTGCCTTCCGGCAGTACATGAAGTCGCAGGGCAAACTGGGCGGCCAGAACAAAGTGCCAAGGCTAAGCAATGACCGCCAGCTGGCTAACGGACTTTTAGCAATTACGAGTTCCTGACGTGAGTTATGAGTTCCTGATTCCGAGTTCCGAGTAAAAAAGGTATAATAAAGACAGGTTAATGGGTAAAAGTGTCATTGCTGATAAATCATATGCCTTTGCGGTGAGAATCGTTAGAATGTATCAGCATTTATCTGCCGATAAAAAAGAGTTTATACTGTCGAAGCAAGTGTTGCGGAGCGGGACATCTATCGGTGCCAATGTGCAGGAAGCGACAGGAGGGCAGTCAACATCCGATTTTATACATAAGCTGAGCATCGCCCGGAAGGAGGCACGGGAAACTGCTTACTGGCTTCAACTTTTACACGACACCGGCTACCTGGAAGCAAAGCAGTTCGAGAGCATACACGCTGACTGCCAAGGTTTGATTAAAATATTAAATAGTATCATATTAACGAGCCAGGGAAAGAGTAAAACCAACTCGGAACCAGGAACTCGTAATTCGTAACTCATTATGAAGAGAATCGCCATATTAGGCTCTACGGGATCTATCGGGACACAGGCACTGGAAGTGATCAAAGCCAATCCGGAGCAGTTTGAGCTGGAGGTGATCACGGCCCACAGCAACGCAGACCTGCTGATAGAGCAGGCGCTGGCATTCAAGCCCAACGTGGTGGTAATTGCCCGCGACGACCTGTATACCCAGGTGCAGGATGCCCTGCAGCACGAGGACATCAAGGTATATGCCGGGGCCAATGCCCTTTGCTCAGTAGTAGAGATGGGCACCGTGGACATGGTGCTGACTGCCATGGTGGGCTATGCCGGTTTGCAACCTACTATTCAAGCCATCAAAGCGGGTAAGCAAATTGCCTTAGCCAACAAGGAAACGCTGGTGGTGGCCGGGCAAATGATCACAGGGCTGGCGAAGGAGTATGGCGTGAATATCTATCCGGTCGATTCGGAGCACAGCGCGATTTTCCAGTGCCTGACCGGCGAGTTCCATAACCCGATCGAGAAGATTATCCTGACAGCCTCTGGCGGGCCTTTTAGAGGTAAAACCGTAGGCGAACTGGCACAGGTCACCAAGGCGCAGGCCCTGAAGCACCCGAACTGGGAAATGGGCTCCAAAATCACGATCGACTCGGCGTCGCTGATGAACAAGGGCCTGGAGGTGATTGAGGCAAAGTGGCTGTTTGGGCTGCGCGACGAGCAGATTGAGGTGGTGGTGCATCCACAGTCCATCGTTCACTCGCTGGTACAGTTCGAGGATGGCTCCATCAAAGCCCAGCTAGGGTTGCCTGACATGAAGCTGCCGATACAGTACGCGATGGGCTACCCGCAGCGTCTGAAATCTGACTTTCCGCGATTCAATTTTATGGATTACCCGCAGCTGACTTTTGAGCAGCCGGACCTAAAGACGTTCCGTAACCTGCAGCTGGCTTTTGATGCCATGGGAAAAGGCGGCAACATGCCTTGCATCCTGAACGCGGCTAACGAGGTGGCCGTCAGCGCCTTTTTGCGCGACGAGGTTGGCTTCCTGCAGATGTCTGACATCATCGAAAGCTGTATGGCAAAAGTTCCGTATATTGCGAATCCTTCTTACAACGATTATGTTGACACGGATAAGGACACACGGGTAAGCGCAACGGAGCTTATCAGCCAAGGCCGCAAAACAAGAAAGGCATAAGTCTGTTGCTGCAAGGCCGACAGGCAAACTTAATTTTAATTTATTCTTTTTAGATGGACATAATTGTAATGGTGGGCCAGCTCATACTGGGCCTGACAATACTGGTAGGATTACACGAGCTGGGACACATGCTGGCAGCCAAGTGGTTTGGCATGCGGGTTGAGAAATACGCCATCGGCTTCCCGCCGAAGCTGTTCGGCAAGAAATTCGGCGAGACGGAGTATATGCTGGGCCTCATACCACTGGGTGGCTTCGTGAAGATATCCGGTATGGTGGACGAGTCGATGGACACCGAAGCGTTGAAAGAGGAGCCGAAGCCCTGGGAGTTCCGGGCCAAGCCTGCCTGGCAGCGCCTGATCGTGATGATGGGCGGCATTATCGTCAACGTTGTCACCGGTATCGTGATCTTCATCATCCTGACCTACAATTACGGTGAGCAGTACATTCCGGCAAGCGAGGTGAAGCACGGCATCGTGGCCAACGAGATCGGCCAGGAAATAGGCTTCCAGACAGGCGACAAAGTGGTGGCCGTGAATGGCAAAAAACTAGAGCGCTTCGAGGATATCCGTTCGATGGATGCACTGCTAGGCCAAAACGCGTATTACACTGTAGAGCGCAACGGCGAGCTGGTAGACATACAGGTGCCCGTGGACCTGATGGACAAACTGGCAGATGATAAAAGCAATGCATTTTTTGTGGAGCCCCGCGTGCCATTTAAGGTTGGCGAGGTAGTGCCGAGCACCCCTGCCGCCAAGGCTGGTTTAATGGCAGGCGACAACATCACAAAGGTAAACGGACAGGACATCGCGTACTTCCATGAGTTTCAGCAGGCCATGCAGCAGAACAAGGGCAAAGCCGCCACACTGATCGTAAACCGCAACGACAAACTCATCAAGCTTAAAGTAGACGTCACCGAGGACGGCACCATTGGTTTCCACTCACAGCCATTGCTGCAAATGGCCACCCGCGATTATTCTTTGGTGGAGTCTATTCCGATTGGTACAGAGCAGGCGTTTGGCATTATCACGGCTAACATCAAGGGCTTCGGCAAGATTTTCCGCGGTGAGGTTTCCGCTTCCAAGTCCGTGAGCGGCCCGATCGGCATTGCCCAGATTTTCGGGGATACCTTTAACTGGTATAAGTTCTGGACTATCACCGGTATGCTGTCGATGGTACTGGCTTTTATGAACTTCCTGCCGATTCCGGCATTGGATGGTGGCCATGTTGTGTTCCTGACTTACGAAATGATCAGCGGCCGTAAACCTTCTGATAACTTCCTGGAGAATGCCCAGAAGGTAGGGATGGTGCTGTTGTTCGGACTGATGGCCTTCGCCATCTTCAACGATGTGTTCAAGCTGATTTTCTAATCAGTGTCTTGTCCTGAAATAAGTTGACGGATTTTAGACGAAATTACTTTTTAATTTGAGACCTCCAGTGCATTTGTATTGGAGGTTTTCTTTTTCCACTGTTTTGCCTTTAGCTTACTTTGCCGGT
>NZ_JBTLRL010000015.1:0-97500 GCF_054482735.1 Pontibacter sp. CAU 1760
GCCGTCTTTGCCAAAGGTGGGTTTGCCGCTCCTAAACTCTTCCAGGAACTGGCGCTTGATCTTTTCCAGATCCAGCTCGTTTTTCTCTTCCATGTCAACTGTGTTAAAGGTAATACTCCTAATTCTTTGACACAGTTTATTTTACAGCCTCCACATAAAAAATCCTGCCCGTCTTAGACGGGCAGGATTTTTACCTTTTATACCTCAACTAAGGCTATTTCTTCTTCTTAGCTGATTTGTTGATCTCTGTCAAAGCGGCTTCTGCCTGAGGGTTAGCCGGGTCGAGGGTCTTAACTTCCTGCCAGTGCTTCAACGCATTCTGACGCTCACCTTTCAGGTAGTAGTAGTAACCAAGGTATGAGTTAGCCTCAATCAGGTCACGCTTATACTTCTCTTTATCTGCACCAGTTACCTTAATGAACTCCTCATAGTAAGGCTTTGCAAGTCCTTGCTCTGTTTCAGGGTCCTGGCTTGCCTGTGCACGCGCTCTCCAAAGGTGGCCATAAGCATATTCAGGATTAGAAGCCGTTACTTTCCCATAGGTTTCGTCAGCTTTCTTGAAGAATTCGTTAGCGGCCTTTCTGTCATTCGCAGCAGCTTTCTCTTCACCAGCCATCATATAGATGTTACCCATGTAGTAGTAATCAGCATTGCTTGGCTCTACATCCGTGCGCTTGCGTTCGTAAACTTCAATCGCTTTGTCATACTGGTTGTTCTGGGCATAAGCATTAGCCAAGTCAGCATACAGTTCTACGTTCTCAGGATTCATCTCAAGCGACTTCTCCATGTTCTGGATGGCCTTGGCAGGCTGCTTGTTCTTGTTCAGAATACGGCCATAGTACTCGTAGTCCTCTGCAATTAGCTTGCTTGTGTCAGCCTTCTGCATGTATGTCTCAATAGCCTGCAGTGCTTTATCCGGATGACCCAACTCCAGATGAGAATAAGCTCTCAATCGGTTCATGGTCATGTTGTCCGGCTGCGTCTGCAATACTTTCTCCGTCTCCTGTAACGACTGCTCGTAATTCTTGGTCAGGAACAGGAAAGAGGCATACTTCGCACGGGTCTCTGGCGTATCTTCTGCCATGTCCACATACTTCTGGAACGTAGACAATGCTCTGTCATACTGGCCTGCAAAGTAATATAACTCCCCTAAATCGCGGTAAGCAGGAGCGAAGTTCGGGTTGATCTCGATTGCCTTTTTAAAGGCCTCCTCTGCTTCGTTGTAGTTACGGGAACTTGTGAACAGCTGGCCTCTTCTCAGGTAGGCCTTGGCGTATTGCTCGTCCAACTGAATAGCACGGTCGTAAGCAGTCATTGCCTCACCACCGTTCTTTTGCTTCAGGTAAGCATCACCCATTACGAGGTAAGTAACAGGGTTTTTGTTGTCGCGCTCTACCGCTTTCTTCGTATATTCAATTGCCTTAGCAGTGCCCTGCTCACCTTGGTTCAAATAAGCTTCTGCCAGCATTGTCAATACAAATGGATCTTTTGACTTGCTTAGCTTAAGAGCTTTCTCAAAATGCTCATTTGCCTGTGCCTGGTTGCCATTCTCCAGAGCTATTTTACCTAAGCCAACGTAGTTGATGGCAGACTTCTTATTCTGCGCAATGCCCTGGTTAAAGTAATAAGCTGCCGAATCAAGCTTTTGCGTATTCAGGTATATGTTACCTAGAGCAAAATATGCTTCGTCACCCTTTTTTCTATCTCCAAGCTGCTTTTTGTAAATTGATTTGGCTTCTTCAAAACGCTCCAAGTCGACTGCTCTTCTACCAGCATCTCCTGTTTGTGCGAAGGCTGCAGTAGCAGGAAAGGCAGCTGCCATCAAAGCAATATACTTCCATTTATTAGTCATCTGTATTAAAGTTTAGTTGTTTACAAGTTTATTAATGATGCGTACACCAGTTATCTGTTGTTCAGGCCAATTACCCTCACTGGCATTGTGGCAGGCACTAATCCTGATTTCAGGAATATCCGCTGCCCTTGATCTCCGCCTACAAAAGATGCAAATCCTGTGCCAAGTCCTGCCCGGCCCTCTGTGCTGATCACATACACAAAGCGACGCAGGGGGTATGCCTGTTGTGCAATGTAGGCCTGGTAAGGTTGATAATAGCTTTCAGTAGTCACCGGGTTTTCCTCGCTGCTGATGCCCATCACATTCACCCTTTCCAGAAAACCAACCACCGTAGAATCGTTGAAGTCACTGATCCAATTTACCCCAATCACTCCCAACGAATTCTCATTCTTTGCCACATAATCAATCAGGGCTTCGTGCGACTTGGCTGCAAAGGTGTTGGCGGGTAGCTTGCCGGTTGTTATCAGCGAATCTCTTACGTAACGGGCGGTGCTGGAGTTATTGTTATCGAATACAATGGTAATGTCTCCCTGCTTCGTGTCTTTGTTTAAATCCTTCCAGCTTTTCGTTTCCCCGTTAAAAATGCTTTTCAACTGGGCCACCGTAAGGAGCGTATCCGGGTTGTTCGGATTCGTTATCAGTGCCACAGCATCTATCGCTATTTTGGTAGCGCGAGGTATACGTTGGTTTTTCTCTATCCCGGCTACCTCATCTGCGGTTAACTCCCTTGATATGATGATGGTGCGGGTACTGTCGTTTACCAGGTCTTTTACAACTTCACCCTCCGACTTGTAAGTGTCATGCACGTCAGCACGGTCATATATACCCTCAAATGTGTCGACCTGCGATTTTATGATCGGCTGAAAAGACTCATCGACGCTGATATTCACTTCGCCCGAGGTTGGGGTGCTGAGTGTAGATTCGGAGTTGCCATTACAGGCATATAGCAGCGCCAAGCCTGCGACTACCAATAATCCTTGTGCTTTAGTCTTCATATTTATGTCTGTTTCCGCGTGAACTAGTCTTGTATACTCTTATAAAGCGCACCACGCCATACAAGATCAAAATGCCGCCTAACATGTAGCGAACCTCTTTCCCCACGCTAAGGCGCAAGCTTTCTCCGGCAAACATGATGAACAAACCCAATGCCACATAAATCAGCGTCATCAGTAAGCCAAATATGCGGGCAAACTTGCTCATAAATGTTGCCTGGGATTTTTCATCCTGTCTGTCACGGTTTAGCATATGGTCGTTGCTATAGCTTCCTTAAATGTTTAACCCTTAAAAATAAACCTTATGCCTATAAAAAGAAAGCGGTAATACAAAAACTGCTTTCTTTTTATAGGCATCTTCATATTTGTTGCTTATATACGAGTTTGCCTTTACTTGCTGACACGGATTCTATATTTTTTCTGGATATAAGGGATCAAGCGGAATAGTTGTGGGATAGCTCTTCTCAGGCATAGATGCTTGCTAGTCGGAAGAGGAAAAACGTTGTGTCTCTGACTCCCCTGAAAGTGGCTCTGAAGGCTTTTACCTTTGCATTGAAGGATTCGGCCGAGGCATTAGTGCTGCGGTTATTGAAGAAATTGAGGATGTGCTCATAATGATTCTGTACCGACCGGGCCACCGTGCGAAAGGAGTCTATCCCGGAGGCTTCCACTTCATTGTACCAGATGGCCAGGCGCTTGAATGCCTGCTGCTTGCTTTTGCAATGGGTAAAGACCTGGCCCAGCTCCATGGCCAGGTCATAGGCCCTGCCCAGCAGCGGATACCTGTCCAAGAGCATATCGGCTCTTTCCTTTTGGGAGGCGCTCCATCTGCTTCGGTGCTTGAAGAGCAGGTAACGGCTGCGGGCCAGCAGCTGCTTTAACGTGTCCCCGTTAGATAGTACTTCCGCCTCATAACGCTGCCCATGGTAGGCTTCGGGGAGGATGTTCTTCTCCTCCAACTGCAGCTGCAGGCCTGTCGGACCCTGCAGGACATTTGTTAAGTCGAAGTACGCCAGAATACCTTCTGGCAAGAGACAGCTGATAAGAGTGTGGTAAGGATCTTGCAAGGGAAAAGCGTGTGTGGTGAATTATACGCACGCAAAGCTGCTCTTTTTCTCACTGCCCCACAAGTTTTCGGTTTGATCCGATATAAGGTATTGGAGGCTGTGGGTATAAAAAAAGCCCAGTCATTGCTGACTGGGCTTCTTGTTTCTCCTGCGAGTTTTGTTACTTGATTGTGTAACGAACCGGGAGCGTATAGCGAACTGGTACTGCTCTACCGTTCTGCTTACCTGGAGTCCACTTTGGCATTGTTTTCACAACGCGCATAGCTTCTTCGTCAGTACCTCCTCCAAGTGATTTGATCACCTGGATTTCAGATATCTCACCAGTTTTGCTTACCACGAACGAAAGTACAACGATACCTTCAATACCGGCACGCTGTGCTGCGGCAGGGTAGCGGATGTTTTTACCTAAATACTTAAGCATTTCTGTCTCACCACCTGGGAAAGACGGCATCTGCTCTACGTAAGTATAAGGCTTCTCCTCAACTACTTCTGCTACAACTTTACTTGTTCCGTCAAGACCACTCAAATCAGGTGGGGCGTTTTTGTCGCCTTCCACTGTTTTTACACCTGCCTCAACTTCCTTTAGTACTTCTACGTCCGGAATCTCTTCTTCTTCTCTCACCTCGTTGTCACGCTTTACCACTGGTGGAGTATACTTTACAGTAGCCTGCACGGGTGGCGGCGGTGGTGGAAGATCTGGTGGCGGCGGTGGCGGTGGTGGCGGCGTAGCCTCATCAATTGGTGGTGGCGGAGCCAGGTCTACTTCTGTAATAACACGATCCTCTACAATCACTTCTTCTTCACCTTCCAGCATTCTGGCAATCAGCGGGATGCTGACAAACAGAAGAAATAATGCTGTGGCAATGATAGCCGCTTTTGTAATATGGTTGTTATACAGTCTGCGAAGTAGGTAGGCACCGTATGCTTTGTTCCGTCCTTCAAAGACGATGTCATCAAGCGATGCTTTAGCTGCTAAGTTACTGTCCATATTTATTCTGCTAATTTGGGTTCTACTAACTGTTTGTCGTTGTCTGCAATTTCAACAAGGGCAAACTTTTTAGTATCCGTGATTTTCAATTCATCCAAGATGTCTACAACGTTCTTGTAGCGCGACTTTTCCATTGGCTTAATCATCACCGTCATCTTCTCGTTTGATTTCACTTTTGGTGATAACAACACTTTTCGGATGCCGTTGGCTGAGTAGTCTGTCTCTAACAGCTCTGGGTTTTCCGCAGGATCTCCCAAGCCATAGTAATAAAACAGTCTGTCATCTTCGCCAAGGATAATGGTCATCGCATTACTCGCTTTCAGCGCGATCTGCTCCTCTTCGTTCTCAGGCTTCACAGGCATGTTAATCTCCATGGTCTGTGGCTTGCTGAACGTAGTGGTAAGCATGAAGAACGTCAGCAGAAGGAAAGCTAAGTCAACCATCGGTGTCATGTCCAGGTGAACAGACATCTTTTTGGCTCTTTTCTTCCCCCCTTTACCGGAGTCAGCTTTTTCTTGTATTTCTGCCATTGTATCTTTTCTCCTTTCTGATTAGTTAATACTTGGCTTGGCTTCCATGTCCGTAATCAGGTTAAACCTGTTTACTTTCTTCTCCTGAAGGATCTCGATTACACGCTGGATAGTTGCGTAGCTTACGTCGTTGTCACCTTTGATAGCGATTACTACCTGCGGGTTCGTCAAACGTGTCTGCAGTACCCAGTCACCTAATTCGTTAGAAGTAGAATCGATCGGAATACCTGGCTGCTTTACGTCCTTACGTGCGTTTGGCTCCATAGAAAGGTACCCTTTCAGTTGGTTTACCGGTACGCCAAAGTTCGTTAACAGCGAGAATGTTCTTGATTCTTCTTCGTTGAAGCTGATGCCATACTTGCCTGCCATTTTGCTCAGAAGTGCTTCCTTTGTTTGCTGACCATCCACTCCGAAAAACACCCGGTCGTTGTTATCGACTGTAATGGTGATCACGTTGGTTTCAGGCAGTTTTATCTCCGAAACAGAAGAGGGGGTATCTACCACCACCGACTCTTCAGGAGCAAACTTTGTTGTTAGCATAAAGAAAGTAACCAGCAAGAAGGCAAGGTCCACCATTGGCGTCATGTCCAACGAAGGCTTAGTTCTTTTTACTTTTACTTTAGGCATTGTATCTGGTTAAGCGGTTAACTATACAGTTTGAGTTTTCACAGGAGCAGTGTCGTGCTGAGCTGCGAATGTAGAGATGATGCTGAAACCTGCCTCATCAATGCTGTACGTAAGCTCATCGATTTTGCTTGTGAAGTAGTTGTAAGCAACGATCGCCAGGGCAGAACCTGTAATACCAAGTGCCGTGTTGATCAAGGCCTCGGAGATACCGTTTGCAAGACCTACCGCATCCGGAGCACCACCTTGTGCAAGGGCCGCAAATGCCTTAATCATACCAAGTACCGTACCGATCAAACCTACCAGTGTAGAGATGGAAGCGATGGTAGAGATGATTACCAGGTTTTTCTCAAGCATTGGCAGTTCGAGTGAAGTAGACTCTTCGATCTCTTTCTGAATCGCAGCTACTTTCTCAGCCTTCAACAACTCAGGCTCGTTCAGCATTTCCTTGTACTTCAGCAATCCTGATTTTACCACGTTGGCAACAGAACCTTTCTGAGCATCGCAGGCAGCAATAGCGCCGTTGATATCACGCTGGTTCAGTTTAGCAGAAATAGTTCTTACAAATCCAGCTACACTCTTGTTTCCTTTTGCTTTGCTGATTGTCAGGGCACGCTCGATAGAGAAGATGAACACCATCAATACAAGCGACATCAACACTGGTACTACCCATCCACCTTTGTATACGATACCAAGGTAGTTGCCTGGAAGTGGATGGCTGTTTGGATCATTGCCTTCGAAGTTTCCAGGATTACCTAGTACATACATATAGATAAGCACACAAGCTATAATAGCAAGCGGAATCACAATGCTCGCAAATACACTCCCTACTGGGCTGGCCTTTTTTTCTACATCAGCATTCTTGCTTACTACTGCAGTCTTTTTTTCCATTTTTTTAAAAGTTTAAAGTTTAGCTGTTTGTGTTGTAATAATTGTTTTAGTAAATGTAAAATGTAATTCTTTTGTAATTAGTTCTTTGTTGAATTCGCAATTTCTGCTTTTTCTCAAATTTTCAAACTATATCGATCGCTAAATTTTGAAAAAGGGTTAACGATTGATGCTTTAGCTCTCTAAATTAAGCTTTTCTCTTTTAAAATTCCTAATGCTCCCTTGCCTTAGGGACAAAAAAACATAATAGCGGGCTCAATATATTGAAGTCTTAACATTAATGCAACTATGCTCTTTCTCCTGATCAGCACCCATACTATAGCTAGATTAGTCTGGTGTAAGAGGTAAGTCGCTGGCTAGTAGCTGAATACTTTTGTGGTTCAACAATGCCTACTCCCAAAAAGGTTGCATAATTAAGTAATCACTTCCCTGATTAATATAGCTGACCCTCCTTCCGCTCTCCTGCTGGTTTTTAGAAATTCGGGTTAAACTTAATAATAAATGTTTTGAAATGTACGACCTAGTGCTCGCTTTTTGCCTTATTCCAATAAAAGTCCATCTCTGCAAGGGTCATGTCCTGTAATTGCTTCCCGTCTTTGGCGGCTTCGGTTTCTATATACTGAAAACGGTATATAAATTTGATGTTTGTACGTTCCAAAGCCTCTTCAGGGTTTATTCCAATAAAGCGTGCGAAATTGATAAGCGAGAAAAGTAAGTCGCCAAATTCTGCATTTGCCCTCTCCTGATCGATTTGAGCATTCCCGGCAATATTAAACTCAGCCTCGAACTCCCTTAACTCTTCTTGTACTTTCTGCCATACCTGCGTTTTGTCGTCCCAGTCGAAGCCTGCCCCGCGCGCCTTTTCCTGAATACGCATTGCCTTTACCAACGCAGGCAGGGAACTAGGGACACCGCCCAGTACAGATTTGTTGCCTTCCTTTAGCTTGAGCTTCTCCCAGTTCTGCTTTACCTCCTCCTCTGTGTCGGCTTTAGTGTCTCCGTATATATGCGGATGTCGGAAGATGAGCTTGTCGCATTGCGCATTCAATACATCCGCCAAGTCAAATGCTTTCTGCTCCGAGGCAATCTTGGCGTAGAAAACCAGGTGCAGCATTACATCGCCTAGTTCCTTTTTGATCTCAGGCATGTCGGCCTTTAGAATCGCATCCGAAAGTTCGTAAGTCTCTTCTATCGTGAGGTGACGTAAGCTCTCAAGCGTTTGTTTGCGGTCCCAGGGGCACTTTTCGCGCAAATCATCCATCACGTCCAGCAGTCGGTTAAAGGCCTGAAGTTGCTTGCCACGTGGGCTGTCGTCGAAGCTTATCGTGTTCATAACATCAAATATATGAATAAATGCGCAGAGGCTTTCAATTCAGGCGTCTATTCTACATTTAATTTGGTGCCTGGCTCAATCTGGTGGCGCTTTCAAAGTATTGAGAGGCGGAATTCTAATTGTAGAGCAGAATTGTTACTTTTGCGTAAGCAAAAATCTTAAAGAGTGGCTCTAATAAAATCAATTTCAGGTATACGCGGCACCATTGGAGGACAGGCAGGCGCCGGTCTCACGCCCGTAGACATCGTTAAGTTTTCTGCCGCATTTGGCACGTGGGTGCTGCAAACAACCGGTATCAACACTATTATAGTTGGCCGTGACGCGCGCCTTTCTGGCGAGATGGTGAACAAACTTGTATGCGCCACCTTGCAGGGGCTTGGCATCCATGTAATAGATGTGGGGCTCTCCACTACGCCTACCGTGGAAATGGTGGTTCCGGCTAAAAAGGCAGGCGGTGGCATTATCCTGACAGCAAGCCATAACCCTAAGCAGTGGAACGCCCTGAAGCTGCTTAACCAGAAAGGGGAGTTTATCTCTGATGAAGAGGGCAAGCTGGTGTTGGATATTGCGGAGCAGGAAAGCTTTGAGTTCGCGCAGGTGAACGACCTGGGTAAGTATAAACAGACAGACACGGCACTCAAGAAACATATCAAGGCCATCCTGGCGCTTCCATTAGTCGATGTAGAGGCTATCAATGCAAAGAACTTCAGTGTGGTGGTGGATGCCGTGAACTCGAGTGGTGGTTTTGCAGTGCCGATGCTGCTGGAGGCGCTCGGCGTGAAGAAAGTAGAAAAGCTATACTGCGAGCCGGATGGAAACTTCGCTCACAACCCGGAGCCTTTGCCAGAGAACCTGCGCGAAATAGCCCGGGTGATGGAGAAAGGCAAGTTTGACCTGGGCATTGTGGTGGACCCGGATGTGGACCGCCTGGCGTTGGTAAACGAAGACGGCAGCATGTTCGGCGAAGAGTATACCCTGGTGGCGGTGGCCGATTACGTGTTAAAGCACCAGAAAGGCAATACTGTGTCTAACTTGTCGTCTACGCGTGCGCTGCGTGACGTGACCGAGAAAGCCGGAGGCGAGTATTATGCCGCTGCGGTTGGGGAGGTGAACGTGGTGAACATGATGAAAGCCCAAAACGCCGTGATCGGTGGCGAGGGCAATGGCGGCATTATATACCCCGAGTTGCACTATGGTCGCGATGCCCTGGTGGGTATAGCGCTGTTCCTGTCGCACCTGGCAAAATCAGGCAGCAGCATGACACGCCTGCGAGCATCATACCCAAACTACTATATCTCGAAAAACAAGATAGAACTCACGCCTGATGTGGATGTGGACAATGTGCTGAAGCAGATGCAGGAGCGTTATGCCAAGCAGCCTGTTAACACGATTGATGGGGTGAAGATCGAATTCGGGAAAGAGTGGGTGCACCTGCGCAAGTCCAACACCGAGCCAATCATTCGTATTTACGCCGAGTCAGACAGCAATGCCACGGCAGAGCATCTGGCAAATAAAATCATTGCCGACATAAAAGAGGTGATCTCTGTGAAAGCGTAACCGGATGTGTTGTTGCCATACCTTATTCTCTAAGCAATAAAAGTTGCGCCAGGCAGCGACAGGTAACGTCTGCCCCGGGCGCAACTTTTTTTTATACTTCTATAGTTCATCTAACAAAAGAACTGAAACGCTACATTAAGCTTACTCATATGCGTGTTTATTTAGATAATGCCGCCACTACGCCACTCGATAAAGAAGTATTTGATGCCATGGCCCCTTTTATGCTGGAGCATTATGGCAATCCTTCTTCCATTCACTCGCATGGCCGCGAGGTAAGGGCAGCGATCGAGAAGGCCAGACGTACGGTGGCAACGCTGCTGAATACGTCTCCTGCCGAAATTTTCTTTACCTCGGGTGGCACAGAAGCAGACAATACGGCTTTGGTATGCACTTGTCGTTCTTTGGGTATAAAACATGCCATTACCAGCCGACTGGAGCACCATGCGGTACTGCATACCATGGATATGCTGGCGAATGAGGGCGTGCAGGTAAGCTATCTGCGCCACGATGTGCACGGCAACCTGGACCTGGCGCACTTAGAAGAGCTTTTGACCAGTCAGCCACAAACGCTGGTGTCGGTGATGCACGCCAACAATGAGGTTGGTAACCTGAACGATGTGGAGGAGATTGGGCGTATCTGCAAAGCGCATAACGCTATTTTCCATTCGGATACGGTGCAGACAATGGGCCACTACAAGCACGATCTGCAGGCGCTGGGTGCTAACTTCATTGTGGGTTCAGCGCACAAGCTGCACGGGCCGAAGGGGGTTGGTTTCCTGTATGCCGATGCCGGTATAAAAATCAAGCCGCTGATACAGGGTGGGGCACAGGAGCGCAACATGCGTGGCGGTACCGAGAACGTGTACGGCATCATCGGCCTGGCCAAAGCACTGGAAATTGCCTACCGCGACATGGAGGAGCATCAGCGCCATATCCAAAGCCTGAAGGACCGTATGATCCACAAACTGCAAGAGCAGATGGAGGATGTGAGCTTCAACGGCATGTCAGCGAACAGTGGCAAGAGCCTGTACACGGTGTTGAACGTGAGCCTTCCTGCTTCTGACATCAATGAGATGTTGCTCTTTAGCCTGGACATCAACAAAATTTCGGTTTCCGGTGGCAGTGCCTGCAGTAGCGGGGCTAACACGGGTTCGCATGTGCTGCGTGCCCTCAACTGCGACCCGGAGCGTGGCTCTGTGCGCTTTTCCTTCAGCAAGTATAACACGCCGGAGGAAATTGACTTCGCCGCAGAGACATTGGCAAAGCTATACCGGAAAGAGCCCGTTTAGTGGTATAAATCAAACTCATACATGGGCTGCAGCAGAAATGCTGGAGCCAATCCTTTTTAATGCTATTGACAAGACGATGAAAAATATTGGCGTATTCTGCGGCGCTAATTCCGGGCACGGAACAACCTACAGCGAGACTGCCAGAGCATTAGGCAACGAGATGGCCACACGCGGGATCGGGTTGGTGTACGGGGGCGGTAATGTGGGGCTAATGGGCACTATCGCAGATGCGGTGCTGGCAAGAGGTGGTGAGGCCATCGGTGTGATTCCGCAGAGCCTGGTAGACAGGGAAGTGGCGCATACCGGGCTGACAAAGCTATACGTTGTGCAAACTATGCACGAGCGCAAAGCCTTGATGGCCGCCGAGTCAGAGGCTTTTGTGGCAATGCCGGGTGGTTTCGGTACGCTAGACGAAGTAAACGAGATTATCACGTGGAACCAGCTAGGCATTATCCGAAAGCCCGTGGCATTCTTTAATGTGAACGGTTACTACGATAAGTTTCTGGAGATGATTGACCACAGTGTGGCCGAGGGTTTCATCAAACCGGCATTCCGGGATAACTTGGTTGTGGACGATAATGCTGCAAAGTTACTTGATAAGCTGGCTACTCATGCGGATGCCACTTCTGATTACTGGGTGGATTTTAAGCGTATTTAATAAATTGCTGCACGGTTAAATTGTTGGAGAACGGCTGTTAAATGCCCGCCAGCAATTTAACCGTGCAGCAATCAGTGATACCAATCTGTATACAGCTGCTAGTTAATTCTGCAGCACCATTTCCTTCACAGCCTCCACCCATATTGGCTCAGAGTTAAGGCTTTCTACCAACTGCCATTTCTCGCCACCGGCTTCCAGGAACATCTCCTTAAATTCAGAGCCAACCTCAATAGTGGTCTCCAGGCAATCAGCCACAAAGGCAGGGCTGTAAGCCAGCACCTTCTTTATACCCTTCGCAGGCAGTTCCTGCAAAATCACATCCGTGTAAGGCTTCAGCCAAGGGTCTTTGCCCAGTCGTGACTGGAAGGATACCGTGTACTGGTCTTCACGCAGCCCGAGTTCTGCCGCCAAAAGCCTGGAGGTGGCATAGCACGAGGCGCGGTAGCAGTATTTGTTCCGTTTGTTATAGGTGTTGCAGCAGGCGCCCAACTGGCAGTAGCCGTTGTCGCTGCCTTTCAGGATATGGCGCTCCGGCACACCGTGGTAACTGAACACCACGAAGTCATAATCGTCTTTGGCCATATGGCGCTTGCCCATCTCGGCAAAAGCCTTGATAAAGCCCGGATCGTCGCAGAAGCTGGAGATAAAGCTGATGCTCGGGATCACCCACCAGTCTTTCACAAGCTCCATTACTTTGTCCTGCACAGAACCCGTGGAGGCCGAGGCGTACTGCGGGAAGAGCGGCAGCACGATGATGCGCTCCACACTCTGGGCACGCAATTCCTCCAAGGCACTTTTGATGCTCGGGCTTTGGTAGCGCATGCCAAAAGCCACATGGTAGCGGTCGCCTAAGGATTCCTGCAGCTTCTTTTTCAGGTCGATACCGTGGTATAGCAGCGGCGAGCCACGCTCGGTCCACAGTTGCTTGTATATTTTGGCGGACTTAGGGGCTCTGAACGGAGCAATAATGCCGTTGATCAGGGCATAGCGCGCCGGAGCCGGAATGTCAATCACGCGCTTATCCAGGAGGAACTCGCGCAGGTACTTTCTCACGTCAGGGGTATTGGGAGTGTCCGGTGTGCCCAGGTTCACCAATAGCACGCCAATTTTGCCAGTTGCTTTCTTACTCATGTAATCAATAAGTGCGTTTCAGGTGCAAAGATACAAAGTATAATCTGTTGTGGCTGATCAGAAATTTCAATCTTCTGATAGAGAAAACACCACTTGACAAGTAAAGCGACAAGCAACACTTTTGTTTAGTCATTTTTAAGATGCCTGCTTCCTGAGCAGGTATTTCATGATCAGGATTTCAAATTAACATTATCTTGAGACAGGATTTAAGAATGCCGGAGCGCAGCTGGCTTACTTCCCTTGCTCTACTCAGCCTGCTAGCTCTCTCTCATCTTGCTCAGCTGGCATTTCAAATCAGCTCATTCACAATAATTTATACATTCCGCCGCCTTCTCGTAAAAAAGAAGTACTTTTGCAACCTCAAATTTCAAGTGTATGTCCGAAGTAGCACATAAAGCCGGTTTTGTAAGTATCGTGGGTAAGCCTAACGTAGGTAAATCCACGCTGATGAATGCGTTAGTAGGCGAAAAGCTGTCTATCATCACCTCAAAGGCACAAACTACACGGCATCGCATCATGGGTATCCTGAACGGGGATGACTTCCAGATCGTGTATTCAGACACGCCGGGTATCATCAAACCGCAGTATGCCCTCCATGAATCGATGATGAGCTTTGTGCGCACCTCTTTGGAGGACGCCGACGTGATTCTTTTCGTGACGGACATCTATGAAACCCATGACGAGGAAGATGTGATCAAGCGGCTGCAGTATGCGGAGGTACCGGTGCTGCTGCTCATCAACAAAATCGACCAGGCGACGGAGGAAGAGCTGCACCAGAAAGTGGCCTATTGGGAGGAGAAGATGAAGCCAACCGAAATACTGCCAATTTCGGCGCTGCATGGATTTGGGCTGGAGCATCTGTTTGCGCGCCTGCTGCATTATTTGCCTGAGCACCCGGCTTATTTCCCGAAAGATGAACTGACTGACAAGCCGGAGCGTTTCTTCGTGTCGGAGATGATCCGGGAGAAAATTTTCCTTAACTATAAAAAGGAGATTCCATACAGCTGCGAAGTAGTGGTAGAGGAGTTCAAAGAGGAAGAGGAAATTATACGTATCCGGGCGGAGATCAGCGTGGAGCGCCGTAGCCAGAAAGGCATTGTGATTGGCCATAAGGGGGAGGCTTTGAAGAAAGTAGGTACCCAGGCCAGGAAGGATATGGAAGAGTTCTTCCAGAAAAAGATTTTTCTTGATTTGTATGTGCGCGTGAACGAAAACTGGCGAACCGACCAAAAGCTGCTTCGGCGCTTCGGTTACAGCGAGTAAGTAGGCGCACAGCATAAAGCTTCGGAGCAAGGTGCTCCGGGGGCACTTTAACTATTTTATTTTTTTACGATGTCATCAAACATCATTGCTATTGTAGGCCGCCCAAATGTGGGCAAGTCTACCCTGTTTAACCGCCTGATTGGTCAGCGTAAGGCCATCATGGACAACGAAAGCGGCGTAACCCGCGACAGAAGCTACGGCCACGGCGAGTGGACGGGCAAATTTTTTACCGTAATCGACACCGGTGGCTATGTGCACGGTTCCGACGATATTTTTGAAGAAGAGATAAACAAGCAGGTTGAGCTGGCTATCCGCGAGGCAAACGTGATCCTGTTTATGGTAGACGTAGATGCTGGTTTAACAGGCCTGGATGAGGAGTTTGCCAACGTGTTGCGCCGTACCAACAAGCCAATATACGTCGTAGCCAACAAAGCCGATACCACAGCCCGCGCCAACCAGATGGGCGAGTTCTATTCGCTAGGCATAGGAGAGGAAATCTACCCGGTGTCTTCGCAGAACGGATCCGGAACAGGGGAGCTGCTGGATGAGGTCATCAAGCATTTTGAGGACGAGGGCATTGAAGACCCGGATGCCGGTATACCGCGCCTGGCGGTGCTTGGTCGCCCAAACGTAGGCAAGTCGTCGTTCGTGAACTTGCTGTTGGGCGAGGAGCGTAACATCGTGACAGACCAGGCGGGTACTACCCGCGATGCTATCCATACCCGTTACAATGCGTTTGGCAAAGAGTTCATCATCGTGGACACCGCCGGTCTGCGCCGTAAAAGCAAGGTAAGCGAGGATATTGAGTTCTATTCAGTAATGCGCTCCGTACGTGCACTGGAAGATGCGGATGTTTGTATTGTGATGCTGGATGCCACACGTGGGATCGAGTCGCAGGACGTGAACATCATTACCCTGGCCGAGAAGAACCGCAAAGGTATCGTGATCCTGGTGAACAAGTGGGACCTGATCGAAAAAGACACCCATACTACCAAGCAGTTTGAGGAGGAGATCCTGGACCGTATTGCCCCGATCAAATACGTGCCGGTTATCTTTACCTCAGTGGTAACGAAGCAGCGTATCTTGAAGGCAGTAGAGAAGGCGATGGATGTGTATGAGATGAAAACACGCAAAATCTCCACCTCCAAGCTAAACGACCTGCTGTTACCAGACATCGAGCGTTATCCGCCACCAGCTATCAAAGGCAAGTTTGTGAAGATCAAGTACATCACGCAGCTGCCAACGCACAACCCAACGTTCGCGTTTTTCTGTAACCTGCCGCAGTACATCAAAGAGTCGTACACGCGTTACCTGGAGAACAGAATCCGTGAGCACTTCGGGTTTGAAGGCGTGCCAATCAACCTGGTGTTCCGAAAAAAGTAAGCGCTTGCAGGCATAGCGTGTATTTAGGCAGTATAACCGAGAGGCTGGCGTAAGCGCCAAGCGGCAGAAAGGCACCTTTTAAGGGTGCCTTTCTCGTTTTATATATTTTTATTAAACTATATGCTGCAGCTGCCGTATTCTTGCGCAGACCACCTGTAGTTGCAGGCAGTAAGACAGTAGGTATGTTATACTTGCTGACTTAAATGTTTTACTAAACCTAACTATTATGAGAAAAGTATTGTATGCCTTAGCCTTGACAGGTATGTTTGGCTTTGCCTCTTGTGATTCTCCTGCTGAGGAAAGAGCAGAAGAAAGAGAAGATACGCTAGAAGACATGGAAGACCGCGCTGAGGAAAGAGCGGACGAAATGGAAGACATGGACATGGAGATGGATACCACTGCGGTTGTTCAGTAACCAGAGTATACCACACCCTGCCTTTTAACCCGCTTGAATTACCTGGATTTCTTATGAAAACGATAAGGAATTAACTCTATATCACTTTACTTCGTTACTTATCAGGTGCGCCTTCCTATTAAGAGAGGCAGAAATCAATTAGTTAACCAAAAGTGAAACCAAAATTATAGATTATGAAAAAGTCATTTTTTTTACTGTTTGCCGCTAGTTTGTTCACATTCGCGTCATGCGATTCACCATCTTCAGAAGCAGAAGATGTAGCTGACGAAGTAGAAGATGTGGCAGAGGAAAGAGAAGAGCTTAGAGACGAAGTTCAAGAGTACAACGAGGAAGTAGCAGAGGGAATGGACACTACTGCTGTTGTAGAATAAACGGAATTTGAAATTAATAAATATAACCTCAATTTAAAATCATGAAAAAACCAGTTTACATGCTGATGGCGGCCGCAGTCCTGACCTTTGGCGCTACCTCTTGCGAGTCTAACACAGAGACAAATATGGAGGCCGAGACAGAGGAGGTTGGCGAAGACATGGAGCAAGGCATGGAAGAAGCCGGCGAAGAAATAGAAGAAGCCGGCGAAGAAGTAGAAAGCGAAGTAGAGAACCACTAAGCCTTTCTTTTTCTGAAACAGGAAGTGGCTTCCCTACAAGGCATCCACTTCCTGTTTAACAGGGTATAACGCCCGGTTATTGCCGTTTACTTTATGCACCCAGGAACGTATACACTTCGGGCAGCACATCTTGGATGCCACGCTATGTATAACCTAAAAAAGCGAACTATGAAAAAGGTGCTCTATACCATGTTAGCCTTCGGGCTTTTAAATTTCGCGTCCTGCGCTTCTACAGAGAATGCTGTGGAAGAAGGAGCGGATGAAGTAGAAAATGCTGCCGAAGAGGTGGCCGATGAGGTAGAAGAAGAAGTAGACCGCTAAGCAAGAGCTGCCCGCAGAAGAATTGCGAACAGTGCTTCTCCTGCGGGCTTTACGGCCCTAGTCGTTTCTGGATCATCCCATTGACCAAAGCATACAGCCGCTTTGGCGTGAATGTACGCCATGGAATGTCATCCAGAGCGCCACCGTAGTTAATGTAGTAATCCAGGTTATAGTTTTTCATTTCGCTCAACACAAAGTCCTGGAAGCCGAGCGCAGCAATCCAACCGTCCTCTATGTCCTCGAACCACTCTTCGTAATAGGAGTCGTCGGAGCCATGGAAGTTGAAAACATTCTCCCCGATAATAATAAAGCGGAAGATGCCCTCCTGCACCAGCGGGTCGATGATGTTGCGCTTCAACTGCATGATGTCGTTGTGCAGGGCATCGTTCCACTCCCCGATAAACTCAATGACGGCAAAGCCCGTTTCGTAGTCTGCAAAAAGTATTTTGATAAAAAGCGTTTCTGAATCGATATCATCCCACTGCGGGTGGATGTAATACCCGTAGATGGTATTGGTATATTGCATAAGGCTATTCTCGGCACCATAAAGCGGCGATCGCGGGTCTTCTGAAGCCGAGTAATTATCCAGCCAGTTGTAAAAGGGTTCAATGGTATGCATAAAGCGTCATGTAATGGATGAAGCAAAGAGGCGGAAGGCCTCTTTGCTTCATTTACTAAAAAGGCTAATGCAAAGTTGAGACATTTACCCGGCTTTTGCCTGTTATACCTTATATTTTGAGGTTACAGGCGTTCATCGGTAGGGGGGCAGGTGCTCGCATAATTAGCAATAGCCGGAACTGTTTGGCCCTTTCGATGCATTACCAATAGCACACGTATACACCCTTTGTTTCACTGATTTATGTTCTGCCATTCTATGTCGCGTACATCCCTTTTCAAAAACTGCCTCACGCTGCTCTGTGTCTTTATACTGTTACTCGACCTCAGAGCCTCTGCGCAGCCTGACCAATCCGGTTATACTAAATTTTACTACCCTGCCATACATACCGCCGAACTGGCTATTGTGGCTAGTGATTATGCCTATGCGCTGAAGGCCTACAAGCAAGCCTTTGCCGCTGTGCCAGACCCATTTGCGCGTGATTACTACAATGCAGCCGTAGCTGCCCTGAAGGCAGGGGAAACCAAGCGAACATTTGATTACCTGGAGCAACTGGTACTCAACGGCGTGAGCCTGGATTATATAGAACAGCAGCAGGTATTTGACACATTGCATACAAGCCGTAAATGGCGAAAGTTTGTGCGTAAGTACCCAAAGCGCCGGGACAAGTTTGAGGAAACCCTGAACAAGGAACTGCGCGCCGACCTGGACGAGCTGTATGCCCGCGACCAGTACTTCCGGATGGCACCTGGCGGCCTGCGGGTGCACGGCGACACTATCCGGAAAATAGAAACAGCAAACGTGAAAAACTTACTGGGCTGGATTGAGGAATATGGCTACCCGGGAGAACACCTGATTGGGGTGGCGGACACTTTGGAGCAGTTGCCCCGCTTCAGTATTGTGATGGAGCGCCAGACACAGGCACGCAAGGGGTATGATTTTAAAGACATCCTGACAAAAGCCGTGCAAGAGGGGCGTATGGCGCCGCAGCCAGCTGCTTACCTGCTCGACCAGCAAGCCGGCAAAAATGCCTATGGCTCTAAGGCCTTTGTGAAGGTTAAATGCAGTAACTGTAATGCAGAGGACACGCCGAAGCATTACCTGGTAGAGAAAATAAGCGAGAACGACCTGAAAGCCATTAATCAGAACCGGGCTTCCTTGGGCTTAGAGCCACTGGAGGATTATAAGAAGAAGGTGCGCTTCGGTTTGCAGAACCAGGACTTCAAACTCACTTACAACTGGTCGGTGAAAGAATACGTGGTGCCGAGCAAGGAAGCCGCCAATGTACTGCTGGAGAGTTTCACCTCAACAGAGTAAACCGATTTATACCTCCGTGTATAAAACAGGCGGCGGCTGCCGGATCATGACTCCGGCAGCCGCCGCCTGTTTTACCTCATACTGGTTTATTTTTCTCCCTCGCTGCTTTTGCCAAAGGCCTCCATGGCGGCACGTACGCTGCCAAACTTTTTGAGCAGGGCACCCGCTTCTATGTTGGTCAGGTTCAGTTCTTCCATCAGCATCCGCATGCCACGGTCTACTAGCTTATGGTTGGATAGCTGCATGTCCACCATTTTGTTTCCCTTCACGCGGCCTAATCGTACCATCGTGGCGGTGGTTAGCATGTTCAGGACAAGCTTCTGCGCTGTGCCGGCTTTCATACGGGTGCTGCCGGTCACAAACTCAGGGCCGGTTACTACCTCCACAGGGAAGTCAGCCTCTGCGGCTACCGCACTGCCTGCGTTGCAAACCACACAGCCCGTTGCGATGCCATGCCTGCGACACGCCTGTAGCCCGCCGATTACGTAAGGGGTGCGCCCGGAAGCGGCAATGCCGACTACTATGTCTTTGTCTGTGATGTTGTGCGCCTTCAGGTCCTGCCAGGCTTGGCTCGGGTCGTCTTCCGCAAATTCCACGGCTTTTCGGATGGCCGTGTCGCCGCCTGCTATCAACCCGATCACCATGCCGTGCGGCACCCCATAAGTAGGTGGGCATTCTGAGGCATCCACCACACCCAAACGGCCACTCGTGCCTGCTCCGATGTAAAATAGCCTGCCGCCGTGCGCTAGCCTGTCAGTGGTTGCCTTTACCAGCGCCTCTATTTGAGGGATGGCCTTGGCTACTGCCTGCGGCACGGTCTGGTCTTCCTGGTTGATGTTCTGCAACAGCTCCTGCACACTCATTTGCTCCAGGCTGTTGTAATGCGATGTCGATTCGGTGGTAGACAATTTTTAGGGCAGGTTAAGAGGTATAACTTATTTTCTCTGTGCGCTCGCTTAGCGGTTCTCGGTTTGGGCTATCAATTCCTGGTGGTAGGCTACAAGTCCTTCGCTGGGGCTTGTGATGATGTTGCCGAGCTTTACACCATATTTTTTAGCCACTAGCCGCAGCGTGTCAGAAAAGTGAAACGCAATGGAACCCACAAAGTTGATGGGCACTTCGGTATAGCCCTCGTATTTGCAGACATGGTGCTCAAAGAACTCATCGAAGTTTTGGTAGATCATCTCGCGAATAACTGGTTCCTTGCGCTTGTCGCTCATGAACTTGGCAAAGGTGGCCAGGTAGGTGCTTGGCATGTCGGAGGTATAAACAGCGCTCATGATGCTGTCCTTTGTCAAGTTGTAGCGGTTTTTCAAGGAGGTAGCCAGTTCCTCAGGCAGCTCGCGGTACATAAATGCCCGGATCAGCATTTTACCCAGGTAAGCGCCACTGCCTTCGTCGCCCATCAAAAAACCCAGGGAAGGCACATTATCGACAATATTCCTCCCATCAAACAAGCATGAATTTGAGCCGGTGCCCAGAATACAGGCCACACCCGGCTGATGCCCGCAAAGCGCGCGCGCCGCAGCCAGCAGGTCATGGTCTACGTGGATCGCGCTGTCCGGAAAAGCCTTGGCCAGCGCCTGCTCTACCCGCAGGTTGCGGTCCGGAGAGCTGCAGCCAGCTCCGTAATAATAGATGCTGCTCGGTTGCTTTTGTTGCAGGTTGGGCAGCAGCTCAGCCTCCAGGATAGCACTGATCTGAATGGCCTCCAGATACTGTGGATTAATGCCTGCTGTGTATACCTGCTCCAGAACGCCCGAAGCGTCCATCATCCGCCAATCCGTTTTGGTAGCACCGCTGTCAGCTATTAATATCATGGTATTATCTTGTTTTGTCGATGTATCTGTTCCCAAGTTAGTGTTTTTTTAGCAGAGCCTTTTCCTAGCTTTCCTCTACCCGGTAAGCCGAACCCCGCACATGGCCAACCACCGAAAACTTGTCGAACACGTGGTCGGTGTGGGGGGCGTCTTTCATCTCGTCGGTTAGGTCCTGCCCGGCCCAGTGCTCATAGTGCTTCCCGTCGCGCCACAGCCTCGATTTGCGTACATCATAGATCACGCCCTTGTAAGCCACCCATATTTCGTCGCGGTCCTGGCCGTTGCGCAGGGCCAGTTGTTGTAAAGTATACTCTGGTAATTCCATAGGTACGCATATGGGGCAATTTGAGCGATCTAAGAGGTATAACCCGGCCTTTGCCAAGGAAAGTAGATCGACTTATATTGATTTGATTTGCCGGTTTATATGATCAGCCGATTCGGGCCTGCGTGAGAATCCAGCGATTGGGCACCTCGCCCTCGGTGGCCTGTAAATAGTCCTCGTAACTGCAGGGTACGATGCGCTTGTCTTTCTCGCTGCTTAGCGGCTCCACTTCCAGCCACCACTTCTCGCTGCTCTTGCTTTTGTAAAAGACCATCCGGTCGGGGTTGTCGTTGTTGAAGGCGACGGCATACTTGGTGAACTGCCTGCCGCTGAAGTTCACCTCATTCTTGCGGTGGTAAAAACCTTCCACAAAGTACCAGATCATGGTAGCAATGGTCATGGCTGTCAGCCGCCGTTCATCCAGCGCCGGGTCGTACTCATAAATGCCTAATGAGGTGAGGTTGTCGTTCAGGCCGGCATACCAGCAAAGCTGGCAGGCTTCTTCGCCTGTTAGCCCGAAGGGGTTGGCAGGGGCATAGCCCGGCGCATCCTGGTGGCGAATGGCAGATATGTCAAACGTCAGCAGATCGGCCACCCGTACCACGGGCTCCATCTCCTGCAGCTTGTGGTGCACTTCCCCTACGCGGTAGGCCTCAAAGTGCAGCTTTTCCATTGTCGACATCACCTCCTGCTCCACCATGTATGACTGGTGCCCGATCTGGCCGAAGCTGAAGAGGTAGTTCGGCTCATGCATCAGTATCCGGCGCAGCTGCTTCTTGTTCGGGGTAGCGTCAGCGTCCTCGGTCATGTCCACGCTGCTGTCCACCGACACCATGTTCACGACGCGCTCCAGGTGCTCATACCCCATGTATTGGCCGTACTCCAGGTCATGGGAACCGCCAATGATGATGGGGATGGTGTTGTGTGAGATCAGAACCTCCACAATCTCCTTCAGGCGCAGGTAAGTGTCGTCTAGCGTGATGCCGGGGCGAAGGTTGCCCAGGTCCACCAGGCGGCAGCGGCCCGCGCCCTTGTTCATGCCGTACAGGCGCTGCCTTATAGCGCGCGCCGCGGATTCGGCCACCGGGAGTTCCTGAGCGTCCTCTTTCTGGCCCCTGGTCTCGTTTACACCGAGCAAAGCAATATCAGCACTGCGCCAGTCAGGAAACTTACTTACGAAGCGGCTGGTATAAAAGCCCAACGTGCGAGGCTTGTTGTAGGTGGCGAAAACGTCTTCGTTCAGCGGCTCAAAAAATATCGAAAGGTTCATAGGGCTTATCAGGGAAAATCAAAAATAACTAAAATTTGCTATTGCCCGGAAGGCTTCTTCGGGATGCAGATGATTTATTACTCACTCATAAATATAAGTTGAGTTAAATATTTCGGTTCTTGCTGTGGCCGATTTAGAAAATTTAGTTAAAATGCATATAAAACGCATGCAGAAATGGTGTCGTAACATATGTTGACACCTACACACGGCTTTTTATAGTTAAGCAATTGCCAAACAACCAAGACATGAACGTTACTCGAATCTTAGATCTTTTACCTTACCAGCAGCAGAACTTCCCAC
The DNA here is from genome assembly GCF_054482735.1 of Pontibacter sp. CAU 1760. Taxonomy (NCBI): domain Bacteria; kingdom Pseudomonadati; phylum Bacteroidota; class Cytophagia; order Cytophagales; family Hymenobacteraceae; genus Pontibacter; species Pontibacter sp. CAU 1760. The sequence continues at coordinate 22,547 of NZ_JBTLRL010000015.1, forward strand.
AACCTGACTGCCTGGCAGCCAAAGTGAACGGCACTTGGCAAAAATATAGCACCCAGGAAGTGCAGGAATATGCCAACAAAGTAAGTCTGGGCTTGCTGGAGCTTGGAGTGGGGAAGGACGATAAAGTCGCCATCATTTCCTTCAACCGGCCTGAGTGGGTTCTGGTCGATTTTGGTATTCAGCAGATCGGTGCCATCAGCGTGCCGATGTACCCGACCATCACAGCCGAGGATTACCGCTACATTTTTAATGATGCGCAGGTAAAGGTGATCTTCGTGGCGGATGCAACGCTTTACAACAAAGTGAGTGCCGCCACGGCGGGCATGGAGGGGATAACCGGCATTTATACCTTCGATGAGATTGGGGGCGCCAAGCATTGGTCGGAGGTGCTGGACCTGAGCCAAAAGAGGGATGTGGCGCAATTGGAGCCTCTCAAAGCCGCAGTGCAACCGGAGGATATCCTGACGATTATTTATACCTCCGGTACAACCGGCAACCCGAAAGGGGTAATGCTGACGCACAATAACCTGATCAGCAACGTGACCGGAACCGAGCCTTATGTGCCGGTAAACAAAGACCACCGGGCACTGAGCTTCCTGCCGCTCTGCCACATCTTTGAGCGGATGCTGCTTTATTTATACATGCGGGTGGGGGTTTCGATCTATTATGCCGAGAGCATTGAGATGGTGGCCGACAACCTGAAGGAAGTGCAGCCTCATGTGTTCACCACCGTTCCGCGCTTGCTGGAGAAGGTGTATGACAAGATTGTGGCCAAGGGGCTTGAACTGACAGGCGTGAAGCGCAAGCTGTTTTTCTGGGCGTTGGAGCTTGGCTTGAAGTACGATACGCAGCAAGACCAGGGTTGGTGGTATAACAAGCAGTTGGGGCTTGCCAACAAAATTATCTTCAGCAAGTGGCGTGAAGCCCTGGGAGGCAATGTCATCGCCATTGTGTCTGGTGGTGCAGCCCTGCAGCCTCGTTTGGCGCGCGTGTTCTGGTCTGCCAACATCCGCATTATGGAGGGATACGGCCTCACCGAGACCTCGCCGGTAATTACAGTAAACCGCTTCGAGCCGGAAAACAACATGATCGGTACAGTAGGGATGCCGATTGATGGGGTAGAGGTGAAGATAGCGGAGGCGGACGGCGAGATACTGACCCGCGGGCCACACGTGATGAAAGGATATTACAACAAGCCGGAACTGACAGCCGAGGCGATCGACTCGGATGGCTGGTTCCATACCGGCGATATCGGGCAGTTGATTGATGGCAAATACCTGAAGATAACGGATCGCAAGAAAGAGATGTTCAAGACATCGGGCGGTAAGTACGTGGCACCGCAGCCCATCGAGAACAAGCTCAAAGAGTCGGTGCTGATTGAGCAGGCCATGGTGGTGGGCGAAGGCCAGAAGTACGCCGCCGCCCTGATCGTGCCGTCCTTTATGGGCTTGCAGGACTGGTGCCAGCACAAAGGCATTCCGTATACCTCCGACGAGGAGATGATCAAGAAGAAAGAAGTAACAGACAAGTACCAGCGTGAGATCCTGAAGGCAAATGAGGGGCAGGCGCAGTACGAAACCATCAAAAAATTCAAGCTGATCCCTAAAATGTGGACTGTGGAAAGCGGAGAGCTAACCCCAACCCTGAAGGTGAAGCGCAAGGCCATCACAGCGAATTACAAGGATGTGATCGATAGCATGTTTTAATATGAGATAAGATGAAGGCGGCAATGAGCCGTTGGTTGATTTATGCTAAAAACTCCCTGCCCTCAATTCGGCAGGGAGTTTTTTTATTTCCATCCGCCCCAACTCTTGCGGGTGTTATTCCAAAGCTTTTACAGCCTATGAGTGAAACACGCGTATGAATCTTTATGCAGGCAGCTAAATATTTTCCTTCAATATAGTATGCAAGCATAACAAATTTTGTTATATTTGGTATAGAACACTAACGCCACATGAAGCCAGAAGAAAACGTAGACTATAACTTTAAAGTGTGTTGGCATGCCATCTCGCGTATGTATAACAATGAGGCTGCTAAATCAGACATCACTACTTCGATCGGGTTTGTGCTGCTAAATATCGACCAGGAGAAAGGCACGCCGGCCACTAAAATAGCGCCGCTTCTGGGCCTGGAGGCACGCAGCCTCACCCGCATCCTGAAGAGCATGGAAGAGCAGGACCTGATTTACAAAGAGTCTGACCCAAGCGATAAACGCCTGGTGCGCATCTTCCTGACCAAGAAAGGGCTGGAGAAAAAAGAGGTGTCGCGGCAGGTAGTCATACAGTTTAACAAGAAGGTGCGCGAGGAAATACCACAGCAGGACCTCGATGTGTTCTTCGGTGTATGCAGCCGCATCATGGGTATGATTGAAGATAAAGAAATCTATTAAACCATAGACAACCAGAGCTATTCTATGAAAAGAATAATTAAAAAAGTAGCGGTGTTAGGCTCGGGCGTGATGGGCTCCCGGATTGCCTGCCACTTTGCCAATATCGGGGTGCAGGTATTGCTACTCGACATCGTTCCGAAAGAGCTGACACCGGAAGAGGAGAAAAAAGGACAGACGCTCGAGAGCAAGGCGGTGCGGAACCGCGTTGTGAACAGCCATTTGCAGGCTGCTATCAAGTCTAACCCTTCTCCGCTGTACCGTAAAGAGGATGCCCGCCTGATCCAGACGGGTAACTTCGATGATAACATGAAGGATATCGCTACGGCCGACTGGACAATTGAGGTAGTAGTGGAGAACCTGAAAATAAAGAAGATCGTGTATGACCAGGTGGAGCAGCATCGCAAACCGGGCACGCTTATTTCTTCCAACACATCGGGCATCCCGATCCATATGATGCTGGACGGTCGCTCAGATGACTTCAAAAAGCACTTCTGTGGTACGCACTTCTTCAACCCACCGCGCTACCTTAAACTCCTGGAGATAATCCCTACCCCGGAAACGGATCAGGAAGTTATTGACTTCCTGATGCATTACGGGGACCTATACCTTGGTAAGACTACTGTATTGGCTAAAGATACTCCTGCCTTTATTGCGAACCGAGTTGGTATCTATGCCATTATGCAAGGCTTGCAGGTAATGAATAAACTTGGCCTGACCGTGGATGAAGTGGATAAAGTGACTGGTCCAATTATTGGCCGTCCGAAGTCTGCTACCTTCAGAACGTTGGATGTGGTTGGTTTGGACACGTTGGCTAATGTAGCCAATGGTTTGTACCAGACAGGAGAGAAAGACGAGTCAAGAGACTTGTTTAAGCTGCCTGACTATCTGCAAAAAATGGTAGATAACAAGTGGCTTGGCGATAAAACCGGACAAGGCTTTTATAAGAAGACAAAGGATGCAAAGGGCAAGACCGAGATTTTAACCCTTGACTTGAATTCTTTGGAGTATGGGCCTAAGCAGAAAGTAAAGTTCCAGAGCCTTGAGGTGCTTAAGCCTATTGACGACTTAAGGAAACGAATCAAGGCACTGTCAAAGCAAGACGATAAAGCTGCGAAGTTCTTTAATGAGTCTCTTTTCGGTTTGTTCCAGTATGTGAGCAACCGTATTCTGGAGATATCGGATGAGCTATACAGAATAGATGACGCGATGCGTGCCGGCTTTGGCTGGGAGCTTGGGCCTTTCGAATATTGGGATGCCATTGGGGCCCGCGAAGGCGTTCAGCGCATGCTCGAAAACGGATACGAGCCTGCCAAGTGGGTAGAGGAAATGCTAGAGCATGGTAAAGAGGCTTTCTATATCGTAGAGAACGGCACCCGTCGCTATTACGACATCCAAAGTAAAGAATACAAGGCCATACCAGGTGCTGAGAACTTTATCATTTTAGATAACCTGCGCAGCAACAAAGTAATCTGGAAAAACAGCGGAACTACAATTACTGACCTGGGTGATGGTATCCTGAATGTAGAGTTTCATACCAAGATGAATACCATTGGTGGCGATGTAACTGCCGGCCTAAATAAAGGTATCGAGTTGGCTGAAAAAGATTTCAGAGGTATGGTAGTTGGTAACGATGGAGCAAACTTCTCGGCAGGTGCAAACATCGGCTTGGTATACATGTATGCGCTGGAACAGGAGTATGACGAGATTAACTTCATGATCAAACAGTTCCAGGATACGATGATGCGCATGCGCTATTCTGCTATTCCGGTAGTAGGCGCACCCCATGGCCTAACCCTTGGAGGTGGTTGCGAGCTTAACCTACATTGCGACCATGTGCAGGCTGCCGCAGAAACCTATATGGGCTTAGTAGAATTTGGTGTTGGCCTGATACCTGGCGGTGGCGGAACGAAGGAGTTGACACTCCGCGCTGCTGACATGTATGCCGATGGTGACATCGAGTACAACGATCTAAAAAACGTATTCCTAACGATTGGTATGGCTAAGGTTTCTACCTCAGCAAAAGAGGCAATAGACTTAGGCTATATGCGCAAATCCGACGGCATTACCATTAATAGCAATCGCCTGATTGCTGATGCAAAAGCGCAGGCTATCCTGTTGGCAGATGCAGGTTATACCATGCCTGTAAAGCGCACAAATGTAAAAGTGCAGGGTAAAGGTGCCTTGGGTATGTTCCTGACTGGTGCCAACGCGATGTATACAGGTCGTTATATCTCTGAGCATGATAAGAAAATCTCTGAGAAGCTTGCTTATGTAATGTGCGGTGGAGACTTATCTGCCCCCACCGAAGTAAGTGAGCAGTACCTGTTGGATCTGGAGCGCGAAGCCTTCCTGTCATTAACCGGAGAGCGCAAGACACTGGAGCGTATCCAAAGCATCCTGACAACTGGCAAACCACTGAGAAACTAATCTATAGTATCAACTATAAAAGAGCATCAAAATGAATAATGCGTATATAGTAGCCGGATTCCGTAGCGCAGTGGGCAAGGCTCCGCGTGGTGTATTCCGGTTTATGAGACCCGATGACCTGGCTGCTGATGTCATCAAGCATGTTTTAAATGCCGTGCCTGCCCTGGACCCTGCGCGTGTAGATGACCTGATAGTAGGAAACGCAGTGCCCGAGGCAGAGCAAGGGCTGCAGATTGGCCGTATGGTATCGCTTTTAGCCCTGCCAATGTCGGTTAGTGGCATGACGGTTAACCGTTATTGCGGGTCTGGGCTAGAAACCATTGCCATTGCTGCGAACCGTATTCAAGCGGGTATGGCCGACTGTATTATTGCAGGAGGTACGGAGTCAATGTCGATGGTGCCTACTGCTGGCTGGAAAACTGTGCCAAACTACAAGATCGCGAAGAACAACCCGGACTGGTATTTGAGCATGGGTTTAACAGCAGAGGCCGTAGCCAGCGATTATAATGTTTCACGTGAAGACCAGGATGAGTTTGCCTACAAGAGTCACCAAAAGGCATTGAATGCAATCGAAAAAGGCTACTTCAAAGATCAGATCGTGCCGATTACCATCGAGGAGACTTACCTGGATGAAAATGGTAAGAAGAAGACCAAGACCTATGTTGTTGACACCGATGAAGGCCCGCGTGCTGATACTTCCATGGAAGCCTTGGCAAAATTAAGACCTGTGTTTGCTGCCGGCGGCACAGTTACAGCCGGTAACTCTTCCCAAACTTCTGATGGTGCTGCCTTTGCCATCGTGATGAGTGAGCGTATGGTAAAAGAGCTTAACCTGGAGCCAGTTGCTCGTTTAGTAAGCTATGCAACGGGGGGCATCGACCCACGCATCATGGGTATGGGGCCAATAGCAGCCGTTCCGAAAGCTTTGAAATTGGCAGGCAAAACGCTTAACGACATTGATCTGATTGAGATGAACGAAGCCTTTGCTGCACAGTCAATTGCTGTGATGCGCCACCTGGACTTTGATCCGGATAAACTGAACATAAACGGAGGCGCGATTGCTTTAGGCCATCCACTGGGTTGCTCTGGCGCAAAACTCTCTGTGCAGTTGTTCAGCGACCTGCGCAGAACCGGAGGCAAGCACGGTATAGTAACTGCCTGCGTTGGTGGAGGCCAAGGCGTGGCTGGTGTATTTGAGCTGTTAAAATAACGACACATGTAGCACGACACAAGACGCACGACTTTGTATGCATAACTTCAAAGAGCTAAGGGTGTGGAAAGAGTCAATGGAGTTGGCAAAACTCGTTTATAAAGTAACAGCACTCTTTCCTCAAGATGAACGATATGGATTAAAATCGCAAATCAACCGTGCTGTTGTTTCAATTCCATCAAACATAGCTGAAGGGGCTGGCCGTGGGTCAGACAAGGAGTTTGCACAGTTTCTTAAAATAGCTTTAGGGTCTGCTTTCGAGCTGGAAACACAACTGATTTTAGCGGAATCATTCGGCTTTATCAAAGAGCAGCACTACTCAGACTTAGCACAAAAAAATGAAGGCGTACAAAAGATGCTGAATGGCTTTATCAATATGCTTGATAGAAAAAGTCGTGTGTCTTGATACGTGATACAACAATAAGAAAATCTTAAAAATATGGAAAACCAAACCGCAACTATAAAAGGAGGAGAGTTCCTCATTAAAGAAACAAGCCCTCAGGATGTATTCATCCCGAATGAGTTTAATGAGGAGCAGCAAATGATGGCGCAAACCTGTAGGGACTTTGTTCGTGACGAAGTTTGGCCGCTGCTAGACCGCTTAGATAACCATGAGGAAGGCCTGATGGAGAGCCTTATGAAAAAAGCAGGGGAGTTGGGGCTATTCGCGGTCTCTATACCTGAGCAGTATGGTGGCCTTAACATGGACTTCAATACGGCGTTATTGGTAACCGAAGCCGTAGGTGGAGGACATTCTTTCCCGGTGGCTTTTGCAGCGCATACCGGTATCGGGACACTGCCTATCCTATATTTCGGTAACGAAGAGCAAAAAGCGAAATATATCCCTAAGCTGGCAAGTGGAGAGTTAATGTCTGCTTACTGCCTAACGGAGCCAGGTTCTGGATCTGATGCGTTGGCTGCAAAAACCAAAGCGGTACTAAATGAGGCAGGAACGCATTATATCCTGAACGGCCAGAAGATGTGGATTACAAACGCAGGCTTTGCAGATGTATTTATCGTGTTCGCACAGGTAGACGGCGATAAATTCACCGGCTTTATTGTGGAGAAGGGTTACCCTGGACTGAGCCTTGGCAATGAGGAGCATAAGATGGGGATCAAGGGGTCTTCTACGCGTCAGGTGTTTCTCTCGGACTGCGAAGTGCCGAAAGAGAATGTGCTGGGTGAGATCGGGAAAGGCCACCTGATCGCTTTCAATATCCTGAACATCGGGCGTATCAAGTTAGGTGCCGCTACGTTAGGTGCCGCCAAAAATGTGGCCAGCCTTTCCGTAAAGTATGCCAACGAGCGCCATCAGTTCAAGCTCCCGATTTCAAAGTTTGGTGCCATCAAGTATAAGTTAGCAGAACAGGCAATTCGCATTTATGCCGTGGAGTCTGCCCTTTATCGCTTGGGAATGGACATCTACCGCAAAGAGCAGGAACTGGTGGCTGCGGGTAAAGACGAGAATGAGGCCCTGCTGGGAGCAGCCCGGGAGTTTGCAGTGGAGTGTGCCATGCTGAAAGTAGAAGGCTCTGAGGTACTGGATTACGTGGTAGACGAAGGGGTGCAGATCTATGGTGGCTATGGCTTCTCCGCTGATTACCCCATGGACCGTGCTTACCGCGACTCCCGTATCAACCGCATTTTTGAGGGTACCAACGAGATCAACCGCATGCTTACCGTTGATATGATTCTGAAGAAGGCGATGGGCGGGGAAATTGACCTGATGGGAGCAGCACAGGCAGTGCAGCAGGAACTGATGGCTATCCCGGATTTTGGTGCTGAGGAAGAAGGCTTGTTTGCATCGGAGCATAAAGCCATCCGAAACCTTAAGAAAGCGATCCTGATGACTGCCGGTACAGCAGTGCAGAAGTTTATGAACTCGCTGGCCAAAGAACAAGAGATATTGATGAACATCGCCGACATGGCCATCAAGACTTATATGGCTGAGTCTACGCTGTTGCGTGTAGAAAAGCTGGTACAGGAAAAAGGAGAGGAATCCGTGTCTAACCAAATGGACATGGTGCGTGTGGTGGTGAACGATGCGGTAGACACCGCCTTCAAGGCTGGTAAGGAAGCCGTGGCGGCCATGGCAGAAGGCGATGAGCAGCGTCTGTTATTCATGGGTTTAAAGCGCTTTACCAAGAAAGACCTGTACAACACCAAAGAAGCCCGCAGGAGAATTGCTGCAGCCATGATCGAGGCAAACGATTTTGTGTATTAATTTCTGACTATTTAAGTATTAGAAAGGCCTTCCTTTTAAAGGAGGGCTTTTTTTTGCTCTGTGGCTAGATAATAGCTTATCCGGATCGATTTTTTTGAGTAAAATAGGGCGTAGAATTTTCGGTGTGCGTAAATGTGGTATGCACCCTTACCACTATTCAAAACTATGAGTATAACCTGTCTCATTCCCTGCTTCAACGAGCGTGAGCGTATCGGAACTGTGCTGGAGGCCGTGACGCGGATACCTGCGATTGGGCAAGTCTTGTGTGTGGATGATGGGTCCACGGATGGTACGGCGGCCTACATCCGGCAAAACTGGCCGTTGGTGCAGGTGGTGCAATTGCCCTGCAATCAGGGCAAAACAGCGGCCATCAATCATGCGCTGGCTTATGTAAGGCATGATTTGGTGTTGATGATGGATGCGGACTTGCAGGAATTACGCGATGAGGAGGTTACAGCTGCCATCGAGGCTTTTATGCAACCCGACAGTCCTGTGGACATGATCATCCTGCGGCGCATTAACTCACCGTGGTTCGTGCGCTGGTATAGAAGCGATGTGTTGCTCTCTGGCGAGCGCCTGCTACGGAAGGCAGACCTGCAGCAGGTAATGCAGCAGCCGGTAAAGCGCTACCAACTGGAGGTAGGTATAAACCGCTACATGCTGCGCCATAAAAAGGTGGTCCGCTGGATGCCTTGGTCGGCCACCAATACTTACAAAGTAGACAAGCTAGGCGTGCTGAACGGCTCTAAAAAAGAGTTTAAAATGTACGTGGAGATCGTTTCGTATGTCGGTTTCTCGCACATGATGCTGCAACTGGCATCCTTTACAAGGCAGTTACAGCATAAGCAGCAGGAAAGAAGCCATCTCGCGCGCACTTACAAAAAGCGCTTCCAGAAACCGCTCGACTATTTTAGTTGAACGAGCAGCAACCTTAGTTTGTCTGCATTTTTGGCCGGCCGCACTACTGTTACCAGTTCCTTGCCCGACAGCCATGCCGTAAAGTCCTTTACATAGGCAGGTCGGGGTGTATCCGCTATTTGTAGGTCGAGTGTTTTAGGAGGCGCAATCGTTCCGTTGGTAGTGTTGAGCTGCCGGAGGTATAAGTCGGTCTTCCCGTTAAGCTTTTCGAGCGTTAGCAAGTTTAAGGTTGTGCCATCTAAGGAAGAACTGAAGGAAATGCTGGAAAATCCCTCTTGGGCAGGCGCCTGCTGGTGTTTCATCAGAACCCCGTTCCAAGCCGAATCCATGTACTCATCGTAAGCAAAGACATGCAGCTCATCCGTGAAAAACGGTGCATCTTTTCCACCTGAAGTATACTTTTTTTCCGCCAGCACAATTAATTTCTCTTCAGGCGTAAGCACCAGGTCCGACAGGTAGATATCCTCCAGTAACTCGGGTTTCGGGGTGCTGCGTTTGTCCAGCGCGTTAACTTTGGCCAGGTACTCCGGCATAAAACGGAACTCCTCCGCAAAAATCATATCCTCCGCCTCGTAGTCGAACTTCACGGCTTTTAAGCTGTAATACTCACCGGATGCTTCGTTAGCCGTTAGCACAGCCCCAAAGAGCTTTCCGTTGGGCATCAGCTTAAATTTAGAGTCCATGATGTATACCTTCCGGCCATCGAAAGTACCCCCAACCAGCACCGACATGACCCTGGCCTCTTTGCTGCCCAAGGTATACTGGCGTGTGGTAAGGCGCTTCATGTTGTCTGAAATCAGGTTAATGTATTGCTCGCCGCTGTTGCCAAGCTGCACATCCACGGACAGTATGGCGGGTATATCCTGCAGGTGATACTGCGTGTCCTGGAGCTTCTGCAGTTTGCCGTCGTACAGAGTGCCGCTGATATCCTGTATCTGGTGCCGTGCATCGGTATGGTAGCGGTAAGCCAGTAGCTTGCTTCCATCTGCCGAGGCTACAACGCTCGCCCGGCGGGTAGTGGCAGGGGCTTCCAGGAGTGGTACGCTTGCCTGTTTCTTACCTGTGCTTAGATTCACCTGGTGACCGATGAGTTGTTGCTTGCCGCTGCTCGCCTGGTGAGTCACTACAGTGGCAACCTCTGAGCTCGCGTAAAAAGCCTCTAACGACTCCCCTTCAGCTAGCTTGAGTTCTGTAGACCATTGCTTTTTTAGGTCGCTGCTATACTTCTCAACAGCGTAGGTGTTTGTTGCCGTTTGAGTAAGCATTACCAGGGCATTATGCTGCAATGGAATGGTTTTGCGCAGCACACGCTGGTTATAATGCGGCGCACTTGGGTTCGAGACATAGTCAAACACCACGGAGGCCTTTGTTTTTGCTTGCCCAAAAGTCAGGGAGGTATGCCACAGCAATGTTAAAAGTAAAAACGGTAGAAGGCGAAGTATTTTCATCGGTATCAGGCTATCCGGTATTTTATTGTGTAAAGTAAACCTCATGTTTCTCGTGGAACGGTTAAACAGGGCTGTTGGTGTATAGTAATGCCATCAAAATCATGAAGCAGAACCCTTAACGTGATAATTCTATAGTCATGTATGTCATAAGCGGTTATTCACTTATTTAACTCCTTGTTCCGGTAACCAGTTTTTGCTGTGGGAGTAAAGGTTACTATACCCCCTGACGCATGAAGTTTTTACTCAAGATAACATCTTTCTTAGTGCTTATTGCCATTAGCAAGGTAACAGGCGTCCAGGAGAAAGATGCGCTACTTAAAACCAAAGAAAACAATCAGGTTAGTCCCGTTTTGATCAAGTACGACACCTTGAACGAATCTCCAAAAGAGCAGGAGAAAAAATCAAACGAAGCAATCAGGTCTGACCGGATGGTGCTTAGCAATGTTATCTTTTAGTTATACCCCACCTGCCTATAACTGCCTTCTCAACTAATACGGCTCCAGTTTACAGACTTTGCGCTTAAGGATTGTATATGTTGCCGGATGTTTAGGTTTTGGCTCTGCTCTAACAGCGGATCAGCCTGTAGCACGCGCTGCGCCGCCGCCCGTGCCTCCTGCAGGATAGGCGCATCCTTGGCAAGGTCTGAAATCAGCAAATCGAGCACACCGCTTTGCTGCGTTCCCATCAAATCGCCTGGACCCCGTAGTTTCAGGTCAATATCCGCTATCTCAAACCCGTTATTGGTACGCACCATTGTTTCGAGCCGGGTTTTGCTGTCCTTGCTAAGTTTGTAGCTCGTCATCAGGATGCAATAACTCTGTTCTGCCCCACGGCCTACGCGGCCCCGCAACTGGTGCAACTGCGAAAGGCCAAACCGTTCGGCACTCTCAATCACCATCACAGATGCATTCGGCACATTCACACCTACCTCAATTACAGTGGTTGCCACCATGATGTGCGTCTCGTGCTTCACGAACTGCTGCATCTCGTAGTCTTTATCCTGCGCCTTCATCTTGCCGTGCACCATGCTTACCTTATACTCCGGGAAGGCGCGCTTCACACTTTCATACCCATCCATCAGGTCCTTGTAGTTCTCCATTTGCTCCGACTCCTCGATGAGGGGGTACACGATATAAACCTGCCGGCCAAGCTTAATCTGGTCACGGATAAACTGGAACACGCGCAGGCGGTGGGAGTCGAAGCGGTGCACGGTCACGATCTCCTTCCGGCCAGCCGGAAGCTCGTCGATCACCGATACATCCAGGTCACCATACAGCGTCATGGCCAATGTACGGGGGATGGGGGTGGCCGTCATGACGAGCACATGCGGGATGATGCGTGGGTTCTTGCGCCACAGTTTAGAACGCTGCTCCACACCGAAACGGTGCTGCTCGTCCACAATGCACAGGCCCAGGTTCTGGAACTGAACCACATCCTCAAGCAGGGCATGCGTGCCTACAATCATTTTCATGTTGCCGGAGCGGAGTTGCTCGTGCAGTATTTTCCGGTCTTTGGTTTTGGTGGAGCCCGTGAGCTTTCCCAGGTTTATACCCAGGCTGTCGGCAAATTTTTTCAAGCCCACATAATGCTGGTCAGCCAGAATCTCGGTTGGGGCCATCAGCACCGATTGCGCCCCATTGTCTGCCGCGATTAGCATCGTGATAAAAGCCACGATTGTTTTTCCTGAGCCCACGTCACCCTGCAACAGGCGGTTCATCTGCTTGCCTTCGTTCAGGTCGGCGTATATTTCCTTTACGACCCGTTTCTGGGCATTGGTGAGGTCGAAGGTAAGGTGGTTCTTGTAGAATTCAGTAAGGGTAGGCACCTGGTTGAATACCTGCCCCTGCAAGTCTGCCTTGCGTACGAGCTTGTGCCGAAACAGGCGGAGCTGTATATAAAATAGCTCTTCAAACTTCAGCCGGAAGGTAGCCGCCTTGTACTTCTCTGCCGACTCCGGAAAGTGGATGTTCAGAAGGGCATTCTGCTTGTCCATCAATCGATACTGGTCAATCAGCTCCTCCGACAGCGATTCCTGCACATTGGGCAAAGCCACCTTCAGCAAATGCTCCATCATTTTGCTAATCACCTTGCTGTCGATACGGTGGGCTTTCAACTTTTCGGTGGTATGGTATACCGGCTGCAGGAAGGCGGTGGTCTGTTTTTCCTCGCTCAGTTCCTCCAGTTCGGGGTGCGCCATGTTAAACCGGCCGTTAAAGGAAGTAGGCTTCCCGAACACAATGTAGTCTGTGTGGTTCTTCAGCGTTTGCTGCATCCACTTTACGCCCTTAAACCATACCAGTTCCAGTTGGTCCCCGTTTTCGTCTACCAGGGTGGCAGCCAGGCGCGTTTTCCTGCCTTCGCCTAACAGTTCTTTGCCACGGATGCGCCCGCGCACCTGTACGTAAGGCATGCTTTCGTCTAACTCAGCAATTTTATAAAACTGGGTGCGGTCGAGGTAGCGGAAGGGGTAGTGCTGGATAAGGTCACCGTAGGTGAAAATCTTCAACTCCTTCTGCAGCAGTTCTGCCCGCATCGGTCCTACGCCCTTCAGGAACTCTATTTTAGTATGGAAGAAGTTAGTCACGCTATCGCCTGTTTTCGGGGTTAGGGTATGGCAAGTTTAAATACAAAAATAAGCAAAAGCCCCGACAGGTGTAAACGCTGCCGGGGCTTTATACTGACCATTCACCATTTCCCTGCCATTACTGGTGATATTACTAACAGTGGTAGGGAAATTAAGCAAAAGGTATATACCTAGATTTATTTTTGCTTTTGATTATACTACTGGCTACTCCTTTGTAACCTGGATAAATTTTAGCTTCAGAATAACCAAGTATTTCTAGAGTTTTAAGGATTCTAGAAGCTTCAGATTTAGGTATCAACAATTTCTGCATAATAAAGTAGTCATTGCCAAAAGTTGGAGAGCTTTGAAAAAAATTCAGTTCATTTTGAAGCAATGGCTCAAGCTCCTTAACTATAAGTTCTTCTAAAGGTGTTCTGTCAATAGCAGTGTGATCAGAATAACCTCTTATTGGAGTTTCCCAAAGTGTTAACACTCCTTTTTGTGCACTTAAATTAGGGTTTTGGAAGTAAGGGGGATGGATAAACTTAAGAGGGAAACCTTTAGTGATAAAGGCTTTGATGTTTTCTACAAAATAAGGGTTCAATATCCATAGAACTACATGATTACCCTTAGAATCCATTTCTGCATCATCACAAGCAAAGTAAAGAGCAGTTATAAAATCTGTACTCCAATCAAGAAGCCTAGTAGGAATGCCAAAATGTTGAGCTAATGCAGCAACATCGTATAATTCTTCAGGTAGCCACGTCTGATAGTTTTCAGGGATTTGAACACCTCCTTCAAAAAAAGAAGAGCTCCGGATTGATGGGCAATCCGGTAGAGGTAGACCTTCTTGATTACAGGTTAAATAGAAGCGTTTGAGGAATTCAAATTCCAAGTACTGTTGATAATTCTCACTTTTTTGGAATGAATATGGCGAACTAATTTTACTTTCACTACCATCTAGAATTTCCAAATACTTGATTTGATTTTCAGGTCTGAGTATCGTAGGTAATAATTTATAAGCATCATTTCGAAGCCCTCTAAATAAGAAATTTGGTGCAACGTTTCTATAGCTACCAAAGAGTAAATAATTAAATAGAAGTTCAGTATTATCTATATATTTCTCAGTTATCAACCCAGAAATCATATCGTATAGCTTAAGATGGTAGTCGTATTTTGTTAGGACACGATGTATGATAAAATATCAGTTTCGATAAAGAACAAAAATGATGATTTAAGTGAACTTATAAACCATCAGAAACAAATGCCCTATATTAGAAAAGAGAATCCCCCATTTTAATCGCTCGCAGGGGCTGCGCACGCTGCGAGGTATTTAACAACCATCAACTACTTATCCTGCCACTTAAGTGTATTCAGCAGATGCACAATGTCTTTTTTGACATACTCAATAACCGGGGCCAACGAATCATTCTGGGTGGCGGTGCGGAAGTAGAGGGCACCGCGCAGGAAATGCTTGGTAGAGTCTGTCACATAAAACTGAAACTGGCTGGGTACCTCGCCTTCCAGCTCGAAAACAGAAGCCACATTGCCTGTGGGCGTTTTGATCTGGGATTCCTCGATGGCGTATGCTTTAATCTGATGCTTCGCTGTGAGTTTACGGGCATCTTCCATCAGGTCATTCAGCATTTTTTCACCGCTGATGGCCTTATAGGTCAATTGCACATTAGCGCCGAGCGTTGGATAAATGATGTTAATCCAATGCGGCTGTGCAATGCCTGAGGAGTCTGGGCGCACTTTGGCGTGCTCCGAAACCTCAAATGTATACGGGTGTGCTTCCTGTAAGGGCTTGTAAGCGGTTTCCGGCAGGTCGATACGGTTATAGCCTTTGGGCTTTGGGGTATACTCAGCTTCGCAGGAAACGATGGCAAACGCCAGGCAGAACCCTAAAAACAACTGCAGCTTAGCTAACCTTCTGGTACTGCTCTTTTTTACTTGCGACATTTATCTTAACTCGTTTGATACGCTTAAAGTCCGCCGACTCTACAGTAAAATGGAACCGGGCATATGTGATTTCCTCGCCAACACGCGGTATGCGAGAGAACAGCGTCAGGATCAAACCTGCTACCGTCTCGTTCTCTCCCTTTACTTCATTGAAAGCATCGAAAGGCATTTCCGTTACCTTGCAGAAGTCGTGAAGTGAGGTTTTCCCGTCAAAGATATAGGTATTTTCGTCGAGTTGAGAATAGATGATGTCATCATCGTCGTCATACTCATCGTTGATCTCGCCTACAATTTCCTCTACAATGTCTTCAAGGGTCAGCAACCCGCTGGTAGCACCATACTCATTCAGCACAATGGCCATGTGCACGTGCTTCTCCTTGAAATCCTGGAAGAGCTCCGAGATGCGACGGTTTTCCTGCACGAAGAATGGCGGCCTCACCAACTTCTGCCATGCGAAGTCATTGCCTTTGTGCAGATGGGGTAAAAGATCCTTTACGTAGAGTATGCCTTCAATCTTGTCATTGCTCTGGGTATAAACCGGCACCCGGGAGTAACCCCACTGCACAATCTGGGGCAGCAGTTCCGATAGCGTCATGCTGGTGCTGAACGCCACAATGTCGATGCGCGGACGCATGATCTGCTTCACGCTAATAGAGCCGAAGTTGACCACACCGCGCAAAATGCGACGTTCCTCCGGAGAGGTTTCCTCGTTTGTCAGGGCAACGTCAAGGCTATGGTGCAGATCTTCGATGGTATGGTTATACCCTTTGCTGATATATTTCCTCTCGATGTATTCGCTGATAAACATCAGCAATCCCGAAAGCGGGCTGATTGGTCGCTCCAAACGATCCAGGATAGCGCCTGTGCGACGCGTAATCAAAAGCCGCCTTTTCTGCACATATACCTTCGGGAGCACCTCACCGCAAAAAACGATGAAGAATGTGGCAAACAGCATGCACGCGATCATTACGCCAGCGGGGAGCACCATGGTGCCAAACAGCTGCCAGGCTACATAGGCAAATAGCGTGATGATGGTGACATTAATGCCGTTATTCAGGATGAGAATGGTGGTGAGGAGCTTGCGAGGGTTTTGCAGCAACTGATAGACGCGCTGCTCTGAAGGCAGCTTGCTGTTTTTGCACTGCTCCAGTTCCCGCTCAGAGAGGGAGAAGAAAGCGGCCTCTGCCCCCGAGGTGAGGGCAGAGAGCAGCAGTAAGAGAATGCCAGCCACAATGGCGGCAATATATTCGAACCTGAGCTGAGTCAGTGAACTTTCAAAAATCTGAAGTAAACTATAACTCAGGGGGTCTCCGGGGTCTATACTTTCCAAAATCGTTTCGTTTCGTGAAACATGGGTTTAAAATGGCAGGTCGTCTGGCTCATCGGTCTGGAACGAAGACGTGTTGCCACTGTTTCCGGAACCGCTGCTATAATTGCTGCCTGAGCTACTGCCAGAAGAGGCTGACGACGCAGCCGGTGAAGAAGACTGCTGATAGTTGTTATCACCTCCACTGCTGTTACTTCCCCCACTTGGGCCACCCAACATAGTCATGTTGTCGGCCACGATTTCGGTGGAGTAACGCTGAATGCCGTCTTTGTCCTGGTAGTTGTTTGTACGGAGTCTGCCTTCGATGTAGACAGAATTACCTTTTTTCAGGTACTTCTCTGCTACTTCGGCCAACCCTCTCCAAACCACAATGTTGTGCCACTCAGTGCGCTCCTGGCGCTGGCCGGTCTTGTCTTTAAAGGTTTCGGAGGTGGCCATTGGGAAGCGAGCTACTGCTACACCACCCTCTAAATGGCGAACTTCTGGGTCTTTGCCCAAGTTGCCGATCAGAATTACTTTGTTTACACTTGCCATGTCTTTTTACGATAATATTAAATTGAATTGGGCTACTCCAGCAACCAAGCTGGAGGCAAAATGGCTTACTGAACTAATAATGCTTTCGGTGCAAGAATAGTTTCAGTCTATAAATATACTAAAATCTTCGCATCCTTCAAATAGCTGTTTATTAAAATTGGCTTTGGCAGGGCCTCTATTTCCGGCGCACTGAACGGGAGCAATCTGGTTTCCTGCATTATCGCTTGTGGCAAGGCATCCTGCAGCTTTATCTGGTAAAAATGAGCAGTGATTTTTTGATGGCTCAGGATGTGTTTGTAAGCCTGTTTCGGGGGCTGAATCATCGCTTTATCCATCATAAGGCCGGCTTGCGTCAACTCATCCAGGAGTGTCTCCATGCGCAACTCTTTCTCCCGGCTTTCGTGCAGGTAAAAGTCATAGAGCCCTTGCCATATGTCGCCCTCCAGCCGTTTACGCATATAAAAACGCTGCTCGTGCTCTAGCACAATGTAATGGAAAAAGCGTAGCCTGGCGGCTTTTGCCTTGCTTTTGACAGGCAGTTCCTGCACCATGCCATGGTTAAACGCAAAGCAGCTTTGCTGCAGCGGGCAGAACAGGCAGTCAGGCATCACAGGCGTACATTGGATGGCGCCGAACTCCATGATGGCCTGGTTATATATATCTGGAGCATCGGCGGGCACTAAACTGTCGGCCAGTTGCTGGAACACTTTACGCGATGCCGGGGCGGCAATATCGTCGGATATTCCAAAAACGCGGGCGAGCACCCGGAACACGTTCCCGTCCAGCACAGCCACCTTTTCTTTGAATGCGAAAGCGGCAATAGCCGCAGCGGTATAACTTCCTACTCCTTTGAGCTTTAGCAGTGAAGCAAAGTTGCCGGGGAACTGGCCACTGTGCGTTTCAGTTACAACCCGTGCCGTATGGTGCATGTTGCGCGCCCTGGAATAATAGCCGAGCCCCTGCCAAAGCCGGAGTACCTCGTCTTCAGGGGCAGCGGCAAGCTGTTGCACAGTAGGGTATGCCTCCACAAACTTCAGGTAATACGGCAAGCCCTGCGCCACCCTGGTCTGCTGCAGAATCACCTCTGAGAGCCAGATATAGTATGGGTCAGTGGTGTCGCGCCACGGCAATGTGCGTTTGTGTTGGCCATACCAACGAAGAAGGGTGGTGGCAAAATGTGCCTGCTCAGGTGAAGCCATGCGCAAAGATAAATAAGAATATTTTTAGATAATGGAACAACGCAGGGAAGCGTAATGTTTGGCAGCAACACAATTGCGCATAAGCTGCTGACTGTTTGAAATATATGTTGCAAACATGCGTTAGCAGGGGAAGCGACCGTAACCGGCTGGGTTTAAAAATAGCTTTGCAGTAGCTAACAACGTGCTTATGAGGGGCTAATAATTTAGGAAGTTTGCTTTTAGTTATCAAAAACTAAAATTACCTTTGTGCCCCGAAAATCAGTGAGCGCGTGCAATTTCACGGGTCAAAAGATTGAGAGTTAACTTATTATTTAAATTTATAAAAACTAAGAAAGTGACTAAAGCAGAAGTAATATCAGAAGTTGCTGATAAAACAGGGATTGATAAGGCAGACGTACAGGCTACGGTAGAAGCTTTTTTCAAGGTAGTGAAGGACTCAATGGCTGATGGAAACAACATCTATGTGAGAGGTTTTGGTAGCTTTGTAAACAAGAAGCGTGCGAAGAAAGTAGCCCGTAACATCTCAAAGAACACGTCTATCATCATCGACGAGCACTTTATTCCAAGCTTCAAGCCGTCTAAGACGTTCATCCAGAAAATCAAAAACAGCAAAAAAATACAGGAGCTGACACATTCTTAATTTTTGTATATTTGCTGATCTAAATCATTAAAAAACAAACATACCCTTAGGTGAAAAGAATATCACGGTTACAAATACTGATAATTGTCACGGCCATTGGCTTGGTTGCTGTGATGTTCTTTTTGCCTAAAGTGGTTGTAAATGAGGAAGACAAAGGTAACTTTGCCAACTCAAACACTGCTTCGTCAGAATCTGCGGAGGGGCACAGTGCAGACGACGGGCATGACCACGGTGCGGAAGGTACAGCGGCAGCGGCCCATATGACGGCATCGCCGGAGCAGCTCATGGAGCTGGCGACGGTGCGTGCCAAGTTCAACAAGGCCACTGACACCCAGGCACGTATGCGCCTGGCTTCGGAACTTGCGGCGGCTTATGCAACAACCAGCAAGTATGACAGCGCAGGCTATTATTACGAGATGGCAGCAGAGGCACGCGGAGGCGAGAAGAGCTACAAGAAGGCAGGGGACGCGTATTACGAGGCCTTTACCTTTGCGGCCACACAAGACCGTGCCACCGAGTTAGGGGCTAAAGCACGTGCAATGTACGAGCAGGTGCTGAAGAATAACCCTTCGGAGCTAGATGCGAAAACTAACGTGGCAATGACGTATATTGCGACGTCAAACCCGATGCAGGGCATAACCCTGCTACGTGAGGTGATCGCTACAGACCCGAACAACGAGAAGGCGCTGTTTAACCTCGGCATTCTGTCAATACAGTCGCGGCAGTATGACAGAGCAGTGGAGCGTTTCAGACATCTGGTGTCGGTGAACCCGAAACATGTGGAAGGAACCTTCTATTTAGCTGTGTCGTTGGCAAATACGGATCAGCGCGAAGAAGCGAAAGCCTTGTTTAACAAGGTGAAGGACATGAGCGACGATCCGGCGCTGGCAGCCTCGGTGGACGAGGAGCTGGCAAAATTGAATTAGTGAATTAAAGAAATCATTCATATAACGAAAACACAAGACTATGCCTTGCGGAAAGAAAAGAAAAAGACATAAGATTGCTACTCACAAGAGAAAGAAGCGCTTAAGAAAGAACAGACACAAGAAGAAGTAATTTCTTCTGCGTTTAGTAGGGCCCACTTTGCTTTGCAAAAGTGGGCTTTGGTCTTATACATCCTAAATAACCATTTGAGAGAAATTGAGTAACGAACTGATTATCAATTCTACTCAGGATGGGGAACGTATTGCGCTTTTACAGGATAAACGCCTGGTAGAGTATCACTTCGAGTCGAAAGACACGGACTACATTGTAGGTGATATTTTTCTGGGTACTGTAAAAAAAGTGATGCCTGGCCTAAACGCTGCTTTTATTGATATTGGCTACCAGAAGGATGCTTTCTTGCATTACCATGATCTGGGAGCGAATATAAAGACGCTTAACAAGTATGTTAAAGCAGCGCAGACACAGAAGAACGCTTCACCAAAGCTTACCCAGTTTAAATTTGAGCCTGAAATAGATAAGCTCGGCAAGATGGCTGATGTCCTGAAAAAAGGGCAGCAGCTATTGGTGCAGATTGTAAAAGAGCCTATATCTACCAAAGGCCCGCGCCTTTCCTGCGAGATTTCGCTCGCTGGCCGTTACCTGGTGCTCGTGCCGTTTTCAAACACGGTAAGTGTCTCCAAAAAAATTGTCAGCAAGGAAGAGCGCACACGCCTGAAGCGACTGATCACCTCTATTAAGCCGGAGAATTTTGGCGTAATTATCAGGACGGTGGCAGAAGGCCGTGATGTGGCAGAGCTCGACAGAGACCTGCGCAACATGATCACGAACTGGGAAGAAGGCTTTAAGACGCTTAGAATAGCTAAGCCAAACGACAAAGTCATCGGCGAGCTAAACCGTTCTTCCTCCATCTTGAGGGATTTATTAAACGAGAGCTTTGACAGCATAGTGGTTGACGAAACAACCCTTTATGACGACATCAAGGCATACATCAGTAGCATTGCACCAGATAGGTTAAACATTCTGAAGCATTATACTGGCAAGACAAAAACCTTTGAACACTTTAACATCGAGAAACAGCTGAAGGCTGCTTTCGGGAAAACAGTGACGATACCAGGTGGCGGATACCTGGTAATAGAGCACACCGAAGCGCTGCATGTGGTGGATGTGAACAGTGGCAACAAATCCAATACCGAAACCGATCAGGAGGCAACCGCGCTGAACGTGAACATGATGGCAGCCAAAGAAGTGGCCCGCCAACTGCGCCTCCGGGATATAGGTGGTATCATTGTAATAGACTTCATCGATATGAAGTCGCCTGAAAACCGCCAGAAAGTATATGAGGTGGTGAAAGAGGAAATGAAGCGGGACCGATCCAAATCAACCGTTCTTCCCATCTCCAAATTTGGCCTGATGCAGATCACGCGGCAACGTGTGCGGCCAGAGCAAAACATTATCACCGGCGAGGTTTGCCCTACGTGCAACGGCACCGGTAAAATTACGGCCAGTATACTGGTGACAGATGAGATTGAGGCAGCGGTAGACGACCTGCTGACCAGCCACAACCACAAGAGCCTGACGCTGTACCTGCACCCGTTCCTGTATTCTTACTATACAAAGGGAGTGGTGTCGAAGCAGATGAAGTGGTTCTTCAAGTACTTTAAATGGGTAACCTTAGTGAAGGATACCTCCTTGGGCATTATGGATTTCAAAGTAATGGACGACAGGGGAGAGGAAATTGAGCTGCGCGCCGCACTATCGGATGTGAGCGTTGTAGTAGAAGAAGATTAGCAATATAAAGCAACAAGAAAGCCGCCCCAATAGCTATTGGAGCGGCTTTCTTGTTTTAAGGCTAAGTATTTTTAAAGGCGGGTTAGAACTTTACGCCCACATCCAGCGAGACGCTATTGTTTTTGATGGAGATGTTCTTGTCACTTAGTATCTTCTCGTAATAATCGTCGATGTCGGTTAGGCCGCGGTGGTAAGTAAGGCCGCCAAACAGTTTGGTGCTCTGGCCCATCTGGTATTCCACGCCACCGCCAAGCAGCACATCCGCCTCAAAGATATTGAAGCGCTTCAGCACCCTTTCGCTGTCGATTACTTTTTTGTTGTTCACCTGGGCTGCTACTTTCGTGTTAAGAGAGCCCCCTACCTGGAAGTAAGCAATAGTGCTCGGGGCAATTTCGTTGGTAAAAAGCTTTAGCGCGACAGGCAACTCTATGTACTGCAGTGAGATGTCGTCCTGGCCACGGGTGGTTACCGTAGCGCCTGAGCCGTCCTCGCGGGTATAGCTGTAAGAGATCTCACTACCCTTGCCTCGGTATAGCAAGCCGGTGCTGAAAGCGTAATTCTGGGCAAAAAAGTAATCAGCAACAACTCCTACGCCGATATGCATGCTGCTATTCTCTTTGTTGAGTTTATACTTGTCCTCGGCTACAAACCGGTTTCCGGAAATGGTTGGCGAAAACATTAATCCAATCTCTACCTGTGCTTGGGCAGCGTAGCCCGCTACCAAAAACAGCGTAAGGAGTGTGAGTTTTTTCATATGTATAGTTTAATTGTGCTATGTGTTACCCTAATACGAAGGAACACCCTATTTTTGTACAAAGATACGCAACAATGTATTATAGAATTTTATTAGCGGCAATTGTATTGTTTGCCTTTAGCTGTGGCGATAAGGGATGTGATCTGCCAGATGAGATAGCAGCCATACCTATGCAAGTAGAGATTGAGCGGCTGGAGAAGCCCTTTTTCTCGGTTGAGTCAGAAGAAGATATGCGGCGATTCCTGGCGGAAAACCCTCTATTCACGAAAAGCTACCTGCAACTGAACCCCAGCGGCCTTGATGAAGAACTCATCGCATCCTTGTTTGGCTTGTCTTCTAATGCGCCGTTGGATACCCTGGTGCAGCAGGCTGAAAAGCGCTTTGGGAATATGGCCGAGGAGCAACAGCAGTTAGAAACCGCCTTTAAAGTGGTGAAGCACCACTACCCGGCGTTTGAGGCGCCGCAGGTAAAGACTTTCGTAACCGGCCTGGGCAGCTTGGGCAATGATATTTATGTATCAGACAGCTTGCTTGTGTTTGGCCTGGACTATTTTATTGGTGAAAGTGCCAGCTACCGGCCGCAGGTATATGAGTACATTCAGAACCGGTATGAGCGGGAAAAGATGGTGCCTGCTGCCATGCTGCTGCTTTCCGACCGCTTCAACAAAACCAACCCAGCTGACCGTACCCTGCTGGCAGAAATGCTGAACATTGGCAAGGCTTATTATTTTGTACAGACAGTGATGCCCTGCATCGCAGATTCAGCAATCATCAGTTACTCTGCGCAGCAGGTGGCGGACGTAAACCGCAATGAGGGCCGCATTTGGGCACACTTTATCGAGAAGAGCCTGCTCTATGAGAAAGCGCCTTTCGTGGTGAACAAGTATATCGGCGAACGCCCCAACACCCCAGAGATAGATGGCACAGCACCCGGTCGTATTGGTGCCTGGGTAGGCTGGCAGATTGTGCGAAAATACATGGAGCGTAACCCACAAGTAACGCTGCCGGAACTTATGGCTGAGACAGACTACCGTAAAATCTTTACTGAGTCGAAGTACAAGCCAGAGCGGAAGAAGTAAGCGTGGCAGCTGTAGGTAGCAGTGCTGCAGCTAATGAGAGAGGTAGCCAAGGTTGTAGTTTAATGTCGTCTCTAACACAAAAGCGTGCACCTGCCGCATATAAACTTCGCCAATGCACATAGCCGTCCTCAACCAGCATTATCATAACCCGGATTGCCCGGCTACTTGCCGCCATTATACCTATCTGGATGCGTTAGCGAAGCGGCACCGGGTAAGCCTGGTGGCTAGCGACGGGTGGCGGCGTACACGGTTAACCCATACCTACCCTTGGGTGCCGGAAGGAGTTGAGTTGTACGAGTGCCGGGTGCCCTATGCCAATAGAATGGGGGTATGGCAGCGGCTGCAGGCATTTGTCGGGTTTGCTCTCAGGGCGTTCTGGCAAGCCATGCAATTGCAGCGGCCTGATGTGATCTGGGCCGTATCCACGCCGCTTTCCACGCCCTGGGTAGCAGCACAGGTAGCCAAGTGGCGGGGTATACCCTGGGTATTTGAAGTGCAGGACCTGTGGCCGAGCTTCCCGATTGAAATGGGTGCTGTAAAAAACAGTCTGCTGAAAAAGTGGCTGTTTCAGCTTGAGAGGAAACTCTACCAAAGTGCCAGCCACATCATCACGCTCTCACCTGATATGACCGAGTACGTTGCCAGCCTGGGGATAAGCCGTGAAAAGATCACCACAAACTTTAATGGCACCGACCTGCAACTTACAGCAAATGTAAAGCAGGAGGAGATAGAGGCGCTACGGCTGCAGTATAACTTGCATGGGAAGCAGGTTGTGCTGTACGCGGGAACTTACGGCCGCGCGAACGATATCCCGACGCTGATGCAGGTGGTAGAAAAGCTAGCCACAGTCACCCATATCCAGTTCATCTTTACAGGCGGCGGGTATTATGAGCCACAGTTACAGCAACTGGCACTGCGTGTGCCCAACCTGCTGCTGCTACCCCCACAGCCCCGACCCGCTATCTTTAAGGTTTTCGAGCTTGCGTCTCTGGCGGTTGTTTCATTTAATAACTTGCCTGTGCTGGCTACTAACTCGCCGGCAAAGTTCTATGATAGCCTGGCAAGCAGTACCCCAGTACTGGTTACTAATGCCGGCTGGACAAAAACTTTCGTGGAAACGCATGCCTGCGGATGGTATACCCCAGCCGGGCAGCCAGACCAGATGAGCCAGCTGATGGAGCAACTCTTGGCACAGCCCGATGCCTTGGTACAGGCAGGGCAACGCGGTGCAGCTGTGGCACGGCAGTACTTCGATCGGCAACAGTTGGTCCTGCAAGTGGAAGATATACTTCAAAGAGCTGCGTCGAAATAAAAGCAACCCTCCTGCTAGTTTATACCCTTCAGACTATCTTACCGGAGTAAAATAGCAAATTGCTGCTGCGGCTTTTGCTACCTCGCATCATTTCTGGCATAGCTTTAGCATTAGGTAAATCATTGCGGGCTGTTCAGGGAACAGATTCAATTTCTGGCCAGCACCGCTTCACCTTAAAAAGCTAAAAAGATGAAAAAGATACTGGCAATGCTCTTACTAAGTGCGATGATAGCAGGTAGTTCTTTTGCCCAGCAGGCCCCGCATAAGGATAAGCATAAAAAAGCTCATACCGAGCGGCAGGATGGCAAGCACAAACAAAGCCAGTTAAGCCCGGAAGAGCGGGCTGCACGCCGTACCGAAAAAATGACCCAAGAGCTCGGACTGAATAAAGCGCAGGCTAAAAGGCTGCAGGCATTGCACCTGAGGCAAGTTGCGCACCGAAAAGAAATGCATGCGCAGCAAAAAGAGCGGCATGCTGAAAACAGGGAACAGCGTAAGGAAGAGATGAAGGCTGCACACCAACAGTGGCAGGCTGAGTTAAAAGACATACTCACCGAAAAGCAGTATACCCAATACCAACAGCAGCATGAAGAAATGCGCACCCAGCATAGAGCGGGGCATGGCCGAGAGGGCACCAGGCATAACGGTAGTCGTTAAACTTACTAATTGCCCATAAACTGAAAGAGCACCGGTAGTAGACATACAGCCGGTGCTCTTGTGTTTTTGATAGTGCAGGGATACCTGATAGCTAAGAAAAAGGGATTGTTCTTTTCTCAGTGTGGCTCTGCATGGCCAGTTCAATTACCCGGATAGTGTTACGTGCCTGCGTTGGTTGCACGGCAAGTGTGGCAGTGCCTTCCAGAGCCTGATACACGTTTTCGTAAAATCCGGTATAATCGCCTGTCTCACTTGCAATTTTACCTTCTACATGCAGGTCGTTAACTTCCGTGTTTAGTTTTCCCCATATCTCTTCGGGCTCTTTGCCCCAATGCGAGGCCCCTTTCGGCATGTTACCCTCTTTCAGGGCATCTTCTTGCACATCCAAGCCATACTTCACGAAAGCACCTTTGTCTCCGTAAATCTGGTAGCGTGGGCCCGGCTCCCGTACCAGCATACCTGCCTTCAGGATCACACGTAGGTCTGGATAATGCAGCATCAGGTGAAAATTGTCGACGATCTGGCTGTTGGGGCGCTGCGTGCGCAGTTCTGCAGAAACTTCATCTGGCAAGCCAAACAGGCAAAGCGCCTGGTCGATCAGGTGCGAACCCAGATCGTAGAGGATGCCGGAACCCGGTGCGCTTTCCTCTTTCCAAGTATTGGGCTTTAGGAAATTGCGAAACCTGTCGAAATGCGCCTCATACTCCACCACGTTGCCCAGTAGTTTGCCATCCAGCAGTTTTTGGATAGTCTTAAAATCGCTGTCCCAGCGGCGGTTGTGGAATACGGTCAGCAGCTTTCCTTTGCTTTTGGCTAGCGCGATCAATTCATCGGCTTCGGCAGAAGTAACCGTGAAAGGCTTTTCTACGACGACGTGCTTGCCTGCATTGAGCGCCTCAGTTGCCAGGGCTAGGTGCGATGCGTTAGGTGTGGCCAGCACCACCAGGTCAACAGTTGCATCATCAAAAATAGCTTTCGCATCAGGCACTACCGCTGCCTCAGGGTACCTTTCCCGGGCAATGGCGATGTTCCCGGAACGTGTTTCTCTTATCTTGACCAGTTGCAGCCCCGGCACGTTTGTGATGAATGGGGCGTGAAATACTTGACCGGACATGCCAAAGCCAATCAGGCCGATACGTACGTTATTGCTCATATCTGAATTTAGCGTGAGAAATATTTACTTAAATCAAGGTACGCATAAATATTCAGCCTCTCATGCTTAAGCCTTTCTGGTGGTATGGCATAAACAAGGTAAGGCTGCGCAACGAAGTATAACTGTTACATAGGACTGTGCGGCTTGACTATTCCTTCAAAACCATGTCGATGCACAGTACGGCACCTAGCAGCAGCACACGGATGTTGTTGTTCTCCGGCACCTGCTGGCCAACATGCAGGATATAGTTGTCGGCGGAAGTGAAAAACTCTTTTCCTATACCGGCCCATTTTTTAGTAACATGCCCAAACTCGCTGTCATCTTTCACGAACTTAAAATCCCAGCTCGTCCATTTGCCTTTTAGCGAAAACAGAAAGTTATCATCGGCATCCAGCACGCTGAACTTACCGCCGATCGAAAAGAGTTTCTGTTTGAGCTTCCCCACCACATTATCGTGTTCATCGAGCACTTCTACCTTGGATAGAAAGAAGGACGTGCCGCGCTTAACACGCAGTACTTGTTCTCCGTCGGTGCTGCTGACCACGATGTTAAACGGTGTCATCCGTTTGTAATCGGTGAAGCGGAGGATACGGGTAAAGAAGCCAAGCTTTTCTTCGCGGCACGTCATCAGTTGCTGCTGCGTTTGCGGGTCGTAGATGTCGAAGTTGTTAGAAGCCTTGAACATACCGACATGTTCTTTAACGAAGAAGGAGTTGTGGTTGAGGATAGGGTGCATTGTAGCGTTGAGGTTATGTTTTTCGCCAATAAGCCATCAAACCAGCTTATTGGGTTTATATAGTTACACCCTAATATAATGATTTATACCTGACCTGACTCTCTGGACGGACTATGGCATCTGATAATTTAAGGCTTAGAGAAAGCCTTTGGGGTTACGGAGTTCACGCTAAGTCTTTGTACATATCCCATTAGCAGATTTAATCCTGTCTCTGCGCGTATGATACCCTAATTCATTCTCGGCTTTCTGCACAGCTCAAAAAAAAACGCTAGTTATAAGCCTTAAAGCAACGGACTTATAACTAGCGCTAAAGTTGAACAGGTTGGTTATTTGATTAGATTCTTAAACGCAGATCCAAAAATTAAATAAGCGGTATTTCCACCAATGGTTCCCTCGTTTTGTCCCCAAAGAAATGGCCAGTCGTCGTAGTTCTCAAAGTGGTCGGGCTTTCTAAACAACACACCCGGGGCAACGTTGCCCGGAATGAAGGAGAAATCAGCTCTGTTATTACCGTAAAAAACTGCTTTCGGGCGTGTAGCCCCTACTGTTGCTACCAAGGAGTAGTTGTGGTATGGATGGGCGCCAAATAAATAGTTGGTGGTTTTAAAAGCATGGCTGCCATCGACAATATCAGGGAAATATTTGTTGGCAAAGCAGATGGTGGTACCAAAGCCCATCACGTCTCCGCTACCTGCCCAGTTTGATAGGCCAATAGGCACTCCGTAAGGATTATCTTTCTCAAGGCCGCCGATGTATTCCTTGTACTTCACAACGTATGGCCGGAGCTTTTCTTTGTAAGCTGCATCCATGTGCGGTATCGCATCCAGTGCCGTCAACAGGTTGCGACTGACGTTACGCTCTAGGGCAGGCCACAAAAGCCCTTGGAATCCATCTACATACTGCTTTTCCCCGGTGGCAATGTATAGCTGCAGGTTGGTGGCCATATTCGCGGCGTTACCTCTGCCACTTGTATCCGGCGGCCGGTTGGCGAGTAAGGCTGTCGCCTCTTTCAAAAGCCTTTTTGACTGTGTCAACGCACGTGCTGAAAGGTCGTTGTTATACCCTTTCAATGCCCGGCTCGCTGCCGCAAACATGGTTGCAGCCCTGAGATCGAGTTCGGGATTTCGGCTTGTAAATGCCCACATATCATCCTTCACTCCGCTCGATCTGCCATCAGGGGATACTTCATAAGGACCAAGCTTCGGGTTGTAAGTAAGACCGTCTGTTAAGGAGGCTGCATCACCAAGGTGGTGATAATTGTCGAGAACAGAGTTTGAGAGCGTTTGAGCCATATGGCCAATAATCTCTGCCTGCGCTACCAGGTTCAGGGTGCCATGCTCTATAAACTGCAACACATCCGGGGTGCCATCCGGGCGATGGATATCTACATAACGCTGCTTCTGGTCAACAAAGGTCTGATCGCGTTGGGGCTTGAAGTTCTCCCATGTTTTGACAAAGTTCTGCACCACGCTAATGTTTGATCCTGTTTCGATATCGAAATCTCCGGCATCGAAAAAGCCTCCTACGTTTAATCCAGGGATTAATTCTAGGGCTTTGTATTTGGTATCGGTTGTTGGCCCTTGTGCATGAAGGTCGAAGTGGTCAGTGTTTGGCGGAGCCTGTAGATATCCGTCCTTAAAGGGTTCCCCGTGCCATACCCTGTAGGCTTCGTTTACAAACATATGATTCATATGAATAGGGATCCATATGTCGCTGGTAGCATCGGTGATCTTACTGTAGACATTGTCGCCAATCAGGAAATTATTTGTTTTGATGTCTCCGTACTGGATGTAGTAGATACCGGGAGCTTTAACTGACGAGAAATCGAATTTCACATAATGATATTTGTAGTAGTCACCCCACGGAGCAATTTTGCCGGTGAATACTTTGGTTGCATTGCCATCAGCACCTATTTTATAGATAGATGCGCTTGCAACCGGTTTGTCTTTTTTGTCGAGTTCAATAACAGAGACTTTTTGCTGCGAAGGAAGGTAACCCACTTGAGAGAAACCGATATTGGGTTCTCTTACCCAGCCTTTGATGGCGTTTGGTTCCACAGTCCAGGTTAAAACCTTGCCTGTTCTTCCTGTCGGGAGTAAGCTGCGCACGACATACCAGCCGTTTTGTGCCAGCATGCGGCCATCGAAAAGCATCAGGTCTGCATCTGGCGAGGTGATTTTCACCATGCGTTCCGGCGCATCAGGGGCAAGAAGAAAGGTACGGCCAGTTTCAAGCGGAAGTGGATCGATAAATTTACCGGTCCCCCTGTCGTCGGAAGTTACATACCCTTTAAATTGCTTTGGTTTTTGGCTGTTAGGCCTCGTAACGGTGTTGCCCACCACATAGCGTGGGAATAGCCCTGGGCGGCCATC
This sequence comes from Pontibacter sp. CAU 1760, assembly GCF_054482735.1. Classification (NCBI taxonomy): domain Bacteria; kingdom Pseudomonadati; phylum Bacteroidota; class Cytophagia; order Cytophagales; family Hymenobacteraceae; genus Pontibacter; species Pontibacter sp. CAU 1760. The sequence goes on from NZ_JBTLRL010000015.1 coordinate 52,184, forward strand.
CATTAAATAATTCTTAGCCCAATATTTTGAGGGAAGAAACTCCAGGTTAAACCCGGCGCTTCCCTCGAGTTCCTTGGGAACGGGTTTATCAAGGTAAACAGCTATCTCAACACCTTTCCCTTTGGCTGTAACAACAACCCGCGAATCAAAATTGTACTCCTTATACCTTAGCGTAGCCTCGATGGTCTTTGCGGCACGGTCTACCCTTCGGTTTAGAATATCAGGAACAAGATCCCACTGCTCCGGCGTGTTGGATAGACGCACGGCACCCCCTTGCGCTGTCCTGACACCATGGTGGATCAATTCTATTCCGGCGTTCTTCTCATCGTTAAAACCTCCGGTAAAGAGGTTGCTGTACACAAGTATATTAACACCCTGTTTCTCAAAGTACTCAAGGTCATTGATTTTAAGGTCCTGGCCTGTAGCATTGTGGAATGCCCCTAGTAGTAGCACTATAAATGGTAAGAAAATTCGTCTTTTCATGTTTATTGTAAAAATCCATTATGAAACCGATTGCAATCCTATAAAGGTAAAATAATCAGTCATAAACACTAAAGAAAAATTTAAAAATAGTAGAGGCTACATGTTCTCTGCTTCCGCGAATCATCACTTATTTACAGTTCTTGCACCTTCGTATTCCTCTAACTACAAGGTATGAGTGTTTCTTCGGTTAAAAGTGGTTGGGGTGGACGTGGGATTTACACTAACGGTCTCGTGTATATCATGTGCGAGGCATTCAGCCGAAGCGTAAGGTATAAACTTTGTGAGCACTTGTTATTTTTTCAGGTATCCATTATTAAAGTGAAGCTGATAACTCTCAGGTAAGTATAAATTCACCTGCTTCACAAGTTCATTGAAGCGGAGAATCCCAACTTTTCCACCCGGCGTTGCATCTACTGCTACTGCGTTTGCGGGTCTTATATATCGTAGTTATTGGAAGCCTTAAACATGCCGACACGTTCCTTTACAAAATATAAATTGTTGTTCTGTAGCGGGTGCATTTGGTCAAGTAAGTGTATAGGTCGTTTTTATGCTGCTGAACAAGTAATGTATGATATATATGAATTATGACTATAAAAGGTCTTTGGTCAAACAAAACCCACTGCAGATGTGGTGCAATGGGCCTTGTTTGCGTTGGCAATACTGAGTTAAGAGTTGCGAACCGGATTTTGCATCAGCCTGATGTATTCAGTTTACCTATTAGGTCAGGTATTGGTATTGCGAACAGTAGATTACAACAGGCGCTAATTCAGTCACGGCCTAACGGTTGTCCTTAAATGAAGGAACTTTCCTGTTAGTGGTTTTTCAGCGATTTATCGGAACTACCATTATCATAGAGGCCCACTAAAGCTGTTACCTGCTCATTTTCCTTCAAAAACTCTAGTCTTAGAGAGGGTAGCCTATCCAGAGCAAAACTGTTGTCTCCCATTGGTATAAGCATGTATTTCTCCTGACCATTTCTCTGGTAAAATAATTCCCCGTTCTCCAAAGTGATATGGCGATTGCCATACCCTCCAACATAAGCTTTCATGCTAGCCTCATCTAGTGCTACAGGGTTCATTTTTGCTTTCATCCCCATGAGGTACCAATTGTAGTAATTTGCCTTGGCAGTCGTCCCAGCCTTCTTGACTAGCTTCTCGTAAGCTTCGATTTGAGCCTGCAGGAGCGCCTGCTCAACCGGGGCTTCGATATGTGGACTCACTCCCATGCCTTCCCAATTAGCTTGAGAAATTGGGTTAATGGCCTTGCCAGTAGGGATCCAAACCTGATACTTTTCTGTAACATTTACAACTCCTCCGGAATGGGCACCCCCACCTGTAGTTTCTCCGATTAAAGTGGCGCGCACCATGTTTTTCAGGTTGTATGAAAATTCCTCTGCGGCAGAAAAGGTGGCCTTGCTGGTCAACACGTACACATCTATGTCCGGTCTTCGTTTACCTGGCACATGGGGCAGTGTCCACGTTTGTGTTCGCTGGTCGGTTGGTCGGTAGTAAAAATTGTTCAGGTGAACAGGGTTAGCATCAAACAGATAACTTGTAATTAGCTGCACCATAGTAGGAGAGCCTCCTCCGTTTCTTCTCAAGTCGATGATCAGAGCATCTGCGTTACTGAGAAAGTTCATGGCTGCCACAGCTGTTTCGCCGCCATACATGGTAGGGGTAAATTCGCGCAAGTCAAGATAGCCAATGTTGCCCTCCAGGATCTTCACTTCCTTGAACCCGAAGTTATTGCGTTTCATTTGCTCCATTCTTCGCTCTTCTAAGGTTGCCAGGGCTTGGTCACTTGCTGCCTTACTTTCTTCTGTAATTCGTTCTGGAGCATACATAACCCTAAGGTGCAAGTCTTTGCTCACAGATTGAAGATCGCTGGTTAGCTGGTTCGCAAATTCATGAGGGTCTGTGGCAGATGTATATTTGTTCTTCCTGAAATTTCCCGTAATCAATCGAGACATCTTTTCTGCCGCTTCCGGAAAAATGTAGGCTGCTTTCAGTTGAGAGCTTATTGCGTCAATGGTGCGCTTTTGCTCTTGCTTGTCTAGCCTGTGTCCAGTTTCCTGCGCAGTTACTTTGGTTGGAAGCAACAGGATCGCCAGAACTGCTGTCATGATTAAGTCCTTGATGTTTTTCATAAGTTTTATCGTGTTTAAATTGGGTTCAAACGGAGAGATTATTGGCTTATTGTTAACAACAACAAATTATATATACAGAAACAAAAATATATATAATGTTATATATTATAATAACAGAAAGAGCCTGCTGGAAAACTTATTCCAGCAGGCTCTTTCTGTAGTTTTTATTTCTGGAATCTTTATAGACCTCCTATTTTATTTTCGGGATCGTCGGGGATGTTGGGGAAGTTCTTCAGGAAGAAAGCGCAGAAGTGGGTGAGAGGGCATTCCTCACATTTGGGGCGGCGGGCTACACAAATATAGCGTCCATGCAAAATCAGCCAATGATGTGCTTTCGAGATCAGCTCGTTGGGTATGTTAGCGATAAGTTGCTTTTCAACCTCAAGCGGCGTTTTGGCGGTTTTAGTAACGAGGCCAAGGCGCTTGCTCACCCGGAACACGTGCGTGTCCACGGCCATTGCCGGGAGGTTCCAAATCACAGACACGATCACGTTGGCAGTTTTACGGCCAACGCCCGGCAACTTTACCAGTTCCTCTACCGTGCTGGGCACTTCGCCGTTAAACTGCTCGACCAGCATTTTGCCCAAGCCAGCCAAGTGCTTGGCTTTGTTGTTGGGGTATGAGATGCTTTTGATGTAGGGGAAAATCTCGTCGGGAGAGGCCGCAGCCAAGTGCTCGGCAGAGGGGTATGCCTCGAACAAAGCAGGCGTTACCATATTTACCCGCTTATCGGTGCACTGGGCGCTCAGCACCACCGCCAGAATCAGCTCATAGGGGTTGGCGTAGGCCAACTCAGTCTCCGGCTCCGGGAAGTGTTGCGTGAAATACTCAATCAGCAGCTTATAGCGTTCCTTCTTTCGCATAAAAAAAGTTTGCAGTCGGTTAAGACTGCAAACTTAAGCTTTTTGAGTAATTTAAAATGTTGTTGACCGTATGCTGTCGAGGCGTTTTGATGGCATCGTTCAGCAGGCGCTGCATCAGCAGCAATTCTGCGCAACTGTTTGCCAACTCCTGATCTTGCACTAAGGCTTCTTCCAGCTGCTCACAGGCATCAAGTGCCAGGTCATCATACACATACTGGATCAGCTCATTCTGAGTAGAGGTTTTTATCATATGCTACATTGTTGTTTTGCATCTTCTTTCTTAGGTTGATCAGCGCATAGCGCATACGGCCTAAGGCTGTGTTGATGCTCACATTGGTAGCGTCTGCTATCTCCTGGAAACTCATCTCGGCATAATGCCGCATCATAAGCACCTCGCGCTGCGTTTGGGGCAACGTTTGGATAAGCTCGCGCAGACGTGCATGGGTGTCCTCTTTTATCTGGAGCGATTCTACCGAATCCTCTGAAAAAGACATGTTGTTGAGCACCTTGCTGCCGTCTTCCAGCGTGATCATCGGGCTGCGCTTTTCTTTACGGAAATGGTCGATTGCCAGGTTATGTGCAATGCGGCAGATCCATGACGAAAACTTGCCTTCCTCGTTATATCGCCCGCTCTTCATCGTATGGACCGCTTTGATAAACGTGTCCTGCAATAAGTCCTCGGCTTTATAGGAGTCTTTTACTATTAAGTAGATGGTAGTGTATACCTTGTTCTTGTGTCTGTTTACTAGTTGTTCAAACGCACTTTCGTTACCGGCGATATAAAGTGAAACTAAAGCAGAATCACTTATAAGGGTGGTGGTTGTCTTCATCTTAAAGCTACATTAGGTTAACGTAGAGCTTTATATCATATTGTTGCGTTTACTAGTTTGAACAAGTTTTTTTCTGAAATGTAAATCAAATATATAGAATGCCTTTGGGATCTGCAAGAAGGCTTGCCACAGGATTACAAAAAAAGCAACCATTTTATATTTTCCGTAGCGCATCCGTCGTTCCGTGGCGATCAGGATGATGCGAAAGCCTCTCAATCATAAGATTTTCCACTGCTACACAATCACATACGTGCAAATATACTGTATAGATTGTACTTGAAGGATTTGTTCAATAACCTTGCCAACGGATCAGAAATCAGGGTGAACCGTCTCTTTTGATAAGTGACAAAAAAAGCCTCCGCAAGAAGTAATCATACGAAGGCTGAAGGTATAAAATGAATTTCTGGTCGGGCTATCTTCTGCTATAGCCTTTTAATCTGTTCAGGATCAGTAACAAGCGGCGGTTAATTTCCCGCTCTTCTACAAGGGAGCATTGAGCCGAAATGTGTGCCGGTGCCTTTAGCTTCTCCTCTACGTTTTTCAAGTGATCCAAATAACACTCCACCGTGGTGCAGGCTACATTTTTGTAGGCATCCTCTTCTATTTCGTTTTCTTTTTTGTGCTTCAGGTTTATCGCGTTTGCAATCTCAGAATTTATCAGCTTGGTAAAATCAGCATCTGTCGTGATCTCTTGCTGGCAAACTTTTCTCTCGATGTTCTCCAGCAGATTCCGGATATCTAAAGTTTCCATGTGTCAATGGTTTAAGGGTTGTAAAATAGTGTTGCTGCACTTGAGCCTACATGTACGTGTCGGTTATACCTCTGATCCTGTGTGCAGCAACAGTTTACAGAATGTTAATAGGTACGCAGCATTTAAAACCGAAAAGTAATGCGTAGGTTACGTTTGGTTAATATCAGAGGTGCAGTTAACTTGAATTTTATCTTGCTTAAAGATAATTATTTAGCATAAACTTTATACAGGTGTTGTGCCATTACGGTTGCGCCCTCTCATAAAAAAATAATCATTCGAGGCACTCCTATACTTAATATATAGCCAAAAGGATACCAGAATTACGTTTTACTCCACTTCTACATAATGTCGGAAGCTGTAGAGGCATTCCAATGCGTCGTGCTCGTTTGTGTAAAAACGCACGACCAGCTTATTCCTGTAATTATCGGTATCGTAGTTGGGCAGTGCCTGGGTAGTAATCTGGTTGTGCTGTAACGGCGACATAAGGTATGCGAAGAAAATGCTGCCCCCCAGCGTGCTGCGCAGAGCAGGGGCAAAGGCAGTGGCAAACCAGTGCTTCTCATCGGGGCCGGCCGTATTACGACGGCGCAGGTCCTGGAGCCAAAAATGCGCCTTTTTACTGGCTGCCAAATCCAACAGGGCTAGGTTGCCTTCTATATACTCTTCCGTAGTGACGGGCCGTTGCCAGCGGCAAAAGAGTACACCTAAATCCTTTTGATAGGAAGCCTGCAGGAACGGTAAGTCGATGTTCTCAGAAGCTGTCATGGGCTTAGAACGTTAGCAAAACGAGGAAATAAAAATTACATGCAACATCCAGAAGGTAAAACCCTTGAGCTTGGATGTGTAAATTAAGCTAAGTTTTCAAGCGTCTGTTAAGCTGCCGTGGAAAATGGGCAGACACAGATGGTCGTAATCGAGGTTTAGGCTTTTAAATATATTTTATACGATAAAAACGATTTTTTAGCTGATTGCCAAATATTTAGGTACTTAGATGTGGCCATGCACAGCAGGTAATGCCTGACAAAAACCTGCGATGCATTACTTTGCAGCATCATTCAAGCAAGGTGAAGATGAAACACAGCAGGCAAGGCACCCACGACCCTTATGCAGTACTACGGTTGCCCGCATTCAGGTGGTACATTACAGCGCGGCTGTGCATTACACTGGCCATGCAGATTCAGGCCGTTATCGTAGGCTGGCAAATCTACGATATCACCCAGGACCCGCTCTCGCTGGGGCTGATGGGACTGGCCGAAGCGATTCCATCCATAGTGGTTTCGCTGTACGCAGGCTACCTTGCTGACATTGTACCGCGCAAGAAGATCATTGTGCTGGCGGTGGCCGTGTTGCTGGGATGCTCTGCCGCGTTGTTATACTTTACGTTGGATATAAGCCCTGTGCTGGCACGCTATGGGGCGATGCCGATCTATGCTGTTATCTTTCTGAGTGGCATTGCCCGCGGTTTTATGGGGCCAGCCGTTTTTGCCTTTATGCCACAGCTCGTGGAAAACAAGCAGCTTTATGCCAATGCCATTACCTGGAGCAGCACTACCTGGCAGGCTGCCTCCTTGGCTGGCCCGGCTATTGGCGGGTTGATCTATGGTTTTGCCGGGGTAACTGCAGCCTATACTACTGATGCCACCCTGGTGCTTTTTTCGCTGCTGGCATTTGCCCTTATTGGAGCCAAGCCATTGCCCGAGAATGCTAACCCGCAGAACCTAAAAGACAGTCTACGTTCTGGTATCCGCTTTGTATTCGGCAACCAGGTCATCCTAAGCGCCATCTCACTCGATCTGTTTGCCGTGCTTTTTGGAGGTGCCGTGGCCTTGCTGCCTGTTTTCGCCTCCGATATCCTGCAAACCGGGCCGCAGGGCCTTGGCTTTCTGAGGGCTGCTCCGGCAGTTGGGTCGGTGCTGATGGCAGTGATCATAGCGTATCACCCGATCACAGTAAATGCTGGCAAGAAAATGCTGTGGTGCGTGGCGGGTTTTGGGTTATGCATCGTGCTGTTTGGCCTTTCCAGAAGCTTCTGGTTTTCTATGGTGCTGCTTGCCCTGAGCGGCGCCTTCGACAGCATCAGCGTTATTATCCGCTCCACGCTCATCCATACCCTTACCCCCGAGTATATGAAAGGGCGCGTGGCCTCTGTCAACAACATTTTTATTGGGTCATCAAACGAAATTGGCGCTTTTGAGTCAGGCTTTACCGCGAAGCTGATGGGAGTAGTGCCTGCCGTGCTCTTTGGCGGCATAATGACGTTGGTTGTAGTAGGTGTGACGGCCTTTAAAGCGGACAAACTACGCAACCTAACTCTGGACGACAAGGCACCTATACCTGCGTGAAAAGCCTGCTTGTTCTGCCTTTCGTGATTTTGCTTGCCCCTCTTTTCGATAGGTATAGGTTTGTCATTGGCTTGATCTGTAAAAGGTATACCCAGGCAGCTGCCAGGCTAGTGCTGCAGCACAGCTCTGTATTTCGCCGTGCCCCAATCGGTATAGCTGCGTATAGTGTCTTAGTCACTCCCTGTGGCAAGGAGAGGCGCAGTTGGGGGCTGTAACAAACGCCTTCAAATTGAGGTTATCTATTCGTATCTTTACAAATTAACTTAAACTGAAAAACCGGCTCTGTGGCTGCTTCATTAATGCCCCGGTAGCCTATGTTTATATGGCAACTATTCCTGACAATAACTTCGACGAGCTAGATGCCCGCCAAAACATCATCATCAAAGGAGCACGGGTACATAACCTGAAAAACCTGAGTGTCGCTTTGCCGCGCAACCAGTTCATCGTGGTAACTGGGCTTTCCGGCTCTGGCAAGTCTTCGCTGGCTTTTGATACCCTGTATGCCGAAGGGCAGCGGATGTACGTGGAAAGCCTTAGCTCCTATGCCCGCCAGTTCCTGGGCCGCATGGACAAGCCGGATGTAGATTACATTAAAGGCATCAGCCCGGCCATCGCCATCGAGCAGAAGGTAAGCATCAAAAACAACCGCTCTACGGTAGGTACCAGCACCGAGATCTACGACTACCTGAAACTGCTTTATGCCCGCATTGGCAAAACTTACTCACCTATTACAGGGGAGGTGGTGCGCAAAGACTCCGTGGCCGATGTGGTGGACTTTATCTTTACCCTGCCAAACGAGGCGCGCGTGATGGTGCTGGCTCCGCTACTGCAGCACAAAGAGCGCTCGCTGGCGAAAGAGCTGGACCTGTTGCTGCAGAAAGGCTATTCCCGTGTTTACGCTAACGGCGAGGTATATTTTATTGAGGAACTGCTGGAGCAGAAGACCGCCAAGCTGGGCAAAGAGATCTATATCTTGGTAGACCGTGCCGTGATTTACCAGGAAGACGAAGACCTGCAGTTCCGCATTGCGGACTCTGTGCAGACGGCTTTCTTTGAGGGCCACGGCGAATGCCGCCTGTTATTTGGGAATGGCGAAGAGCGCGTGTTTTCGGATAAGTTTGAACTAGACGGCTTGGTGTTCGAAGAGCCTTCAGTTAACTTCTTCAGCTTCAACAACCCATATGGCGCCTGCCAGACTTGCGAGGGATTTGGAAGCGTATTGGGTATAGATCCTGACCTGGTTATACCGGACAAGAGCCTGACCGTGTATGAAGGAGCTATTGCCCCGTGGCGCAGCGATAAGATGAACGAGTGGCTGCAGCCGCTGATTAAGAACGGCATCCGCTTCGATTTCCCTATCCACCGGCCCTACAACGAGCTGACGGAAGCAGAGCAGGAACTGCTTTGGAAAGGAAACAAATACTTCGATGGCCTCAACAGCTTCTTCAAGCAGATACAGGCCCAGACACATAAAATTCAGTACCGCGTGCTGCTGTCGCGTTACCGTGGCCGCACGACTTGCCCTGATTGTAAGGGTTCGCGCTTGCGCAAAGATGCCAGCTATGTGAAAGTGGGAGGCAAGAGCATCACCGACCTGGTGTTGATGCCACTGACGGAGGTGCTACCGTTTTTCCGCAACCTGGACCTGACACAGCACGAGCAGAACGTGGCGGAACGCCTGGTGACAGAGGTGGGCAACCGCTTGAGCTACCTCGAACGTGTTGGCTTGGGATACCTGACGCTGAACCGCCTATCGAATACCTTATCGGGCGGCGAGAGCCAGCGGATCAACCTGGCCACCTCACTCGGTAGTGCCTTGGTCGGTTCGATGTACATCCTGGATGAACCGAGCATCGGTCTGCACCCCAAAGACTCCGAGCAGCTGATTGGTGTGCTGCGCACGCTGCAGCAAATCGGCAATACCGTGATTGTGGTAGAGCACGAGGAAGAGATGATGAAGGCGGCCGACCAGTTGATTGACATTGGGCCAGAGGCTGGCTCGGGCGGGGGTAATCTCATGTTCCAGGGGACCTTCGACGAACTTGCTCAAAACGGGGACACCTATACTGCCAAATACCTGAGCGGACGTATGGAAGTGCCAGTGCCGACGCACCGCCGGAAGTGGCGCAACGCGATCGAGATACACGGCGCACGCGAAAACAACCTGAAGAACCTGACCGTGAAATTCCCGCTAGGCGTGATGACGGTGGTGACAGGCGTGAGCGGTTCCGGTAAATCAACGTTGATCAAAAAGATACTGGCCCCGGCCATGCAAAAGCTGCACGGTGCCACAGCAGAGGCCACCGGTAAGTTCGATAAGCTGGCTGGCGATTACAATAAGATCGAGCACGTGGAGTTTGTGGATCAGAACCCGATTGGCAAGTCATCGCGCTCTAACCCGGTAACCTATGTAAAAGCCTACGATGCCATTCGGACGCTGTACGCCGACCAGCCCTTGGCGAAGTCGCGTGGGTTCAAGCCGTCGCATTTCTCCTTTAACATCGAGGGCGGGCGCTGTGAGGTATGCCAGGGTGAGGGACAGGTGAAGATTGAGATGCAGTTCATGGCCGACATCTACCTGACCTGCGAAAGCTGCCATGGTCACCGTTTTAAGCAGGACGTACTGGACATCAAGTACAACGACAGAAGCATTTCTGATGTGCTGGACATGACGCTTGCCGACAGCATCGACTTCTTCGCCGATCAACCGAAAATTGTGGATAAGCTTCGCCCGTTAAATAATGTGGGCCTGGGGTATATCCGTTTGGGGCAGTCGAGCAACACGCTTTCCGGGGGCGAGGCGCAGCGCGTGAAGCTGGCTTCCTTCCTAACCAAAGGGGCACAGCCGCACCAGGAGAATATCCTCTTTATTTTCGATGAGCCAAGCACCGGCCTGCATTTTCATGATATCAGCAAGTTACTCACGTCCATCAACGCCCTGATCGAGAACGGAAACACCGTTATCATCATCGAGCATAACATGGACATCATCAAATCAGCGGATTGGATTATTGACTTAGGTCCGGAAGGAGGGACCAACGGGGGCCACTTGCTGTTTGAAGGCACACCCGAGGAGATGGCAAAGCTGGAGGACAACGAGACAGCCCGCTTTTTGAAAGGAAAGCTGTAGCCCCAAGAGGTATAAAAGCCGCCACGACAGCTGTTGCGGCGGCTTTTTGCTTGTAGCGGTTTTGCCTGGCATCCAACCACCCCCAGCCCCCTCCTTTACTAAGGAGGCGAGTCTGTTTTTAGGTTTATCAAGCCTGGCTTTTCATAGCGATGGATTCATTACGTGGCCTTGCAGCTACGTTAAGAAATTTGTTGCCAAGCTAGAGAAGTGTGAGCAAATTCCCCTCCTTAGTCAAGGAGGGAGCAGGGGTGGTTGGATCCGGTAGCTACAAAGCAACGATGCAGATGTATAAGTTAGCGTTGGCAAATTAAGAATAGGGAGGCGCAGAACATTGCAGAATACTAAAACCACATCGCATAAATTATTAAATTGCCACTCTGAAAAGGCTAACGCTTAGGCAGAGGGTATAGATAAGGTATCATCATATAACAAATAAAACATGAGAAAGAAGATCGTAGCAGGAAACTGGAAAATGAATAAAACCGCTGAAGACGCGCTTTCGCTGGTGTCGGAAATCGACAACATGGTGAAGGATGAGGTAAGCAGCGACGTTACTGTGATTGTAACACCTCCTTTCCCTTTCCTGCAGAGCGTAGGCAAACTGGTGCAGGGCAATAGCAAAATGCACCTGGCTGCGCAGGATGTGAGCGAGAACGAGAGCGGTGCTTATACTGGCGAGGTATCGGCGGCCATGCTGAAATCGGTGGGAGTGGAGTATGTGCTGGTAGGCCACAGCGAACGCCGTTTATACCACCACGAAGATGCCCAAACGCTCTACAAGAAAATGAAGCAGGCGATTGCGCACGGTTTGAAGCCGATCTTCTGCTGCGGCGAGCCTTTGGAGGAGCGTGAGGCAGACCGCCACTTCGACTATGTAGGCCAGCAACTGAAGGATAGCGTTTCTTACTTGAGCAATGAGGAGTTCGACCAGATTGTGATTGCCTATGAGCCGATCTGGGCTATCGGCACAGGTAAAACTGCCAGCTCGGAGCAGGCCCAGGAAATGCACGCCTATATCCGGGAGCAGCTCTCGCGCATGTTCGATGCCGAGGCTGCCTTTAACTGCACCATACTGTATGGCGGAAGCTGTAACCCAGGCAACGCAAAAGAGCTTTTTGCCCAAGAAGACATCGATGGTGGGTTGATCGGCGGCGCATCGCTTAAGTCAAGAGACTTCACCGATATCATCAAATCGTTCTAACAAAGTCTTTAGCTGTTTAATACTGGCTGCCCGTGCTATGCATGGGCAGCCTTTTTTATGCATGGTACTTTAACCGATAAGCGCATATAAGTCCGTGTAGGGTATGAATGCACTGCTCTGGCAAGCAACAGGCAAACCGGCTTGTTGCAGGTAAATTAAAGTTTGCCGCGGATATAACATTGGCGGCTTTTTTGTTGTCATATAACTAACTTTGACTAAATTTATATTATGCAATTACTATTTTTAGGCTGGATGATGCTGTGGCCCCTTTTTGCGACCGCTGCAATTGTGCCAACGCCTGCTGCCGAGGCTAATATTGGTAAAAGCTACTGCCATGTATATGGTGCAGTATACCTCGAGCGCAACCCAATGTACCGGACTACTGCCTCAGCCACTGTTTTCCTAAACGAAGAGGAGGCCTTTGCTGACCTGGTGGTATACCGTGAGAGCAACAAGCTTTTTGCCGACGGACAGGCCATTTGGTACATTACCCCTAACAAGGCCTTTGCCAACCACATTCTGTACGTAACCGACGAGCGCTATAAAGCCGACATCACAGTGCATTTCACGGATGTGCGTTCTTCGGCCACTTGCCGCAATTAATTTTTTACCATGGATTTTATAGAAGTAACCTTAAAAGTAAACGCAGATTTTGCGGACATCCTTACAGCTGAACTCGGGGCCATTGGCTTCGATACATTTTTAGAGACAGAGGATGGTTTTAGTGCCTACACCGAGGAAGGGCAGTTTAGCGAAGAAGAGCTGAAGGAGACCCTGCAGCGCTATGCCCACCTGGTGGATGTAGCGTATACCGTGCAGAAGATCGAACGGCAGAACTGGAACGAGGAGTGGGAACGCAACTTTGAGCCGCTCTTTATCGGTGGCCAGGTATCAGTGCGTGCCTCTTTCCACGTGAAGCCGGAGCAGGCCAAATATGACATCGTGATCAACCCAAAGATGTCGTTTGGCACGGGCCACCACGAGACCACTACCCTTATGATCGAGAACCAGTTGACGTTGGACCACCAGGGCAAACGCGTGCTGGACATGGGCTGCGGCACAGGTATACTCGCCATCATGGCCGGAGAACTGGGCGCTTTGGAGATTGTGGCCGTGGAGATAGAAGACTGGACGGTGGAGAATGCCCGCGAGAATGCCGAGCAGAACAATTACGGAGGCATTGACGTGCGCCTGGGCGGAGCCGAAACCATTGCAGGTGAGAAGCCATTCGATATCATTCTGGCTAACATTAACCGCAACGTGTTGCTGGAAGACATGTCTGCTTACAAAGCTGTGCTTCAGTCTGAAGGCTGGCTGCTGCTAAGCGGCTTTTATGCCGAAGACCTGCCTGCCATTCAGGAGAAAGCCGAATCGCTGGGACTACAATACCAATCGCACCGCACTAAAAACAACTGGGTATCGGCTTTATTTAAAGCATAGCATTGCCCTAGCCGCCCATACCATACTGCCTCTTTGCCCTACCTAGCCCGCCCTTTATGAAGAAACTTTTACCCTTGGTTTTCTTTTTTTCGATTTTGGCGGCGCAGGCGCAATCAAATCTTTTCAGGAACCCGGATGCCTTTCTAAACGAGGTAAAAGTGACGCTGGAGGCGGGTAGGGTAGAGAATGCAGGGCAACTGGGCGTTGCGTTGGAGGAGGTATGGAACAGCGGTCAGTTAACGGCCAGGCAGCAGGAGCAAGTGATGCAGCTTACCCAGCGCATGCACCGCAGGCATATTTCGGGCGTTCGCTTCAGTCAGTTCTTTGTGATGCTGACGGCCGGAATCAACCAACAGCACATGCGCGCCCGGCAACTGGACGAGATGCTGGATGTAACTGAAAAGGTGCTTCGGAACGAGGAGCTGAAACAGGTAGAGCAGTTTTTGGCCAGCGCCAGTCTATACCTCAGCATCAACCAACTTTTTCAGAACCCTGCCTTTAGCCTGCGCAGCACCGGCGCGGAGTTTAGTTTTGCCTATGCAGGGGCCAGCCAGGCTACTGCCGAGGTGCCGGCAAGCGATGAGGACTGGGGCGATACCTCCTGGGATGATGAAGTGGATGCACAGGGCAATGCAGCGGAAGATGATGCCTGGGGTATAACGCCCATAGCCAAGAAACCTGTCGCCAGAAGCAACGCCAGCAAAAAACGCAGCGAATTGCAAAAGCGCCCGTTTATACCTGCACAGCCAAAGATAACCGGCCCAGTGCTGCTGCTGCAGAAAACGAACCTCCTTTTTAGCACCCCCCACGATTCTATAGCGCTTACTCAAACAGCTGGGCAATTGATGCTGGCAACCAATACCTTTGTAGGGGAAGGCGGGGAATTCAGTTGGCAGGTAAAAGGGCAACCCGTAAAGGCTACGCTCCGGCAGTACAGCTTCAATGCCTCATCTCCCCGCTTTGTAGCACCAGACGTAACGCTGCACTACCCTGCTGTGTTGGCCGGGCCCGTAGACGGAGCATTGGAGTGGCAGAGCAGCAAGCGCAAAACCGCTTCTGAATATCCCTATCCTAAATTCACGTCCTTCACTAACAATGCCCGGCTTACTAACCTTGGCGATAACATGGTCTACAAGGGAGGCTTCTCCTTGGCAGGCGCAACCATCGGGAGCAAGCCGCTGGACGGCAGCCTGTCGGAGATAGCGGTATTCCAAAACGGGCAGCGCAAGTTCAGGGCAACTGCCCAGAGCTATACCCTACAAGACTCGTTGCTGCTGGCCAATCGTGCCCAAGTAGCCATCTACCAGGAAAAAGACTCTATCTCGCACCCGGCGGTGCAACTGCATTTCCTGAGGCAAACCCAGGAGCTGACGCTCACCAAAACTAAAGGGCCTTACAAAGAACTCCCGTTCTACGACAATTACCACCGGGTAGAACTAACCGCCGAGCGCTTGCAGTGGAAGCTGACAGAACCAACCATCGAACTTTCCATCCTTAACACCAAGTCGATGGTGCCGATGCGTGTGGAGTCAACGACCTATTTCTCGAATGGGCGTTTTCAGCGTCTTGTTGGCGTGTCGCCGTTTCATCCCCTGCAACTGTTGGTGGGCTATGCAGGGCAATCTCGTAAAACAGCTTTTTATGCGGCAGACGTGGCACATACAATGCGGGTAGCGGAAGCTGCTGTAAAGGATGCGGCTCGTGCCATGTCCTACCTGGGGTATACCACGTATGAGCCGGCCTCGGGGTATATCACGCTGCTGCCCAAGGCGCTGCACACGGTTGGCGCAGCAAGGGGCACCAAAGACTATGATTACCTCACTATCAAATCGTTGGTGCCGTCGGGGCGCAATGCAACGCTAAACCTGGACGACAATATCCTGACAGTGCGAGGAGTCGAGAAAGTACAGTTTAACAACGATACCGCCAGCGTGTATGCACTGCCACGCCGCCAGGAAGTGCACCTGCTGAAAAACCGCGACATGGAGTTTGACGGGCAGGTATTCGCCGGTCGGCTTGCTATCAGCGGGGCTGCTTTCCGGTTTAACTACGAGGATTTCTCACTTGATCTCACCAAGATAGACACTGTGGCTATGATCGCGAGACGGCGGCGCAGGAATGGCGGCAAAAATCTGAGCCAGGTGCTGACAGGCAATTCAGGCAGCATGCCGGGAAAGCTTTACATCAACAAACCAAACAACAAATCAGGCAAGGAGTTTTTTGCCGATTACCCTAAGTTTGATGCCCAGGTAGGGGCCAGGGTGGCTTACGCAAACCCGGATGTGGCCGGTGGAGCTTACGATAACACCGTGTTCTTTGAGATGCCGCCCTTTAAGATCGACAGCCTAAGCTCTGGTAAGGGGGCCATCGGGATGGACGGGACCTTCAACTCAGGCGGCATTTTCCCGCCTATCAAAACAAAGCTGGTGATGATGCCGGACGAGACCTTGGGCTTCTACTATCAACCGGGCCCGAAAGGGATACCGGCGTATGGCGGCAAAGGCATGGTATACGACACCGTGATGCTGGACGCTGCAGGCATACAGAGCAAAGGCACTCTGAAGTACCTGGGGGCCACCGTTAAAGCGCGCAATTTCGCTTACCGCCAAGACGGGGTTTCGGTAACAAACGGAACATCCTGGCAACTAACCGAGGGACAACTAAACAATGCAGAATTTCCGCTGGCCACCTCTACCGGATTTAGCATGAACTGGTTACCGCAAGCCGACACCATGTACCTGCAAACGGGCAGCGAGCCGATGAAGCTATACCGCGAGGGCTTTGCCCTGAATGGGGGCGTTAAACTAACGCCGGGTGGCCTGTATGGCGCAGGCATGCTGGAAACTGCCGTCGCCTCTATCGCCTCCAAACAAATGCACTTGAGACAGCGGAGCTTTTCCGGAAGTCATGGGCAAGTGCTGGTGAAGTCGGATGTGGAAGACAAGCCAGCCGTGAAGGCCACAGACGTAGCTTTCGCCTATAACATCAGCAAAGGGCAGGTAGACTTTGAGAGTGAGCAGAAAGGCAAACCCAGCCTGGAGTTTCCGAAGGCACAGTACAAAACATCTATGAACAGTGCCCGCTGGGATATTAAAGCAGAGAAAATAAGCCTGAAGGCTGACGAGACAGGTGCAAAAAACTGGTTTTATTCCCTGCACCCGGACCAACAGGGGCTGCGGTTTATAGCCGCGAGCGGCGAGTATGACCTGAAATCAAACCACCTGCTGGCGGGTGGCGTGCCTTACATTGCTGTGGCCGACATGCACGTCATTCCGGACAAAGGCCATGTTGCGGTAGGGGCGGATGCCACCATCCAAACACTACGCAATGCACGCGTGCTGGCAGACTCGGCCCAGCAGTTCCACCCGTTACACAGCGGGAACATTGATATCCTGTCGCGGATGGCATTGGAAGGCGATGCGGTACATGATTACCGCAACGCCAAAGAAGAAGACTTTAAAATCCGGCTTTCTGATTTCATGTATGCCCCGCAGGCTAATAGTAAGAAAGAAAAGAGCCAACCTTATACCACGGCTACAGCCACCATCGGCGAAGAAGACCCATTCTATATTTTCCCGCGGGTTTTATACCGTGGGCAGGTAACCATGCAGGTTCCCCGCCAGCACCTTGACTTTGACGGGGAGCTGAAGCTGAACTTTACCGGCAACCCCAGTGATTCGGACTGGTTTCCGTACAAAAAAGACACGCTGAACCCTGCCGACCTCTCTATCCCGATTTTCAAACCAACCGCTACTGATGGTACGCCGCTATTCACGGGGCTGCACCTTTCTATGGGTACCGGAGACTATTACAGCACGTTTGTGTCCAGGAAGCAGGCACCCGATGACGTGGATTTATTTACTGTGGAGGGCCAGCTTTCTTACAGTAAAGAGCAGAAAGCGTTTCAGTTGGGGCAGGAGCGCAGAGTATCCGGCGAGACCTATGAGGGCAACCTGCTGCAATACCACGAGGCTACCAACACCACGCATTTCGAAGGAAAACTCAGCTTATTGCCCCCTTCCAAAAACTTCAATATCGAAGCAGCTGGCAGTGGCAAGGCACAAACGGAGAGCCAGCAGTATACCCTGGATGCACTATTGGCTTTCGACCTGACCCTGCCATCCAAAGCGCTCTCGGCTATGGCCCATACCCTGCGCGCCAATGCAGTAGCCGGGTTAGGAATGCCTGAAACCGATGAGTCGCTGCTGTATAAGCTGGGCGCGCTGATCGGTGAAAAAGAGGTGCGGCAATACCAGCAGGAAGCCAGCCGGGCGTATGTCCCGCTCCCGAAAGCATCCCGGAAACTAGTGCGCAGTCTGGTGCTGCCTGAAGTGAAGCTGGAGTGGTCTAACCAGCAGAAAGCCTGGTACAGTGTTGGGGAGATCAGCCTTTCCAATATCCTGAAAGAAGACATAAACACCCGCCTGGACGGCTACCTGGAGCTGCGGCAGGACATGGCCGGCCTACCGGTGGTAAACCTATACCTACAGGCAGATCCTTATACCTGGTATTACTTCAGCTATTTTGAGAACGGACTGACGATGGCTTCTTCAGATGAGAAATTTAATAAGGCTATTGGCTCCAAATCAAAGTATAGCCGTGGGGCCACCAGCAAATACAGTATTTACCTGAGCGAGGAGTTTGATAAGAATCTGTTTGTGGAGACATACCGCAGAAACTACCTCACAGGGAAAGAAAGCTTTAAAGTAGCCTCGGAGCAAGTGCAGCCGCAGCCTACCGGAAACTTTGACTATTTGGAGGAGTTGCCACAAAAGGAAAAACGCAGTAAGAAGCGCAGGAAGAAAAAAGACCCTTCCCTATTTGAGGAAGCAGCCTGGTAAGGGTATAACCATGCCCATCGCCAACCGCGTATACAAGCTTAGGAGGGTTAAAAATTGGGCAAAAATGTAAAAATGTCTATATTTGAACCCTTTTATCATTTGCAGAGGGTACCTGTGGTGGAACAACGATCTCCGGAGTGCAGGGGCAGGTTTAAACAGATTGACTTATGGATTTTTTATTGATTGGCATACTTGGTATTGCTGCTTATTTAATAGGCTCTGCCTGTACAGCTGTCTGGATCGGGAAAGCCTATTACGGCATGGATATCCGGCAGCACGGCAGCGGAAACTCTGGCGCCACCAACACTTTCCGGGTGTTGGGCAAAAAGCCGGGCACCATCGTAATGCTGATCGATATCTTTAAGGGTTGGGTGGCTACCTCGCTGGCGGGCCTACTGGTTATCTTTAATGTCATTTCCCCTGAGAACCTGGTTATCTATCAGTTGATCTTCGGTGCTCTAAGTGTTGTAGGCCATATTTTCCCGGTGTACGAGCGCTTTGTGGGAGGTAAGGGTGTAGCAACCTTGCTGGGTATGATGCTGGCTATCGAGCCGGTGGTGGCATTGCTGTGTATCCTTATTTTCGTAGTGGTGCTGTTCACTTCCAAGTATGTCTCGCTGGGGTCTATGATAGCCGCGCTGGCCTTCCCGCTTTTACTGCTGCTGCCAAATTTTTATCCCGAAAACCCTATTCTGATCATCTTCGGGTTTCTGCTGTTTGCGGTGGTGGCATTCACCCACCGTAAAAATATCAACCGGCTTCTGGCGGGTGAGGAGAGCAAAGCAAATATTCACCTTGGCCGGAAACGCTAAGCTGATGTTCTTGCCTTAACCATACCTCTCAAAGCCATCCTGCCTCCGCACGGGTGGCTTTTTATCTTAATTTTATAATCAAATAACTACTCTCTCTAACTATGAATACCTATATCAACACCAACAAAGACCGCTTTATAGAAGAACTGCTGGAAATGCTGCGCATCCCATCGGTCAGTGCCGACCCAAAGTTTAAAGCGGATGTGCTGCGTAACGCAGAGTTATTACAGAAGCGCTTGCGCGATGCCGGAGCCGACCATGTGGAGCTTTGCGAAACAGCTGGCAACCCGATTGTGTACGGAGAGAAAACCATAGACCCGAGCCTGCCAACGGTGCTGGTATACGGACATTACGATGTGCAGCCCGCTGACCCTTACGAACTCTGGAACTCGCCGCCATTTGAGCCCGTGATCAAGGACGGCAAGATATACGCCCGCGGTGCCTGCGACGACAAAGGCCAGATGTACATGCACGTAAAAGCCTTCGAGACGATGGTACAGACAGGCAACCTGGCCTGTAACGTGAAGTTTATGATTGAGGGGGAAGAGGAAGTAGGGTCAGCCAACCTCGCTACTTTTGTAAAAGAGAATAAAGACCGCTTGCAGGCAGACGTCATCCTGATCTCGGACACAGGCATGCTGGGCAACGATACACCGTCTATCACGACTGGCTTGCGCGGCATGAGCTATGTAGAGGTGGAGGTAACCGGCCCGAACCGCGACCTGCACTCTGGTTTGTACGGCGGTGCGGTAGCCAACCCGATCAACATCCTTTGCCAGATGATCGCTTCGCTGCACGACGAGAACAACCACATTACCATACCCGGTTTTTACGACAATGTGCAGGAACTGAGCCAGGAGGAGCGCGCCGAGATGGCCCGTGCGCCGTTTAGTTTAGAGAAATACAAAAAGGCGCTGGACCTGAGCGATGTGCACGGCGAGGCAGGCTATACCACCATGGAACGCAACTCCATCCGGCCAACGCTGGATGTGAATGGCATCTGGGGAGGGTATACCGGCGAGGGGGCTAAAACAGTGATCGCCTCCAAGGCATTTGCCAAAATCTCGATGCGCCTGGTGCCTGACCAGTCTTCAGAGGAAATCACAGCGAAGTTCCAGAAGCATTTCGAAAGCATTGCGCCTAAGAGCGTGAAAGTGGTCGTGAAACCGCACCATGGCGGCGAGCCTGTAGTAACCCCGACCGATTCGGTAGCCTACCAGGCAGCCTCTAAAGCCTACGAAGAGGCATTTGGCGTAAAGCCAATCCCGGTGCGCAGCGGGGGCTCCATCCCGATTGTGGCCATGTTCAAGTCGGAGCTGGGGCTTGACTCTGTGCTGATGGGCTTTGGCCTGGACACAGACGCCATACATTCCCCGAACGAGCATTTTGGCGTATTCAACTACATGAAAGGCATCGAAACCATCCCGTTGTTTTACAAGCACTTCGCCGAGATGAAAAAGTAACCGGAGAAACCATTCATAAAACACAGCAGGCCCGGTTGTATCCGCTACAGCCGGGCCTGCTGTGTTTACCAGCGCATCATGTTCACGGGGTTGGGCGGCGGGATCAGGTAACCGACACTTAGCCTGAAATCCAGGTTCTTCTGGTCTAGGTCCGTGGTGATGGAGCGAAAGCCGCCGGTGTTCCGGAAACTCACGAAAAAGCCGTTGTCCAGCATAATGCCTAACCCCACCGTGTAGCCATAATCGAAGTCGTTCAAACGATCAGACGCGTAAAAGTCAGGCGGGTTAACAGACGGGTTGGTGCCCCTGGTGCTGATGTTAAAGTCATCGTTCGCGCTAAGCAGGTAAGCCGCATAAGGACCTCCTTCCACGAACAGTCCGCCTTTCTGCAGCTTAAACAGCAACGGTAATTCAATGTAGTGCAGGCGCAGGTCGCCGTTCAGGTCGCCACTCAGGTTCAGGCTGTAGCTGTCGTAAATAAATCCTTTCTGAGCATACAGTAACTCCGCCTGCAACGCTATCCGCGACACAAACTCATAGCTAACGACACCCCCGGCGTGGTATACCCCCAGGTAATTGGTATAATCAGAGGAGCCATCGGAGCCATGCGGGCTGGCAAAGCCGCCACCGCCTTTTGCCCCAAGCCGGGCATACTGGGCCTGCGCCCATACTACAGGGGCCAATAGCAATACAAACAGCAGCAGTGTCTTTTTCATAGCGGAGGTATAGCGTGAGGTATATGGGGTATTTACTCTGCCACTGGCAAAATGGTTTATAGGAGCCCCTAAAAGCAAAAATCCCGCTCCACCCCAAAAGGGCGAAGCGGGAAGAGTTAATTTGCTGTAAAGCCGCGGAATTACTTCCCGAAGGTGAAGCCAATCGTAGCCATGATCGTAGAGTGGCGCGCATTGGTCAGGTCGCCTTCGAAATACTCTTCTGGGTTATTGTCCACAAAGTCTGTCAGGCTGCCGTTGTAGCGCATACCCAAGCTGATACCGCTCCGGGTGGCAAAGCCTACACCGGCCGCATACCCTACCTCAAAGCGCTTAAAGCCATCAATGTCACGCTCTGTGGTGGAAGAGGAAAACGGCTGCCCGTTCACCTCTTCGTTTATCTTGTTTTTAACACTTAACAGGTAGGAGGCCTGCGGGCCTGCCTCGAAGTAAATTGGCCCGGCTTTAATTTTCGCCAGCACAGGTAGGTCAATGTAATTATAATTCATCTCGCCTTCGCGCGTGCCAGAGCCAATAGGTGTAGTCACTTGAGAATCCTCGTATTTAAAGCCTTTGTTAGAGTACAATAGCTCCGGCTGGATGAAGAAGAAGTCCGGCACCACTGGAATACCGAACGTCAGGCCCGCGTGAAAGCCAAGCTTGTTTTCGTAGCGTGATTCATTTTTAAGGTCGCCCTCCAGGTTAGAAAAGTTTGCGCCTCCTCTGATACCAATACCAGACTGAGCGTTTGCCGCAGCAAAAGAGCCGAAGGCCAGAGCGAGTGAGAATAATAGCTTTTTCATAAGTTAAATCTGTTTTGAGTACATGCCTGTAAAAGGCTGCGTACGGGTTAATAGATAAAGGTTAAGTTGTGATAACACATCTGCCAAGGCTTTGTTTTGCCGGGCTAGATGTTCAGAGAAGCGATTTGCAAGAAGCAGGCCAAAACATAGCTGAAGCCTATATAGAATGGCAAAATATTTTTCACTTTAATATAAGTGCTTGATAAGCAGCACTGTTTAATAAAAGAGCCCGGCCTAAGCCGGGCTCTTCATTTTTTTCATAGTCTTAGGTTGTACTAATGCACGTGCGATTATCTGCTCGGGAACATATAACCTACTGTAAGCATGAACACATCGTTGCGTCTATCCGAAATATTTGTGTCATCATTCAGTTTTGAGACGTCGCCGTTATAGCGTACCCCGATGCTCAGGCCCAGTGGCGTAGATGCTAATCCCACACCGGCAGCATAGCCAAAGCTGGTAGCTTTGTAGAAGTCCAGGTTGTCGATGACGTTATTGCCACCTTCCTCTATATCGCCACCAATTCTGAAGGATACCTGCGGGCCACCCTCAAAGTAAAGTGGGCCAGCGTTGATCTTGGCCAGTACTGGCACATCAATGTAGCTGAGTTTGATCTTACGGTTATCGTCTTTGGACTCAGCACCTTTTTTCGAGAACAACACTTCCGGCTGTATCGCAAAAAAGTTGTCAGAAGAAAGGGAGAACTGAGAGATTACACCAGCATGGAACCCAAACATTCTGTCTGAGTACGCGGTCGGGTCATCGCCTGACAACCCTGAATAGTTGGCACCGGCACGGATACCAAAGCGCGGCGTCTGCGCTTGGGCAGCCACCACGGTTGTTAAAATGAATGCAAAAAATAGAATCGTCTTTTTCATGGTCGTATTTTGCTAAAACACTGTTGGTTGAGCTTCAGGCCGCAAAAGTCCTTTGCACAGTGTAAGGCTATTACGCACAGGCTAGAGAAAAGTATATAAATTCATTTAAAATTTAGGGGATGCACACTGAGCGGGAATCAGCGAACGGGGGTGGTATAAAGCAGCACAGGTGCAGCGGGTATGCACTGCACCTGTAGGCAAAATGGTGAGGTTAAAAACTCTACCCTGCCCAGCCTTCACGGTCGAGGCTCCGGTACTGAATAGCCTCTGCCAGGTGCTCTATTTTGATGGTGTCGCTATCGGCCAGGTCGGCAATGGTGCGGCTTACCTTCAGAATACGGTCATAGGCGCGGGCGGAGAGGCCAAGCCTTTCCATGGCGGTTTTTAGCAGCGTACGGCCCGCCTCATTTATCTGGCAAACCTCCTTCACCATCTGAGAGGGCATCATGGCATTAGAGTGTATTTGCGGCACATCTTTGAAGCGTTCGGTCTGCAGCATACGGGCTGTTTCTACGCGCTCACGCACAGTGGCGCTGTCTTCGGCTTTGCGAGTGGCTATCATCTCATCAAACGTAACCGGCGTAACTTCCACATGCAGGTCGATACGGTCGAGCAGAGGGCCACTTACCTTATTCAGGTAGCGCTGCACAATGCCTGGCCCGCACACGCATTCCTTGTCCGGGTGATTATAGTAGCCACACGGACAGGGGTTCATGCTGGCCACCAACATAAAGTTTGCCGGGAAGTCAAGCGTAGATTTTGCCCTGGAAATAGTTACGCGGCGTTCTTCCAGTGGCTGTCGCATTACCTCCAGCACGGTGCGCTTAAACTCCGGCAATTCGTCCAGAAATAACACGCCATTGTGCGCCAGGGAAATCTCGCCGGGTTGCGGTACCCCGCCGCCACCTACCAGGGCAACGTCGGAGATGGTATGGTGTGGCGAACGGTAGGGTCGGGTGGTCAGGAGCGAGGCGGCTTCGCCAAGTTTACCTGCCACGGAGTGTATCTTGGTCGTCTCAAGGGCCTCATGCATCGAGAGGGGCGGCAGGATGGAAGGCAGGCGCTTGGCCAGCATGGTTTTGCCTGCACCCGGCGGCCCGATCATGATCACGTTATGACCTCCGGCGGCAGCAATCTCCAGGGCGCGTTTGATATTTTCCTGGCCCTGCACATCGGCAAAATCGGCAGCGTAAAGGTCCACCGTATTCTGGAACACCTCGCGGGTGTCGATGACCAGGGGTGGGATGTCACGCTTGCCATCCAGAAACTCAATGGCTTCCAGGATATTGGCTACCCCGATCACATCCAGGTTATTCACGATGGCGGCTTCCGTGGCATTTTGGGCAGGCAGTATAATGCCCTTGAACCCCTCTTTCCGGGCCTGTATGGCAATGGGCAAAACACCCTTCACCGGTCGCAGCGAACCATCCAGCGACAGCTCGCCCATAATCATGTACTGCCCCACCTTGTCCGGCGCCATTTGGCCCGAGGCTGCCAGGATGCCCATCGCAATCGGGAGGTCATAAGCGGAACCCTCTTTGCGGATATCGGCAGGAGCCATGTTGATAACGATCTTCTGCCGCGGTATTTTATACCCATACTGCTTCAGTGCCGACTCAATCCGCTGCTCTCCTTCCTTAACGGCATTGTCGGGCAAGCCCACCAGAAAGTATTTAGTGCCGGCGCTTACGTTTACTTCAATCGTGATGGTATAGGCATTAACGCCCTGCACGGCGCTGCCAAATGATTTGATGAGCATTTTAGGTATAGTAGCAATGTTAGATGTGATTTTATCGTGCCAACACAAGCCAAGTTAACAAAGTTTAATCGGTATCATCAACATCTGAACTTTGTATTTACATTTGTGCTTAACAGGGGTGAACCGGCAAGCTTACCTAAGCGTATTAGCATGCTGTTTGAGCCTTTAAAACGTGCATCGAGGTAACCGAATTTACATGCAGACTGAACAGAATGACCAAGGAGCAGTACTTGTTCCGTCGCCCTTAAATAAAAGTGTACTGGCTATCTTTACCCAAGCCCAGCATAAGCTTCGGGAGCAGCTTATGCTGGGCTGCCCCTTGCCCGAGGTGCTGGAGATGCTGATACGCGCCGTTCAGACCTCTAATAAAGACATGAAATGCTCTATCCTGTTGGTTGACGAACAGACACAAACCCTGTATACAGGCAGTGCTCCCGATCTTCCGGAAGGCTATGTACAAGCTATCCATGGCTTGAAAATTGGTCCTAAAGCAGGTTCCTGCGGTTCGGCTGCCTTTATGCAGGGCAGGGTAGTAATAGAAGATATTGCCACTAGCGAGAATTGGAAAAATTTTTCCTTTGCCCTGGATTATGGCCTGCGCTCTTGCTGGGCCGAGCCGATCTTCTCTTCGGATAAGCAGAAAGTGCTGGGCACCTTCGCCATGTATTATAGCACCGTCAGGAAACCGCTGGAAGAGGAGAAGGGGCTGCTGGAGCTAACGGCAGGCCTTGCTGGCACAGCCATAGAATGGAAGCAGTTACTGAATGAGCGTACAGCGCTGGAAGACAACCTGCGCAAAGCAAACGGCGACTTACTGGCCCTGAATAAAGACCTGGATGGACGGGTGAAGGAACGGACGGCTGAGTTAAACTACCAGAACCGCATCACTAAAACCATCACCGACAATGCCACGGCGGCCTTGTTTATGATGGATGAAAATGGCATCTGCACCTTTATGAACCCTGCGGCGGAAGCCATGACCGGTTTTACAATGGCGGAGGTGAGGGAGAAGCCACTGCACGACCTTATACATCATACCCACCCAGACGGCACCCATTACCCGATGGCAGAATGCCCGATAGACCGTGCCCTGCCCCAGGACAATTCGGTGCGGGCGCACGAGGATATCTTTATCCGTAAGGATGGCACGTTCTTCCCGGTATCCTGCGCAGCCAGCCCTATTAAAGAGAATGGCATACCGGTAGGTACTGTGGTTGAGGTGCGCGACATCACCCGCGAGAAGCAGGCACAGCAGGAGATCATGGAAAGCGCTGAACGTTTCCGGTTGGTGTTGGAGGCCATGCCGCAGCTTTCCTGGACGGCTAATGCAGCGGGCGAGTTGGACTACATCAATCAACGCTGGCTAAACCACTACAGTGACCAGGACCCTAACATATATGGCTTGGGGGAAACATGGCTAAAGGCTGTGCACCCCGACGACCTGGAAAAGGTAACAGCAGTATGGACGGAAGCCGTTACAACCGGGAATAACTATGAAACGGTTTTCCGGATCAAGCAAATAGACGGAGTGCATCGCTGGCATATTGTGCGCGCCCTGCCACTCCGCGACCAAAGTGGTAACGTGATGAAGTGGTTTGGAACCAGCACCGACATACACGAGCAGCGTATGGCCATGGAAGACCTTGCCCAGGCACAGACACAGCTCGAGAAAGCTAACGCCGAGTTGAGCCAGAAGAACCAGGAGCTTACCCGCACCAACGCAGACCTGGATAACTTTATCTACACTGCCTCACATGATTTGCGTGCGCCTGTCACCAACCTGGAGGGCTTGCTGCAGGCGCTGGCCGAAGAAATGGGAGATCCGGAAGAGAACATCAAGCCGCTGCTGGGTATGATGGACAAGGCCATTGTGCGTTTCAAGAAAACGATTGAGGACCTGACGGATATTTCGAAAACGCAGCGCAGCAGCGAAGATGTCTCAGAGGACATCGGCCTGCAGGACTTGCTGGAAGAGGTGAACGAAAGCATTGTGGAACTCATCAAAAGGGAACGAGCCACTGTAACATCAGACTTCAAAGCAGTGCCTGCCTTAAAGTTTTCCAGAAAGAACCTGCGCAGTATTGTGTACAACCTCGTGAGCAATGCCATCAAGTACCGTTCGCCGGAGCGGGATGCGGTAGTAAAGGTAAGCACCACGCAGCAGGATAACTTTGTGCGGCTGCGGGTGCAGGACAACGGCCTCGGGGTGGATATGAAGCAGACAGACCAGCTTTTCGGCATGTTCAAGCGCCTCCACGACCACGTAGAGGGTTCAGGCATCGGTTTATACATTGTGAAGCGCATTGTTGAGAACGCGAATGGCTACATTGATGTCAGCAGCAAACTAGGGGAGGGCACCACCATTGATGTATACCTGCCACAGCAGTAGGGGCAAGCATATATTCTAAAAAGGGAACGGGCTGGAGAGATTATCTTTCCAGCCCGTTCCCTTTTTAAGTGTGAGTATGGTTAAACCAGTTGCTGCTCCAACAGCAAAATCAGGATATGGATTACCTTGATGTGAATCTCCTGCACCCGGTCGGCATAGCCCATGTGCGGTACGCGTATCTCTACATCGCAGAGCGGTGCCAGCTTACCGCCGTCTTTGCCGGTCAGCCCCACTACTTTCATGCCCTTTACTTTGGCTACTTCGGCTGCTTTCAGCACGTTGGCGGAGTTGCCGCTGGTGCTAATGGCCAACAGCACGTCGCCGGTATTTCCCAGCGCCTCCAGATAGCGCGAGAACACGGCATCATACCCATAGTCGTTGCTGACGCAGCTCATGTGGCTGGCATCTGCAATGGCAATGGCTGGCAAAGCGCGTCGGTCGTTGCGGTAGCGGCCCGTGAGTTCCTCGGCAAAGTGCATAGCGTCGCACATCGAGCCGCCGTTGCCGCAGCTCAATATTTTGCCGCCGCCCTGTATCGCCTCGGCCATGGTGTTGGCTGCCTGCTCAATGGCCAGGATGTTTTGCTCGTTTTGCAGAAAGTTGGTCAGCACTTCCTGTGCTTGCGTGAGTTCTGTGAGTATAGTGGTTGTTGCTGTCATGTATGAATGAAATGGCGGGCACTGCCGCCTCTTTTGCGTTGTGGGGTAACAGTTATGCTATACGGTAAGTTGCATTTGCGTAAGCCGCGCGTACAAGCCGCTGTGCTGCTGCAACTCGTCGTGGGTGCCGCGCTCCACAATACGGCCCTGCTGCAGTACCAGTATCTCGTCAGCGTGCTGAATGGTGCTAAGGCGGTGCGCAATCACAATGGAGGTCCGGTTCTTCATCAGGTTGGTTAGGGCCTCCTGCACCAGCTTCTCCGATTCCGTGTCGAGCGCTGAAGTCGCTTCATCCAAAATCAGGATCGGCGGGTTTTTAAGGATAGCGCGGGCGATGCTCAGGCGCTGCCGCTGGCCCCCAGATAATTTTCCTCCCCGGTCGCCTATTACGGTTTGGTAGCCATCCTCTGATTGGATGATAAACTCATGGGCATTGGCGATTTTGGCGGCCGCAATCACTTCTTCTTCCGTCGCGTCGGTTTTATTGAAGGCGATGTTGTTGAAAATGGTGTCGTTAAAGAGAATCGATTCCTGCGTTACGACCCCAATCTTATCGCGCACCGACTCCATGGTATATTCCCGAATGTCATGCCCGTCGATGTAGATGGCACCTGCAGTTGGGTCGTAGAAACGGGGTAGCAGGTCGGCGAGTGTGGACTTTCCGCCACCCGACGGGCCCACCAGCGCCACGGTCTTGCCTTTTTCTATCGTAAAGCTGATGTCCTGCAGCACCGGCTTGCCTCCGTAGCCAAAGCACACATCCCGGAACTCGATCCCCTGCGTGAAGGCTGGCAGCACCTTGGCGTTTGGCTTGTTCACGATCTGCGGCTTGGTGTCGATCACCTGCAGTACCCGCTCCCCCGAAACTAATCCGCGCTGGATGTTACTGAACGACGAGGACATGGCCTTGGCTGGCACCAGCACCTGCGAGAACAGGATAATGTAAGTGATAAACTCTGCCGGGGTCAGTTCTGATTGCTGGTTCAGTACCAGGTTACCGCCATAGTATAGCAGGCCTGCTACCACGGTTACGCCCATAAACTCGGAAAGGGGAGAAGCCAGATCGCGCTTGTGGGCAATAGAGCGTTGAATATGCGCGTAGCGGTTATTTTGCTGATGGAACTTACCCAGTATAAAAGGCTCGGCATTGAAAGCTTTAATCACGCGCATCCCGCTTAGGGTTTCGTCGATGATGGTGAGGATAAAACTCAGGGAATCCTGCCCCTGCTTGGCCCGGCGCTTTAAACGCTTGGAGATACCCGCAATGATACCGCCCGAAATAGGGAGCAGCAACAGCGTAAACAGCGTCAGCTTCACCGACATCGTGAACAGAATCACGAAGAAAGCGATGATGGAGATCGGCTCGCGCACTACCGTCGTCAGCGTGCTCACCACCGAGCTTTCTACCTCCTGAATGTCCACGGTGAGGCGCGTCATCAGGTCGCCTTTGCGCTCGTTGGAGAAGTAACCCAGTTGTAGTTCCGTTATGCGTTGGTAGATGGTATGGCGCATGTTGCGCACCACATGCGCCCGCAGGGCCCCCACAATCCGAAACGCCAGGTAGCGGAACAGATTCGCAAGGAAAACAGACGCTACTACCAGCAAGCAGACAAACAGCAAAGCGCCCTCGCGGCCCTCTTCCAGGATAATCTGCCCGAAATAGTAGTTAAAGAAATCCTTCAGGAACTCAATATTGAGGCTAAACTCAGGCTTTACAGCCGTCATGGCCGCAGCCTCCTCCGGGCTCACCTCCCCGAAAAGCACATTCAGCAGCGGAATAATAAGCGTGAAGTTAAAGAGGCCGAAAACAATGCCCAGGATAGTATATAGGGAATACAGCGGAACAAACCGGCTATACGGTTTGGCAAACTGCAGAATGCGAAGGTAAGTCTTCATGCGTGGTAAAAGTGGTGTTGCTATGGCCAGCAACTACATGGGAAGCGCCTTACAGCGTTTCAATAATTACAGGCTTAGCGCAGCATACCGCCGCTGCATAAGCCGCTGCAAAGATACTTATTAAAAGGCATAAAACAGAAGCGGCAGAATGTATGGTTCTGCCGCTTCTGCTTAAGGGTTGATACTTGGTTAGAATTGATGCAGCCGCTGCGGAATGTTCCAGCGGAAGGCGAAAGACGTGAAGTAGGTGTTGTGGTCCATCGCATCTACTTCAGCATCTGCACGCCGCACTACCTGCTTCAGGTCCAGAAACACATTATGCCGGATCTGGTAAGAAGCTGTCAGATCCAGGTATACTTGGTTGGTGGTTACGCCCTGGCCAATCTCGTTGCCATAATCGCTTACACGGTCCAGGTAAGAGAGCAGCACATTGCCGCCGTAGTTCAGGCTGTCCGTATCCTGGCCATACTGCGTGAAGATAGCCTGAGCCTTCAGGTTAAGGCGGGGGAGCGGCTGATACCGGACCATGCCCACAAACTCATACAGGTTGGCCCCGATGGGGTGCGCCAGCGGTTGGTTGTAATGCTGGTAATTCGTGAATTTATCGGTATGCTGGTAGGTATAAGGCCGGATGATGTTCACTTCGCTTTGCAGGTCCAGGTTGCTCAGTCCGAAAGCATCGATGTACTTGGCACCGATCTGGCCCGCCTGCTTGTTGGCCCACCAACCGTTGCCGCCTTTTACCTCGTTCAGCAGAAACTCATCCAGCATCAACTGGCCATACAGTTGCACCCGATTCTGAATGTTCCATCGGAAGTCGGCACCCAGCATGGCGTTGTCTTCGCTGCCGAGGCCCTGCTCAATGCTTCTGTAAAAGATAACGGGGTTCAGGTACTGTAGCTCGAACTTGCCTTTGCCGCGAGCGAAAACTATCTGCTCAAACAGTCCTATGTTGAAGTTATTGGTCACATTCACCCCCAGGCGGTGCAAGGCCATGTATTTTTTAGGGAACAGCTCATCGCGCCCGGTACGCCGAAATTCAGAGATAAGCTCCTGGAACAGGTTCATGTAATGCAGCTTCCAGACACGGGTATTCAGCTTCAGGAAAAATCCAGGGGGAGCGTAGTCTGAATAGATTAAGGAGCGGACACCGTCTCCAATCACGTGGCGGTCGTGGCCGAGCTGTATCTCCACATGGTCGCTGAGGGCATAGTTCAGGTAACCGCGCGCGGTGATGAAGTCATACCCATCCTCCTTGAATTTTTTCCAGAAAGTCTCGTGCGGCACCACATTGTCACGCAAGATACGGTCGTTCACATACCCCGGGAAGCGGGCCTGGTTTTCACCGATAAAGGCATAGTAGCCAAAGCGCTCGTCAATGGACCCTTCTACCTGCACGCCCCGGGTGTTCACGTAGCGTACCCCTTCGGTTTGGTTATCCAGCCCCAACTCAAAATGGAGGACAGGGTTCACGCGAACCGTGAAATTCTTATTCTGGAAGTGGTATAGGTCTGTTTTGTTACGGAAGAAGTGCTTCAGGACAGGTCGGTCGCTGTCGTTGCGCGCCTGGTCGGTATAGTTCCAGTTGTCGTTGAGGAGGTACTGCGCGTTAAACTGGTCAACGGCATTGTGGCCGTTGCGTGCGCTTACCTCCGCTAGGTCGGCCACGTCGGCACGTCCATAAGGCCTTACAGCCGTTTGCAGCGAAGGTACCCGATCGCCATACTTGATCTGGTAACGATCAATCCAATGGTATACATCGGGGTTATAAGGGACATAAACATCCTGCGCCTGCACCGAAAAGCCGGCTGTCAGCAGTAGGGCAAGGGCACAAAAAACATGTTTCATGGGCATAAGCTGTTTCAGGGGATGGTAAGATTCTGAAATGCGAATGTACTGTTTTGTCGCTTGATTTTTTCGGGAAACCATATGAATTTATACTTTAGCGGGAGCAACCACCTTAATAAGCACGCCATGCTACGCTACCTGCGGCATCATCAGATAAACAAAACAGCCTGGGATGCCTGTGTACATGCCGCGGCAGAGCGAATTATCTATGGCCAATCGTGGTATCTGGATGCCGTATGCCCACGCTGGGATGCTGTGGTGGAAGAGCAGGAAGGACGCTATGTCTCCGTTTTTCCGCTGCCGCTGGCCCGGCGAATGGGGGTATGGCGGGTGCAACAGCCACTTTTCACGCAGCAGTTGGGGCTATTTACCACCACTGAGAGCACTAATCGGGAGGTAAGCATCTACCTGAACCTGTTGCCGCCTTCCTATCGAAAAGTATACCTGCAGCTGAACACACAAAATAAGCTAGCCTCCGGCATACCGCAGTATCATGGCAGCGAGCGACAAACCTACCATTTATCTCTGGAGTTGCCTTACCAAGCCTTATACCAGCAGTACAACAGTAACCAGAAGCGTAACATCAACAAAGCCATAAAAGCCGGTCTGGAGGTGCATGCGCTCTCTGAGGTAGATACCCTGATCCGGGTGTTCCGGGAAACCAAGGGCGTGGAGCTGCGTGAACTGAGGTCGAGGCATTACCAAATGCTTCAGCAGTTATACCTTGCGTTGCAACGCCGGCAGGCTGCCGGGTTATTGCAGGCGGTGGGGGCAGACGGGCAGTTGCAGGCAGGGGCATTGCTGGTGCACGAACCAGGGAAAATCATTTTTCTGTTTGGGGCCTCTACTGCCGCCGGGAAGCGAAACGGTGCCATGGCTTTCCTGTTGGATGCCTGCATTCAGCGGTACGCAGGGAGTGCTTGTGTGTTCGACTTTGAGGGCAGCATGGTGCCGTCGGTGGCGAAATTCTATGCGGGCTTTGGTGGAACGCCGGTGCCTTACGTATCTTTAAACCGACAACTCACACCCTGGTACCGCACATGGAAAAAAGTAAACTTCACATCCTGACTGACACGCCCTCGCTGGCAAACCATTTTATTGCTGAGCTGCGCGATGTAAAAGTGCACGGCGACAGCATGCGTTTCCGCCGAAACCTGGAGCGTTTAGGGGAGTTGCTGGCCTATGAGATTTCGAAAACGCTTCCTTACAGGCAATCAGAACTGACAACCCCACTGGCCGATACGCAAACCATGCTGTTAGCGGAGCAACCGGTGCTGGCTACCATTCTGCGGGCGGGCCTACCACTGTACAATGGCATGCTGCATTACTTCGACAGGGCATACAGCACATTTGTGGGTGCCCACCGCGTGGAGGAGGAAGATACCGAACTGGAAATCAACATGGATTACCTGGCCTCCACCAACCTGCACGACAAGATATTGATTCTCGCGGACCCAATGCTGGCAACTGGCCGTTCGCTGGTGAAATCATACAAAGGCATGTTGCGCCACGGAGAGCCGAAGCAGGTGCATGTAGCTGCCGCCATAGCCGCCCCGGAAGGGCTGGCGCATGTGCAGCAGGAAATGCCGGAGGCTATTATTTGGCTTGGCGCTCTTGATCAACACTTGAACGAACGCTCCTACATTGTGCCTGGGCTGGGCGATGCGGGGGACTTGGCTTTTGGGCCGAAGATATAGCTGAACTAATGCCCCAGGCAGGTTGTTTCTCCCTAACGCGCTGCCTGATTTTTCTAGATAGATTTTTTGAAGCCGTACCGAAGCAGGTTATGTGCCAACTGCGTATATACCGAGCCACTGTTTTTTATTTCGTTTACACTTTTAGCGCTTGGTTGTGGAGTTTATAAAGTATCTATCCGTTTACCTGATCAGCATGGTGAAATTTTTCGGTGGTCCTGTCACCGGGGTCTCTCTTGGACTATCATACCTCGAAACCGTGTTGCTGACCGCGGCAGGTATGATGACGAGTGTGGTGATTTTCTCCTTGATCGGGAATGCGGTATCTAAATGGCTGTCGCGGCGCCGGAAGGCACAGCAGCAGCCCATCTTCAGCAGAAAGAACCGACGCATCGTGATGGTATGGAAGCGCTTTGGCGTAACCGGCGTGGCTTTCCTGACACCCATCCTGCTTACTCCCATATTCGGGACGATAGTGGCTGCTTTGCTAGGGGCACCCCGTCGGCTTATTTACGTGCACATGCTTTGGAGTTCCTTGTTCTGGGGCGCCACGCTGACATTTGTGGTGTATGAGTTCGGCCAACTAGCCTCTAAATTCTTTTAAAGTCAATCTTCAGTAGAGAAGTTTATACATCAAAAAAGGGAGCCGTTAAGCTCCCTTTTTTGATGTATAAACGCACAAGCGCTACTTACGCTTGCTGCCTTTCTTTTTTGTTTTTTGCCAGAAGGAAGCTTTCGGGTCGCCTTTGCTTTTCTTAGGTTTTCCTTTCGGTATGCCTTTCTTTTCATGGAAAGCCCCCTTGAAGTCCGGGTTGTCCTGACGCTTCTGGTGGTCAATGGCTTTGGCTATTTCCTGCTGCTCCTCAAAGGGCGTTTTGAAAACCTCTACCGACGCTGGCATTGGTAACTCAGGGATCTGCATGCGGATCAGTTTCTCAATCTTGCGGATATGGTGCATCTCCGCTTCGTTGGCAAAGGTAATGGCGGCCCCCTCTTGCTCTGCACGGCCTGTGCGCCCGATGCGGTGCACATAGTCCTCGTACACAAACGGCACGTCAAAGTTAATCACGTGGCTCACCATGGTTACGTCGATGCCGCGGGCTGCCACATCGGTCGCCACTAAAAAGCGGATATCGCCACCCTTGAAAGCCTCCATGGAATTAATGCGCGTGTTCTGGCCTTTGTTGCCATGTATGGCCCGCACTTCGCCATAGTTACGGTGCTCTATAAACTTCGAAACGCTCTCTGCATTCTTCTTGCTTCGGGTAAAGATAATCACGCGGTTAAGGTTTTCGGCATCCTGTATCAGGTGCTCTAACAGCTCAATTTTTGTGCGGAGGTTGGGAACCTGGTACAGTACCTGGCTCACTTTATCTACAGTAGTGGCTTGTGGCGTAACTTCTACCCGCGTCGGGAACTCCAGGAACTCTTCTGACAATTCCACTACTTTCTCAGGCATGGTGGCGGAGAACAAAAGGTTCTGGCGCTTGCGTGGAATCACCTCCAGCAGCTGCCGGATCTGCGGCATAAAGCCCATGTCCATCATCTTGTCGGCCTCATCCAGAATCAGCGTCTTCAGGTCTTTCAGGATCAGGTCGCCTTTCAGGTAGAGCTCCATCAGGCGCTTGGGAGTGGCTACCAGTATGTCGATGCCCTGGCTAATGTTCTCGATCTGCGTTTTCGGGCCGAGTCCGCCATAAATGGCGGTATGACGCAGGTCGGTATACTTGGCCAGCAGGGTAATATTCTCCTCAATCTGCATCACCAGCTCGCGGGTAGGCGCAATAATGAGCGCGCGTGGGTGCTGGCCCTGCGCATACTTCACCTTCATGATCAGCGGCAGCAGGAACGCGGCGGTTTTGCCCGTGCCGGTCTGGGCAATACCCAGAATATCCTGGCCTGCCATGATCAGGGGTATGGCCTGTAATTGTATGGGCGTGGGTTTTTCGTAGCCCGCTTCTTCAATGGCGTTCAGCAACTGCTTGTTCAGCTTAAAATCCTCGAACGTGGTTATCTCTTTCTCTGCTTCTTCGGCCATGGTAATCAAATTTATACTTGGTGATTGTCTACAAAAGTACGGCTTTTTTGTGGTTGCGGGATAACTCTGGGCAGATGGGGCAGTAAAAGAGCCCGATAACTCTTATATTAGCCGTTAGTGGCGAACAACAGCTGCTTTATTAGCTTACATAATTGCATCCTATGACATCCATCCTGATCAAAAACGCACAAATCGTAAATGAGGGTAGCATTACCGCTACTGATGTACTGGTAAAAGGCGGCCGTATTGCGCAAATAGGGAAAAACCTTGCTGCGGAGGCCGAACAAACCATCGATGCCACGGGCTTGCACCTGCTGCCCGGTGTGATCGATGATCAGGTACACTTCCGTGAGCCGGGCCTGACCCACAAGGCGAACATAGAAACCGAAGCGAGAGCAGCAGTGGCAGGCGGTACGACTTCGTTTATGGAAATGCCGAACACCGTGCCTAACGCTGTTACGCAGGAACTGCTGGCAGACAAGTACGCTATCGCAGCCGAAACATCGCTTGCCAACTACTCCTTCTATATGGGGGCCACCAACGATAACCTGGCGGAGGTATTGCTCACAAACCCAAACACGGTTTGCGGGATTAAGATATTTATGGGTTCATCCACAGGCAACATGCTGGTGGACAACGAGGAAACGCTAGAGCAGATCTTCTCGAAAGCCAAACTGCCGATTGCCGTGCACTGCGAGGACGAGCAGACCATCCGCGACAACATGGCGATTTATGAGGAGAAGTATGGCGAGGATATTCCGATTAAGTGCCACCCGGAGATCCGGAATGAGGCGGCTTGCTTCAAGTCGTCTTTTATGGCTGTGAAACTGGCCGAGAAGCATAACACGCGCCTGCACATTCTGCACATCTCCACCGAAGAAGAACTGAAGCTGTTCCGCAACGACATCCCGCTGGCGGAGAAGCGCATCACAGCGGAACTGTGCGTGCATCACATGTGGTTCGACAAGGACGATTACGATAAATACGGAACACTAATAAAGTGCAACCCGGCCATAAAAGAGCATCGCCACAAAGAAGGTCTGCTGAAAGGCCTCCTGGAAGACAAACTGGATGTGATCGCCACTGACCACGCCCCGCATACCTGGGAGGAGAAGCAGGCCAAGTACAAAAAAGCGCCATCAGGGGTGCCACTGATCCAGCACTCGCTGCAAATGATGCTGGAGTTTGTGAAGCAAGGCAAACTGACCTTAGAGAAAATGGTAGAGAAGATGAGTCATGCGCCAGCTATTCTTTTCAACGTGCGCGAGCGGGGGTATATCCGCGAGGGTTATTGGGCCGACCTGGTGCTAGTGGACCTGAACAAGCCTTATACCGTTACCAAAGCGAACACCTACTACAAGTGCGATTGGTCGCCGTTTGAGGGCCATACCTTCAGCAGCAGCATCACCCATACCATCGTGTCCGGTCACCTGGCTTTTGCAAACGGTGCTTTCGACGAAAGTAAAAAAGGGGAGAGAATGCTTTTCGACAGATAGGATGGAGTTAGAGAAGTTTAAGGAATTGCATCACCGTTTCTTCGGGAAAGAGTTGCCCGAAGAAACGGTGCAGTCAGAGGAGTACGAAGCCTACAGCGACGCCATCCACGAGGACGAGGCATGCTACAATTGGGCAACTGCAGAAAAGCTGAAAGCCAAGGGGTTTGACTACCAGGGGTATTGCTGCCTGATGCTGGCCGACAAGGTCTTCGAAAGCCTAGACGAGGAGGGCGAGACAAGGTATGACGACCCGGAGGTGATCATCAACAAATGGGATGAAGGGCTCTTTGGAATTCCTATTCACAACGGCAGCGCATCGATGGTGGTGATTAATTACTGCCCCTGGTGCGGAAGCAAGCTGGCGAAATAAAAACACAAAAAATGCGTCAGGGTATTGCATTGTATGATTTCATCCGTATATTTGCACACTCAAACGAGAATACGGTGGTTGTAGCTCAGTCGGTTAGAGCACCAGATTGTGATTCTGGGGGTCGTGGGTTCGAGCCCCATCTTCCACCCCAAGCCCTTGAAGCAAACCTTCAAGGGCTTTTTTTATTTACATTGTATGAATGGATGGTTAAACTGCTTCCTGCAAGTTTTAAGTATTCACTCATTCAAAAATCAGTCATTCAAAATTAAAAAATATGAGCTTAACAGTAGTCGGTTCGATGGCGTTTGACGCGCTGGAAACCCCTTTCGGGAAAACAGATAAAATTGTAGGCGGTGCGGCAACCTATATCTCTTTGTCGGCCTCTTATTTTGTGAAGCCTGTAAACGTCGTGTCGGTAGTAGGCGGTGATTTCGACCAGGACCATATTCAGTTGATGCACCAGTTAGACATCAACACCGAAGGCGTGCAGGTGAAGGAGAACGAGAAGTCTTTCTTCTGGTCTGGCCGCTACTTTAACGACATGAACAGCCGCGAGACGCTGGTAACAGAGCTAAACGTGCTCGGCGATTTCGATCCGATTATTCCGGCAAGTTACCAGGGCTGCGAGTACCTGATGCTGGGCAACCTGGCACCGCAGGTGCAGCGCACTGTGATCGAGCGCCTGACCGAGCGCCCGAAGCTGGTGGTGATGGATACCATGAACTTCTGGATGGATATTGCTTTGGACGAACTGAAGCAAACCATGAAACTGGTAGATGTGCTGTCGATCAACGATGAGGAGGCGCGGCAGTTGAGCGGCGAGTATTCCCTGGTTAAAGCCGCTAAGGTAATTATGGAGATGGGGCCAAGGTTCCTGATCATCAAGAAAGGCGAGCACGGTGCCTTGCTGTTTAACGAAGAGAAGGTATTTTTTGCGCCAGCGTTGCCACTGGAGGAAGTGTTTGACCCAACCGGCGCCGGCGATACCTTTGCGGGCGGCTTCATCGGTTACCTGGCCAGCACCGGCAACACCAGCTTCGATAACATGAAGCGCGCCGTAATTTATGGTTCTGCGCTGGCTTCTTTCTGTGTGGAGAAATTCGGTACAGAGCGTCTGAAAAATTTGTCGCAGGACGAGATTGAGAACCGCGTGCAGCAATTTGTAAACCTGGTGCAGTTTGACGCTGAACTAAAATAAGATAAGTCATTTAGTACCAGAAAACAGAAAAGGGAGGCGAGGGCCTCCCTTTTCTGTTTTTCCAGAGAAGCTTGCTCTCCTTATACCCAAAAAACTAACCTGTTGCTGTTGCCCGGCGCTGTTGCGATAACGTATAAATACAGGTAAGCCGGACGCTTCTAGTTTAAAATAAATTGTAACAAAAAGAAGTCATAAGGTGTAAAAATATTTAGAAACTAATGAGGAGATTGGATTATGAGCATTAAAAATAAAGATAACAAGAATATAGACGAGCTAAGTAAGAATAACCCAAACCAGGTTGATCCGAACAAGCCAATGGGCCGTATTGATGACAGCCCGAATCGTAATGCACTAAACAAAGACGCTACGAAAGTGCAGAACCCGAACCGCAACTTAGCGAAGGGTGGCAATAACACGCCAAACAACAAGTAGCACCAACACACGCAAAATAACAGCTATGAAAACTAAAAGGGAAGGGGACCGCAAGGTCCTTTTCCCTTTTTTATTGATACAGTAAATGTAGAGTTGAGGGCAAATCCCTATATTTCGTTTTGATCGCTCATTCTTACATGTTCCAAACCGAAATCTGTATCTTGGGTGCCGGTCCCGGAGGTGCTGCTGCAGCGCTTCACCTGGCCAACAAAGGCATTCCGTCTCTCCTGATTGACAAAGCAACTTTCCCTCGCGACAAAGTTTGTGGCGATGCCCTGAGTGGCAAAGTCGTGAACGAATTACGGCGCATCTCATCAGACTTGCCTGTGCTGTTTAGTCAGCAAGCGGAGCAACTGCCTTCATGGGGCATTCATTTCATCTCGCCTGGCGGGCATCAACTCAGTGTACCTTTTAAGTACAACTACCAGCCTTCGCAGGATACACCAGCAGGGTATATCTCCAAGCGCCTCCATTTCGATAATTTCTTGGTGGAGCAGGTGCGGCAACGCCCAGAGGTGCATTTTCTGGAAGGAGTAGACATTACAAAGTACGAGCGTCAGCCGGATGGCAGCTTTATCCTTTCAGGGAAGGATGGGGAGCCGTTAGTGCACACAAAGCTCTTGCTAGTGGCAAATGGGGCGCAGTCGGGCTTTACGCGCCATGTGGCGAAACAGGAGCAGGAACCGGAGCATTTCTGTGCGGGCCTGCGGGCGTACTATCAAAATGTAGTGGGGCTGGATAAGGATAACTTCATCGAGCTACACTTCTTTAAAGACTTTCTGCCAGGCTACTTCTGGATCTTCCCGCTGCCAAACGGACATGCCAATGTGGGGGTCGGAATGCTGAGCAGCGTAGTGAGCAAGAAGAAAGTGAACCTGAAGAAAGAGATGCTGCGCATGATCAAAACACACCCCGAACTGCAGAAGCGCTTTGCCAACGCCAAGTTGGTTGGCGACATTAAAGGGTATGGCCTGCCGCTGGGCTCCAAGAAAAGAAGCATCTCCGGTGACAACTATATGCTGCTGGGCGACGCCGGATCCCTGATCGACCCATTTACCGGTGAGGGCATCAGCAATGCCATGATCAGCGGGCGGTGGGCAGCAGAACAGGCATCACAGTGCTTGGGGCAGCAGGACTTCTCTGCGGACTTCTTAAAGGGGTATGATGCCGCCGTATACAATCGCCTGTGGAAAGAACTGAAGTTAAGCCGCAGAATGCAGCAGCTACTGGACTATCCGTGGCTCTTTAACCAGGTAGCCGCCAAGGCCTCCAAAAACAAGGCCCTCGCTGAAACCATCTCCTGCATGTTCAATGACCTTGACCTGCGCGAGCGCCTGAAACAACCGTCGTTTTATCTGAAGTTGCTGTTTAATTAGACGTTAGACGCCAGATACTAGGCGTTAGACTTTTTTTTATTTTAATTACTCTTTAGGCAAGAGGCAAAGGGCGCCTGCGTCGCTGTGAGAAATCTGAAATAATGCATGGGTATAAGTTCACTCAGATCTCTCCCAACGGTCGAGATGACAACAGAGCTGGGATGAACATATAATTGGAATATCTAAAATCTAACGTCCTGTTCTAAAAATCCTGCTTTAGCCACAGCTTGAAGTTCTGCTTTTGTGCAGCAGTAGCATCAAGACGCTTCTCAATCGTGTATTTGCTGAAATAGCTTTTGCCATACGATTGCAAAGTGACAGTACGCAGTTTCTTCTCGCGGAACAGGGTAAGTTCTACTCCCTCTGGCCAGAGCATGAGCAGTTGCTGCAGGTTGTTCTCTATCTTTCGGCCGTTTACGGCTATCAATTCATCATCCACGCTCAGCAATTGGCTGGCTGGTGCATCCGGGGCTATAGCAATCACTTTCGTCACCTGCTCCGGAGATATCTTAAAGCCATACCTGCCTTCATACAGCAAAGGGTTTTCCTGCTCTGTCAAGGTGCAGCCTACAGAGTGCAAGGCCTCGTTTAAGGCTGGTTCAAGCGGCTCGGTTCCATTGATGTATTTGTCGAAATAGGCTTGGAATGACTGCCCTGCTACCTCATCTACCAGTTGGGCGTAGTCCTGCTCCGTATAGCCAATCCCCTTTTTCCCAAACCGTTCCCACATCAGGCGCATCACGGTGTCTAGGGAGGCTGTATTTTGGGTGGCCTCGCGCAGTTGCAGGTCCAGGAGCAGCGCTGTGAGGGCACCTTTGATGTAGATCGACACCTTTCGGTCCGGTATGCCCGGCTTGTAGCCATCCAGCCAAAGGTCAAAAGAAGAGTCGGCTACGGAGAGGTTATGGCGGCTGTAGTCGGCGAAATAGCGCTGCAGCGTGGTGTTCAGCTCGGCAAAGTAGGCCTCAGCCGTGAAGAAGCCGCTGCGGGCCAGCATGTAGTCGCCGTAGTAAGTGGTAACGCCCTCGGCCACATATCCTGTCCGGAAGTAGTTTTCCTGCGCAAAGTTATAAGGCAGCATCTCCTTAGGGCGTATCTTCTTGATGTTCCAGGTATGGAACAGTTCATGTGAGCTCACCCCTATAAACTCCTTGTACAGGCTTGGCTGCATCAGCAGTCCGCCAGGGCCTAGTGTAATAACAGTGGAATGGCTGTGCTCTACACCATGGAAGAAGCGGTAAGGGAGTATCTCGTTCAGGTAATGGTACTCAGGCACCGGAAAATCGCCGAAGACCTCTATCTGCTCCTTTGTATACCCTTCAAAATCCTGCTTCATCCGCTGCCAGTCAGGTTGGCAATCGCCTTGCAGCCATATATGGAACCGCGTGCCTGCTACTTCAAACGTTTGCCTTTGCAGGCTGCCGCTGGCAATAAAAGGGCTATCGGCCAGGGCGTCAAAGTTGTCTGCTTCCAACACATGCTTCTCCATCTCCCGTAACCCGCAGGCAACCTCCCAATGTAGGGGCATGGCCAAAGCCAGTTGGCAGGGCTCCTGCTCGCGGCCTTCCACCGCCATCAGGCAATTGATGGGGTTGAGGTATAGCTGCTCTTCATCCAGCCACGATCCGCCGGCGTCCATCTGTCGTGCATAAAAGCTATAGCTGACCTCTATCGTTTCGGCACCTTGGGTTTCTACCTGCCACCTGTCTTTGGTTACCTTGCTGATCGGGAGCGGCTGCCCGTTGGCATTGGCCGTGATGTTGCGCAGTTTCTGTGCAAAATGCTGCAGTTCGTAGCGGCCGGGGCGCCAGGCCGGCAACTGCAGGTATAACTCATAAACCGTGTTGTGCGGGATGGTAAGCGTGATCTGTACAAAATGAGAGAGCGGATTTTGATATGAAATGCGGTAGTATAGCATGCAAAAGCAGGGTATAATGTTAAATTAATGAACCTAAAATCTTTCCTTACGCAATCAGGAGGGCAATTAAGGCAGTTTTTTGCAGAATGTTCGTGAATGGCATTGCTAATTTACAAAAGGTTCCTTAATTTTGCAGGCCATAATAAAACCATTGGCAGACGATGAAAAGAACATTCCAGCCTTCTCAGAGAAAAAGAAGAAACAAGCACGGTTTCAGATCAAGAATGGAGACCGCTAACGGTAGAAGAGTATTGGCCAGCAGAAGAGCCAAAGGCAGAAAGAGACTATCTGTTTCTGACGAAAAAAGACATAAGGCGGCTTAATCCCTAACAGGGGATAGCTTCGCTTTTTCGTTTTTGCTGATGCAAATGCCAGCTGACGATTCTCAAGCAGAGCGACCGTTTTCTCATACATTTTCAAAAGAAGAACGCTTGTGCAGCAAACGCCTTATCGCGCTGCTGTTTAGCAAGGGTTCTTCTTTTAATGTGTATCCGCTGCGGTTTGTATACCATACGCCGCAAGACATGCCGCCTGCCCAACCGCAGGTACTCATCTCCGTTTCTAAGCGCTACTTCAAGCGCGCCACCGACCGTAACCGCCTGAAAAGGCAGATACGGGAGGCGTACCGTCTAAACAAGCAGGTGCTTTCCCAGAATCCGGAGCAGGCTCCAAGGCTTTTGGGCATCCTTTACATTGGCAAGGAAAAAAAATCCTACAATTCTATCCAGAAAAAACTAATTTCAGGTTTGGCGCGTTGTTTGAGTAAGTAGTCTTACTGCGTCCTATCTAACCCTGAAGTTATGTATAAGAAGTCTATAGCCGGTCTCCTGATCGGTACCTTGGCCTTAGGCCTGTTTTCCTTCAAAACAGAGTCTGAGCGCTATTTCGAAATCGCCAAAAACCTTGACGTATTTGCCACGCTCTTCAAAGAGGTGAACACCTATTACGTGGATGAAGTACCACCTGCGCAAATGATGCGCGCGGGTATAGATGCCATGCTCAAGTCGCTGGACCCCTACACCAATTACATTCCCGAAGACGATATAGAGGATTTCCGCACCATGACCACGGGGCAGTATGGCGGTATCGGTG
This sequence comes from Pontibacter sp. CAU 1760, assembly GCF_054482735.1. Taxonomy (NCBI): domain Bacteria; kingdom Pseudomonadati; phylum Bacteroidota; class Cytophagia; order Cytophagales; family Hymenobacteraceae; genus Pontibacter; species Pontibacter sp. CAU 1760. Next base: position 95,045 of record NZ_JBTLRL010000015.1, read on the forward strand.
CTATTATCGGCAGCCGAAACGGCAAAGTGGTGGTGCAGATGCCTTACGAAAACTCGCCGGCGCAAAAGGCTGGTCTGGTAATCGGGGATGAGATCCTGAAGGTGGATGGCGTGAATGTGGTTGGCAAGTCTACATCAGACGTGAGCAAACTGCTGAAGGGCCAGGCGAACACTCCTATTAAGTTAGAACTGCGCAGCTTTGGCCAGTCCAAACCAAGGACCATAGAAATCACACGCTCCAACATCATGGTAAACAATGTGCCTTACTATGGTATGGTGGATGACAAGATTGGTTATTTCCAGCTGTCTGGCTTTACCGTGGATGCCTCTAAGGAAGTGCGTATGGCGGTGCAAAAACTAAAAGAGCTGGGTGCAGAGAAAATCATCTTCGACCTGCGCGATAACCCCGGAGGCCTGTTGCACGAGGCGGTGAACATCTCTAACGTGTTTGTGGATAGAGGCAAAGACATAGTGAGTACCAAAGGCAAAGTAACGGAATGGAACAAGACCTATAAGTCGCTGGATGAGCCTTTGGACGTTGATATGCCCCTGGTTATCCTGACCAGTTCGCGCAGTGCCTCTGCCTCTGAGATTGTGGCAGGCGTGATGCAGGATTACGACCGGGCCGTGCTGATTGGGGAGCGGACCTTTGGTAAAGGACTTGTGCAGGCCACGCGCCCGCTTTCGTATAACTCACAACTAAAGGTAACAACCGCTAAATACTATATCCCGAGTGGCCGCTGCATTCAGGCCATCGATTATACCCACCGCAACGAAGACGGTAGCGTAGGCAAGATTCCTGATTCGCTTCGGGTGGCTTTCAAAACTGCGAGCGGCCGGGTAGTATACGATGGAGGTGGCGTAACACCGGATATTTCTGTAAAACAGCAGGAGTACTCTGATATTACCAAAGCTATTGCTTCTAAAGGGCACTTCTTTGAGTATGCTAATAAGTTTAAAGCGGAGCATCCAAGTATTCCGGTAGCATCAAAGTTTGAGTTAAGTGATGAAGAGTACAAGAAGTTTGTTTCCTTTCTGGGCAGCAAAGACGTTTCTTACAACACCGGCATCGAACGAGAACTGGATGATGTAGTGAAGCAAGCAAAAGACGGTAAGCATTACGAGGATATCCAGGCAGAACTGGATGCGATCAAAAAGAAGGTGTCGCATAATAAGGCAAACGACTTGACACGCTTCAAAGCAGAAATCAGGGAGGTATTGGAAGCAGAGATCGCCTCACGCTATTATTTGCAGAAAGGCTTTATAGAGGCCACCTTCGACGATGACCCCAATATCCTGATGGCAAAAGAAGTGCTGCGTGACCAGCAGAAATACAATGCTTACTTAAAAAGAAACTAAACATCAGAAAGCTCAATAAGTAAAAAGGATCGTGTCAAGCGCACGATCCTTTTTACTTTTCAGGCAAGCAGCAATTTTTGTTCTTGCTGCTTTCCGCTAATTTTACAACTTAACTATTTGCTACATACATGGCCCTGTTACTTGCACTCGAAACCTCTACTAATGTTTGCTCCATTGCCTTGTACAATGATCAACAACTGTTGGGGGCTTCCGAGTTACAGATAGAGAAGTCTCATTCGTCTCACATTACTGTGATGGTATCGCAGTTAGTAGAAAACTGCGGCGCTACCTTACACGACTTAAGTGCGGTGGCAGTGTCAGGAGGGCCTGGCTCCTATACCGGATTACGTATAGGCACCTCTACGGCGAAAGGGCTATGTTACGCATTGGATATTCCCTTATTGGAAGTATCCACCCTATACGGATTGGCTGCCCAAGTTATAGGAGTTACACCTAATCCGGAGCAGTACCTTTTCTGCCCGATGCTGGATGCACGGCGTATGGAAGTATACACTTGTTTGCTGAACCATGAGTTGCAGGAGATCGACCCTGTTCAGCCTGTTGTGTTGGATGCACATACATTTGAAAACAACTTGGCCCGGCAACCGGTTATCTTTTTTGGGAGCGGGGCACCCAAGTTTCAGGAATTAGTGAAAGATAACCCCAACGCCCTGTTTATAGAAGGTATACTCCCGTCTGCCAAGAGAATCGGTATGCTAGCATATGACAAGTATAACCAACAAGCATTTGAAGATGTGGCGTATTATGAACCCTTCTATTTAAAGGATGTTTATATAGCGAAAACCAGTAAAAGCACTAAATAAATCAAAGACATGTCTGAGTTAATAAATAAGGTGGCGCAAAGCACACTGGTTACCCTAAACCTCGAAGAACTGCTGCACCCTGGAGAGCGTGTAGTATATGATATAAAAGACAATTTGTTCCATGGTCTTATTTTAAAGGAAAAAGACTTTCGGGCATTTGTGAAAGAGAATGATTGGGCAGCGTATGAGGGCAAGAACATAGCCATCGTCTGCACCGCCGATGCGATCGTACCAACTTGGGCCTATATGCTACTGGCTACAAAGTTGCAAAACC